>JBHJGQ010000001.1:0-271387 GCA_050331595.1 Opitutales bacterium
CTGCGTGGACCTCGCAATGACGGCGCAGGGGTTACGCAACTGGGCATACCCCAAGCGCGATGCAGCAGCAGCGCTGTCCTGCCGGGGTCACCCGCATCAGACGCTTATCGCGTGACCGCGACAGGACTCAAATGCTGCGCATTTGGTTGGGGAGGCAGATGCTGCCCGACACGTCATTGCGAGGAGGCAAGAGCGCAGCGAATATGCCGACGTGGCAATCCAGACGAATAACGGGGACGTAACGGCACTCGCCTGGATTGCCACGGGCCGCGCCCTGCGTGGCCCTCGCAATGACGGCGCAGGGGTTACGCAACTGGGCTTACCCCAAGCGCGATGCAGCCGCAGCGCTGTCCTGCCGGGGTCACCCGGCCCCGGCGAGTTGGGGCTGTAAGGGTGTGTGAGAACGCGTTGTTCTCAGGGCATCGCGCGCAGGCGCTAAGCTTTCGACGCCTCGTGCGTATTCCTCTGCAGAAACACTCGCGAAAGTGCTCGAAGGAACGCTTTCGCTTTCCCAAACGCGCCCATTGCTCAATTCACCTGCTGACGACCATGAAGCATCAACCCAAACGCCCCTCCGCCTCTTCGCCAAACCACCGTACACTGTGCTCGCCGGCTCGAGCACTTGTGCCGCTGCTTGCAACCCTCGCCGGGGCCGCTGCCCTGGCGCTGGGTACCCTGCAGGCCTTGCGTGCCGAAACCGCTCCGGAGGGCCTGGTGGCCACGGGCGAAGCCGCCCAGACCGGCACGCTGTCAGGCGTACTGACGGACAAGGACACGGGTGGCGCCTTAGCCAAGGCGCTGGTCATCCTGAAGAGCCACGACCTTGTCGTGTCGACGACGGCCGACGCCGACGGCTACTTCAGCTTCAGCGCGGTGCCCGCCAGTAACGTGACGCTGACCGTTTTTCGCGACGACCACTTTGTCACACCGATGCAGAGCTACCCGGTAAACGCGAACCAAACGACCATGGTCGACCTGGTGCTGCCGGCGCAGAAATCGATTCTCCAAGCCTCCGAGGTCTATCAGCGCGAAATCGCAGACATCGACACGTGGGATGCCGCACAGGTGGAGGCACGCAAGGCATTGGCGGCCATTGCTTTTTCGCGCTTCGACGTGCCGACAACGTCGCTGCTCGAGGCCACCGAGGTCTTTGTTCAGCGCCTGAACGCGGCAGTGGCGAAATCCGAAACATACGCCTTGCGCTGGCAACAGGAGGCCCGTCGCTATCAACGCAGCTCGGTGTCCCTGACGCTGAGCCAGACCAACGCCGGAGCTGCCCTCGACCGCTTGCTTCGGGGAACGCCGCTGACCTGGACGGTGCGCGACCGCGAGATTGTCGTCTATCCGAAAGGCCTTGAGAAGGCAGTCCTGCTGGATGATCTCAAGCAACGAGGCTACCACAACGGCCAATTCCGCGTGACGCAGCGTGGCCCCGACGGCTACACGACGGATTCCACGGAGATCGCCGCCGCGCTGCAACAAGGCGGCCTGAATAAGTCCGACTCTTACATTGGCTACGCCTATCCGGTGACAGAGCCCGTGCGCGCGGATAGCGCCCACGATGGTTTCGCCCCTAAGTCAGGTTCCTCGCTTGTGCGGATGGGCATGAGCGGAGGCGGTACCAGTAATTTTGCCGCGCCCTTCGGCTTCGGACACCAGAGTGTCGTGCCCCCAGATTCCACGCCGGGGGTGCCGTCGTTCCCGCACGAGGACTGGAATCGCGAGGGCTACGACCGCATCGAGCGCAACCCCTACCGCTCGCCGCTGGTGGCACCGCTGTCGACCTTCTCGCTCGACGTGGACACGGCCAGCTACAGCAACGCGCGCCGCTTCATCCAGCAGCAAAACCAGCTGCCTCCCTGGGACGCCGTACGCATCGAGGAGTTCGTGAACTACTTCCCCTACGCCTACAGCGCCCCCACCGGCGAGCATCCACTGGCCGTACACACCGAGGTGGCCAGCAGCCCGTGGCAGCCCGAGCACCGCCTGGTCAAGATTGGCGTGAAGGCCCGCGAGCTGGACTGGTCCGCGCGGCGTCCGTCCAACCTGGTCTTCCTGCTGGACGTGTCCGGCTCGATGAACAGCGCCAACAAAATTGGCCTCGTGAAGCAGTCGATGCAGTTGCTGGTGGAGAAACTCGACCAAAGGGACCGCGTTGCCATCGTCGTTTACGCGGGAGCCAGCGGATTGGTTCTACCGCCGACCGAGGGTCACCAGCGAAGCACGATCCTCGACGCCATCAACCAGCTGCACGCGGGCGGGTCGACCAACGCCGGCGCGGGCATTGAACTGGCCTATAAAACGGCCAGGCAGCACTTCATCGAAGACGGCAACAACCGCGTCATCCTGTGCACCGACGGTGACTTCAACGTCGGTACGACCGACCGCGGCGCGCTGACACGCATGGTCGAGGCAAAGGCCAAGGATGGCATCCAACTGACCGTGCTGGGCTTTGGCATGCACAACCTCAAGGACGACATGCTCGAGACGCTCTCCAACAAGGGCGACGGCACTTACGGCTACATCGACACGCTCAAGGAAGCGCGCAAGGTCTTCGTCGAGCAGGTGGGCGGGTCGCTCTTCACCGTGGCGCGCGACGTGAAGATTCAGGTCGAGTTCAACCCCACACTCGTGCAGGCCTACCGCCTGGTGGGTTACGAAAATCGCCTGCTCAAGCCTGAAGATTTCAACGACGACACCAAGGACGCCGGCGACGTCGGCGCGGGCCACACGGTAACCGCGTTTTACGAAGTGGTGCCGCATGGCGTGGACATTGAGCTGCGCGGTGTCGACGGCTTGAAATACCAAACGCCTGCGCAAACTCCGGCCAACGGCGGCGCGGAGCTGCTCACGGTCAAGCTGCGCTACAAACACCCCGGCGAGGACAACAGCAAGTCGCTGGAGCAACCGCTGCTGGACGCAGGCACCGAACTGGCGCAGGCCTCGGCGGACTTCCGTTTTTCGACCGCAGTGGCCGGCTGGGCCATGCTGCTTTCCAACAGCCCCTACCTGGGTCAGCTGGATTACGACACCGTGGTCGCCCTGGCCAGTGGCGGTCTGCAAAACGATCCGCGCGGCCACCGCGCCGAGTTCGTCTCGCTGGTGCGCCAGGCACAGGCCCTCGCCGAGGACGCATCCAACGTGAGCGGCGCGGGAGGTTCCACGGACGAAGGCCCGGCGATCGCCGTCGCTCGCTGAAGCCCCTGCACGGCTGGAAAGCGCTCCTGCTCACGGCAAGGGGTTGCGCACTTGTCGTCGTCTTTGCGCGCACCCAACCTCCGTCCCGCGTGGAGGTTGGGATTGCGTGTCGGAGGGCGGGGACTATCGTGACGGCTTTTTCCAAGGGATAGATGAGTTTGTTTTGGGCGACGCTGGTGCCGGGATTGGTGCTGCTGGCGGTGGGTGGCTTGCTTCTGTGGAGCGGGGGACCCGTGCGTCGCGGGGCCTTTGCGATGTTGCGCGCGGACGCGACGACCATCCTGTTTTTTGGCGGCGGCACCGCCTGGTTTCTCTGGCACGTGGCGCATTTGGGGGAGGCCGACTTTGGCAACATTCGGCATTTTCTCCTGGCCTTGTTCGGCACGGTGGCGCTGCTGGCGTTTGTTTACGTGCGCGATTTTCTGGCCGTGCGCGGGCTCTGCATTCTGATGCTTCTGAGTGCGCGCGAGCTGCTCGACGCGGCCTACATGCACTACGACGTGCCGCAGCGCCTGCTGCTGGTGACGCTGGTCTTCGTGGGCGTGGTGGCAGCCTTGTACCTGGGGGCCTTGCCCTTTCGCCTGCGCGACGCCTTTGAATGGCTCTTCCAAAAAGGACGCGCCCGCCTTGCCGGTGGAGCCCTCGCCGGATACGGCTTGCTCCTGGGCGCGGTGGCCTTCACCTATTGAGGCGCTATGGCAAGGGAGCGCCAGACCCGCCCCAATGCGCATCCCGGCGCGACGCGCTCCAGCGATGCCATCCAGTACCCGCGCACACCGCCCGCGCACCTGTTCGTGCTTTCGGGGCCCGCGGGCATTGGCAAAACGACACTCTGCGAGAACCTCATTGCGGCGGACGAAGCCCTCTCGCGCGTCATCACCGCGACCACCCGCAGCCCCCGCGAAGGCGAGGTCAACGGCCGTGACTACCACTTCTTGACGGTCGAGGAATTCCTCCAGCGCCGCAAAACCGACGCCTTTTACGAAACCGCGGAGGTCCACGGCCTGGGGCGTTACTACGGTACCCTGCGCGATGAGGTGGACTCACGTCTGCAAGCCGGCCAAGACCTGTTGCTCAACATCGATGTGCAGGGGGCCGACGCCTTTCGGCAAGCCGCCCAACACAATCCCGACCTCGCCCGGCGGCTGGTGAGCATTTTCATTCTGCCCGCCAGCCTGGACGACCTCAAGAAACGCCTGCAGGGCCGCGGCAGCGAGGATCCGGCGGAGATTCAGCGCCGTCTGGGCACGGCCAAGGCGGAAATGCGTCGCTGGCCTGAATACGATTACTGTGTGGTCAGCGGGTCGCCCGAAGCGGACCTGCGACGGGTTCAAGCCATTGTGACGGCCTACCGCCTGCGAGTGATGCGCGGGGCAGGCACTTTGCTGTAGCCGCTGGCATCTGGAAAACTACCGATTTTGGCACGGAAGATTCCGCTGGCTGCGCATTTGGCCCAATTGCGGTTAGGTTGGTGACGTGCGCGACAAGTCACCCCAACTGAATCCAATCAGCGCCGTTCGGGTTTGTGAAAACTCGGGGACAGGCACCGCATTCACCGACGGAACTTGCACAGGCTGGAGACGGTCCAAAGAGGCTGGCAGGGTTGATGCTGATGGATTTAGCACGCAAAAGACGGAAAAATAAGACTTGATTGAGATGTAAAAATTTTGCCATGGGAATGGGGTGGCATACATACTGCACACGCATTCTCAACAACGTGCACGCCCACCTTTGATGATATTTTTTGCAAGCAGGAGCAGAGTAAGAGAGCAGAGAAAAAGTAGAGTGATTGAGGTAATAAAAAACGCCCCGGTTTGAGCGCCGGGGCGTTTTTTGTTTGGCGCGCTGCGAGGCCAGTGCTGGCGTGCTTTAGTGCCCCGGCCCCCCAATATCGTCTTCGTCATCGCCGACGACGTCACCCCGGCCTACCACGGCTGTTACGGCGGGCGCACGCCCACGCCCCACCTCGACCGGCTGGCCCAGGAGGGCATCCGCTTCGACCGCGCCTGCGGGGTGGCTCCGTTGTGCAACCCGAGCCGTTACTCGATATTCACCGGCTGCTTTCCGGGTCGCGCCCCCAGCGTGCCACCCACCTGTCCGCCGGACGCGCCCTACGCCATCGCCCAGAACGCCGACCTGTTTGCGGACACCCCCAGTCTCCCCAAGCTGCTGCGCGCCAACGGTTACTTCACCGGCCACGTCGGCAAATGGCACAGCAACTTTGAGCACGCCGGCCCGAATGAATGGCCTGCGGACGTGTTGGGTGCCGAAGCCGATCTGGACGAGCCCAAGGTCGATGCCGTGCTGCGCGAACGTCAGGCGACACACCAGCGAGTAGTGCGGGAGTGCGCAGGCTTTGAGTGGGTGCAAGCCGTGCACTGGGGTAACCTGATGGGCAATCGCCCGAAGGCCCTGCAGAGCCACAATCCCTCCTGGCTAACCGACACCGCGCTGCGCTTTCTCGACGCGGCGAAATCCGATGGACGGCCCTTTTACCTGCACCTCGCGCACACCGTGCCACACGGACCCGACCCTCACCTGTCCCTGGGCCTGGACCATCGCTACACCTTTGCCGGACGGCTCGAGCGGCCGCCCGGCAGTCACCCGCCCGACGAAACGGTGCTGGCGCGCCTGCGGTCCGCCGGCATTGAAACCGACGGGCCCATAGGTGGGATCAACGCCGGCATCGTCCAAATCGACGATCAGATCGGCGTGCTCCTGGAGCGCCTGGAAGCCCTGGGCGAATTGGACAACACTCTCTTCATCTACACCGCCGACCACGGCGTACACAGCAAGGGCACCTGCTACAGGGGGGGCTGGCATCTGCCCCTGCTGATGCGCTGGCCCGACCGCGTACAGGGCGGGCGCACGGTTGCTGAGGCGGTCTCGCACGTGGACTTCCTGCCAACGTTGTGTGACGCCGCCGGCATCACGCTGCCTGAGCCCTTCACCTGCGACGGCGTCAGCTACCTCTCGACGCTGACCAAACATGCTCCGGTGCCGCGTGCGGTGACCTATCAGGAAATGGGCGTGGGCCGCGCCGTACTCAAAGGCAAGTGGCACTACATCGCGATTCGCCACGCCGACGCGGTGCTGAGCGAGATTGAATCCGGGGCCCGCGAGGAAGTGCCCGATCTGCATCCGTACTTCCCCCAGCCCTTTTGCGAATACAACTTTCGCAACAAACCGCACTATTTTGAACCCGATCAGCTCTTCGACATCGAGGCGGATCCTCACGAACGCACGAATCGCATCGACGACCCGGACTGCGCAACGATCCTGGCCGATCTGCGCCGGGAACTCTTTGCCCTGACCGACACCCTGCCCGGACCCTTCCCGGCGGAGCCGCCGCCGGTCATGCGCTCCAAACGTTACCGAGATCTGGTTGAGGCGCGCCGAGCCCGCAACCAGGCGATGACCTTCTACCCCGACGGCCACGACCAGGAACAGATCTTCAATCTGAATTTGCCGGACCCGGCGGTGGCCGATTAGCCGCCTGCGCGCTTGCCGCCAGAGCGCGGGACGTTAGCCTGCACCTCCCGCCCGGGAAGCTTGCTGCTGTCTGATGAAATCGTCCTCCGGCCATTATTTTATCGGATTGGATCACATTCGCGCTGTCGCGGCGCTGGTGGTCTTCATTTGGCATTTCAACATCCACTTTGGCATTGGCCACCAGACGCCCATCTATCCACTGTCGATTTTGAGCGAGGGACATACGGGGGTGGCGCTATTTATGGTGCTGAGCGGTTACCTCTTCGCCAAATTGCTGGAGGGCCGTGCAATCCATTACGGCGCGTTTTTCTGGAACCGTTTTCTGCGCCTGGCCCCACTGCTGTTTGCCGTGCTCCTGATTTACGGGGTGCAAGACGCCTATCGCGGGGAGGACGTCATGGCTTATGTGTTCAAAGTCTTGAGTGGCGTGGTGATGCCGTCCCTGCCTCACGGTGGATGGTCGATCACGGTGGAAGCGCATTTCTACCTGCTCTTGCCCCTGTTGCTGGCCTTGTTGCGGCGAAAACCGGCGGCGTTGTTTGGAGTCCTGGTGGTTGCAGTGGCCTTTCGCGGGGTGCTCTACGCCAGCCAGGGCACGATTCAAATCGCTTCGTACCTGACCATTGTTGGCCGCATCGATCAGTTCCTGCTCGGGATCCTGGCCTATCAGTACCGCGATAAACTGACCGGCCAACACCTGAAGTTTGCCGCGGTTTGGGCGCTTTTTCTGGGTTTCTTTTGGTACTTCAGTTCGCTTGGCGGCTTTTACCAAAACGGCGGCTATCCCTCGC
Source organism: Opitutales bacterium (assembly GCA_050331595.1). GTDB lineage: Bacteria > Verrucomicrobiota > Verrucomicrobiia > Opitutales > JBHJGM01 > JBHJGM01. The sequence continues at coordinate 7,482 of JBHJGQ010000001.1, forward strand.
CCAGCGCGATCTGGATCTTCGTGCCTCTAGCCGAGGGGGTGGCCTACGCCTTTCTCGTGGCCTGGTACGACAATTCCTTCAAGCACACGACCGGACCGATCTCGCGGTTTGTGGCTGCCATTGGCACGTATTCCTACTCCATCTACCTGCTGCATTTCATGGTGGTCGGCACGTTGGCGCGCGCCGTGAGGCAGTTCGTGGATGTCGAGAACGTTCTCTGGTCGACCGCGCTGGGTTCAATCTGCTTTTTGGTGATGGTGCCGATTGGTTACCTCAGCTTCACCTACTGGGAGAAGCCCTTCCTGCGTTTTCGCAAGCGCTACACCATTCGCCGCGAAACGGAATCCGCCGAGCCAGCCCTGACAAGCACCCCGGCGACGCAAAAATCGGCCCCGTAATGGATTCGAATCCCCAAAGCGCGGCCGTTGCGGAGCCTTGAGCGGAGATTTCGGCCAAAACGAAGTTGCCAGGGCTTGGGGGCGGTGTTTGTCTCCTGGGCAACCCGTACGGGAGGAGTTTCATGATTTTGTTTACGCCAAAACACTGAGCAGCGCCTGACCGGCTTCCGGGAGCGTTGTCGCCTGCGCCTCCCGCCGATAGCCACGGCTGTTCTTTCGGTGACCGCGCGCTTGCTGCGGCGCCTGTTTGCGTTTCTCCCGCCAAGCTTGCTGGGCTTTTCCTTGCCTGACCGCGTGCCCGTTTTTCCGGGCCAACGTTTTTTCGACCACACCGACGCTTCCACGTTCGCCTCTGGATCTCACCGGACCGCCTTTGCTGACCGCGCCTGATTCGTCCCCGCCATGAGTACGCCTGTTCCCTCGTCCGCCGAGCGCAACCGATCCCTGGTGCGCCGCTACACCGACCAGCCCGAAAGCCTGCCCAGAGACCTGCGCGCGCGCCTTGAAGCCGCCGCCGATGGCCAGCCCGTGCAGGTATACGCGTTGGCCGACCTCGATGCCGGGCTGCGGCTGCGCCCCACCTGGATCGGCCTTACGCCCGACTACGTTGTGCTGGCTCGCGCGCCTTCCCCTATCGACAACGATCCGGCCAACGGCGAACACCCGCCCACCAGCGATTCGCTGGATGTGCCGGCGGCGTCCTTCGAGATTGCGCGCCACGAGCGCACGCGCGTGAAGGATCTGCGCGAAGAGCCGGGCTTGTCCTGCACGGTGCTCTCGCTCTTTGCCGAGCCCGACGAGCCGAGCCTGGCCGTCGTGCGTTACACGCACCGCCAACGCGGCGCGATGAGCACCATCCTCTTCCTGCTGCGCCAGCAAATCGAGGGACATTCGCCCAAAGCCGAGGAGGGCGACGCCGTCTACGCCGAGCTGATCAGTGAACCCATTCGCAAGGCTCAAGCCTCCGTCACAACGTCCAAGCTCTCGGTCATGGTGCGGCTGCTCACCTACCTGAAGCCCTACCGGGTGGCCTTTTTGACGGGTTTTCTGGGAGCCGCTGGTTTGACCGCCGCCGCGCTCGTGCCGCCGTGGCTGACCGGTTACCTGATCGACGAGGTGCTCACGCCCGCCATCGCCGGGGACCTGCTGCGCGACAAAGCCTTTGAGCTGAGTTACTGGCTGCTGGGCCTTTTGACCTTTGTGGCGCTGGTGCGGCTGGGCTTCATGTATCTGCGTATTCGGCTGCTGGCAGGGGTGGGCGAGAAGGTGGCCCGCGACCTGCGCTCGCACGTCTACGACCACCTGCAGACGCTCTCGGTCAATTACTTCTCCAAGCACCAGACCGGCTCGCTGATCAGCCGCGTCACCAGCGACACCGACCGCATCTGGGACTTCATCGCCTTCGGCGTGACCGAGCTGCTTTTTTCGCTGACGATGATCGCCGGGCTTAGCGTTGTGCTGGTCTGGCTGGACTGGCGTCTCGGGCTGGTGCTGATTCTGCCGCTTCCACTGGTCTTCGGGTTGATTCTGGTGATGGGCAAGCAGCTGCACCGCGTTTTTCTGCGCGTGTGGCAAAAGTGGTCCAACCTCACCGCGGTGCTCTCGGACACCATCCCCGGCATGCGCGTGGTCAAGGCCTTCAACCAGGAAACCCAGGAGCGCGAACGCTTTGCCGGGCGCAACGAAACCTACACCGAGGAGGGCATCGACATCGCGCGCATCTGGGCGGGCTGGTGGCCGGTCATCTTTTTTGTGATCGAGGCGATGGTGCTGCTGGTCTGGTTCCTGGCCATCCCGCGGCTGTTGGGTGATGCCTCGGGCGTACGCACGATGGAGCTGGGCACCTTTGTCGCCTTCATGCTCTACATGGGGATGTTCATCGGGCCGATCGACGCCATCGGCTTTTTGACGCGCTCGGTCAACCGCTCGATCAGCTCGGCCCACCGGGTGTTTGAGGTGCTCGACAGCGAACCCGAAATCACCGCCAAGTCCGCAGCGCACACCCCCGAACGCATCGAAGGCCGCATCGCCTTTGAGAACGTCACCTTCGGCTATGACCCGGTGCGGCTCACGCTGAAGGGCATCACCTTCCAGATCGAGCCGGGCGAGATGATCGGCTTTGTCGGGCCCTCGGGCGCGGGCAAGTCCACCATCATGAACCTGCTGGCGCGCTTCTACGACCCGACTGGAGGGCGCATCCTGGTCGATGGGCAGGACTTGCGGGACTTTGAGCCGGGCGCTTACCGACGTCAGCTGGGCATGGTCATGCAGGACCCCTTCCTTTTTCACGGGAGCATTCTGGAAAACATCCGGTACGGGAATCGCGAGGCCACCATCGAAGCTGCCATCGAAGCCGCCCGCGCGGCCAACGCGCACGACTTTATCGCCCGCCTGCCGATGGGTTATGACACCATCGTGGGCGAGCGCGGCCACACCCTCTCCGGCGGCGAACGCCAACGCATCTCCATCGCGCGCGCGGTGCTGCACAACCCGCGCATCCTCATCCTCGACGAGGCCACCTCCTCGGTCGACACCCAGACCGAACGCAACATTCAGGAAGCCATCGAGCGTCTGACCGAAGGCCGCACCACCTTGGCCATCGCCCACCGCCTCTCCACCCTGCGCCGGGCAAGCCGGCTCTTTGTCATCAAGGACGGGCGCCTGGTCGAGCAGGGCAAGCACGAGGAACTGGTCCACAAGCCCGAGGGCGTCTACGCGGGACTCGAAAAACTCCAACGCGAACTGCACGAGATGTACGCGGTGTAGCCATCGCCCTCACAATCCCACGAACGAACGTAAATACACCTAAGCGCAGGCAGACGATTGGCACCGACAAAGAGTGTGAACTCATTCTCAGCAAGTGACTTCGGGATTGTAAAAAAGGGTTAAGGTCCAGCCGCCAAAGAACCGATATGCCCACAGATGAAACGCACCACCCGCACATCCTTTGATTGGACCACCCCCGCGGTGGTCTCGCTCTGCGTCCTGGGGCTGGGACTGATTGCCGCTGACGGTTTCACGTCGGACCCGGCCCACAGCGACGCTTCCGCGCCCACCCGCGCGTTTGCTGACGACACGAGCTTTGAACGCAAGCCGCCGGCCCCGAGCCTGCGCGAAGACACGCCGCGTCCGTCGTCCAACGACATCGCCCAGCTGCGCAAGGCCAACGAAGGCCTTCGCGAGGAGCTGACCGAACTCTACGACGAAAACAAGGAGCTGACCGACGAAAATCAGCGCCTGGTCCAGGACCTGAAGGAAACCAAGGCCCTGCTGCAGCAGACCCGCGCCGAGTTGGCCGAGTCCCGCCGCATCAACGTGGAGCTGCTGGCCGAGCTCGACTCGATGATCGATTTCTCCACCGAGATGATCACCAAGGTCAGCCAAATCGGCCAACTGGAAGGCGAACTCGTCGTACAACGCCCGGCCAATCTTTCCCGTCGGCCCACCCGTGGCTACAACCGCGAAGCCGCCAACGACATCAACGATCTCGAAGACCAGATCTTCGCCTCCGTCGCCCAGCTGAACACGCGCTGCCAGCAGATCGTGACGCAGTACGCCCGCCAGGTGAACAGCGAGACCCTCTTTTCCGAAAGCGCCCAACCGGTCGAGTAGCGACGCCTACCAAAGCTATCCAGCCAACGCATCGCTACACTGCCGGGAGGGCTCCACCGGCCTTGCGCCGCTACCGCAAGCAACCATGAGCTCCTCCGCCTCCTCCCCACAGCCATCCTCAGAGTCCACCACCACGCAGCGCCAGGACTTCACGCTGCGCATCGACGGTACCGGCCGCCTGCGTTTCATCCGCGGCGACGACAACATCGCCGTCACGGTGCGCCCGTGTTTTCCCTGGAGCAGCCCGCGCGAATACATCTCGCTGCGGCGCGTCGGTGAAAAAGACGACAGCGAAGTGGCCCTGGTGCCGCACCTGGAGGACCTCGACAGCGAGTCGCGCCGCGCGCTGGAGCAGGTCCTGGGGGAAGCCGGGTTCATGCTCGAGGTGACGGGCATCGAGGCCATCGAGCGCGACTTCGAGCTGCGCACCTGGAAGGTGCAGACCCGCCAGGGCCCGCGCAGTTTTCAGACCAAGCTCGAGGACTGGCCCATCCGCCTGCCCAGCCAGGGCATCGTGTTGCGCGACTTGGGCGGCGACCTCTACCACATCGCCGACCCGCACGGCCTCGACAAAAAGTCCTTCCAGAAAATCTGGGCCTTCCTCGACTGATGAAATGGTGCCGTGACCGGCACGGGACGCCAATGCCTCACATTGGGTTTGGGGCAAGCCCGGGAAGCGACCTTGAGTAGCCGCTCACGCACCGCTCAACCGGCGTGCCACAAACCCGAAGCCCGTGGCATCGGAGCCTCTATGGCAAATGGCGGGTGGGAAATGCCGAACTTGCGCTGGGGGCGGAGCGGCGTGTAACTTCACGAGATGATGCAAGGAGGCGACTGCCGGTTTGGACGTTGGATAAACGATACGGCGCTGAGTGCGCGCAGCTTGCTGGCCCTGGGGCTGGTAGCGTTGCTGGGGTTGATGGGCGGCTGCCGTTCCAACCAGGACGCCGAGCCCGCGCTGGATGCGACCAGCACATTGCCGGCGGTCGACCGCGGCTTTTCTCAGCAAACGACCAGCGCGCCCCCGCGCAACCTGACCCCGGTCGAAACCGCGACCTCGACAACCGCGCGTCGCGCCGACTCTATCCGCACGCGTTCGGGCCGCGAGCCGATCGTATATTCCGAGCGCCCCGACGACGGCATCAACCCGGCCCTGCGCCAGCTCTCCAGCCGCGAAGTGATCGTGCCTCGCGGCGACGCCAGCGTGGGCTTTTTGGGCATTCCCCTACGCGTGACGAAGGTCTCAGGCGACGGCTTGCTGGCCGGCGAAGAGTTCACCTACCGCCTGGAAGTGGAGGCGGTCGAAGCCGTGCGCAACGTGCGTCTGCGCGAGGAGATTCCGGCCCGCGTGCGCTTCGAGAGTTCGAGCCCCGGACCGACCGAAACGGCCACCGCCGGTCCGCTCTGGGTCTTTCCGCGCATGAACCAGGGCGAGCAGCGCACGATTTTGATTCGCGTGGTGCCCGAGGACGAAGGACCCTTTGAGACCAATACCATCTTCTCCGCCGAAACGCCGCTGGCCCTCGCTTTCTACGCCGGGGCACCGACCATCTCGCTGGAAAAGCGCGGGCCCTCCACCGTCGAGCTGGGCGAAACCGCCGTTTGGGACATCACCGTGGCCAACACCGGCACAGCACCCGCGCGCAACCTGACCATCACCGACCGGTTGCCGGCCATCTTCGACCCAACCTCGACCACGACCGTGACCATCCCCGAATTGCATCCGGGCGTGACCAAGACCTTCCGCGTCACCGGCATTGCGCGCGAGACCGGCAGCTTCGTCAACGAGGTGATCGCCGAGTGGGAAGGCGGTCCCGAGGGCGGCCTGGCCAGTACCAGTCAGAAGGTGCCTGGCGAGGTCAAGCAGTCGCTCATCGGTGTGGCCATCGAAGGCCCGGAAGAAACCTTTGTGCTCAAGCCCGCCCGCTACACCTACACGGTAACCAACAGCGGCGAGACCGTTTTGCGCAACGTGGCGGTGCTCAACCAGCTGCCCCCGAACATCCGCATGGTGGAAGCCGGCGGCGGCATTTACTCCGAGGGTCAACGGCAGATTGCCTGGAACATTCCCAGCCTGCGCCCGGGAGAAAGCCGGCTGTTCAACGCGCGCTTTTTCGCCACGCGCCCAGGCTCGACGACCAACACCATCGTCGCGCAGACCGGCCCCAACCAGCGCGACCTCAGCGACAAGGCCAGCAACGTCACCCTCTGGAAGCCAGTGCCCGCGGTGCGTATCGAAATTGATGATACGCGCGATCCGGTGCAGGTCGGCGGCCAGACGACCTACGAGGTGCGCGTCTCCAACCAGGGTGAGTTCCAGCCCGTCACCGCTGACTTGAAGGTGACCTTCACCAGCAACCTGCAGCCGGTCAGCTTCAGCGGCGACGGCAGCCAGGGCGGGCGGATCAACGGACAGGTTGTAACGTTCTCCCAAGTGCCGCTGGAACCGGGCCAGGACCTGCGCCTGCAGATCGTGGCACGCGGCTTGGAGCCCGGTCAGGGTGACGCCGTGCTGGAACTGCAGGCCGACTTCCTCTCGCGCCCCTACGTCAGCGAAGAACCGACCAACGTCTTTTAATGTGTCCGCAGGGGCCTTCTCGGGGCCACCGACTTTCGCAGGAAGCTTTACCAACCAAAGTTCTTCGAACTTGCCGCGCGCCCTCAGGCCTTCTGGCCGTGTTGCTTTTCAGCGCTGGGGACGGCGAGCAGTCCCTCGTAGTTGGCATTGCCGGGTGAGCCCTGTCGAAAGATTGGGTCGACCTTCGCGGTGCGCTCGAAAAAGTCGTCGCCCGTGCGCTGGCAATGGCGGCGCAGCATCGCGCGGTGCGCCGTGAGCGTGGCGCGGTGTCCAGCGTCGGGTGCCAGGTTGATCGTCTCTCCAGGATCGTTGGCCAGATCATAGAGTTCCTCGCCGTCGTCCTCGCGGTAGGTCATGTATTTGTAGCGCCCACTAAAGAGCATGCGGCCGGGCTCCACGGTGAAGCCCCATTCGGTTTCCCACTCGCTGACGACCCAGTCGTGCGGGGTGGTGGCGGCGGTGGCGGCGTCGCGCAACCAGGGAGCCAGCGAGCGTCCCCAGAGCCCCTCCGGGCAATCGATGCCGGCCAGTTCGCAGACTGTCGGCAGCAGGTCAAGCAGCGAGACCAGCGGATCATTGAGCTGCGTATCCATCGATTGGATACACGGACCGGCAAAGGCGAAGGGCACGCGTACAGTCGGATCGTAAAACGAGGTATGTTTGGTGGCCAGGCCGTGCGCGCCCATCGCGTCGCCGTGGTCGGCCATGAAGATGAGGATCGTGTTCGCCGCGTCGGGACGTTGCTCGAAGGCATCGAGGATGCGGCCCACCTCGGCGTCCACCTGCTCGACGTAGTGGTAGTACGCGGCGCGGTAGTGCTGCCAGTTTTCGTCGGTCCAGCCGGCAGCCTGATGCTGGCGGCGATGCGCGGCGGCGATGTACTGCACCGGTGCCGGGCGGTTGTCCCAATCGTCGATCCGCAGGTTGGGCCAGACGGGTGGCAACGCGCGCGGCATGTCGCCGTTGGTGTGCGAGCCGGCATGCGCGCCCACGTACTGGCAGATCTCGTGCGGGTTGTTCAGATCGACGGCGGCAAACCAGGGCTGGCTCTGCGGATGTTCTTTGAGAAACGTCACCGCCGCCTCCGTGGCGAAGCGATCCTGGCGCGTGTCGTAATTCACCGGCCAGGCGTCGCAGGTGGGCGCCACCTCTTGCTCCTGTACCGGAGCCAGTTCAAAACCGTCGAGCCCGCCGGCGTCGTGGCGTTTGCCCGCGTGCCAGGCGCGGTATCCGACCTCTGTCAGCAGACGGCCCAGGCGCGGCAGCGCTTCCGGGACGGCTTCAGGGGCTGCGGACGGGTCGGCACGCACGCCGTTGGTGCGCACGTTGGTCTGGCTGGGAAAATGACCCGTCCAGAAAGCGGCGCGCGCTGGCTGGCAGAGTGGACACGACGTGTAGGCCCGGCCGAAACGCACGCCGCGGCGCAGGATGCGGTCGATGTTCGGCGTTTGGACGGGGTCGGCATTGCCCAGGGCCGGCAGGGCTTGGGCGGCCAGTTGATCACAGCATATGAGCAGGAAATTCGGAGCGTTTGAAGGCGTCATGAGAAGGGCCAGTTTGGCTTTGCAGATAGCGCATATGCAAATAGTATCACTCTACCAAATACTTCAACCATAGCTTGCGTGCCCCGCGCGCGGGCATCCCTTGCAATCACGCAACCTTACGTACACGACCCATGAAACTGCTGAACAAGACCGCCCTGATCTCGCTGTTGTCCTTAAGTGTGGCTTTTCTGGCCGGCTGCCCGTCCAGTTCCGAAGACGCTGCCCAGGACCTGCGCGCCGAAAACGAAGAGCTGATGACCAAGCTCAAGGAAGCCGACGAAAAAGCTGCCGAGCACTTCGACAACGCCCTGAAAATGCTGGAGGCCAAGCAATACCCGGCCGCCATTTCCAACATCCAGGAAGCCGTCAAGAACGCCCCGGATGAGCTGAAGGAAGACCTGGCCTCGGCCCAGCTAGAAGTGCAGACCGAGTCGCTGACCGCTGCGTTTGCCGATGCCTCGGGGGAAGCCAAGGAATCTGTCGAAAAGATCCTGACCGCCCTCAAGGAAGGTAATACCGAGGACGCCATGAAGGCCGCGGCCGAACTGCAGACCGTCGCCGAAAACCTGACCGACGATCAAAAAGCCACCCTGAGCGCGCTGCTCGGCGACGCGGGTGAAATGATCAAAGGCGTGAGCGAAGGCCTCGGCTTGTAAGCTTCGCTCATCGAAAAACAGAGCCAACCCATTTCAACGCATCCGTTCCCTGGTGGGCGGGTGCGTTTTCTTTGGGCAGGTGCTGACAGCGGGTCCACTACGCGGAATCGTTCCGGGCGCTACGGGCTGCTGGGGCTGGTTTCTTCGGTGGGCGCAGGGCTCGGACCAGGCTCGGAACTGGCCAGCCGGTAGCCCAGATAAAAACCCAGCACCACCCCGATTAACCCAGCGCTGACCGCCGCCAAAAACGCCACCTGCAGCGTGCTGCGTTCACGCGGGTTCGGCGGCGGGGCAAAGGTCGTCACGGGATGCGAAAAGGGCGCGACGTTCAGGGAGTGGCCGTGTTCGGGTCGAGCTCAAACAGGTGCGCGTACTGCCTCGGCAGGGTGTCCTGAAAGCGCGTGCTCTGCCCGGTGCCGCGCCCGAGAAAGTCCTTGTGCTCCTGAATCTTGTAGCGCGCGTGGGCGCGGCCGCTTTCCTCGATCACGATGGTGCGGCGCACCGCCCCAAAGCGTGAAAAAGCTTCCTGCACGCTGCTCTCCAGGATCGGCCAAACGTACTGCATCCGCGCCTCGCCGATGATCTCGGCGATGTTGAAACGCATCTCCGCCCGCACCAGACCGCCGGCCTGAGTGAAGGGCTCAACGCGAATGGTCACGCGCCGATCGCTCTGCTCGACCACGGCCATCTGGTCGATCTCCAGCTGCTGGATGCGCTGCTGTGCTTGTGCCAGTTCGGACTGCAACCGCTCAATCTCGTCGGGCTGGAGCAGGAACAACTGCTCCACCAGCATCAACGTGCGGTCCTGCTCGGAAAGCTGCGACCAGTGGGTGCCGCGCGGATCGACCCGGCGCAGCATCTGCGCGTTCACGTTGAGGAAAGGCAGCCACTCGATGCGCATGGGGAAAAACCCGCCCGGCTCGGCAGCGACGGCCTCGGCCCCCCAGAGCAAACCCGTCGCCGCGCCCTGCTGCAGGTGTTGCGTCAACTCGTCGATGCGGGCGGCTTTTTGCGCGAGCGCCTCGCGCGCTTCGGTCAATTCCAGCCGCCACTGAATCTCCTGCGCGCCGGCCAACTCTTCGGGCGTCAAGCCGGTCTCCGGGTCCAGGGCCTCTTCCGCGTCCACCGCTGCCGTTTCCGATGAGGGCGGTGCCGCCGCGCCTTCGCTCCACATCCAGTAGCCACCCAGCAAGGCGCCCCCGAGCAAGCCAATGAACACACCCACGGCAGCCGGCACCAGCCAGCCGCCGGAACTTTGGGGCGTATCCTTGGAGGGCGTTGCCGCGTCCTTCATGGTGACTGTGACTCTGGCAAACGCCAGAGGTTCGGTCAAACCGCGGTCTGCGGGCGCTTGGGGTCGGGCCAGTCGATGTGAAAGAACTTGCCGCGCGGCTGGTCGACGCGCTCGTAGGTGTGCGCGCCGAAGAAATCGCGCTGTGCCTGCAGCAGGTTCTGCGGAAGGCGCTCGGTGCGGTACCCGTCAAAATAGGCCAGCGCGCTGGTGAAGGTGGGCAGGCTGATGCCGTAGGTGACGCCGGTTGCGACGGCGTTGCGCCAGTTGGCTTGAGCCGACTCGATGGTGTCCTTGAAGTGGGGGTCGAGCAGCAGATTGGCCAGGTTGGCGTCGCGCTCGAAGGCCTCGGTGATCTTTTGCAGAAAGACCGCGCGGATGATGCAGCCGCCCCGCCAAATTTGCGCGATCTCGCCAAAGTTCAGCGTCCAGTCGTACTCCTTCTGCGCCTCGCGCATGAGCTGAAAACCCTGGGCGTAGGAGCAAATCTTCGAGCAGTAGAGCGCATCCTTAACCGCTTCGACAAAGGCCTGCTTGTCGCCGGCAAACGTGCCGCCGGGGCCCTTGAGGATCTTTGAGGCGGCCACGCGCTCCTCCTTAACCGCCGAGAGGCAGCGCGCGAAGACGGCTTCGGCCACGGTGGCCGCCGGCACGCCCATGTCCAGCGCGTTGACGCTGGTCCAGCGGCCGGTGCCTTTTTGCCCAGCGGTGTCGAGCACTACGTCGACGAACGGCTTGCCGGTATCGGGGTCGGCCTGCTGGAGAATGTCTGCGGAAATCTCCATCAGGAACGAATCGAGGGCGCCCTGATTCCAGTCTTCAAAAATCTTGCCGATTTCGGCCGGTTGCAGGCCCAGCAGGTTGCGCAGCAAGTCGTAGGCTTCGCAGATCATCTGCATGTCGCCGTACTCAATGCCGTTGTGCACCATTTTGACGTAGTGGCCCGCGCCGTTTTCGCCAATGTAGGCCGTGCACGGCACCCCGCCCTGAACCGGTTTGCCCGGCTCGGCGCCTTCCAGAGGCTTGCCGGTCTGTGGGTCGACCTTGGCCGCGATGGCTTCCCACACAGTCAGCAGCTGATCGCAGGCGTCGCGGTCGCCACCGGGCATGAGCGACGGTCCGAAACGCGCGCCCTCTTCACCGCCAGAAACTCCCGAGCCGACAAAGCGCAAGCCTTTTTCGCGCAGCTCTTTTTCGCGGCGGATGGTGTCGGTCCACTTGGCATTGCCGCCATCGACGATGATGTCGTCCTTATCCAGGAGCGGCACCAGGCTGTTGATGACCGCGTCGGTTCCGCCACCGGCCTTGACCATGATGACGATCTTGCGCGGCTTCTTGAGCGACTGCACAAAATCCTTCAGCTCGGCCAGGCCGACCAGTCCGCCCGGGGTGTCGGGATTCACGGCCACAAAGCGCTCCATGGTGGCAGTGGTGCGGTTGTAGACGCTGATGCGAAAGCCGTGGTCGGCGATGTTCAGGGCCAGGTTTTGGCCCATGACGGCCAGGCCGATGAGGCCAATTTCGGAAGAAGCTTCGGACATGTTGCTCTGCTCGTTGAAGGGGAAAGGGCCGACACGTTCAAGCACCGCTTCGGGCAAGGCAAGCGCTTAGCCCGCTCACGGCCATGAACCGAGCCGCTTGGGCGCCCGTCGACAGCACGATTCCAATCGATCAGCCCAGCCCGACCTTCGGCAGGCGGACGCGGGCGCGCTGGTCGGAGGCTTCGCCGAAGAACGGGTTGGGCGTCTGCGCCTGCTGGCTGAAGGCATCCTCGTACTGCGCAAGATTTTTCACGCTGCGCAGGTACTCGGTCTTGCGCAGGGGAATGCGTTGCAGGTCGAGCGCGGTGAGGGCGCCGTTGATTTCGTCCACACCGTTGTCTAGGGCCAGGCTCAGCGGGTCCAGGGCGGAGGGCTCGTAGAGCGTGCAGAGCGGCTCCACGCTACCATCCTCGCCGGTCACAAACGCCGTGGCGTCGCGGACGGGATTGCGCTGCAACAGCAAATCTTCGAGCAACTCGGGTTCGACGTGTGGCAGGTCGCAGGCCAACACCAGCCAGGGGCGGTCTGGCGTCGAACGCAGCACGCTGACAATGGCCGCCAGCGCTCCGCCTGCCTCAAAGCGGTCGCGGATCACCCGGTCGGCCTCAAACTCGCGCGGCACGCGTTGCTCGCGACGAATCGATACATAGACGGCCTGGCAGAGCGGTCGCAACGCACGTTTGGCCCGGCCCAAGAGCGTCTGTCCCTGAAACATCAGGGAGGCCTTGTCGCGGCCCATTCGACTGCTGCGCCCCCCGGCCAGCACAACGCCATCGATCGTGGTGGGCGAGGTCATCGAGGACCTCCGGGTGCGACGGTTTTCAGCGCAGCGTCGACCCTGAGCAAGGTCGATGACGCAACGTCGGTGGACGGGGCTTCACCGAATAGATCAGCAAGCGGTGACATTTGCTGGTAAGCAGGATTGAGCAAGCAAGAAATGAGCGATCCGTTGCCGAAACCCGGGTGGGTTTGTGAGCCGGCACCCTCGTTCCGGCAACGCTCAAGACTCTGCTCAATGAACCTGCGGATGCAAATGCCTTTTGCTCACCACGACGGATGAAGCTCTGTGCATAACCCATTGTGAGAACGCAACTTTATGGCAACAGACAGCGTTTCATGAGGTTCGCAACAATCACTTTACTCATTGCTGACGAATTACTTGTACATCCCACTAAAATGTGACGAACTCGTCATAAGTCACATACGGGTAACGTTCTCTGTAGTCCTGCTCAGGCGCTCCCTGATACTACGTTGAGGGCAGCCGCCGCGCCTATGCAGACCGAAAACGGCGCCTCAACGCCGCATCGACAGACCCAGGTAATGGATGAGCCAAAGTTCTTTCCAGAGCCGATAGCGGCCGTCCTGGCTGAGACGGCCGTGTTCCTCGTGCTCGTGGGGCGGCAGCAAAAAGCCAATTTCAAAATTCAGGCGTTCGAGTTCGCGTTGCTGCGCGTTGAGTTCGTCGGCCGGCGAATCGCTCGGCCCAAAGGGCAGGGGCGTGCCCCGGGCCCGTTTCAGCCGCTTGCGATGCACGCGCAAGAGCGCCTTCAGCGAGCGCCGCAGGGGCCGCCGGGTCACGTCCCAGTTCTCGGGAAAGTAGCAACCAGCCGGGACGCTCACGTTGTCGGTGGAGACGCGCAAGCCGGCGTCAGTGCGCGAGTGCAAGATGTAGCAGAGCAGAAAATTGCCCAGGCGCTGCGGGATGAGGTGCACCTGAACCCAAACGAGCGCGTCGTCGGTTTGAAAGACGCTCGAGCGCAGAAACAGCCCCTCGCCCATGACCACCCGGAGCGATTCACGCTGCGTGAAGCCCAGTCTGCGTAACTCCTCACGCAGCCGCAGAAACCGGCGCTGGTTGGGCCATTCCTCGGGCTTGGGATTGGTCTCGTAACGCGGGAACAGCGGCACGTCGCTGCGGCTGACCATGCCGATAAAGTACCAGTTGTAGACCGTTTCGCCGATGAACCAGCAGATGCCCGCGCATACACTCAGCAGCCAGGCCGGTTTGCCAATCTCGGTGAACTCAGCCAGGGCCAGGCCGGTCCCGACGGCGAACAGACCCCAGCGCAGCCAGCGGTTGAGCAAGGCCAGCACCGGCTGCGGCCAGCGTATGTTAACATAGGACAGCGCGCCGGAAAAAATAAAAAGCGGCAGGAGGTAATAGACCCACATGATCATGCTGGGAACCGCCGTGTTGGCGTCACGGCTACGCTGCAAGGGCCGTCTGGACGCGAGCCTGCTAGTTCAGCCGTAGCGGCATGATCACGCACTGAAAGCTCTCCAGCGTCTTGAAAATGCCCGGGCTCAACTCATCCTTGAATTCGAAATAGACCTCGTCGCTCCCCAGGGCTTTTAAGGGCTCCATCAGGTAGCTGGGGTTGAACGCCACCTGCACGTCGGGCCCCTCGTAGCGAATGGCCATGCTCTCGTGGGATTCGCCGTACTCGGGGCTCTGACCGGTCAGTTCCAGCAGATTGCTCGTGACCTTGATTTTGACGGAGTTGTTCTTGTCGCTCGTCACCAGGGCCGCGCGCTGCACGCAATCGAGCATCAGCTCGCGCTCCACGCTGATACGGTGCTCGGTTTCCTTGGGGATCACCTGCTTGTAGTTCGGGTATTTGCCCTCGACGATCTTGGAGACCAGGTAAATGTTCTCGGCAAGGCCGTTCTTGTCGTCGCCCGCGTCGATGCCGATTTCGAAGGCCACCTGCCGGTCGCTGAAGGCAATTTTAACGCTCTCGCCCTGGCCCAGCAGGCGCTCCAGTTCGTGGACGGTCTTGGAGGGCAGGATGAGTTCGCCGGCATTGTCGTCGCCCATGTCCACGTCGTGCGCGATCACCGCCAACCGTCGACCATCCGTCGCCACCAGAGTCAGCTTTCCTTCGTCAAAAGCGAAGTAGACCGCGTTCATGATGTAGCGATTTTCGTCGGCGCTTTGCGCGTAGGACACGCACTTGAGCATGTTCGACAGTTCGGTCTGCGGCAGGTCAAAAACGTGCTCGTCCTTGAAGGTAGGCAAGGGCGGGAACTCCTCGGCGTCGATGCCCATGATGCGAAAGAGCGAACCGCCTGAGGTGATCTTGGCCTGGCTGCCAGAGCCGGCGTCGAGTTCCACCTCGATGTTGGGCAGAGCCTTCACGATGGTAAAAAGCTTGCGCACGGGCAGGGTGATTTTGCCGGACGTCTCGATCTGGGCCTGAATCCGGCAGCGGATCCCCAGGTCCAAGTTGGTCGTGGTCAGGGAGATATGTTCGCCCTCGGCCTCCATCAGCACGTTGCTCAAAATCGGCATGGTGGCGCGGGTGCCGACGACGTTGAGCACTTGGGCCAAGCCGTTCGCGAAGTGGTCGCGATTGATTTTGAACTTCATGGGCCAGGAGTTTTGGGGATGGGTGCTTTTGCTGGCAATTTCTTAATATTCATAGAGTAAAGAATTAAAAGTAAAGCAGTGGTATTAGGCTCGGGGAAAAAGCCCAACAACTCGCCAAAGGCTTGTGACTGGCCCATTTAAGGTGACGCGGGCGTGTCGACAGCGTGTCGATTGTGCGCATCGGGCAACTGCTTTGTCGGTAAGTTACCGGGAATTCACGACTTGTTCACCAGCCATTGCCAGGGTTGTCCGCAGGTGATTTGGGGCGGATTGCGGAACGTTTCCGGCGCATCCAAGACACGCGTTTTCAGACCGCGGGCGGAGGCAACGAAGACGAAGCTGCATCGTCTTTTTCGCCCTTCTTGAGCGTGTCCAGATACCGCCAAAACGAGCCATGATTTTCGATTACCTGTTCCTCCGTCAGCGGCAGCTTAAAGCGGAAAACAAAGTCGGTCAGCGTGTGCTGGTGCAGGATGTAATGGGCGAAGAGGGTCTCTTCGTCCTGATGCTCGAAGTAAATGCGAAACTCGCCCGCGCGCAGCCGGTAGTAAGTCACCTTGCCGCGCTTGAATTTGCCCAACTCGTTGCTGCCGGCTTTGCGGATCTGCGCGCTGGTGACGGTGCTGAAGGCCTCCATCAGCTCGAGCTGCTCGAGTTTGTCGAGCTTGTTGAGTTCGGCAATGGCCTGGTCGCTGAAGTTGAGTTGCCACATAGCGGGAGGAGCGGTGTTGGACTGGATGGATAAAGCGTCCGCTGAAACTTTTGCCGGGGCCAAGCGTTTACTCAGACATCACAGCGAACAGCGGGCCCCTGTCGCGTTCAACCGTAAAACCGACCGACCGAAACGCACTAGATTGGAGAATCCTGACCGATGAAAACCACAACCCAACTTTCCCTTACCCTTGCAACGGCGGCCCTGGCCCTGTTCGGCGCCACGCAGCTTTTCGCCCAGCCGGCCCCCGGTGAGGGCCCGCCTCCGCCGCAACGTTTCTTGGAACGTTTCGACACCAACGGAGACGGCGTCATCGACGCGGCCGAAAAGGAAGCCGCCCGCCAGACCCGGCGCGAGGAAGGTCCTCGCCGTGCCGCTGGACCCAACAGTCAGCGTCCCCAGATGGATCGCGAAGCCCTTCTCGAAGAGTTCGACGCCGACGGCGATGGCCGTCTCAGCCCGGACGAACGTCAGACTGCGCGCCAAACCGTCCGCCAGCGTCGGGTACTCGAGAAATTCGATGAGAACGGCAACGGCACGCTCGACCCCGAGGAGCAAGCCGCCGCCGAGGCTGCCCGCCAAGAACGCGTCGCTGAGTTCGATACCGACGGCGATGGGGAACTGAGCGAAGCCGAGCGGGCCGATCTTCGGGCGCAGTACATGGAAAAGAACCCGCGTGCGTCCGCCCGGCATCAGCGTGCTCTGGAGCGCTTCGACAGCAACGGCGACGGCGCCCTCGACGCGCAGGAACGCGAAGCCGCCCGTGCCCAAGTTGAAGCCAAAAAGGCCGAGTTTGACGCCAACGGGGACGGCACCCTCGACGAAACCGAACGGCGGGCTCTGCGCGAAGCGATGGCCTTGGAGCGCTTTGACAGCAACGGCGATGGCGTGCTCGACGAGGCCGAAAAGGCAGCCGCGCGTGACAGCCGCCCGGAGCGTCCCCGCCGCGGACCACGCACCTGAGCGCCCGCGCCCCGTCTCTTTTCTGAGCAAGCAGAGACACAGGCACGATTTGCCTCCGCACAGAGGCAAGTAGACGACAGCACATAGGGAAGCGACACACCGTCAAGGACCCGGTTTGCCGATAAGGGGCAGACCGGGTTCTCTTTTTTGCTTGGGCGTTTGCAGCCCCGCGCCTTCACTCGGTGAGATGCGCGGATTGTTTTTGGTTCTGGTGGCGTTGGGTTTGATCTCAGGCGCCCTCTCATGGGAAGCGCTCTGGGCCCAGCCGGTGGCTGAGGAGCCCTCGATGGAGACTCCGGTAAAACCGAGTGCAGCCACGGAAAGCTCCGGCACGACTGACCCCGCGGAAGCGCTTCTGCGCGAGGACTACTTCGGCTTCACCGTGCTGGAGCTGGGGCGCAGCTTCCTCATTCTGCTGAGCACGCTGCTGCTGCGCGGCGTAGTCACGCGGCTGATCTTCAACTGGTTGAAGCGCCTGGCCCGGCGCACGGAAATGACCTTTGACGAGGACTTTCTCAACGCGCTGGAAAAACCGGTCTCGTTCTTTTTACTGATCCTGGGGGTTTTTCTGGCGGTCGAATCGCTGCCGCTGGACACCGAGTTGGCCGGCGCGCTGGGCAACGTCTTTCGTGGCATCACCACCTTCACGATTTTCTGGGCGTTGTGGCGCTTGATCAGTGTGCTGGGCGACGTCGCGGCCAATCTAACGCACAATCGCAACGCCGACATTTACGGCTTTATCCCCCTTCTGCGCAAAGCGTTACGGATCTTCGTAGTGATCATCGGCGTGCTCATGGTGATCGACAACCTGGGCTACGAGGTGGCCCCGATCATCGGTGCGCTGGGTCTGGGTGGTGCCGCCATTGCCCTGGCCTCGAAGGACACGCTGGCCAACCTCTTCGGCTCGCTCATGATCGTGCTCGATCGCCCTTTCAAGGTGGGCGACTGGATCATGGTCGGCGACAAGGTCGACGGCGACGTGGAGGAAATCGGACTGCGCTCGACCAAGGTGCGCACCTGGCCCAAAACGGTCATCTCCATCCCCAACAGCGTGCTCGCCAACGAGTACATCAACAACTGGTCGCGCATGCCCAAGCGCCGGGTGAAGCAGGTCCTCGGCGTCACCTACGGCTCCAGTGCTGCTGACATGCAAGCGCTGGTGGAGGACTTCCGCACCATCCTGCGCGAGGACGACGGCGTGCAGCAGGACTTCATTTTGGTGAGCTTTTTGGACTTTGGCGAAAGCTCGTTGGATATCCTGGTGTACTATTTCACAGTAAGCACGGCCTGGCTTGTGCACATGGATGTGCGCCAGCGCATCAACCTTAAGCTGATGCAGGCCGTAGAAACGCGCGGACTCTCCATCGCCTTCCCCACGCGCACATTGCACCTGGACGGAATGGTTGCCCGGCACTGGGCCCAGGCTCAACCTGAGGACGCGCGCCCCGCGCAGCTCGACGACGGCGGCCGCCCCGGCTGGGACCAGGGTTTGCCCAACTTCGAGGACAACCAGCGCCGGAGCCTGCGCCGCGCCCACGGCGGTCGCCCCCAGACGCGTACCGGCCACGGCTCCGAAGGCGAGAATCACCACCTCCCTGACGACTTCGGGCCAAGCACCCCACCGTAATTCCTTACATTTTTAGAAAACGCCCAATGAGGCTTCTGCGCCCAACATCAAACATCCTGGCATCGAAGGCATCTTCGATAAGCCCGTGCAAGTCTTCGTCAGCGAACAGAAACGCCGTCAGCGAATCCGAACCGCAACCACGCGCGGAATGGTACTGGGGCCTAGTTTGGAGGTTTGGCTAGGCCAGGGTGCTCAGCTGGGCTTCGTCTTTGCGAGTGCCCTTGTCTTCCAGTTTATTATCGGCTTCGGGCTGGGCATCACCATCATCGCCACGCACTACACCGCGCGCCACGATGGCCACGAGCGGTATGGAGAGAACACACGCTTCAAGGCCTGCCATAATATGTACCAATATCGCTGCCTGAGGCAAATTGTCAAGTTTTGACAATTCGCTTGATGACGCCCTGTTGCTACCGCAGAACCGCCTGTTGCAAGCCTGGGCTGGTGACGAGCTGGCGGCAGAAGGCGTCGAGGGTGGCGGCGTAGACGCTCTTGATATCGGTGCTGTTGCGGATGCTGCCGCTGGCGCCCACGCGCTCGCTCCAGGCAACCTGCCCGGTGGCCAGATCGGTCAGGGTCAGCTCCACGACGATGGTCGCGGTCAAATCGGAATACAGCGTGCCGGGAATCTCCGTCACCTCAAAGCCGAGGATGGTCCCGGTGATCGTGTAGGTGGCCTCACTCGGGGCGGTGATGGGATACCGCGCGCCCTCCAGCGACGTTCGCACGTGGTCCTGTACCAGCAAGGGAAAGGGCGTCGCCAGTTTGTATTCGCGTTGGGAGCTGCGTTCGCGTTCGCGCACGCGTTCGACCAGTACGCCGGGCCGGGTGCCTTCGCGCTCGTCGGTAAACTCGCCGATGGCGATCGACTCGACGGCGGGCTCGGGCAGGGCGTTCACCACGTCGGCCGGCGGCAAATAACTGATCCACAGCAGCGATTTCTCGTCGCTGGAGCAGGCACTTACGCACAGGCTCAGGACCAGCGCGCACAAGAGGGGCTTCGGGTGTTTCATTCGAACAAGTTGCGGCGGAGTCTCACCGCTGGCGCAACCGGCGTCAAGCGGCGGAGCTGCCGGCTTGTTTGAGTGGGCCAGGAGGGCGAATGTTCCCGCCAGTACGGCGCGTGCGTCAGGGCCGCAGAACGAATTCGTGAATGATCGGGCGGTGGTCCGAGCCCAACGACGGCCCGGTGCGCAGATCCACGGTGCCCACCTCCGGCGAACGAAAGGCGTGGTCAATCGACGCAAACAGCAGCGGGGAGTACCGCGCCCAAGTGACTGGCGGCAGCCAGGACGCGTGCACCGGGGTAAGACCGCTCTGCTGCACAAAATCCACGTAGAAGGGCGACTGCGGGGAGCAGTTCAGGTCACCCATCACGAGCAGCGGCCGGTCGGACTGAGCGCACGATTGGGCCAGTTCCCGCAGCTGGGCGTTGCGCTGGTTCCAATACTCGGGCAGCCGCGGTGAAAACAGGTGAACGCCCGTCAGCATAAAGTGCGTGGGACCGTCTGGCGGCGCGACCTCGATGGCCAACAGACCCAGCCCCGGAGACCAGGCGCGCACCGTAAACGGCAAACGGCTGTAAATGGCCACACTGTGTCCGGGTCGGAAGAATTGCTGGTAACCGTGCACTTCGATGAGGGGGCGCAGCGCCGGGGCCACTTCGGTGTTGTGCTCGATGGCCACAAAAATGTCGGGCGCTTCCCGGGCGATCCATTCGGTTACGGTGTCCAGCGATTCATTGCGCGTGAGCATATTAAAGGCGATGACCTTGAAGACACGTTCATCGGCGCGGGCCTCAACGGTGTTGGGCAGCTGCAGCAGCTCGCCCAGGTTGAGCAGGCCAACCAGGGCGAACGCCGTGGCCAGGCGCCAGCGCAGAAGCAGGGCCGCTGCGAGCAGCCCAAGGACGGCCGCACCGGTGTACTGTAGCCGAAAGTTCGTCAGCAGATCCAATCGCCAGTCCGCCGTGCCGCCGTAGGCCACCAGCGACACCGCCAGCACGGTCACAAACCCGGACCACAGCAGCAGGGGCGGCAGCCACCAGCCCACGCGCAGGCGTTTGCGTTGCGGCAACGGTGCGTCAAGGGCGGTGGATGGGGCTGAGGCGTCGGTCGACATCAGTTGTCTACCGCATACTCGGGCGTGAGCCCGCGAACTCAACCCGTCATTCCACCGCGAACTTGTAGATCAGCGGACGCAGCCCGGTGGAAATCTCGTCGGCGCGCACCATTTGGAAGCTGGTGATGTCGGGCGAGTGCAAGATGGGCGTGGAGAGCGGCTGAAGCAGCCCTTTCAGGTCGCCGGTTTGCGTCATCGGGTACCATTTGGGCTGAACGCGGGTGAGCTTGCTGCCGCGCTCGAATCGGCGCAACCGCAGGCTGTGCGGCGAACACTGCAGGGCACCGGCCAACACAACCGGTTCGTCGATGCGTGCGAGTTGGACCGCCAGGGCATCCATACGTTGGTTGCGCGCTTCCCAGCCTTCGGCCGTGTCGGGCAGGGGCATCGAAACCAGCGCGAGGCAGACGGGATTTTCCTGACCCGGAAAACTCAACTCGATCAGCATCGCGCCCAGGCCGCCCGGGGTCGGGAGCGTCCGAATCGGGTGTCGACTGAAGATGCCCACGCCGGTGCCCGCGCGGAAGGAGTAGGTGTAGCCGAACTCGCGCCGCAGGCGCTCGAAATCCTCGATCGGTCGACCGGGCTGCTCTACCAAGAGGCAAACGCTGGGTTCGGTGCGCTCGACCCAGTCGATGACCTTGCCGAAGGGCGCCCCGTTTTCCGGAATCTCCAACAGCACGATCGACTTGGCGGTGCGGGGTACCGGCTGATCCTTGGGAAGGTTGGTGTCCTGGTAGGCGGGAAAGAGAATGACCACCCCCAGCAGCACCAGCAACAAGGTGCGCACGAACTGACGGAACACCAGGGTGAAGAATGCACAGACCACAGGAATCACCGCCAGCGGGATATGGTAGTGGCTCAGTGGCTCCATCAAGTGGTGATACAAGCCGCCATACACTGCCAGGGTAAGCAGCAGGCAGCCCAGAAGCAGCACGGTGCCGAAAAGCCCGTCGAGGTTGCGCGTGGTGCGCCGCATGTCGACCGGCGGGCGTTTCTTGAAGTCCGGCAGCACGGGAGGTACCGTCGCCGAGGCATTCTGGCGGTCGCGTGGGTCGGCAGGACCGAGGACATTACCCATGCTGTCGTAGAAATCACAGTAGGGTCGTTGAGACAAGCCCGGCGTATGGCCCGGAAAAGACCCGAGGACGTCTTCCAGCCCACAGCGCTCTTACAGGTGCCGATGCACGCGGCCGACTTACCTTTGGGTTAGGCACAAACGCATGTATGCATCAGGGTTGAGGAAGGGTGTGGCGCAATTGCAGCGCGGCTTATGCGCTGCATTGGTCTGGCTGTTAACTGCCGTCGCGGCGTCGGGAGCGATTCAGGCGCGCCTGGATGGCGGTTTTTTTGGGCATCCGCAAGGCGGGGTCAGCGTGCATGGTAAGGAGCTGCTGCCCTCCAACATTACGGACATGCTCACCTTGCCCGACGGGCGGGTCGTTGTCTGCGGCACGACCAATACTCGCGGTACGCTGCCTAAGGCGAACGTGGTGCATTGGCTTTTCGATCAGGCCGTCGGCACGAACATGGCCTTCGTCGCACGGTTTTCCGCCGACTTGCAGGAAGCCCAGTGGCTGAGCGTCTTTCCCTACGACTGCATTGTCCCGCGGCGCATCGCACGTTCGCCCGACGGCACCATCGTCGTCGGTGGGCGCCGGATGGAGCGACTGCTGGAGTGGGTCCCCGACCATCAACAGGCGCGCTGGCAGAACAACCAGGCCGTGTTGATCAAACTCTCGGCCGACGGCAGCGAAGTGCGCTGGGTGCATCCGGGCGCGCCCGACCAGATCGACGTGACTGGCCTGGCGGTCAGTCCGGCGGGGGCAGTGATTTGGAGCGGCGGCACCATGGGCCGGCGTCAGGCCGCGCTCATCTGCCAGATCGATCCCGAAGGTCAGCATCTTTTGCCGTGGAAGGGGCGACCGGACGCCGATCTGCCCTGGGCGATCAACCTGCATGGCAGTGCGCCCGATTTGAGCGGGCCCAGCCAGTTCTGGCACTTCTATGATCGGGCCCAGGAGCAACCCTACGACTACGACGGCAAGCGCGGCGCGTCGAAGGCCGTGCGCATCGAAGCCGAAGGCCTGCGACAGGGCGGACCTCTGCTGCAGCTGCCCGATGGCGATCTGATCGTGGGCGCGACGTTTCAGTACAATTTCAACGAACCTGGCGGGCGTCGCCACGGGGGACTCGATCTGTTCCTGGCCCGTTTCGCTGCCGACGGTCGACTGAAATGGTCAACCAACCTGTACCGGCGCGGCGACGGCCTGCACCGCGTTGAACAGCGACTGGTGGACCTGGCCTACGACGTGGCCACGGGGAGCGTCTTTGTGTTGGCGCACCAGCACGGCACGGGACGCTACCGGCTGAAAGGCGATTTGATCGGCAACGTCGGCAACCAGGCGCTCTCGTGGGTGGGCAAGGTCGACGCGCGTACCGGCGGGCTGCTGAACGGCTGGTATTTTCAGAACCCGCGCCCGGACAGTCCCGACGGCTGGCCTCAGCTGTCCAACAATGCGCTGAGCGCCATCGCCGTGGATGACGCCGGCCAGGTGTACCTGACCGGTAGCGGCGGCGCGGCTGTGGTCACGACCAAGGGGGCCGTGCAGTCCTGGCCGGAGCCCCAGAAAGGCGGCGAGCACGGCGTCCTGCTGGTGCTCGACAATGAGTTGCGCCGCCTGCGTTTCGCCACATTGCTGCGCGGTCTGGAAGAGGCGGATCTGCGGCGCTGGCCCGCGTTGACCTTCGATGCCCTGGCGCTCAATCACGTGGGTGTACTGTTGGGCGGCAGCACGCAATCGGCCCTGCTGCCGCTGCAGCACATGGCTGCCTGGTCGGCCCAAGAAAATGAGCGTGACCGTGGGGCCTTCCTGGGCCTTTTGCGCTTTGAAGCCGCTCAAGCCTCCGAAACACCAGCGGCTTCCTCTACCCAGCCAAACGCCGACACCGAGCTTCCGCCATCGCCTCCGGCCCCCGTGGCCCAGGGCACCCCTCCCGGCTTCCGCCCGTATTAAGCCGTTTGGGCGGCTAGATGGGTAATGGCTTAACCTCAAACAGTTTTGTCATAAACGAAACGGATTTTGTTTATGACAAGGTTCTTTGATGTTGATGGGCTACCCGTCAAAACGGCCCTAAGACAAGAGTTTCTGCTTTGCCGAATCACTCTCTAGTGCCCTCCTAAGACACCAGACTAACTTTGCAAACGGCCCAGTTTAAGTAACCTCGACCAGGTAATCAGTGGGCTCAAAAGTACGGCCGCATTTGGCATGGCGTCCAAAAGCCCGCGATAGTCCCCGAGAGCGAGCGTGGCCGGTTCAATGAAAGGAAAGATCTTTTCTAGATTCAGGGTCCTCGGCGGGAATTTGCCGTAGTGATATTCAACCGGGGCCATGGACTTCGACAAGAGATTGGCTCTTCTAGGTTGGAATCCGCAACCACGAAAAAACCCTCACTGTTTTCGTGAGGGTTTTAGGGCCGAGGGTCACGCGCGTCACGGGGACGGGGGACCACTGTCGGCTTGTCGTGTTTTTCTATAATCGACGGTAGTCGAGTGTTGCGTAGCGGGCAAGATTGTTTGGGTGGAAAAACCGCGCGATTTACGTGGTTATCATCGCCGCTTATCCCACCAAGTGCTGCCACTGATTGGGCTTGGCTTGCTGGGCGGCCTTGAACGCCCCGCGGGCGACGAGTTCCTTGTAGTTGGAACCGACGGTGCGCACCTTGGGCGATTCGTAACCGTCCTCGGTCAGCATCTGTTCGAGCACCTTGTCGATGTTCTGAATCTGGCTGCCGCCGCCGGTCACGATGATGTTCTGCAAAGTCTCCTCGACCGAGTCCGAGGAGATGCGGCTGACAATCTCGATGATCTTGGTGTGGACGGTTTCCACCAGCGCGTTGCAGGCGTCGAGAATGTGCTCGGAGACTTCCAGCTGGCGCGGTTTGCCGCCCACGATGACCTTCACGTGCTTGGGCCCGTCGAGCGCGCCGCAGTAGGAGTGCTGCTCCTTGATCTCGCGAATCTTGAGCATCGACAGGTGCGTGTCGGGGAAGCTCTTGAAGATGGACTCCGAGAGCATGCCGTCGACGGTGTCCCCGGCAAAGGGCACGGAAATCTGGTCGTTTTGGGTCGGGTAGTACCCCTGAATCAGGCAAAGGTCGGTGGTGCCGGCGCCAATGTCGATGAAGAGCGAGTTGTTGACCGGGTCGATGTAGTTGCCCTTGCCCAGCTTTTGCTCCTCGCGCACGCCAAGGGCGGCCAGGAACGGCTCGGGAATCAGCAGAATGGCTTCGAACGAACCGGTGGCCACCTCGGCCACCTTGCGGCGGGCGTCGGTGTCAGCGTTGGCCGGCACGCCGATGACCGCGCGCACTTCCGACTCGCTTTCGGGGTCGATCCGCGTACGCAGGTGCTGGCAAAAATCGCGCCCGGCGCTGACGTCGTCGACGATGCCGTCTTCCAGCGGCTGCACCAGACGCAGGTGCAGGCGATGGGCCAGGGCTTCCTCGCCAAAGAAGACTTCGCGATCGTCGGGCAGGACGCCCGTCACGATGCCTTCCTTCACGTAGCCGCAAAGCGTGGGCAGCACGTCGTCAAATTCGGGCTTGGTGCGTCCGGCGCTGGCGGCCAAAACGCAGGTGGAGTTCGTGCCCAGGTCGAGACCGGCAACGAGCAGCTGCGCGGCACTCGAAGAGGCCTTGGCTTTGGTGGAGGCGGACTTCCGTGTCTTGGGCCCGGCCGATTTTGTCGAGGAGGCGGCGATAGTCATGATCTCGTTGCGGATGAAGTTTACGGGTCGCGTGATGCGATGGTTTCTTTGGTCCTGTTTTCGGCTATTCTTTACAAAAAATTAGCTGGAATCGGCTGGATGCGGGGATTTTCAGCGCGGGGGCCGTTCGGGTTTGCCCTGGCCTTCGCTGATGGCGGCGTCGATCGCGCCCGAGAGGTCTTCGAAGGGCACCTTGGTGACCGGCGCGGCTTCCTCGAGAGTGACCTTTTCCAGCATCTTGCGGCGACGCTCACGCGCTTCAGAAATGGCCGAGTAGGCGCGCTTGGTCGACTGGGAGGCCTCGGCCGGGTTGCGCCCGCGGTGCGGGTTTTGCTGAACGGTGTCGGCGGCCTCGTAGAGCAACCGGGCCATCTCGGTGACGCGCTGGCGCAAGCTCTGCAGGTCCTCGGCCAGCGGAGCAACGGTGTCGGCCAGCTGCCGGTCGGCCGGGTAGCGCACGACCTGCTTAAGGTCCGCGCGAATGCCTTCGAGCAAGGTGTCTGTTTCGGTGTTGGGATTGGCCCAGAGCATCTCCAGGTCCGCGCGCAAGGCCACCAGCGACTGCTGGATGATCTCGGCGGCGGGCCGGCCGTTTTGGACGATCGTTTCCTGCAAGGCGTCGATGAGGTCGTGCAGCTCGTGAATGGGCACGGCGCCCAGCTCGCGCAGCTCGTTGCGCACGTGGCGGATGTCCTCGGTGAGCTGCTCATGCGGAAACTCGCGCACGCTCTTGAGGATGGAAATGACGACGTTGTGCAGCCCCTGAATCTGGGCGTTGGGCACCTCGCGCAGGGTGTCGAGGTCCTCGCGAATCGGCTCCAGGTAGCGGCGCAGCAGTTCGCGGTTATCGGCGATGGCGCGTTCGGACTGCGCTTCGAGGCGGCGCAGGCGTTCGCCGGAGTTGGCTTCGGCGCTCTCGCGGGCCAGGTTGTCGACGGCCTCGCGTAACGGTTCGAGGCCGCGCTGAAGGGCTTCGCGCGGACGCCCGATGGCCTCCATCAACTCGCCCCGGAAGGCATCCAGTTGCGAAGCCAGTTCGCGTCCGGGCGTTTCCGCGTAGCCGGCCAAATCGAGCTTGAGGCTCTTGATCAAGGTGCGCAGCTCGGAGGCGTGGGTGCGTTCGCGGCGTCGCATCTCCTCACGAAAGTCATCGAACATCGCACGCATTTCCTCGCGCATGGGACCCAGACGGGCGTCGAGCGCGGGCTGGCGGCCACGGCCTATCGCCTCCAGGTCGGCTTTGATGGGGCCCAGCACGTCGTGCAGTTCCTCCCGCAGCGGGTCGATCAGAGCCTCTTTGTCCAGGGCGGGCGGCGCCTGGTGCGCGCGAATGTCCTGGCGCAGGGTCTCGACAATGGCCTGCAAGTCCGGACCCGGCGCGCTGCGGCCCATGGGATCTTCGCTGAGCAGGCCGGCCATGCGCTCGAGTTCCTTGCGCACGGGCTCGACCACGGACTGGACCTCGGCGGGCGAGATGCGCCCATCCATGCCGATGCGGTGGGCGAGATCGTCCACGGCGGTCTCAACCTGCTGGCCAAAAGCGTTTTGCAGTCGCGAAAGGAGGGTTTCCTGGATGAAGCAGGCGTCTTCCACGCGCTTCATTTCCTCGGCGAAAAGCGCCTCCAGGCGGTGCCGCTTTTCCATCGGCGAGTCCGGGCAGCGGGTGTTCCACTGCTCGATGACCGGGGGCAGCGTTTCGCGCATGATTTGCGCGGCCTCGTCGTGGCGGCCTTCCTGACGCAAGAGACAGGCGCGCCGGAAGTGGCGCTTGATCTCTTCCCAGTAGACGTCGGGTTGTTCGAACTCCATTTCGAAGGGCCTCCGGGCGGGTCAGGTGGCGCGACGGGGCCTGAGGCTGGCTTGAGTCCAGACCTCGGGCGGCTGTGCTGACGTGGATTCAGGCATGCGACGGGGCACCCATATGGTGCATCTCTGCGCCGGAACATCGGCCTACTCATTCGCCCGTTAATCCATTTTTTTACAAAGTTTTCAGCCGCGCGGCCCCTTAAGGTCCTCAGTATGGGCCTTGACCAGCGGGTGACTTTACACGCTCTTGACGACCGGACGCTGAGTCGCAAAGCCGACGAACAGGCCTGCTGAGCACGGCGCCAGCGCATTGTCCGAAAGCCGCCGCAGGTGTTGAACGGCGCTTCGTTCGTGCGTGACCGGCGCAAGTGTTTTACTGGCCCCGCAACGTCTCTTCGAGCCAGATGGCGGCATGTTCGCCGGGGGTTGGGTGCATCGGTTCGCCCAGCTGGCCATGGTCGGCTCCAGGCAAGACGACCAGTTCATGCGGTACGCCGGCGGCCTTCAGTGCCTCGGCCAGGGCTTGGGATTGCTGCAGGTCCACCGCAGCGTCCTCGGTGCCGTGAAAGATCAGCATGGGTGCGTCGTTCGCGGTGATGTGGTGGATGGTCGAGGCCTGGCGGTAGGTTTCAAAGATGGGGTGCCCGGGCGGCTGATAGGTGATGGGGCGCCCCGTCATGCTGACGAGCATGGCCGCGCCGGCGGGTCGCTGCTCGAGGTGGCCCAGGGCATCGTGCATGCCGGCCAAGGGCACGACAGCCTGCAAGCGGCTGCTCTGCCGGGCGATCGGATCGAGTGCGTCCACGTCGGCGACATCCTCCACCGCGCCGAGAAAGGTGATCAGCGTGGCGCCCGAGGAATGCCCCATTCCGCCCAAACGCTCCGGGTCGATGCCATAGGTGTCGGCGTGGTGCCGGATGAACTGCACCGCTCGCTGGCAGTCGCGCAACTGCGTTTGCCAGGTGTGCGCCGGACCGAGCCGGTGATTCAGCGAAAAAACCGTGAAGCCCCGCTCGAGCGCCTGTTCAAAGACTTGGCCCGTCCCGCCAAAGAGCGCTGGAAAAATGCCGTTTTCCACCAGCCACCGGTCCAGTTCTTTCAGCGGCACATCGCTGTACTCGCCGTAGGCGGTGAACCCCGTGCCCATGATGAAGACCAGCCCCAGCCCGTTGGACTCGCGGGGGCGGTACACATCCATCAGCAGCGCCGCACCGTGGTCCATGCCGTAGAGGACGTTGGCCTCAGTCGGTTCGACAAACGCAAAAACACGATCGTCAGCCTTGAGCGGGCCCACCACCCAGAGCCCCAGGATCCATGCCACCCGTAGCAGCGTCCGCAGAAAGATTCGCATGCGCGAGAGGCAGCAGGTTCAGGGCCGAGCGGTAGCGCACCCTGAAGTGACAGAAATTCCAGATAACAGATTGACAGAAAAACAAGAAGACGAATATCCTGGCTACATGGTTGAACGTGTCACGGTTGGGCGTCGCGGTGCAATGACCCTTCCGGCGTCGTTGAGGAAACAATTTGGGATACGGGAAGCGGACGACTTGCTCATTGAGGCTACCGAAGAAGGCATCCTGCTGCGACCTGCCGCCATCCTGCCCTTGGAGATCTACAGCGAAGCGCGTATTGCGGAGTTCTTGGAAACTGAATCCGAAGTTGCGGCCCAGCTCGCTCGACCGGGCGCACGCGAGAAGGCAAAAGGCGCGCCGAAGCCGTGACACAGCTCGAGCGGCCACGCGTTTTTCTGGATGCGAACGTGCTCTTTGCCGGTGCGAAACGCGACGCAGCGATCGCCGAGCTTTTGAAACGTGCCAAAAATCACTTTAGCCTCTGCACATCGGATTTCGCGCGGATCGAGGCAGAGCGTCATTTGACACTCAAGCGACCGGATTGGCTTTCGTCGTTCAGTGATTTGATGACGCATGTGGAGGAAACACCGTCCGCGTCCTTGCCCGTTAACGTTGAACTGCCCGCAAAGGATCTGCCTATCCTGTCGACGGCGATTGCGCGCAGGTGCGTTTATCTGGTGACTGGAGACCGAACCCATTTTGGTCCTTTCTATAACCATACACATCATGGGGTACGTGTTGTGTCTCCGGCGCATTTTGCGTCGATTGTCGTTGCGGCTGAAGCCGAGGGAGGCGGTTAGCGTGTGCGCTTCGGCGTTGCGCGAGGGGCCAGGGGCTGCCTAGGTGGCGCGCAATGAGCCTGCAGGCGAAGGTGTATCGATGGCGGTGGTGGCTACTGGGGGTAGCGCTGATCACGCTGCTGCCGTTTTTTGCGTACCTGTTCGTGGCGCTGACGCCCGATGCGCCTGAGCCCGACGATGGCGATTTGGCGCTGCGCTTTGGCGCAGGCGAGGCGGACGCCGATACGCCACTGCTGGGGGATCGCGTAGGCCAGGCGACCGTGCGGTTGCGTGCGGCGTCGGAAGATTTCTCCAACGACGCGCTGCTCCGGCTACAGGCGTGGTTCAGCGACGACTTTAGCGAGTGGGACGCCGCCCTCGCCGAGCGCTACCTGGAGGCCAATGCCGAGACCCTGTCCCAATTCGAGGCGATCGCACTGGACGCAGACGCCCGCTTTGGCGTGGACGCCGTCCTGCTCGATCCGCGCGACACCGAGGCGCTCTTCGGCTTGACCGGGCTGCAGCGTTTGCGGGTCACCCACGCGCTGCGCACCGACCAGGCAGAGGTCGCGTTGGTGGAGTTGGGCCTGCTTAGTTTTTGGACGTCGCGGCTGATGCAGGGCGGATGCGACATGGTCCGTGTGGCCGCGTCCTTCGATGCGCACGAGCAATCGATCGAAGCGATGCTGGAGGTGGCGGCGGTCCTGAGCGAGGAGCCGGACTTTGACGAAGCGTGGGTGTCGCTGATCGGTGTGCTGAGTAGCCGGGAGCGCCAACTGTTCCGGCCGCGCGCGCTCTTTGCAGATGTCATGCGAGGCGAGTACCACCAGCGCCGGCTGCTGTTGGCGGCGATTGTGCGCGGCGACGAAATCTCGTGGATGAGCCCGCAGGAAGGCCAGGCGATGCGGACCCTGCACGGGGCCGGTCTGTTCAAGCCCAACGCGGCTCAACTCGAACTCGTGCGTGCCTATCGCGCGTTGCTCGAGCGCTGGGAGAGGTTGGCCGGCGAGGCGGTGTTACCCGAAAACCTCGCCGAAGCGCCCTACGCCGTTCCGGGCTCCTCGCCTCGTTTTCTGGAGTTGGCCACCAGCCTGAATCCGGGCGGGCTGTATTACATGCGCCGCGCCGGGGCCTTGCTGCCGCAGGCGGAGTTTCTGGAAGCCTGGCGGCGACTGGGGATTTTTCAGATCCGCAGTGCGCAGATCGAATTGGCCGCCCGCGCCTATCAGGCCGACCACGAAGGCGCGTTGCCCCCAGACCTCGCCGCGCTCGTTCCGGATTACCTGGAAACGGTCCCGCAGGATCCCTTCGCCCTGGATGAGCGTCCGTTGCGCTACGACGGTGCGGCGGGGCAGATTGCCTCGGTTGGCATCGACGCCCAGGCTGACGCCACGCTGTTCCCGGTCGTTTTGGACAGGGGCGACGTTCAGGAGCGGCTCAACCTGCGCCGGCGTCTGCGCGAACCGTTGCGCGTACTGTTGGCTTCCCCCGGCGAGACGGGTCCGTAAAGTGCCCCTATGCCCGACCCCGCCGAACTGGCCGCCCTGCGCGAACGCCTCAGCCAGCGTTTGCCGTGGGAGGCGCTCGACTCAGTCTACCTGCGGCAGTTGATCGGGCTGGCGCGCGCGGAGGATCTGGAAGGGGCCGGCTTGAAGGAAGCCCCCGCATATTCGGGCGACTTGACCACTGGTGTCACCGCCGAGGAATTGCATCCGACCAAAGCCGGTGCGGCCCCGCCGTGGTCGACGGCCAAACTGGTGGCGCGCGAGCCATTGGTGGTGGCCGGATTGCCGCTGGTGCCGCTGATTATGGAGACCTACGCCGGGCCATCGAGCGCCGATGCGTTTTCGGTGAGCGCCATGGTGGCTGATTCCAGCGAGGCGGGTCCGCAGACCGTGTTGGCCGAACTCGCCGGACCAGCGGCGCTGCTGCTGCAAGCCGAGCGCGTTCTGTTGAATTTCTTGCAGCGCCTGAGCGGCGTCGCGAGCACCACGGCGGCCTTGGTGGATGCCCTGGGCGAGACCTCCACCCGTTTGCTGGACACGCGCAAGACGACGCCGGGACAGCGCATGCTCGAAAAATACGCGGTGGGCTGTGGCGGCGGCTGGAACCACCGGCTGGGCCTGTTCGACCGCATCCTGTTGAAGGACAATCACCTGGCGCTGCTGGGCGGGGGCGCACCGACCGACCTGACCGAGGCGGTGGCGCAGGCCCGGAAACGCTTTCCCGGCGTGCCGGTGCAAATCGAGGTGGACCGTCCCGCGCAGATCGAAGCCGCCCTGGCGACGGGCTGTGAGGTCATCCTGCTCGATAACTTCGATGACGCGCAGCTGGCCGCGGCGGTCGCCCGGATCGACGGGCGGGCACTGACCGAAGCCAGCGGCGGCATTGACCTGGAGCGCTTGCGTGGCCTGGGCGGGCTCGGTTTGGATTTCGTCTCCACGGGTGCGCTCGTGCACCGGAGTCGCTGGCGCGATATTGGGCTGGACTGGGCGTGAGGCGCGTCAGAGGGATCGCCACCGGGGCAGCTGCGAAAATGTTGAGTGAAGGGCACATTTAATCGAGGCCAATAGTAAATCTAATACAAATTTCACCTAACATTAATTCCTTTCATCCACAAGCGGGCGTGGTTAGGTTCGAGGGCATGCTGGATGTGTCCCGGACCGCAGATGCGGACGCTACGATCTTGAGCCAGCTGCTTGAGGCGTGGCCCAACTACGTGTCCGGCAGCTCCATCGCACGGCGGTTGGGCATCACGCGGGTCAGCGTGTGGGGGCGTCTGGAGAAATTGAAGGAATCGGGCTTTGTCTTCGAGGCGGTGCGCAATCGTGGCTACCGGCTGCTGGAGCGCCCTGAGCAACTGCACGTTTCGTTGGTAAGGGCGCTGTTGGAACGCCGCAAACAGACGGTGGACCTGCTCTACCTGCCGGTGGTCGACAGCACCAACGACGAGGCCGAACGTCAGCTGGCCCAGGGCTGCGGCACGCCGATGGTTGTTTTAGCCCGGCGTCAGGAGCGCGGGCGGGGACGCTTGGGGCGCCGTTGGCACAGCGCCGATCACGGCAATCTGTACCTCTCCTTTGCTTTCCGTCCGCGGATGGAACCCTCCAAACTTCAACGTTTTACGCCGTGGATGGGCGTGCGTTTGGCGGAGTTGCTGCGGGAGCGCTGTGCGGCCCCCATCCAGGTGAAATGGCCCAACGATCTGTACTGCCAGGGTAAGAAACTCGCCGGGATGCTGACCGAGGCGCGGGTCGATGCCGATGGCACGCGTGACCTTGTCTTTGGCCTCGGGCTGAACGTGAACAGCGACCCGGCGGACTGGCCCGATGAGGTGGCGGCAGTGGCCGCATCCTTGCAAACGGTTTCGGGCCAGGCCCAAGACATCAATGAGCTGGCAGCGGCGGTGATTGAAGTTGTCGTGGAGGGGTACCAGGAGGTACTCAATGCACAGGCCGATGCCTTGTTGCCGGAGCGGTGGCGGCGGCTGGACATGCTCAGCGACCGCGAGGTGGTTATCGAGCGCGGCAACAAGACGCGCCTGGAAGGCTGGGCCCGCGGGATCGACCCGGGCGGGGCGTTGCTGGTGGAGTTTGCCACCGGCGGCGTGCAACCTGTGCTGGCGGGTGACGTCGTGCTGCCGCGCCGCGATTAGAGTGGGTGCACGCGGCAGTCTCGGGTTGCCGCGACGGAGGCCCTTGGCGTAGAGCAGGCCTTTGCTGTTTGGTTCTCTTTCCGGAATGAAGCTTCTGTGTTTGGACATCGGGAACACCCGCACGCATTATGGCCTGGCTGAAATCGGCGCTACGCCGGTTGCGCGCCGCGCTCGGGTCACCGTCACCGGCGGACGCACCCCGCCGCAACTGCCGCCGGTAGCGGTGGAGATACTCGAAGAGGGCGCGGTTTCGACCGAAGGCATCGCCGGAGCCAACACCGGCTTGCCGGCGATTTTGAAGTCACTGGCTTTCGACGGCCATCTCGTCGAGGGCTTTTCGCTGGCCTCGGTGGTGCCGCAAGCCACCGAGCGCCTGCGTCCGTTTTTGGAAGCGGAATCGCGACCGATCTTTCAGCTGCGCCATGACGCCTGTCCGGGTCTGCAGCTGGATTTCGCCCGTCCGCAGGAAATTGGGCAGGACCGGCTGGCCCTGGCGATTGGGGCGCAGACGTGGTACGGTGGCCCATCGATCGTCGTGGACATGGGCACGGCGGTGACCTTCGACATTCTCGACGCGCGCGGGGCCTACGTGGGCGGGGTGATCGCGCCGGGGCTGGCCATCATGACGCGCTACCTGCACGAGCAAACGGCGCTGCTGCCCGAACTCGATCCGGAGGAACTGGTCGTCTCGGGGGGCATCGGCAAATCGACCGTGGAGGCGATGCAACTGGGGTGCGTGGTCGGGTTTGAAGGGATGCTGCAGGCGCTGCTGGCGCGGGTGACGAAAGAATTGACGGGAGGCGCGAAGGTGCGCCCCAAGGTGGTCTTCACCGGCGGTTCCTCGGGTAGTTTGCCTCGGAGTTGGCTCAAGCGCGCGCGCTTCGACGGCGATCTGCTGTTGCGGGGGCTGGCCGAGGCTTTTCGGCGGTACTTAACCCCGTGAGCGATACGGCCGTTGAGAGGGCTTGTGCGCGGTTGATGAGCGCTCGGAAATTCGTTTGCCAAGCCTATCGCATTCAACCACGTTGGAAGGGGTTAACGGGCCGTCCGGGTGCCTGTTGGGTGCACGGGTCCTTGGTCTGTCGGACCCGATTTGAACACCCAGGCAGCGTCCCGGTCTAAGCCGTTATCCAGCCTGCCCGGCAGGCTGACTCAACGATCGCAGGAGAACCGCATTTGCCAGCGCCCCCAAAGGCCATCGAGGTCGAGAAACTGACCCGCGTTTTCGGAAGTTTACGAGCGGTCGACGAAGTGTCCTTCACCGTCGAGCGCGGTGAGGTTGTGGGCTTTCTCGGTCCCAACGGCGCGGGCAAAACGACCACGATGCGGATCCTGTGTGGCCTGCTTGAGGCCACCTCGGGCAAGGCGCGCATCTGCGGTGCGCCGGTCTCGCGCGAGCCGTTTGAGGTGAAACGACGCATCGGCTACATGGCCGAGAACAATCCGCTGCCCGAGGACATGCGCGTGCTGGAGTACCTGCGCATGCGCGCGCGCCTGAAGGAGGTACCGCGTCGCCACCTGAAAGAGCGCGTGGATACGGCGATGGAATTGTGCGACCTCAACCGCAAGGCACGCCGCCGGATCATCGGAACGCTCTCCAAAGGGTTTCGCCAGCGCGTGGGCATCGCCGACGCGGTACTGGCCGAGCCCGAAGTCGTCATCATGGACGAGCCGACCATCGGCTTGGACCCGCACCAGGTGCTGGGCATTCGTCAGCTCTTGGACAGTTTGCGCGGGCGCATGACGGTGATCCTGTCCTCGCACATTTTGCCGGAAATCGAGATGGCCTGCGACCGGGTGATCATCATCAACCGCGGGCGCATCGTGGCCTCGGGGACATCGGCGCAGTTGCGCGAGCAGTTTGTCGACACCTGTAATTTCCGCCTGGTGGTCAGCGGCGACACCGGCGAGTTGAAACAGGCGCTGCATTCGATGGACGCGTCGGTGCGGGTGTGCGCGTTGACGGACCCGGACAGCGACGGCTACCGCACCATCATCTTAAGCGCGCCCAATCAGGCCGAGCTGGGCGAGCGTTTCATCAACGAACTGCCGGGGCGCAACGGCTGGAAATTTCGCGAGGTGGCGCACCTGCAACCGACCTTGGAGGACATCTTCCTGGCGGCCACGCGTCGCAGCTGGGACGAGGTCAACGGAGCCCCGACACGTTCGTCGCGGGGGTTGACCGGAGGCTTGCCGCTGGTGGAAACGGACGAGCCGGCGCATCCGCCGAAGGCCCTTGAGGACAAGGCCGAGGTGGTGCAGAAGGCCTGAAGCGGCGTTGCGCGCTCAATGGTATAAGGAAGCGGAATGCGGCAGTTTCTAACACTCTTGTTGCACGAATTTCGGATGTTGCTCATCGCGCCGTCCACCTATGTCGCCGCGGTGCTCTTTCTGCTGTTGATGGCTTTTGTCTACTTCCTGTTGCTGATCGACCCCAGCGACCGGGAAACGCCGACCGAGATCTTTTTCCAGCTCTTTTTCCTGCCCGTGCTCTTCATGGTTCCGCTGCTGACGATGAAGAGCATCGCCGACGAGCGTCGGCAGGGAACGCTGGAGGCGCTGCGGACCACCCCGGTCAACGTCATGTCGATCGTGCTGGCGAAGTTTTGCAGCGCCTACACCTTTTACGTGCTTTTGTGGGGCGTGTCGCTGAGCTTTCCGTGGATCGTCTACTGGGTCGTGCCGCCGCAGCCCTCGCGCGAAGCGCTGACCGATCCGGCCGTGCTGATTGGCGGGATGAGTTTTATCTCGCTCAGCGGCGCGTTTTACGTGGCGGTGGGCCTGTTTACCAGCAGCCTGACGCGGACGCAGCTGGTGGCGGGGATGCTTTCGTTCGGGCTGTTGTTTGTGCTGATCATCTCCGGCTTTTTGCTCTTTTTGCTGGATGAGGCCGACTTCCCGTGGATGGAACATTTTGAGGTGCTGCTGGACTATTTACTGACGTTTCAGCATCTGGAGGACTTTAGTCGCGGGGTGCTGGATACGCGCCCGTTTTTCTTTTATTTAAGTGGCGCGGCGGTGACCCTGGGGGTGACCATGCTGGTGGTGGAGGCGCGCAGCTGACTCGCCCTTTCACAGCAGTCTTGATTGTCTGAACACACGTGTCGGAAGCATCGTCAGAATTGCCCACCCCCGCAGCCGCGCCCGAGCCCAAGCGCCCGGTGCGTTTGACGCGTGAGCCGATCGCCCCGACGCCCTCGCGCTTCGACGACTTCGGTTTTTCGCGCCGCTTCGACGGCTTCAACCGCCTGGCGCAGATCCTCCTGGCGCTGACGCTCTTCATCAGCCTGAACTACTTGGCGGCGACGCACTTTGAGCGCTTTGATCTGACCAGCGACAGCCGCTACTCCCTGACGCCGGAAACGCGTGGGTACTTGCGCGAGTTGCAGGAACCGGTGACCGTATACGGGCTTTTCTCGCGCAATGAAGTGGCCCTCGAGCGCGCCTACGACGAGATGGAGGGCCTCCTGCGTGAATATGCTTACGTCTCGCGGGCCGAGGGCGGCTCGCAGGTGCGTTATGAGCTCGTGGATTTCTACACCGAGCAGGCGCGGGTGCGCGATCTCTTCCAGCAGCACGGGATCGAATCGCTGGCCAGCGCGGGCAACTTCCAGGCGCGCCCGGCGGCGCTGGTGGTTGGTCCGCATGGGCACCGTCTTTTGCGCGTGGGCGACATATACAACATGGCACCCCGGCCCAACAGCCGCGAGCTGGTGCCGAGCAGCTTCAAGGGCGAAGAAGCGATCACCCTGGCGCTGATCGACGTGAGCGGCACCAAGCGCTATCGCGTGTACTTCATCAACAATCACCAGGAGTCACAACTGCGCAGCACCGGAGCCACGGGCCTGAGTGTTTTGCGCGACTATCTGGAGCGCGGCTTCTACGAAGTCGAGGAGCTGGACCTGTTGACCACGCCAGCCATCCCCTCGGACGCAGACATGGTGATCCTGGCCGGTCCGCAGACCAATCTGCGCGAATACGAAGTGCAGAAGTTGCGGCGTTACCTCAATCAGGAGAACGGCCGCTTGATGGTCTTCATGGGGCCATGGCGCAGCCTGGACACCGAGCGTGCCGACGGGCCGCTGCGCGCGCTGATGCGCGAGTGGGGACTGCGCGTGGACGACATGGTGGTGGCGGATTTCGAGGAAGCCGCTGTGTTCAACGATCGGGAAACGGTCGTCAGCGAGTTCGCGCCGCACCCGGCCACGCAATTCATGGCCGAGCATTCGCTGCGCACGCACTCGGGGTTCTTTCGACCGGTGCGCCGGGTCGACGGCGAGGCGATGGACTCCCGTGTCACCGTGACCACGCTTATGCGCAGTTCGCGCAACGCCTACGCCGAACTGAGCTACCGGCAGGTGTCGCCACGCCCGGAAAACTTCGATGAAGGCGTGGACGTGCGCGGGCCGGTCAGTCTGGCGGCGTTGTCCGAGCGCAACGCGGGCACGCTGCGCATCCCGGGCGGGCGGCTGATGGTCTTTGGCAACCCGGGCCTGATTGAGAATTTTTATTTCAACGTCAACGCGGGTAATCAGATCCTGGTGAACAAGTCGTTTGCCTGGATGCTCGACCGGGAGGAAGCGCTGAATCTCGAGCCGCGCGAACCCGCCGTTTTCAACCTTTCGGTGACCCCGGAGGAAATTCATTCGGTCGTTTTGCGGATGCTGGCCTTGCCGGCGACGGGAGCCCTCCTGGGCCTCGGCGTCTTTGCCCTGCGCCGCCGCTGAATCCTCCCGCCACCGCCATCCATCCCACGCAACCGTGCGCCTGCATTTCACCATCGCTCTGCTCATCCTGAACGTCGCGGTGTTCGCGATCATCTTCATGATCGACTCGCGCGGCGGCGAGGAGGGCAATTTTGAGAACCAGCCGACCGTGGTCCTGGGGAGTTTCATCACCGACCTGGACCGGCTGGAGGTCCGTCTGCGTCTGCCCGACCAGGCCGAGAAGACGCGGGTCCTGGTGAGGCGCGACGAACGCTGGCATTTGACCGACCCGGTCGACTGGCCCGCCAACGACTTGGCCGTGGATTCGATTCTCAACGAGCTGACCGGACTGGAAGTGAAGGCGGCCTACAACGTGGAAGAGATTCGCGACGTGCGGCGCTCGCTGGCCGACTACGGGCTGGACCAGCCCATGGTCGAGTTGACCTATGGGCGGCAAGAGCAGCGCGGCACGATCCGGCTCAGCAACCTGGGCTTTGTGGGCGACAACGCGCACCTGCTCAGCCCCGACGGAGAACGCGTCCTGGTGGTGGATCGGGGACTGCTGGACAGCTTGACGATGGAGCTGAATGAGCTGCGCGACCAGCGGGTCTTCCGTATCGAGCCCTTTCAGATCGAGAGCCTGGCGGTGGAAGTCAACGCGGAGCCCACCGCGGCCGCGCCCGAAAGCGTGCGGATCGAGCGCGTGGACGATGGCTGGCGTTTCAACGCGCCCTTCAACGCGCCGGCGGACTCGCTGCAGCTGGGCCCGATTGTGACGCAACTCACCGGCATGCGGGTGGAAGGCTTTGTCGACAACGCCTCGCTGGAAGAGACCGGCCTGGACCGCCCGGCCATGCGCGTGAGCCTGATGGCCGAACGCAACCTCGCCCAGACGATGCTGATTGGTTCGCCCGTGCCCGGCGAGGAATCCTCTAAGCTCTTCGCCAAACTCTCCAGCAACAACAGCGTCTTTACGGTCAACCCGGCGATCCCGTCGCTGCTGGCAAACGCCCGTTCCAGCCTGCGCGAGCGCTCCTTCCTGGATTTCCAGCCGAGCGCGCTGGATGCCATCACCGTTCAGCGCGGCGAGCGGGAGGTCATTTTGCAGAAGCTTGAGACCGGCAGCTGGGTGGTTCTGAAAAACAACGGCGAAGGCTTTGGCGGCTCGGAGCCTGCCGATGTGCAGGTCATCGAAGATTTGATCCGCGCCTTCGCCGGGCTGGAGGCGCAGGCCTTCGTCAGCGACACGTCGGTGCCGGACCTCCAGCGCTTTGGTCTGGCCGAGCCGCGCGCGGTGGTGACGCTCAGTGCGGGTGAGACCTATCGGCTGCGGCTGGGCAGTCCGGACGGCCAGGTGATCCCGTTGTACGCCAAGCTCGACGCCCAACCTTTCGTCTACGAGGTCATCGCGGAGGTTTTGAACCGTCTTTCGGTGTCGTACCTGCATTACCGCGACCGGACCCTGCGGCGTCTGCCGCCCTCAGCCCGGGTGCGTACGTTACGCCTGCTGGATGCCTCGAGCGACGTCGTGCTGCTGGAGCGATCCATCGACCTGGAATCGCAGACCTGGGTCACCGCCCTGGCCGAGGAGCCCAAGCGCCTGCGCGACTCCGTGCTGGCCCTGGTCGAGGCGGTGGAGGCGTTGCGCGTAAAGGATTACCTGCAAGATCGCTTCACCGAGCAATTCGTGCGGGGCGAGGCCGAGCCGCTGCCCTGGGCGTTTCGCCTGGAGGCGGACGTGTTGCTGCCGGGAGGCGCGACCGACCAGGTCGAGACAGTGCGTTACTTTTTCACCAAGCGCCTGAGCGGGC
Organism: Opitutales bacterium; assembly: GCA_050331595.1. Lineage (GTDB taxonomy): Bacteria > Verrucomicrobiota > Verrucomicrobiia > Opitutales > JBHJGM01 > JBHJGM01. The sequence continues at coordinate 46,773 of JBHJGQ010000001.1, forward strand.
AGACCCAGGTTGGCGGCGCGCCGGAACCAGGCATGATCTTTACCCTGCCCCAGGAGCTGATTGAGGCCCTCTTTGTGCTGACCTTCAGCCGACAGCCGCTGCCCGAGCCGCCCGTGATGAGCCCGCGCACCGAGCCGGCCATCGCTCCGCTGCCCACCCCCACGCCATGACGCCGCGCACCCCCTATTTCCGCAAAAAACGCGGATGCTGGATCGAGTGCTGGCGCTGGGCCAACACCCTGTTGTGCCTGGGTTTGCTGATGGTCCTGTGCCTGCAAGCCTATGTGCTGGTGTATCTGTTGCGGACCGGTCAGCTGCCGGTGCCGGACCTGCTGGTGGAGCAGGTCAACGCGGGCCTCGCCCCACACGACCTCAGCCTGGAAGCCGGCACTATCCGCCTGTCGATGCGCGGGGTCGTGCTGGTGAAGGACGCGCAGCTGCGCGCGCGGGGCATGCCCGAGCCCATCGCCGAGGCCGACTTTCTGCAGCTGCGCCTGGGGGCGCGTTTCGGTCTGTCGGAGGTTCGCGTGGCCAATCTCAATCTGTATTGTCCGGCCCCGCATTCACCCACCGGCGAGCGCGAGACGGCGCTCAGCGCGATCAATGGCCGGCTCCTGCGCGGCGAAGACGCCTGGATTTTCGATAACCTGCGTACGTGGCTGCAACCACGCAACGTCGACGAACTGGGTGAACGCGCGCTGTTGCTGCGCCTGACCGGCAGTATCCCGGTCGCCGAAGAGGAGGGCGCCGAGGTGAGCGTTGAGGAGCCACTGCAGCAGTACTTCCTGACCGCGCGTCAGTTGTGCGCGCTCAAAGAGCAGCTGAACGTGTTCGAAACGCCGCGCCTGAACATATCTTTTGCCGGTGAGGACGACGGTGCGTTGCGTATCCGTCCGGTTTTTCGGGCAGATTCGGTGGAGACCGACAACGGCTTGCGGGCCGAGGCGTTGCGCATCGAAGGGCGGCTGCGCTGGGAGAACGACGGACGGCTCAACGTGACCGAGCCGCTGCACGGGCGCGTGCGCTCGGCCTGGTGGCAGGATATTTTCGCCAGCGATGCGCTGCACTTTTCCGCCGACTTGGAGACGGCGGAGGAAGGTCAGTTGCCGGGCTTGAACAACATTCATTTCGGGGCCCAGGAAGCGCGCACGCCGGAGCGCACCTTCGACAGTATCAGCGGACGGCTCGACCGCTTTGATCCGGGCTTCATCGAGGGCAGCCTCGTCCTGACCGAAGGCCTGCACGTGGTCCAGATGACCGGCTTTTTCCAACCCGACACCAAGTCGGGTGAGGTGCACCTGAAGGGCCGGTTCGAGCCGCGCGCGCTCTTCGGCGAGAACAGTTTTTCCGGCGTGCCGGCGTTGCAGTACTTGACCTTCGACGACCGGCCAAAGTGGGAGGGCACGATCCGCGTGGGCGAGGACTTCACGTTGCGCAACCTGCTGGTCAACGTGCAATCGGGCGGCGGAACCTTTTGCGAGGCCAACGTGCGCAGCCTTTCGCTGCAAGCCTACGCCGATCCCGACGTGATCCACCTGCCGCGCCTCTTTCTGCACACGGGCGAATGGAGCGTGCGCGGCTCGTTCTTGCACAATCAGGAGAGCGGGGCCTATCGGCTGCTGGCCCAGGGGTCGATGTGGCCGGAGGAAGTCGAGGCGGTCATGCCCCGCTGGTGGGGTAACCTGTGGAGTTCCTATGCCTTCACCGACCGACCGCCGCAGTTCGACGTGGACCTGCAAGGCAACACCCTCGTGCCCGACAGCACCACCGTGTTCGCCGGCACGCGCATGCGCGATTTTGCCTACGAGGGCGTCGACCTCTCTGAGATGGAGACCAAGGTGTGGTTTGCCAGCGGCTTCCTGAACATCTTCGATCTGAACGTAACGCGGCCCGACGGAAACCTGCGCGGCGAGGTGCAGCTGGTCTACCACCACAACGCCGACCTGTCCCATCGCCAGCACTACATCCTCGAAACGCAGATGCCGCTGGATGTGCTGGGGCACTTCGTCGACGACCAGGTGCGCGACATTCTGGACGACTTCGAGCCCTCGGCCAATCCGCGTCTGGGCATCCAGGCCACGCTCTTTGGCTCGCAGACGCTGCGCCAGGGCGAATCCTTTGTGCTGTTTGAAGCCGAATTGGATGAACCGGTGCTCTGGCGTGGTTTTCCGTTGGATTACCTGCGCCTGAGCGGCGACCACAATCCGCGTCAGCTGGAGTTGCCGCAGATCGAGTTTGGCTTTGCCGGCGGCACGGGCGAGGCAAAGGTCCTGTGGGACTACCACCCGGGACCAGACCGGATGTCGGTGGCGCTGCGCCTGGACGATGCCGAGGCGATCGACGCGATCCGCAAGGTGCCGTACTTCGACGTGGACGGGCTGCGCGCCGAGCGCCTGCCGACGTTGCCGGACACACCCAGCCCCGGCCTGGGGCTGATGGATTTTCGCTTTGATGGTGAGGGTCTCAGCGGCGACTTGAGGACGTTCCGCTCCAAAGGGCTGCTGACCATCGACGACACCGACATCCGCCAGATTCCTTTTTTCACCGGCCTGACCGACGCGGTGAACGAGCAGACCGACAGCCCTACGCGGATGACCTTCACCGAGTTTGGCTCGACCTACCAGCTCTCCAACGGGTTGCTGCATTTCCCCGACATCACCATGCGCGGCTCGACGGCGCGGCTGCGCGGCAGCGGCAATTTTAACTTCAACGACCTGGGCCTGAGCTTCAAGGCGGTGGTCTATCCGTTTGGCCAGGTACGTACGCCGGTGGTTTCGCAGGTCTTCAGTTTGTTTGGACCGCTGGCCAAGACCTTTGAGGTGCGCCTGTACGGAACCGCGCAGGAGCCGGTCTGGCGGGTGAAGTTCGATCCGTTCGGGGTGGTGCGTGAGAAGGGGGTGGTGCGCCCGCCCGAGGATTCCGGTCACGTGGCGCAAGAGTTTGTGCCCGACAGCGAGGCCTTTGGGATGCCCGTGCGCGACATTGAGCCGCTGGCCCCGCTGCAGCCGCGCCACCCGTTGTTCGCTCCGGGCCTGGACCCGTGGATGCCCCTCGAGGAAGCCACCGAGGAGGGCGCGGTGGCCGCCGGTGTCGATGGGCTGAGCGGTTCGGGCAGCTGACCCGCTCGCGGATTTCGCGCCGTTTCAGACGGCGAGGAAAAGCTTTGCCAAGGCACGCATCAGTCGTTTTCGATTACCGTTTTTAGTCATCACTGCTGTAACAGGAAAGGTGGCCACTTTGGAGATTGGGGACCAGATCAACCTGGATCGCGTACGCGAAATCGTCGAGCTGATGAAGGAGGCCGAACTGCAAGAGTTCGCCTTCGAGCAGGAGGGCATGAAGCTGCACTTAAAGCGCGCGATCGAGCCGCCGCCACCGCCGGCCTACCCGATGCCCGCGCCGATGCCGGCTGCCATACCGGCCCCCAACATCGCGCCCGCCGAGGGTGCCGCCCCAACCGCGGAAGCAGGAACGGATTTCATTCGCTCGCCTATGGTGGGCACGTTTTACCGGGCACCCTCGCCGGAGAGCCCGCCGTTCATCGAGCTGCGCGACCGCGTCAAAAAGGACACCGTCGTTTGCATCGTCGAGGCGATGAAGGTGATGAACGAAATTCAATCCGAGGTGACGGGCAGCATCACCGAGATGCTCGTCGACAACGGGGAAACCGTCGAATACGGCCAGCCCCTTTTCAAGGTCAAGCTCGACTGAAGCCGCCCCACGCGGCAAGCGGTTCGCGCCGCGCACCCTGGGCCGGGCCCGGTCCGCCGACACTCACATGTTCAGCAAGATATTGATCGCAAATCGGGGTGAAATCGCCCTGCGCATTGTGCGTTCGTGCCGCGAGCTTGGGATCAAGACGATTGCGGCGTATTCTACCGCCGACGAGCAGAGCCTGCACGTGCAGCTGGCCGACGAAGCCATCTGCATTGGCCCGCCCTCGCCCAGCGAAAGCTACCTGAAAGCCGACCGGCTGATCAGCGCGGCCGAGATCAGCGACGTCGATGCGATTCACCCCGGCTACGGTTTTCTGGCCGAGAACGCCGACTTCGCCGAGCAGTGCGAGTCCTGCAACGTGACCTTTATTGGCCCGCGCTCGCAGACCATCCGCGAGATGGGTGACAAGGCCAGTGCGAAGGCCATGGCCAAGAAAGCGCGCGTGCCGACAGTGCCCGGCAGCGACGGCCCGGTGGAGTCGGAGGCCGAAGCGATCAAGGTGGCCCAGCGCATTGGCTTTCCCGTCATCATCAAGGCGGTGGCTGGCGGCGGCGGCCGCGGTATGCGCTTGGTGCACAACGCCGTGGCCTTTTCGCGCGAGTTCGACGCGGCTCAGAGCGAAGCCCAGGCGGCTTTTGGCAACGGCGCAGTCTACGTGGAGAAGTACGTGGAGGAGCCGCGCCACATCGAGATACAGGTGCTGGGCGACAACCATGGCCGGGTGGTGCATTTGTTCGAGCGCGATTGCTCGGTGCAGCGGCGTTACCAGAAGTTGGTCGAAGAAGCCCCGTCACCGTTTTTGACGCCGGAACTCCGCAAAAAAATCGGCGCCGACGCGGTGAAGCTGGCCCGCGCCTGCGGCTATCAGAACGCGGGCACCGTCGAGTTTCTGGTCGACGCCCACGGCAAGTACTACTTCATCGAGATGAACACGCGTATCCAGGTGGAGCACGGCGTGACCGAAGAGGTCACCGGCATCGACCTGATCAACCAGCAGATCCGCGTGGCCGCGGGCGAAAAACTCCAGTTTGACCAGCGCAACATCCGCCTGCGCGGGCATGCCCTGGAGTGCCGGATCAACGCCGAGGATCCCTCACGCAACTTCGCGCCCTGTCCGGGCGAGGTCACGCTGTATTACCCCCCCGGCGGGCACGGGGTGCGGGTGGATTCGCACTGCTACGGCGGCTACCACATTCCACCGTATTATGACAGTATGGTGGGGAAATTGATAACTTTTGCGGAATCGCGGCAGAAGGCCGTGGACCGCATGTACCGCGCCTTGAGCGAGTACCTGATTCGCGGCGTGAAAACGTCGATTCCCCTGTGCCGCGCGATCATGCTGGACCCGGCCTTTCGTGCCGGCGGGATCAGCACGGCCTACATCGGCGACTTTTTGCAGCGCAATCCTGCCCACCTCTTCGACGCCGCGCCCGGTAACTGATCGGTGTCCCCATCGCTTTGAAAATGCGCTGGCACTGCCTGGGATAAGCCGCTAAGTTTAGGTATCGACTTAACCGAGAAGAGGGCATGACAGCAGAAAAAGCAAAAATCACAAAGATGGAGCCGATGCCGGTGGAGGACGACAACGAGACCGTCGCGATCCCTTCGGTGACGGAAGAAAGCGGCCAGAGCATGGGGGACATTTTGATCAACCATTCCGTGGTCGCCAGTATCGTGCGTCAACTGGCGCTGGACGTTGAAGGCGTTGTTTCGATCGGGTCAGGTGGCCTGGCCGAAGGCTTGTCCGAGTATATCAAAGGCAAGGACGCCGGCGTCAGCATCAGCGAAGACGAGGCCAAGGATTACCAGATTCGCCTGCGGGTTATTTTGGCCTACGGTGTGGAACTGGCCCGGGCCGCGCAGACGCTGCAGCGCGTGGTTCACGACGGCGTCGAACGCATGACGATGAAGTCGGTGTCGCGCGTGGACGTGATCATCGACGGTGTGCGTCTGCCGCGCGATCACAACAACCCGCGCGAAAGCGAGAGCCTGCTGCCACCTCACAAGGAGGATTGAATTTAGGCGGTGATCCACCGTTACGCACAGAACGATACGCCCGAGCCGTCGGCGCAAGTCCAGCCGACGCAGGAGTCACTTGAGGAGCCCGCTGCCGAACCGTCCTTTGGGGACCAGGTGGGCGAGTGGCTGACGATGCTTTGGGAGCAAGTGGTTGCCTGGTCGGCCGAGCCCTGGTTCTGGCCGGCACTCGGCGCGGCCGTTGTCCTGCTCATTTTGCTGTGGGCATGGCGTCGCTGGCGTCGGCACCGCAGACCCTTGCAGCTGTTCTCCAATTCCGCGGGGCACGTGCTGGTGGGTCGAAAAGCCTTGAGCGACATCGTTCGCAACTGCGCGCAGGAGATCAGCGGCGACACGCATCCGCGGGTGCGTTTCCGCTCCAAGCGCGGCCACCTCCACGTCGAGATGCGCGTACACCTGCGCGGCAGTCAGAAGCTTTCCGAAGTCTCTTCAAAGCTGCAGGACCGCACCATCCTCCTGCTGCGCGAGAGCCTGGGGCTGGACAAGGTGCACGTGAACATCATCGCCGTGGGCTTCACGCCGCAATTACCGCCCAGCAGGACGACGACCTTGCGCCCGGACTCCTCAGCCGAGGCTGCCGCCAAACCGGAGGTCAAAAAGAGCGACGAAGCACTTGCCCCGAAACCGGAGACGACGCGGGAATCCCCCCGTGTGAACGCACCCGGATCCGCCGAGCCGCCTGCCAAATCGACGGCGGACAAGCCCGCGCACGTCGAGGAGCGACGCCCCACACCTCCCGGGGAACGGACGTTTTCCAAGCCGGCCTTTCGCGAGCCATCGATCAAGGAAAAGCCGACGCTGTCGCCGCCGGGCAAGGAAACCTCCGCGCCCATGCGTCCCACCGTGCCCACCGAAAATCCGTGAGGCGCGTGCGCCCTTCGCTCCACCAGGCACGCTTTTACGGCATCCTCGACTCGGGCTACCTGAGCGATGTGGCGGCCTACGAAGCCAAGGCTCGCGCACTGATCGACGGCGGGGCCGACATCGTTGAACTGCGCGCCAAGGACGCTGACGAAGCTGTGTTGCGTGGTCTCATCGAACGCGTCCTGCCGCTCTTTGTTGAGGCGGGCATCCCCCTGACGCTAAACGACGCGGTCGCGCTAGCCGCGGAGTATGACGGATTGGGGGCGCACATCGGCCAGGACGACATGGACGTTGCGGAAGCCCGACGGCTGCTGGGCGAGGACCGGGTTTTGGGTCTATCCACCCACTCGCTGACCCAGGCCAGCGAGGCGATGACGCAAACCGCGCACCTGGACTATTTTTGTGTTGGGCCGGTCTTCGCGACAGCCACCAAGCCCGAGTACGCCGCCGTTGGGTTGGAACTGCTGAGCGAGGTCGCCGCGCTGCAGCCGCCCCTGCCGTGGTTTGCCATCGGCGGGGTGAACCGCGCAACCATGGACGCGGTCCAAGCGGCGGGAGCGCCACGCGTGGTGGTTGTTTCGGACGCTCTCCAGGCCGAAGACACGGCGCTTGTCGTGCGGGAGATTCGCGGTCGCTTTGCGTCGTAGCTTCAGGCCGGTCGCACGAGCCTGAGGATGGACCACTCGCCCATGGTCTCGAGCTCGGGTCTGGCGGTTTCGGGTGACCAATGCAGCCGAGCCTGCTGATGAAAAAAGGCCGCGGTGTCGGCCCATTCCACGGCGAGGATTCCGCTGAGCACCAGCCAGCCGCCGGCACCCACGCTTTGGAGCAAATCGGGGCCGTGCAGCATCAGCACGTCGGCCTGAATGTTCGCCAGCACGAGATCGGCTTGCCGGTCGCGCAGCCCGTCTTCCAGCGCGGCTTCAAAGAAGTCCACGGCTCCGGCGGGCAGGTCGTTGGCGCTTTCGTTCTCCCTGGAAACACGGACGGCTTCCGGGTCGCGGTCAAAGGCCGCGATGGTTCGCCAGCCCAGCTTGTAGGCGGTCAGTGCGAGGATGCCCGAACCGCAGCCGGCATCGATCAGGCGCGTTTGCGCAAAGGTCTTGGGTCGGGCTTCGCGAAAATCCAGCAGCCGCCGCAGGCAGAGCCGCGTGGTTTCGTGGCTGCCGGTGCCAAAGGCCATGCCCGCATCCAGGTAGAGCGCCACGTGACCCTCTGGCAGGCGGTAGGTGGCGCGTTCCCACAGTGGCACCCAGTGCACGTGGCGCTCCTGCCAGGGTTGCATGAAGGCCTTGTAGGCGTTCTGCCAATCCGCGTCCTCGAGCAGGCGCGTTTGGGGTGACTCGGGCAACTCCGGAAACTCATCCTGCAGCGCCCGCCACGCATGGAGGGCTTCGGACTCGTCGTCGAAGTATCCGGAAAACTGATACGGAATGCCGGTCTTCTCTTGCAGCAGGCTCCAGGGCGAGCGCAACCACTCGCAAAAATGCGCTTCGAGCCGCTCCGCCAGTTCGGCGTCCACCGTGACACGCACCTCGATCATGCTTGAGCGATGGCCAGACGGGCGATGACGGCGGGCAACAGCGCGTGCTCGGCGGCGTGCACCTTTTCCTCGAGCGATTCGAGCGTATCCGTAGGTTCGATACACACGACGGTCTGTTCGATGATCTGGCCGGCATCGACTGCGGCATTCACCCAGTGAACCGTGCAGCCGGTGAAGCGCACCCCGTAGTCGAAGGCCTGGCCGATGGCGTTGAGCCCCGGGAAGCTGGGCAGCAGGCTTGGGTGCAGGTTGAGCATGCGTCCTTCGAAGGCGTTTAGTAGCGGCGCTTTGACCACGCGCATGAAGCCCGCCAGCACGACCAGATCCACCTCCCAGTCCTGCAGTTGCGCCACAAAAGCTGCTTCGGACTCCGGTTCGAGTTTGGTGCGAAAACGTCCCGGGTCGATGTGGCGGGCGGGTCGGCCAAAGCGCTGCCCGAGGGCGAGCATGGGCGCTTCGGCGCGGTCGCTGATCAGCCCGGCGACAGTGGCGGGCCCGAGATCACCGGATGCCTCTGCCTCCAAAATGGCGCGCGCGTTGGAGCCTCGCCCCGAACCGAGAATACCCACGCGCATCATCCGACAGGCCCTAAAAGGTATGCGCGGCGGCGGCAATCTTTTCGATCAGGGCCGTCGTGCTGTAGCCTTCGAGGAAGGGCAGGAAGCGAATCTGCGTACCGGCGGCTTCGAGGGCCGCGCGTTCGTCCGGATCGAGCGATTCCAGCGTGTAGTCGCCGGCTTTGACGTAGAGGTCGGGCTCAAGCGCGCGAATTTCGGCGGTGAGGCGAGGGTTGTTGAAGATCAGGATGCGATCCACGCACGCGAGCGCGGCCATGGCGTAGGCCCGTTCGTTTTGGCGAAGCACCGGGCGGGTGGGGCCCTTGAGTGCGCGCACGCTTTCGTCGCTGTTCAGTGCGACCCACAGCGCGTCACCCTGCTCACGGGCGGCTTGCAAAAAACTCAGGTGCCCCGGGTGCAGTAAATCGAAACAGCCGTTGGTCAGCACCATGCGTTGCCCCTGCTCGCGCAGGCGCTGACGGTTCGCCACTGCCTCCTCGAGTGACGCAAAGCGTTTTGCGTTGGGCAGATTCATTGGACCGTTCCGAAGCTCAGGCCTCGAACCACCGCTTGGCTTTTTCAAAGAACGACTCGCCCACGGGTTTTTCGGCATCGCCACAGGCCAGGGCAAAGGCTTCGAGTTTTTCGCGCTGGTCGGCGGTGAGCTTGCCCGGGACCTCGACATGGACGCGCACGAGCTGGTCGCCGGGGTCGCCCGAGCGCAGGTTGGGCATGCCTTTCTTGCGCAGGCGGAAGGTGGTGCCGGTCTGCGTGGCGGGAGGGATCTTCAGCGAGGCGCGTCCGTTCAAGGTGGGTACCTCGATGGTGCCTCCAAGCGTGGCCAGGGTAAACTTGATCGGGATTTCGCAGAAGAGGTCGTCGCCGTCGCGCTCGAACAATTCGTCCTCGGCCACGTGGATGACGATGTACAGATCACCGGCGGGACCGCCGCGCGGGCCGGCGTCGCCGCTGCCGCTGGAGCGTAACTTGGAGCCGGTGTCGACGCCCGCGGGGATGCGCACGCTCAAGGTGTGGCGCTCGACTTCCAGGCCTTCGCCGTCGCATTGTGCGCAGGGGCTGTCGATTTGGGTACCGCTGCCCGAACAGGTCGGGCAGGTTTGGCGGACGGTGGCAAAGCCGCCCAGGCGCCGGATGACCTGGCCGCTGCCCCCGCACGTCATGCAGGTGACGGGCTTGCTGCCGGGTTCTGCTCCGGTGCCCTTACACGTCTCGCACACGACATGGCGCCGATACTCGATCTGGCGTTCAACGCCGCTGGCTGCCTCCGCCAGGGAAATCTCCAGGTCGTAGCGCAGATCGTTGCCCACTTGCGGGCCGCCTCGTCCGCCGCGACCCCCGCCGCCGCCAAAGAGATCCTCGAAGATGCCGCCGCCACCCCCGCCGCCGCCGAAGACCTCGCGGAAGATATCGAACGGATCGTGGAAACCGCCGCCCCCGCGTCCGGCGCCCACGCCGCCCTGCTGAAACGCCGCGTGGCCGTAGCGATCGTAGGCCGCGCGCTTCTCCGGATCTTTGAGCACTTCGTAGGCTTCGCCGATTTGCTTGAAGGCTTCCTCGGCGTCCGGGTCACCCTTGTTTTTGTCGGGGTGATACTTCACGGCCATCTTGCGGTAGGCCTTCTTCAGCTCCGGCTCGCCCACGTCGCGCGAGACACCCAGCAGCTCGTAATAATCCTTTTTCTCGGCCATGTGCGCTTTTCAGGCGTGGTCCAACGGGGGATGCGAAAGGGTTTTGGAAGAGGGCGTGGGCTCGCATCAATGTGCCGCCGACGGGCCGCTGGAAACGACGACCGAGGCCGGTCGCAGCAAGCGGCCATTGAGCCGGTAGCCCGTGCGCATGACGCGGATGACGTTGTCTTCGTCAACGGTTTCGCTGGGCTCATGCGACACGCAGTCGTGCAGGTTCGGGTCAAACGCCTCGCCCTCGGGTTCGAGGGTTTCCACACCGTGCTCGGCAAAGGTCTTCTGGATCTGCTGGCCAACGAAACGAAAGCCTTCGAGCAGATTGGCGGCTTCAGTGGGGAGTTCCTGGCTGTCGAGCGCCTGCAGACCCAGATTGAGGTTGTCCAGCGCCGGCAGGAGGTTCTGCACGAAGTCGCTCAGGCCAAACTGGCGTAGTTCCTCCTTGTCGCGCGCCACGCGGCGGCGGAAGTTTTCCAGGTCGGCCACGGCGCGCAGGTAGCGGTCTTTTTCCTGGGCTACCTGAGCCTGCGCTTCGTCGAGGCGGGCCAACAACTCGGCGGAGTCTTCGGACACTGCATCCTCCTGTGTCGATTCAGGATGGCTCACAGGGGCTGCCTCAGCGTTCGAGTTTTCGGCGGTCGGATTGGGTTCGTCGGATTCGGTTTTGGAATCGGCTTGGGTCATGTTGGCCTAGTTCACGAAATGGTCGGTCACGATGACGGCCGCCGGCGCGGAGGCCGTAAAGGCGCCGCCGGTGGCGAAGGGCACGAGCACATTTTCGCCGCGCTGGAGGGTTTCGTGCGTATCGGTATCCTTCAGCCGACCGTCAATGATCGAGAGCAAAATGGGCTGCTCGGACGGGGGAAAGTGCAGGGTGCGGCCTGGGCCAATCAACTGGTAGCGCAGGCGAAAGTGCGGGCACTCGGCCAGGGTGGTTTCGCCGGTGCCAGTAGTGACCGCCTTTGGTTCGGCGTCGTCCCAGTCGATGCTTTGCAGTGATTGTTCGACGTGCAGCTGGCGGGGCTGGCCATCCAGACCTACCCGACCCCAATCGTAAACGCGGTAGGTCGTGTCGGAATTCTGCTGAATCTCCAGGATGAGGTTCCCGGCATCGATCGCGTGCAAGCGTCCACTGGGCACGAAAATCGACTGGCCCGCGCGCACCGCAAAACGATGCAGGCAATCCTCCAGCGTGCCTTCTTGGAGCGCGTTCTCAAACGCAGGGCGGTCGATACCGCGCTTGAGGCCCACGATCAACGCAGCCTGCTTGTCGGCCTCGGCGATGAACCAGTTCTCCGTTTTCGGCTCCCCGCCAAGGCTGGGGGCGACCGAGGCCGGCGGGTGTACTTGCAGGCTCAGTCGCTCGCGGCAGTCCAGCCACTTCACCAGCAGCGGGAATGGTTTCGCAGCATCCCAGGCTGGGCCCATCAGGGAGGTGGCGTCGGCCTCGAGCGCCGCACGCAGCGTTTTGCCGGCGTGTGGGCCGCTCAGGATGCTTGAGTTAGCCTCCGGGCGGTCGACAATTTCCCATGCCTCGCCAAAGGGTACGTCGGGCTCGGGCAAGGCACGCCCCAACGCGCTGGCTAGCTTGCGCCCACCCCACACGCGCTGCTGGTAAATCGCCTCGAAACGAACCGTTGGCATAAGCGTTCCAGCATACAGGGCCGACCCGGGCGGTCAAGCAGGGCATCGCCGCCGGCTGCTTCGGGCTTGTCTGAGCAGGGGAAGGCCTTAGCCTTGCCCCTGATGGAGGCGCGGAGGGAGCGCCATTAGCGTTGAAGTGATTTTGACGATGAGGAAGGAGGCATCGCCGCCTGCCGCGGGCGGTTTCCATCGCCTGTGCCCACACCCGGCAGACCGTCCTCGCCCGTCCAGTCCCGAACCATGAAATCCAAGGCTAAAAAGCCCGCCGCGAAAAAGACGGCCAAGAAACGCCCCGAGCGCAAAGCTGCCAAGGACGCCCCACCTCCGAAGGCATTTCGCAAGGGCGCCAAGCCCAAAGGCACGCTCAAAGGCGATGGAGATGCCGACATCGCCACCTCCATCGGGCGTCGCGCACCGCGTTCACGTCCGGTCTTGGGCCTGATCGTCTTGACGGTCACCATCCTGATGAGCGCGAGTTTGTTGAGTTACGCGCCGGGTCAGGATTTTTACGGACGCGTGAGCGGTGATGGCACCTCCGGCGGCCCTCTGGCCTTTCTCACCAACACGACCGAGGTGCTTGAAAACGGCAACCCGGTCGGTCCGCTGGGCGCGACCTTTGCGGCAATGGCTTACTACTTTTTGGGCGCGGTCGCCTGGCTGGGCCCCGTCTTTCTCTTGTGGGCCAGCCTGATGTGCTTTTTCCGGCGGGCGCAGTTTTTGCGCTGGTGGAAGTGGGCCCTGATCCTGCCGACGCTGGGTCTGTGCGCGGGCGTGGCGCGGATTCTCCAAGGTAGCGCGGCCGACGCGGCGACCGGCACCTTCCTCAAAGGCTGGGGCGGTCTGGTGGGCGAAAGCCTGCACGGCCAGTTGCTGGGTCCGGTGCTGGGCCCTTTTGGCAGTGGCTTCATTTTGGTATCGGCCAGCGTGATCGCGTTGACCGCCATCTTTATCGAGCGTCCGGCGCAGGCCTGGGATACGCTGACGGGCTGGATTCGCCAACGTGCGGCCAAGGCAGCGGAGAAACGCGCCGAGCGCAAAGCCGCGCGGGAAGCAGCCGAAGCCGATGCGGCTTCCGCCAACGTACCGCTCGACCCGAATCCGCTGCCCGGGGGCAACGCCGATAAGGACCCGCCGCTGTTACGTCGACCGGGAACCACTCGCCCGGCCGTGGAGGCACCCCCGCCGCCCGGCATCAAGCTTTCGCGCCCGGGCTTCAGCGAGACCGAGCGCAAGGAGATGGCCCGCCGCCGGCTTTCCCTGGGGGACGCGCGTAAGGACACCCTCGCACCCATCCCCGAAAGCAAGCGCACGCCGGTCGAAAGTTCGAGCGAAACGCGCCCGCCCTTCGACGCGACGGCGGACGGTCCGGCCAAGGCCGAGGCGGTGAAGTCCGACCTCAAGGTGGTCTCGGGCGAACGCGTCGAGAAGGCCACCGGCAGCGTGCCGGAGCGCCGGGGCGACCACGTTTTTCCGTCCGTGGACTTGCTCTCCGAGCCTGTCGAAGAGGCCCCGCAAACCACCGACGATCACCGCGCCACCGCCGATTTGCTGGTGCAGATCCTCGATCAGTTTGGCGTGCGTGTTGAACCCAGCGAAGTCCAGACCGGGCCCGTCATCACGCGCTACGAGGTGAAGCCGGCCGCGGGCGTACGCGTGGAAAAAATCGAGAACCTCGACAAAAACATCGCCCTGGGCCTGAAGGCGACCGCGGTGCGTATCCTCGCCCCCGTTCCCGGCAAGGGCACCGTTGGCATCGAGGTCCCCAACAAGAAGCCCTCGCCGGTCTGCATTCGCGAGATCATCGAGTCGCGCGCCTGGGCCGAGTCGAAGGCCGAGATTCCGATCGTGCTGGGCAAGGAGGTGACCGGTAAGCCCGTCGTGGCCGACCTTACAAAGATGCCACACCTGTTGATCGCCGGGGCCACCGGCGCGGGTAAAACCGTCTGCATCAACGCGGTCGTGGCCTCGCTGCTGTACCACTCCAGCCCGGAAGATCTGCGCTTCATCATGGTCGATCCGAAGATCGTGGAGATGCAGGTCTTCAACAGTCTGCCGCACATGTTGATTCCCGTGGTCACGCAGCCCAAAAAGGTGCCTGGGGCGCTGAAGTGGCTCATCAACGAGATGGAGCGGCGTTACCAGATTTTTGCCCAGGTGGGCGTACGCAACATTGCCGGCTTCAACGCCAAGATCCTCAAGGACAAGGAAGAGAAGGCCAAGGCCGACGAGATGGACGCTTCCATGTCGCCGGAGGAGCGCGCCGCACTGGGCAGTATCGAGGTGCCGCGAGACCTGGAGCTGGAAATCCCCGACCGCAAATTGCCCTACATTGTCTGTATCATCGACGAGCTGGCCGACCTCATGATGGTGGCCCCGGCGGACATCGAACAGGGAATCGCCCGTCTGGCGCAACTGGCGCGGGCCGCCGGCATCCACCTGATCATCGCCACTCAGCGTCCGTCGGTGAACGTCATCACCGGCGTCATCAAAGCCAACCTGCCCAGCCGCATCGCCTTCAAGGTCGCTTCCAAGGTCGACAGCCGCACCATCCTCGACGGGCAGGGCGCCGACAAGCTCATCGGCAAGGGTGACATGCTCTTCCTTCCCCCCGGAACGGCGCAAATGGTCCGTGCGCAGGGTGCTTTTGTGTCCGACGAGGAGATCAACTCGATTGTGCAGCAGCAGGCCACCAACGGTCCGCCGCGCTTTGCCGAAGACGTGCAGGCCCACGTCGATGCCGAGGGCGAGGAAGACGCCTTTGACAAGCCCGGCTCCGACCGCCAGTGGGATGATGAAATGGTGCCCGATGCGCTGGAAGTGTTGCGCGCCTCCAAGCGGGCCAGCACCTCGATGCTGCAGCGCCGCTTGAAGATCGGTTACAACCGTGCCGCGCGTATCATGGAGATCCTCGAGGCCGAAGGCATCGTGGGCCCCGAAAACGGCTCCAGCCCCCGCGAGATCCTTCAGGACATCGACGCGCTGTAGGCAAGCTGCGGATACAAGCGCACTCTAGAAGCGCTTATTGCCGATCTATATTCTCCGCGCGCAAAGGACTGATTCTGCGGCGCTTCGGGATTGCATGGGCCCGTCCAGTGCGTTTCAACAGAGCGCGAGGGCAATGCAGAGCATTGGACAACGATTGGAGGAGGCGCGCAAGCGTCAGGGCATTTCGCTGCGCGAGGCAGCTGAGTCCACGAAGATACGCAGTGATTTTCTGGGCTTTTTTGAGGGCGACCAGTTCGATTTCGATCTGCCGGACGTCTACAAAATTGGCTTTCTGAAACTCTACGCGCGCTACCTGCAGCTGGACGCTGAGAAGGTGGCCACGGATTTCCGCGCGGTGCGCATGGAAGCCAGCGCGGCGGCTAGCGGGCGCGGTCACCGGCGCGAGGGCGGGCAGACGCATTTTTCCGTCGGGGGCGGCGGTGGCAGCACCAGCACGCGTCCCGGTTTGGGTCACATCAACGTGGATGACCCGGAGGATCGTCCAAGCGAGACAGCCAAACCCGCGGCGGGCGAGACGCGCCCGTCGGCCCCGGTGCCCTCTTCAACCGGCGAGGACGACGCCAGCCGCTTCGACGATCCCGCCAACCGCCCGCGCCTGCCCGTGGAGTCGCTTCTGGGCAAGTTCGGCGGCGTGGGCCTGTATTGGAAAGTGGGGGCAGTGGCGCTGGCGGCTATCGTTCTGGTGGTTCTGCTGGTACTTTTGGTGCAGGCAGTGATCCGCAGCGACGGCGACGAAGCCAGCGCGGGCGAAGACCAGGCCACCGAACAGATCAGTGAGCTCGAGCCTTTCACCTTTCGGGTAACGGCCCCCGCGGGCAATCCGCTGCGCGTGGGATTCCCCGCCAGCAACGAGGTGCAGCCGTTGCAGCCGGGCGAAACCATGGATCCGGTCGAGCTCGATGGCATCGTGCAGGTGATCGTCTACGGCAATCCCAACGGCGCGCTTTTCGAGATCAACGGGCGCGCAGCTGAGCCGATTGTGGTCGGGCCCGATTACCCTGGGCGCGGCAGTTTGTTCTTTTCTTCACAGGGCCGTCATGACCGTGCGGGCAACCTGATCGAGCCGCTGCCTTAGCTGAGGGCGTACCTACGCTTTGCAGGGGGACTTCACCAGTAATCTGCGCCGGGTCTTGCGAATCCGTGCCGCGGCCTGCGGCGTCTCTACCCGTTCTCGGGCCGCGAACGTGACCACAGCACCGTCTTGTCCTCGTTACGCTGACGGCTGAAGCCCAGCTTCTCGAGAATGCGCATGGACGCGTGGTGGTTGCTGGGCGTGCGCGCTTCGATGGCCTTGACCGTGGCGTGCGCAAAGGCCCAGTCGACCAGCGCTTCGGCGGCCTCCGAACCGTATCCACGCACCCGATACTCCGGCACGATGTTGTAGCCCAGCGTGATGACGCCCTCGGTGTTGGGTTTGCCGCCAAAGCCGGCGTCGCCGATCAGCAAATGCGAACCGCGGTGCAGGATCAGCCAGATGAGCCAGCCGCTCTGCTCCGGATCGGCCTCCAACTGCGCCTTGGCCCAATCCAGGATTTCGGCGGTTTCGCTCCAGGGCCACGAACCGGGCACGGCCACCCCGAGTTCCTCGGCCAGCGCGGCACCGCCCTGGTGGTAGGCGTCGACGTGGCCGACTTCCAGCGGGCGCAACACGAGGTTTCGTGTGGAGATCATATTCATGGGCCGTAAGTGAGGCACGTTCAGCCTTTTGTCAGGCGGGCGCAAGCGCGAAACCGGCGCGGGGCCACCGGCGTCACTCTTCCCACTTGGGCCGCTGCCCACCCTCGGGCGAGCGTAGCCCCACCGGCGTCCCCAGGATTTCGTACAGCACGAACGCCTGCCGGGTGGCGTTGGGGTGGCGCAGCATCCGCTGGACGGAACGGGCCAGGCTCTCTTCAGCGTCCAAGGGCGTGTGCCCCCAGCTTTGAGCGGCATCTTTGAAACGGGCTTCACGCTCTTGTCGGGCGCGTTCCTCGCGGGCCTGTTCGAGGCGTCGACGGGCTTCCTCGGCACGGCGACGCTGTTGCTCCAGTTGAGCTTGAAACGCGGCCACGGACGAAGGCGGCGTCGCTGGGCTCGACTCGGGAACGGAAAACGTTTCGGTCTGCGCCGCCGGTTCGTCCCAGCGATTGTCCGCCACATCCTCGTACCGGCTCAAGCCGCGCGGCGGGGACTCAGGCGCGGCCGGTGCTGCCGGAACGGGCGGAGGCATTTGTCGCGCCACGGGCTGCGGTGGCATGGTGGTGGGCGGAGACGCGGCTGGAGCCTCCCCCTCCTGAGCCGCGCGACGCTCGGCAATTTTGCGGCGAATCTCTTCCTGAATCTGGCGCGTGCGATCATCGGTTGCCTCCGTCGGACCCGCTGGAGATTGCGGTCGTGCCGGCGGACGCGCTTCGTCTGCTTCCTGATCGTTGCCAAAGATCTTTCCCAGGAAAAACAGCAGAATCACGATCGCTGGGATCAGAAACTCAAGCAGCGTTTCCATGGTCTTCGACTAGGGCTCAGTGATGAGGGCAGGCGACTCGGGAATCGCTCTAGGATCCGCCGCCCAGAGGGCTGCCTTGGCCGCCTTCATCGGCCTTGGAAATGGATTCGCGCATGGACGTGTCCGACTGAATGTTTTGCAACCGGTAGTAGTCCATGAAGCCCATCTTGCCACTGCGCAAACTGTCGGCCAACGCCAGCGGAACCTGAGCCTGCGCCTCGACGACCTTGGCCTGCATCTCTTCCACGCGCGCCTTCATTTCCTGCTCGAGCGCCACGGCGGCGGCACGACGAATTTCGGCCTGCGCCTGAGCCATGTTCTTGTTGGCCACGGCTTGGCTTTCCTGCAGCTTGGCGCCGATGTTCTCGCCCACGTCCAGGTCGGCGATGTCGATGGACAGAATTTCGAAGGCCGTGCCCACGTCCAGGCCTCGGTTGAGCACGGTCTTGGAGATGGTGTCGGGATTTTCCAGTACGTACTTGTAGGTTTCGGCCGAGCCGATGGTGGTGACAATGCCCTCGCCCACGCGGGCAATGATCGTGTCTTCCTGCGCGCCACCCACGAAGCGGTCCAGATTGGTTCGCACGGTCACTCGGGCCCGCGCCTTCACCTGGATCCCATCCTTGGCCACACCGTCGATAGAGTTGCGCCCGCTGGAGGGGTTGGGGCAGTCGATGACCTTCGGGTTGACAGAGGTGCGCACCGCCTCGAGCACGCTCTTGTTGGTGCCCTTGGTGGCGAGGTCGATGGCGCAGGCGCGCGTCCAGTTGAGGGTGATGCCGGCTTTTTCGGCAGCGATCAGGGCCTGCACGGTTTGGATCACGTTACCATCGGCCAGGTAATGCGATTCCAGCTCGGTGGTGCTCAGCTCGATGCCAGCTTTCACCGCGGTGATGCGGGCGTCGACGATCAGCCCGTGCGGGACGCCCCGCAGACGCATGGCCAGCAGGGTCGGGATGCCCACCGGCGCGCCCGCCAGCAGCGCTTTCACCCACGTACCGATGTACGAGAGGACGATGATGAACAGGACGATCAGGATGATCAGGCCAACGATCAGGCCGACGTAGAGCAGTGTGTCTCCCATAGTGGTGCTTTTTTAATGAATTGGGGCGTTCGCTCCAAAAGTTTCCTCCGATGGCGTGTGCGTGCGTTTCCAAACGACAGCTGTGTCAATGACTGAAGCAATCACCGGGAAGCCAGTCGCATCAAGGCCAAAGGCAGGAAATGCGTGAGGTATTCGCCGGGCTTGCAACGCAGCGCAGGTCACAACGTCTTTTTGCGGACAACCAGGCGAAAGTTATCGCGGCTGATCACCTCGACGGGGGTGCCCTTGGTCAACAGGCCATCCTCGCTGAAGGCTTCAAACTCCTGTCCGTCTACCAGGACGCGTCCGCTGGGGGCAAGCGTCGTGAGGCTCTGGCCTTCGCGGCCCACTACATCAGCTTTGGCCAGGACCTCATCCCGCGCGTTGCCCTCGACCTTTGCGCTCAGAAAAAGGCGCCGCCCCAGCTTTGTCTTGGGCAGCAACGTGAACTCCACCACCAGTACGCCCACCGCGCCAAACAGACCCACCGCCGCTGTCAGGCCGCCGCCCAGCAGCCCGTACTCCTGGTAGGCGAAATAGGCCGCGGCCATGAACGCGATGGCTCCCAAAATACCCAGCACCGCACCGGGCAGGAAAATTTCCAGCCCAATCAGGACCATCCCCGCTATGACCAGAATGATGATCAAACTCAGCATCGTACAGACACGTTCTCTACCACAAAAAGCACAGAACAAACACAAAATGGAGGAAATCGAAGCGATCTGGTTCGGCTCTGCCGGTTACTCAGCAGAGACGATCAGCGTGAAATCGCGGTGCCCGGTCACTTTGACGGATTGCCCGCGTTCGATCAGGCCCATGGTGGTACGCGCCTGGTAGCGACGCCCGTCAATCTCCACCTCACCCGAAGGGTAGAGCGACGTGACCGCCGTGCCCGTGCGGCCCACCTCGGGGATGGACGGCGGCGTCGCTGATGAGCGGCCCCCGGAGCCATCGGACTGCTCCAGCGTCAAGGTGTCGCCCAGGGGTGCGTGCCCCGCCGGCTGTAGCGAGCCGCGCAAGATGATGCGGTCCCAAAACATTTTTTTGGGCAGAAGCTTTCCGAGCAGCGCCAGCGCGACAATGCCAATGATCATCCCCAGCATCAGTCGCAACGTCGGCATGAGCAGCAGTTCGGGGCTGACGTCGATGCCGTCCGTCGGCCAGTTGTCCGACATCGCCCAAACCAGCGACGCCATCACCAAAGTCACCCCGCTGAGCCCAAGCACCAGCGTGCCCGGGAAGAAAATCAGCTCGGCCAGGATGAGGCTGCAGCCAATGGCAAAGAGCAGGATGTCCTCGTACCCGGCCAGCCCGGCCACCAGGTGGCCGCCAAAAAACGCTACCAGAAACAACAGCCCAAGCCCTCCAAGCAGGCCAAACGTCGGCGTCTGCGCCTCCAGGTAGAGCAGGATCAGCCCGAGCGGAAACAGTAGTGGCGCAATCGTGACCAGCCATTTCGACACGTTCTCCGACCAGGTTACCTCGAACTTCGTGATGCGGTAGTTGCCCTCGCCAAAACGCTTATTCAGAACGGCGTCGAGGTCTTCGGCGACGCCCGAGGCGAGCAGGGGGCGCGGCTCCGGTCCAAAGCGCTCGATGTCTTCGGGCACGAAGGTCAGCACGGCTTCTTTGGCGGTCAACGTCAGCAACGAGCCCGGTTGGACCAGCGGCTCACCTTCGGAGGAAACGACCGGTTCGTCGTTGATCACCAGGTCGGCGCTGATGTCGGCCATGGCCCGCAGCACGCGCGCGCGGAAAGGGTACTCGTCGGTGTAGGTGCGGATGATGCCGTCGAGCACCGAGTTGATTTTGGCCTTCATCGTGGGCGGAATCTCGCCGCCCCCGCCCGACACGGCTGCCGCCGCCCCGATCACGCCCGTGGGCGACATGTAGATGTGTTGCGTCGCCGCCGAAATGTATGCGCCCGCCGAGATGGCGTCCGAATTCACGTAGGTGATTGTTTTGCCTTCGAAGCGGGCGAGCGCCTCCATCATTTCAAGGGTTACGTCGAGCCGACCGCCGGGCGTATCCATGTCCAGCACGATGGCCTCCACGTCTTCCTCAATCGCCTGCTTGAGCGCCCGCCGCAAAATGAAGAGCTGCGGTTGGTCGATACCCCCGCGAATGGGCACCACGTAAACGTCAAACACGCCGTCTTCCCCGGGTGTTCCCACGTCGGCAGTGGAGAAATCCGAGGCGTCGTCCCCGGCCTCGCGCGTGCTCTCGACCGCAACCGCCGAGCCGTCCGTTGCAGCGACGCGCTCATTGCCAGCGGGCGCATTAACCGTGGTCTGCGCGATTGTGCGCTTACGGGCGTCCCACTGCACGAGGAGATACGAAGGATCGGTGCTGCCTGTCAGCGCCGCTAAAACCTCGTCCAGCGAGCGCATTTGGGCCTGCGCCAGTAAAGCTACCGGCGGCTCGCCCTCCGTCAGTTGCGCCTGAGCCGCCCGCAGCGCCAAAACACGCCCCGGCGAGCTCAGCGTTTGCCCGCCGTACTCGAAGCGCTCCTTGGGCGCGAGCATCGCGCGAATGAGGGCTTCGCGTTGCGGTCCGCGTGCTGCAGAAGCCAGAATTTTGCTTTCGCGAAAGCTGTCCAGCGAGCTGTCACCTGTGCCGTCGGCCTCCAGGTCAATCGGGCCAATCACCCCGCGCGGATGCACGAAGACACGCTCCACCGCCAGCGGAAGCACGGCGGCGGGTCCCGCCGCATCCTCGGCCACGTAGACTACGGTCGGCATCCGCGTATCGGCCAGTGCCTGCATCATCTCGATGGCCAGGTCGAGCTTGCCCCCCCGAGAATCGACTTGAACAACGACCATCTGCGCATCGAGGCGCTCCGCCGTGGCCAACCCGGTTTCCAGCACGCGCTGCGTACGCGTTTCGATGTCACCCTCAATGGAAATGACCACGACTGCATCGTCTTCTGATGGCGAGGTTTCCGACTCAACCGCCGCCATTTGGGAAGGCGTGGCCGGCGCGGGATTCGTGCGCTCCGTCACCGGCAGGCGGTCCAGTATCTGAGCGGATATACTGGCCAGACCGATTGCAGTGAAGGCCGTCCCGAGAACTTTGACTGATAGCAATCCCACCGCTACAACGTTGTGACCTCGCGCGCGGAAGATCAAGCCGTCCGTGCCAGTCGCCTGCAGGCATTCGGTCTGCGGGTGTGCTTACTCTTTTTTGCCAAAGAGGCATTGGAACGCCGGAATCGTGCTTCTGCCGATAAGAAGTCCAATGGGAAGTGACATCCGAGGAAGCGAAACTTATTCGTCCGCTCCAAAACAGAAAATGACCAAGTAAGCTGACCTGGTTAGGCGCAGCAAGGACCGGTTAAAGTTGGCAGCCAGTTGTCCTAATGGGCTGTCTTGTGTCCACCCCAGATTGAGTTATTCCGAACTTATTCACAAAACTGTCAGAGTAGACTTGACTTGGTAAGTGGACCAAGTTGGTTCGACGTATGAACGATGACTCGATTCTCATTTCGGAGTTCAAGGCCAAGTGCATCGCCTTGATGAAGGAGGTGCAGCGCACGGGTCGCCCGCTGACGGTGACGCTCCGCGGTAAGCCGCTCGTGCGCGTGGAGCCGGTTCAACTCGGCAGCCAGGAACGCACCCTGGGCGGCCAGCAGGACGATCTGCTCATTCGCGGCAACATTCTTCAACCGACCTTGCCGGTGCGCCCTTCCGTGGGCGATGTGCTCTGACTTGACCACCTTGACCTGACTATGCGGCTGTTGCTGGACACCCACGTGCTCATTTGGGCGCAAACTTCGCCCGACGTCCTGGGCCCGCGCGCGGTCAAGCGCCTGCTCAAGCCGGCGACCGAGGTGATGGTTTCGGCCATTTCGGTCATGGAACTGGCCCGGCTGAACGAGATGCGCCGGGTGCGCATCAAGGTGGCTCTGGACCTGTGGTTCGAGCGCGCGTTGGAGCAGTTGCGTGCGGAAACCGTACCGGTGACCGAAGCCATTGCGCTGGAGGCGGCCCGTTTGCCGGACCCCCTTCCGCCCGACGTTGCCGATCGCGTGCTCCTGGCCACGGCCCGCGTGCTCGACTGCGCGCTGATGACCGCCGACGACGGCCTGCTGGAACTGACCAGCGCCAAGTTGTTCGACGCGCGGCTCTAACCAGCGACAACGTTACAGCCGTTGGAGCGTCAACCCGCCGTCCACCGGAATGGCCGCTCCTGTCGAGTAGGCGAAATCGCCCCGGGCCAACGCGGCAACCGCCCTGCCCACGTCCTCCGGCAAGCCCCAGCGCGGAGTCACTGTCAGTCCTTCGGCAATCAGTTTGTCGTATTTTTCCGCCACGCCAGCAGTCATATCCGTGCGGGTGATGCCTGGCCGTACTTCATAAACGGGAATGCCAAAGGCTCCGAGCCGTGCGGCAAAGAGCTGTGTCAGCATGGCCAGCCCTGCTTTGGCGATGCAGTACTCAGCGCGATTGACCGAGGCCACCGACGCGGAAATCGACCCCACGTTGATGATGCTGCCGACGAACGCAGGCTTCGACTCATGTTGAGCGATCATCCAGCGAGCGGCCTCCTGCGTCAGAAAAAACGCGCCCTTTAGGTTGGTCCCGAGCACGCGGTCGTAGCTTTCTTCCGACGTATCCAGAATATCCTGACGCTCTTTCGGGGCGACGCCTGCGTTGTTGACCAGCACGTTCAATCGGCCGAAATGCTCCCGCACTGCGCTTAGGATTTTTGCACGGTCGTTTGCGCGGCCGATGTCACCCGGGCAGTAGCAGACGTCTGCGCCAAGTTCTTTCAGTTCGGACAGAACGCTGGCAACTGCCTCGGCCGGGCGCATGCCGTTGATTGCCAGATCAAATCCGGCGCGTGCGAGTGCCTGGGCGCACCCAAGCCCAATGCCGCGGCTGCCCCCCGTAATCAAGGCGACTTGCTTTTGCTTCGTATCCATGAAAAGACTACGCGTTGAGATCCGAGACATCCAACCAGCGCCGCTCGGCCCAGCTCTCGAGTCCGAGTTCGGCCAACTGGACGCCTTTGGCGCCTTCCAGCAGGGACCACGGAAAGGGCTCGTCCAGCACCACGTGACGCAGGAACAGCGCCCACTGGGCCTTGAACGCATTGTCATACGGCTCCTGCTCGGGTAACAGGCTCCAGCCTTCGGAAAAATCGATCGGCTGAGCGATGTCCGGATTCCAGACCGGCTTGGGGGTGGCGCCGTAATGTTGAATGCGGCAGTCGCGCAATCCGGCGACGGCGGAGCCCCGCGTGCCGTCAACCTGCAGCGTCAGCAAATCGTCTCGGCGAACGCGCACACACCAGGATGCGTTGATGTGCGCGATGACATCCCCTTCCAGCTCAAAGGTCGCGTAGGCGGCGTCGTCGGCGGTGCAGGTATACGGCGTATCGCTTTCGTCGATACGCTCGGGAATATGAGTCGCACCGCGGCAGCTGACCGCCCGCACCTTACCAAAGAGATTGTCCAGGACGTATCGCCAATGACACAGCATGTCCACAATAATGCCGCCGTCGTCCTCCTTGCGATAATTCCAGGAAGGGCGCTGCGCGGGTATCGAGTGCCCCTCGAAGACCCAGTAGCCGAATTCGCCCCGCACCGAGAGGATGCGCCCGAAAAAGTCCTGCTCCATCAGCCGCTTGAGCTTGAGCAAGCCCGGCAGCCAGAGTTTGTCCTGCACAACTCCGTGCTTCACTCCGGCGTCCCGGCAAAGCTGATACAGTTCCAGCGCCGTTTGGGTGGTGGTCGCGATGGGTTTCTCGCAGTAAACGTGCTTGCCGGCGGCGACGGCCTTGCGCACGCCCTCGGCGCGTCGCCCCGTGGTTTGCGCGTCAAAATAGACGGAGAAATCCGAGTCTTCGAGCGCGGCGTCGATGTCGGTGCTCCATCGTTGCACCCCGGCCCGTTCCGCGAGGGCCTTGAGCTTGTCAGGATTGCGGCCCAGAAGCATCGGCTCGGGCCAAATGCATTCGCCCGGCCCCAGAGCGATGCCGCCCTGCTCACGGATGGCGCAAATAGACCGCAGCAGATGCTGATGCGTGCCCATGCGTCCCGTGACGCCGTTCATTAATATACCTACGGTATGGTGTTTCATGAGAGAATTTAAAAGTTGGCGCGATACGATTTGATGATGGCACTCAGATACGCGTCTTGATCTTCGGCCCAGCGCTTTTCGGAAAAAATCTCGACCTCGACAAACCCGTCGAACCCCGTCGCTTCGACCCATGTGTGAATCTGTCGCATCGGGATGCAGCCCTCGCCCATCAGCTCGCGGTCAAGCAGCAGGTGTTCGGTGGGCACGCGCCAATCGCAGACGTGAAAGGCGAAGAGTTTCTCCATTTGACCGCATCGGGCGATCTCAGATTCCAAATGAGGATCCCACCAGGTGTGATACATGTCCAGAGCAACGCCAACCAGGGGGTGATTCAACTCCGCGCACAAATCGTTGGCCTGCCCGAGGGTGTTGATGGCCGATCGAGTGTCGGCGTACATCGGGTGCAGCGGCTCAACGCCGAGACGAACGCCCATGGACTCTGCGTGAGGTAGCAGCGTGGCAATGCCTTCGGCGATTTGCGTGCGCGCGGTTTGTAGTGGCACTTCGGGATCCGCGCCGCAGACTAAAACGACCAGCGGCGCTCCAAGGGCGGCGGCCTCGTCGAGGCAGCGGCGGTTGTCGTCAATGGCTGCTTGCCGGGAGGCGGGTTCGACAGCTGGGAAAAAACCGCCGCGACACAGGGAAACGAGGCTCAACCCGGCATCGACGATGCGTCGTCGGACCTCGGCCAGGTCTCTCCCTTCGAGCGCCTCACGCCAGACAGTGATGCCACGCACGCCAGCGGCGGCGAAGCGGTCAATCGCCATCTCGACGGGCCACGGTTTTGTCGTGACGCTGTGGATACACAGGCGGTCGAGGGTGTCCACGGCAGGTCCTAGCTGAAGAAGGTGAGGAAGGGCTCGTTGCGGGCAAGGCGTTGCACCAGCAGCGCGGCTTCGCGCAGGTGATAATCGCCCCACATCGATGACTCGCCACAAGGAACGCGGTGGCCATCGGGAATGTGATCCCAGCCGTTCGGGCGGTGATACACTGAATGCAGCAGTAGCCCTTCGTGATTGACGTCGAGGGACAGGTACGGCTCGTCCAGCAGGGTGTGCAGCACGGTCAGTCCGGCTTGGAAATAGGGTTGGCCGGTTCCATCTGCACGCTCGTTGAGATAGCGCCCGAGGCGGAGCAACCCTTGCGCGGCGATGGCCGCGGCGGATGCGTCGACCGGCTCGTGATGGTTGAACGGTTCCGCCGTGCGCTCGGTGTAGGTACCCAGTTCGGCCAGCCTCGGCGCGCCGGTGTCCCAATACGGAATGCCGTCCAGCGCAGTGTAATCGATGTAAAAGGCAGCCGTGGCCTGTGCGGCTTTCAGGAGAATTTGTTCGACGTGCGTGCGTCCCCCCAGGGGCACGAGTTCGGCGTCGTCCAGCGTCGCGACGAATTCGAGCTGTTCGGGAAAACCGCACACCGCCCACGCCAAACCCCGCGTCCACGTTGAAAAACCAGAGTAGCCCTGCTGGGTGCCGGGGCAGCGATAAGCGCCGTCGGTCACGTTGAAGATCGATTCGTGCGCGACGCGTCCCGGTACATCGTAGATGTCTCGGCCTTCGCCGTAGTACACGCTGTAACAAGCGGTGGCTTCCAGGTGCTGCCAGGCGCGCTCCAGCAGCGAGATGCGCCGATCGCCTTCACCCATCAGAAAATGACCCAGATTATGTGCCAGCATCAACGAGCGACAGGAGCGAACCGTGTCGACGAACAGCGAATGCGGCCCATTGAAGGAGTGGATGAAGCCGCCTGTCTCGCACGTCGTCCAGCGGCTGGCTTGAACCGCCCCGCTGCACTTGAGGGCGACCTCGTAAAGGTTCAGCGCATCTTCGTTTTCGTTCAGTCGGCCCTCGCGGTGTAGCCGGCGCAGGTTGCCATAAGTGGACACGTTGTTGAAACCGTGGTCGTGCACACCCGTGTGGGTGAGGTGCGATGCCATGCGCTCGATGGTCTGGCGGCGGCCCAATTCCAGGAACGCTGTGTCTGCGGTCGCATCGAACTGCAAGAGCGCGCTGCCGTAGCGAAAGCCCTCGGTCCACTCCGTCCAGCCGCGGGTGGTGTAACGCCCGCGCACCGTGTACACCGGCGAGCCTTGCGCATCGTCATAGGTCGCTTCAAGCCGGCGTATTTTCTCCGCGGATACAGTCCAGAAACGCTCCAGCGCGGGCAGCAGGTCGGCGGGTGTGAGGTCGAGATCGGCTTTCATGGGGACTCGGATCAGAAGCGCTTCGGCTTGCGCAGGTGCAGGAGGATCAACTCGCTCGGCTCAAGCGCTTCGTAGGTGTGCGCCTCGATGGCGTCGAACTGCGCCGCCTCGCCCGCGCCGAGACGCAGGGTTTGGTGGGGCAAGGTCAGTTGCACGCGTCCGCGAACGACCCAGCACACCTCGTAGTCATCCTGATGGATCTCCGCGCGCGACACGCAGGCGCCCGACGGGGCACGCCCGCGAAAGGCGGTCAGGTTGCCGTAGTGCAGACGCTCGAAATGGAAACCGTCGGAGGCGTACTCGGTCGACCTCGCGCGTTGCGCCAGGGGTGCCTCCGCCAGGGCCAACAGGTCCGAAGCGCTTTGTCCAAAAACCCGCGCCAGACGCGCGAGCGTTTCCAGCTCGGCCTGCGATTGATTGCGCTCGAGCTTTGAAATGACGGCCGCCGACACGCCGGAGCGGGCACTGAGTTCGTCGAGCGTCAGTCCTTCGCGCTTGCGCAGCGTCCGCAACACGCTGAAGTCAAACAGGGTGCCCGCTGGTGGCTTGGCGACAAATTCGGCCGTAGACATTTCGTAAACAACAAAATTTATACAAAAAACAGAAGTCAAAGAAAATTATGAGCACCGATCTTTCCATTTTGATGGAGCATCGCCTCCTTCCGGTGGCCTCGATTCAGCAAGCGGATGATGGCCCACGCCTGGCCGAAGCGCTGCTCGAAGCCGGTTTACAGGTCGTCGAGATTACGCTGCGCACACCGGCGGCTCTGGATGGCTTGAAGGCCATCCGAGAGCGATTTCCCGAGATGACGGTGGGTGCAGGCACCGTGTTGGACGAAGCCCAGGTGCACTTTGTGGTCGAAGCCGACCTGCACTTTGCCGTGGCACCGGGGCTGGATCCATCCGTGTTGCAGACGGCGCAGGAGTTGGGGCTGACGTTACTGCCGGGCGTGGTGACGTCCACCGAGATCGGGCGGGCCATCCGAGCGGGGGCGGCGTTGTTGAAGTTTTTTCCGGCGGAACCAGCCGGAGGGGCGTCGTACCTGAAGTCGGTGCTGGCACCGTTTGCGCACACGGGCGTTCGCTTCGTGCCAACGGGCGGTATCCGACCGGACACCCTGCCCGATTACCTGGCCATTGAAGCCGTGGTTGCAGTCGGCGGCTCGTGGTTCGTGCCGTCCAAGGCGATGGACGAAGGCAACTTTGCCCTAGTCACTCAACGTACGCGCGAGGCACTTGCCCTGACCGCCGCCCGTGAGTGAGGCCCGCGCACAAAAAACGGAGGCCTCCATGGGGAGACCTCCGTCTTTCGAGAGTTCGTTGTGCTGCTGAAGTAACCAAAAATGGTCTCGCTTTAGATGCGGCCGCTGCGCGGGTAGCGGAAGTTGTTGGCTTGAGGCGCTTCGGTGTCGTTCTGCGCGATGGCGCCCAGGTTGATGTTCTGGAAGAAGCTGACGACGCCGCTGGTTGCGTTATCGACGGTGTTGTCGACGATGGCCGGCGCGGTGTCGTTGCGGTAGTTGCGCGAGGCCGAGAAACGCTTGGCCGGGGGGCCGGACTTCTTCGCGTCCACCGTTTGGCTGGGCTGGAGCACGGCGCCGAGGTTGATGTGGTCGCTCAGGCCGGCGAAGGCGGAGGACGTGGACAGGGCCGCGAAGACGGCGAGGGTCGTGATGGTCTTGGTCATTTTCGTATCCTTTTTTATTTTGTTTGTTTTGTGTGTGTTTTTGAAAGTGTCGTTTGGTCGGTTGCTGGTCAGAGCGTGCAGGGCGGGGGGCTATTCCAGAAGCAATGAAAATCCGGAACCCGCGGGGCGCGGCGTTCCGGACGGAAACAAAGCGGTGAGGCTGCTTGAGCGGGTTAACGGCGAATCTGCCCGGTGCCGTAAATCAGGAATTTGTACGTGCATAACTCACGCAATCCCATCGGGCCTCGGGCGTGCAGTCGGTCGGTGGAGATGCCGATTTCCGCCCCCAGCCCAAACTCGAACCCATCGGTGAAGCGCGTGGAGGCGTTCCAATAGACCGTCGCCGAATCGACAGCCTGCAGAAACCGCCTGGCCGCCGCCTCGTCTTTGGTCACGATCAGATCGGAATGCGCGCTGCCGTATGTATTGATAAATTGGATACCTTCTTCCAGGCTGTTCACCACCTTTACCGCCAGAATCAGGTCGAGGAACTCCGCAAAGTAATCCGCCTCGGTAGCCGGCTGGGTCGGCACCTCCGCCGCTTGGAGAATCGAAGCCGCCCGTTCGTCCACGCGCAACTCAACGCCTTCGCTCGTCAGCGCCTTGCCCAGCCGAGGCAACAGGCTTTCGGCAACGTCCGCGTGGACGATCAAATTCTCGGCCGCGTTGCACACGCTGGGGCGCTGACACTTGGTGTTGACGACGAGCGACTCGGCCAAATCGGGATCGGCCTGGGCATCGACGTAAACGTTGCACACCCCGGTGTAGTGCTTGATCACGGGTACCGTGCCGTTTTCCACGACGAAACGGATCAAGCCCTCGCCACCGCGCGGGATGATACAGTGGATGTAATCGTTGAGCCGGATGAGATACTCCAGCGCGCCGCGGTCGGTCACCGGAATCAGCTGAACGGCGGCCGGATTGAGGTCGTGGGCCTGCAGCGCATCGGCAATGATCGCGGCCAGCGCCCGGTTGCTGTGCAGGGCTTCCTTGCCGCCGCGCAGAATGGCCGCGTTCCCCGACTTGAAGCAGAGCACCGCGCAATCGATCGTCACGTTGGGGCGTGATTCGTAGATGATGCCGACCACTCCCATCGGCACGCGCACCTTGCGAATGTCCAGGCCGTTGGACCGTTCGACACGCTCGATCTCCTCGCCCACTGGATCGGGCAACTCGATGACTTCGCGCACGCCTTGGGCCATCTTGGTGACGCGGCCCTCGTTGAGGGTCAGCCGCTCGAGCAGCGGTTTGGCCAGGTTGTTGGCGCGCCCGGCCTCCAAGTCTTTGGCATTGGCCTCGATCAGCGCGTCGACGGAGGCCTCCAGCTTGGCGGCCAGTGTCGCGAGGACGGCGTTCTTGGTCGCGGAGTCGAGCGTGGCCAGTTCGAGCGAGGCCGCACGCGCTTTTTGGGCGATGCCGGTGACGAGTGCCTGCAGGTCGGTCTCGGTTGCGGTGATCATGACGCACAACCCTGCCGGCTTTTCCGCCGGGGTGCAACCCGCCGCTAAACCTGGATCATCCGCAGGAGTTGGTCTCGGCGCTGGGCCAACTCGGCAACCCCGGCGCTTTCGAGCCGGTCGCACGAAAAGGCTTCCACGGTCAGGCTGGCGGTGACCGTTGCGTAGACCATCGCCTGTTTCAACGCAGCCACGTCGGTCCGGTTGACCGCGGCCAGGTAACCCAGCAGCGCTCCGGCAAAGGAGTCGCCTGCGCCGGTCGGGTCGCGCAGCTCCGTCACCGGGAAGGCCGGCAACGCAAACAGCCCCTCCTCCGAAAAGAGATACGCGCCGTGTTCGCCTTTTTTGACGATGGCGCGTTCGGGTCCCAGCGCACGCAGGGCCCAGCCGGCGTCGATCAGGTTGGTCTTGCCAGTGAGCTTGGTGGCTTCGTCATCGTTGATGGTGAAGAGATCGACCTTACGAATCATCTCCAGCAGGGCGTCGCGTTCGGCGTCGATCCAGAAGTCGATCGTGTCGGCCACCACGAAGTGCCCGCTCCCCTGCAACTGATCGACGACGTGCATCTGCAAGCCGGGGCCGATGTTGCCCAGCATGACAAAGGGCGTCTGGCGGAAGCGCTCGGGAAGCTCAGGCTGGAATGTCTCGAACACGTTCAGCTGCAGGTCGAGGGTGTCGCGCCGATTGAAGTTTTCGTGGTACTGGCCTTTCCAAAAAAATGTCGGGCCGGTGCTGTCGATCTGCAGGCCGTCCAGGTCGATGCCGCGAGCCTCCAGCCGCTGCCGGTACTTCGGGTCGAAGTCGTTACCGACCACGCCCACCAGCTGTGTTGGCGCATAAAAGCTGCTGGCCAGGCTCGCGTACGAGGCCGATCCGCCCAGGATCCGCTCGCCGGTGGCGTAGGGGGTGATGATGTCGTCGAAGGCCACCGAACCTACAATCAGCACCGGTTGCGGTTGGGCGGAGTCCAGGGAAATGCGTTCGCTCATGTCAGGGTTGAGGACGCGGAGTGTGCCCACGCCACCTCGCGCACGTCAACGGTCAAACCGGTGCGCCCTACTCGGCTACCGGAAAGTTTGTCACCAGCAGCGGATCGTCGTCCACCTCGATGATCAGGCTGTAGTTCTCCGGCCTCGGAAACTGCGCATTCTTGACCTCGTTGATCAGGTGCACGCGCTGCAACGGACCCTGGGCTTTGAAGGGACGCTCGACCGCCGTGCGGGGCGGCTCGGTTGGCAGGCCCAGCGAGATTTTCAGGACGTGGTCGCCTTCGGTCAGCTCAGTTAGGAGCAAAAACCAGAGCATGCGCGGGTGCGTGCACGGGAAATTTTGCGCGCGGATGCCCGAAAAGATCCCCAGCAGATAGAATTTGCCGGTGGCCGGGTCGACGTGAACGCCGTCGCAGGTGGCCCAGCTGAGCAGGATTGGCTTGGGAGCGGAAGAGCTCATGTGGTTGAGTCAGGCGGACGCCGCAAAGCGTCTACCCGCTGAGGCTGCGCGAGGGTTTGCCCAACCGCGAGCCGGAATTGCCCGGTCAGCAACGCTTCGGCACCTCCCATCGCCAGAATCAAAAAACCGGCGGCCAACCGGGCCAAACTCAAGTTTTCTGCCGCTGCGGGGAAGAAAACGACGCGTGTCTTCTCCGACAAGGATAAGCGCAAGAGGCTGTTTTCAAAGAAGGCGTCAAGCCGTTGCTGCGAGCTGCAACCTTCCGAAGTGAAGTCGTTTTGTAACAATGCAATTCTCCGCGCAGAGACAGTTCAAAAATCGGCAACCACTTGCGCAAGAATGCGCTAACGTTTCCGAGGATGCTTGCATGTGTATGTAAACTGACGTCAAAAAAGCTAAGATTTGTGAAGATTTCACTGGACAAATTTTGCTGAAAATTTACAGTAATGAAGAATCATTAACCAAATTGCGGGAACACCCCTAAAGTTTTCCCGGTCAGACCGATTAGTGATTCAAATAGGCGAGTCAGTTCATCCCAGAAATTCATTTTTCAATTGGCTTGTTTATTTGGGTAATATTAGGTGATTGTGCCCCGGCTTCGGGCGGGGCTTTTTTTTGCTCAGATTCGGATGGTCCTCGTTGATTGTTAGGATCGTTGAGAGGGTTGCGGCGCACGCACGGTGTTGGATGTGGCATCGGCAAATTTCCGCTTGGACGCTGGTGACTGCTGTTTCGGCCGAGTCAAAATCCACCTCGGCGGTGAAATATCGAGCCGATGGGCGTACTCTCATCATTATGGCAAACACTTCCTCGAGATCCGCCCTGCGAGGCGCGCGCATCAATGGCTGGCTGGCGGCGCTGGTTGCTTTGGTAGCGATGGCCGCGATTTTGCAGGCCTACACGCAACTGGGAAACCGCGAGGCAGTGATTGAGCAGAAATTTGCCGAACGCGCCCAAAATCCCCCCTTCCTCAAGCACGCGGAAACCGACTTCTCGACGATGAGCAACGACACTTGGAAAGAACGCCTGAGCAATCAGCAGTATTACGTGACGCGCCAAGCCGGCACCGAACGCCCCTTCGCCAACGAGTATTTCAACAACAAGGAACCGGGCATCTACTTTGCCGCCGGCACCGACATCCCGCTCTTCAGCTCGCTGGACAAATTCGACTCCGGCACGGGTTGGCCCAGCTTCACGCGCCCGATCGTGCCCGAAGCTGTCGGCGACAAGGTAGACCGCAGCCACGGCATGGTCCGTACCGAATCGGTCTGTGCAGTGACGGGTCACCACCTCGGGCACGTCTTTCCCGACGGTCCCGAGCCGACCGGGCTGCGTTACTGCATCAACTCTGCAGCACTACGCTTTGAGCCCATGAGCGAAGACGCGGTGAAGGCCTTTACGGATAAGTACCGCGAAGGCGCTGAAGCGCATCCGGCCAGCAAGTAAGCCGGTCGCGAGTACGTTCTCGGCCCACTTGGACAACACCGGAGGGCCTCACCTCCGGTTTTTTGTGGAGCCTCGTCGGTGGTTCGCTGGAGCGGGACAGCGGGCGTCAAGTTGGGTGCCGCACGGACGACACTAGGATGTGACACCAAAGGCATATCCGGCGGGCGCACCCATGGAGGTGCCCAATGATTTCGCCCGCCACCTTAGACACCAGTTCCGTCGTCGCGCTTCCTTTGCGCGATCAGGACATGGCCGCGCGCGACCGCGAGAAAGCCAATCGCGACCGTGGGGGCCACGTCAATCAGCTGCCCACCAAGAGTCCAGAGCGCCTTTCCGACGAAGAGCGCAAGGAACTGCGCGTACTGCGCGAGCGCGACCAGAAGGTCCGCGCCGAACAGCTGGCCGAGGCCGTGCGTTCAGGCCTCAGCGCACAGGTTCAGTTTACCTACAAACTGGGCCCCGACGGCAATCGCTATGCCATCGACGGCCACGTGAAGCATTCGGTCGCTCCCGGCAGCACGCCCGAGCAAACCATCGAGCGCGCTCGTGAGTTGCGTGCGGCCATTCTCTCAAGCGGCCAATCCTCGCCGCAGGACTTGAGGACCGTCGCCGAGGTCGACCATATCGAGGCCCAGGCCCGCGCCCAAATCCGCGAAAGCGAGGCGCCTGCCTCGGAAGCCGTGGAGGAAGCCGCCGCCGCCGAGGAGCCGTCGTTGACCGTCGAGCCCCTGGTCAAGGGACACCCCGGACCTTCCCGCTATCTGGAGGCGACAGAACGCGAGGCGAGCGCATCCCGCGCGCTGGACGGCCGCGCCTGAGCCCGATGCGACCTGGCGCGCTTGCTCGAAGCCTCCGGCCGACGGCGGATTGGTCGCCCTCAAAAATTTCCCGGCGCGATGACCAAAACGTAGAAATAGGCGGCCGCCACGAACAACACATAGAGCATGAAAAGCACCCCGCCGATGGTGAAAAACCAGCGCAAGCGCGCGCAGGCTTCCGTCATCGAGAGCGCATCCCCGTTCAGGGCGGCCATTTTGATCGCCCCGGCGGCTTTCCAAAGCTTGATCCACATGAGGATGTAGGGCGACAAGACCAGCAGCGAGACCGCGAGGCCGATCACGGCCCCGATCACAACGACAACGACAGACGCCGCTTCAAGCTGCTCGGATCCCTGCAAGGCGGGGACCGCAACCGCGACCAGCACGCCGACCACGCTCATCATCACCGGCACCAGTCCCAGAAAGGCCAGGAACTTCATCCAGAAAGTCGCGCGGGCCAGCGGGGCGGCGGCGTCGCGAATGGTGGCGGCCGAGGTGCTGCCGCGAGACGGCAGGTAATTGCCCACGCGGGGCGTTGCTTGAACCGGGGCGGCGGTGGCCCTTTCGTCTTTGCCAAGAGCCGGGGCGAATTCCGATAGCGTGCCCATCCGCTGAAACGCACCCTGATCGCGCTTGATCTCGGTTTGAGCGTTGGCCCGTCCCTCCTGTATCCACTGATTCAGCTGGTCCTCACTGACGGGACCGTACTCGCGCCCATCGGCGCCGCGCATTGTGTAAAGGCTCATGGTTCAGGCACTCACATGGTTTGGGCCAGAACAGTCATGGCAGCCCGAACAGGCAACGCGAAAAGGACCCTCGCGGCGGGTATCCTGACTTCAGCTGATTTCGCGCAACCCAAAGCAGTGTTGCTAGCTGTCAACTCGACACTGCCTGGCGTTGCTGACCCGGGATCGGCGGATTCGAGCGAGCGGCCTAGTCGAGACCATCTGGGACGGATCAGGGAGGTCGGGAAGACACCGTTGACTGGCCCTATGGCAGTTCACCTTGACCATTGGAAGAAGTCTCGGCCTGCCCGGAGATCTGCCAGCCCTTATCGGTCAGCACGCGACCTTGAGCCGTTCGCTGCAGGTAGCCTTCCTGAATCAGGTAGGGTTCGTGCACCTCTTCCAGAGTGTGCTCTTCCTCGCCCACCGCGACGGCGATCGTGCCCAGTCCAACGGGTCCGCCCCGGTAGTTTTCAGCCAACAGCCGCAGGATGCGCTTGTCCATGTCGTCGAGACCGCGCTCGTCGATTTCGAGCAATTCCAGCGCTGCTGCCGCCACCTCTCGGTTGATGCGGCCGTCGGCCCGTTGCAACGCGT
The DNA here is from genome assembly GCA_050331595.1 of Opitutales bacterium. Taxonomy (GTDB): domain Bacteria; phylum Verrucomicrobiota; class Verrucomicrobiia; order Opitutales; family JBHJGM01; genus JBHJGM01. The sequence goes on from JBHJGQ010000001.1 coordinate 81,873, forward strand.
AGTCGCGCACGAAATAGATCAGGTTGTTGGCGATGCGCGGGGTGCCCCGGGCTCGCCCGGCGATTTCGGCGGCTCCATCGGTGTCGACCTCGACGTTGAGCAGGCGGCAGCTGCGCTCGACGATGTGCTGCAAATCGCACCGGTTGTAGTGGTCCAGCCGCGTCTGCAGGGCAAAGCGACTGCGCAGCGGCGCGGTCAACAGGCCGGTGCGCGTCGTCGCGGCGACCAAGGTGAAGCGCGGCAGCGACAAACGCACGCTGCGCGCGTTGGGCCCCTGATCGATCATGATGTCGATGCGGAAATCCTCCATCGCCGAGTACAGATACTCCTCGACGGTCTTGGGCAGCCGGTGCACCTCGTCGATGAAGAGGATGTCGCCGGTCTCCAACCCGGTCAGCAGCCCGGCCAGGTCGCCGGCTTTTTCGATGACCGGCCCGGACGTGATTCGCACCTGCGTGCCCATTTCCTGGCCGAGGATCAGCGCCAGCGTGGTCTTGCCCAGGCCGGGCGGGCCGCTGAGCAGGATATGGTTGAGGGCTTCGCCACGCGTGCGGGCCGCGCCCACCATCACCTCGAGGCGTTCCAGTGTTTTACGCTGGCCGGTAAAGTCGCCAAAATGCAGGGGCCGCAGGGCAGCCTCGGCCGCCTCGCGAGCCGGCTCGCCTTCGCGACGATTGAACGTCGCTTGCAAGGCCTCCGCCCCGGTCAAGCCCTCTGCACTTTCCCCCATCGTGCGCATCGTAGCCGCTCTGACTCAGGAGGCAAGCAGCGGGTCGAGCCGATCGGCGAGCAGACGCCGCAACGCGGGTTCGACGCGCCATTGTGCCTGAAGCTGGCGGTACTCTTCGAGGAGGCTGGCGTCGGGCGGGTGTCCAGTCAGGCGCGCGCGGATGAGCAGGTTTTTCGGCGTGTGACGCGAGTCGATGAACTCCAGCAAATCCACGCGATAGCCGCACAGGCGCAACAGGTGTGCCCGGCAGGCATCGGTGAGGATTTCGGCCACACGCTGCTTGAGAATGCCATGCCGCAAGACCGGGCGCAGGACCGCGTTGTCGAGCTGCTCGCGTAGCTCGTGCTGGCAGCAGGGCGCGCAGAGAATGACCTCGGCTTGCCAGCGCACGGCCAGCGCCAGCGCTTCGTCGGTCGCGGTATCGCATGCGTGCAGCGAGAGCACCGCTGTGGGCGCGACCTCGGGTACGAAGTCGCCGATGGACTGCTCGATGAACGTCAAATGGGGCGGATCGCCCAACGCTGCGCGCACCTCGTTGCAATGGCGGATGCGCTCGGGCTCGCGGTCAACACCTGTCAGCCGGACGCGTCCCGGATACAGGCGATTGAGGTGATGCCAGGCTGCGCAGGTGAGGTAGGCGTGGCCGCAACCGGCGTCGATCAGCTCAATCGGGCGGTCCGTGGGCAGGGTATCCGGGTCGAGGGCATCATTGAGAATACGCAGGAAGTGATTGATTTGCTTGAACTTGTCCCGGCGGGTGGCGCGCAGGCGCCCTGTCGTGTCCTGGATGCCGAGGGCTTGCAATAAGGGGTCGGGGCGGTCGCCGGGCAACGGATACTGCCGCGCGCGATCGTGCCCGGGGCTGGCGGCTTTCCCGGCAGGCATGGACGGTTTTCCGCGAGAGACGAGCCAGCGCCCCTTGCGCGTGCGCCGCGCGTGCCAGTCCTGCGTGCTTGAGGCGAGGTGGATGTGGTCGAATGCGCCGGCGGTCAACCGCTGCAGCGCATCGGGCCATTGCTCGGGGTCGAGGTTTTCGTCGCGGGTTTGTGTACCGTTGAAGTGGGTCAACTGAATCTTTATCTCGCCTCCAATGTCGACCGGGCGCGCCCGTACCTTGTCGACACCCTCCGCGCCGCCGCTGAACACGCAGCGATGCCATTGTCCCACGTGCTGGGCCGCGGCGATCACTGGCTCGAGAGGCTGGGTTTCAATGCTCTGCATGGGCGGATTCAATAATGGCGCTTCCAGAACGACAATCGCGCAAGCGGCGACCTTCCAGCGATTCAAAATGATTTGCGTTCGCGAAGCACACGGCGAACGCTCGCGAGCGTTGGTTTGGCGCTCCCGCGTGGCGCGCGCTGACGTGCGACCCCTTCACTCGTTATTGAATTTCCCCGACGCTCGCACATGAGTGCCCGCTCCGTTGTCTTAGGCCTGATCTGTGTCGGGCTGTTTTGCATCGCGAGCTACTTCAACGACCACGTCCTGCAGCAAAGTCACTTTGCCGGCAACCACCTGGCTCCGGGCGTATTCGGGGTGATGGCGCTGGTAGTCTTCGCGGTCAATCCGGTGCTGGCCTGGTTGCGGCCGGGCTGGGCCTTTACCGGGCGAGAGGTAGCGGTGCTCCTGACGCTGCTCTTCGCCGCCTGCTGCGTGATCAGCGCGGGCCTGCAGCGCGACTTCATCTCCAAGCTCGTCATGCCGCACTCCTACGCGAAAAAGGAGGTTGCCTGGCAAAAGTACGACGTGGTCAATCGAGCCCCGGAGCAACTCATCGCCGACAACGAGGCGACCGACGGGCGGGTGCTGACAGGGTTTCTGCAGGGGCAGCCCACCGGTCAGTCCTTCGGTCTGGAGGATATTCCCTGGGAGGGCTTTACCCGCACCTTCAGCGCGTGGTTTCCGGCGTTGCTGCTCTTGTGTCTGGCTGGTGTGGGGCTGGCGCTGGTGCTGCACCGGCAGTGGTCGCACAATGAGCACCTGCCCTACCCGCTGGCGGAAATCTTCAACGCCTTTCTGCCGACGGAGGAGGGCAAGGCCAGCAGTCTCTTTCGCAACCGGCTCTTCCTGTTGGCCTTTGCAGCGGTCTTCGCGCTGCACTTCAACAACTACCTCAACCGGCAATTCGATCTGAGCGTCCAGATCCTTCGCTGGTTCGAGTTGAAGCCCTTCACCCAGAACGTGCCCTCGGTCTACGCGCCGATGCTGGATTTTCTGAATTTCCATTTGTACTTCGCGGTGATTGGCATCGCCTTTTTTTTGCCGCGCGACATCTCGTTTTCGATCGGGATTGGGCCGGTGTTCTTCGCTTTGGTCTTTGGCACCCTGGCCTGGTACGGCTTTGAGACTGGCGGGCGCCACGGCGGCGGCGTCGCCAACTACATGCAGCTGGGCTCGTACCTGGGCCTTTTTCTGATGTTGGTCTACACGGGGCGGCACTTCTATCAGGGGGTGTTTCGCTCGGCGTTGTTTTTGCGGCGGCCGCGTCCGGAGGAAAAGGACAGTGTGCTGGGCGCGCGGATGTTTCTTTTTGGCATGGCCGGGTGGTATATCTGGCTGTTCAACCTGGGCCTGGATTGGCCGCTGGTGCTGATCTACACCGCCATCGTCCTCGTCATTCACGTGGTGATGGCGCGCATCCTGGCCGAGAGCGGCCTGTTCTTCATTCAACCGGTGATCTACCCGGCGGTGCTGTTGACCGGGCTGATGGGCGCGCAGGCGCTGGGCCCGCAAGCGGTGCTGCTGATGCTGCTGGTGTCGGCGGTCATCTGGGTTTACGACCCGCGCCAGGCCTTCCTGCCCTACATCGTCAACGCCTTCAAACTCCTTGAACACCGCGGCGTTTCCCAAAGCAAGGTGGCCCCCTGGACGCTCGTTGCCTTCCTGGTGGCGTTGGGCACGGGGATCCCCGCGGCGCTGTTTTTCATCTATGACGGCGGGCTGCGCAACGTGAGCCGGTGGGGCACGACCACCCCGGTCACCCGGGCCTACGACGCCACCGTCGACGTTGCCGAACGCCTCAATGCGCAGGGGCGTCTGGAGGAGGCCGAATCCATTGCCGGTTTCGAGCGGCTGCTGGCCATCTCGCCGCAGACGCCCGGACTGGTGGGCTTTGTCGCGGGCCTGGCGCTGGTACTGTTGTTTTCGTGGGGACGCTTGCGGTTTCGCTGGTGGCCGCTGCATCCGGTGATGTTCGCCACCTGGACCGGTTACAATATCCGCGTCTTTGCCATGCCGTTTTTGATCGGCTGGTTCATCAAGCTGGTCGTGCTCAAGTACGGCGGGGAGAGTCTGTACACCAAGCTCAAGCCGCTGATGATCGGCCTGGTCGCCGGCGAAGTGATGGGCGGCATCGTTCCCCTGGTCGTCAACTCGGTGTACTACCTCTACTTTTCCGACGGGCAGATTCCCGAATCCTTCCGGACCTTGCCGGGCTGAGGATTTCTACTCGGCCCATTGCATCGGCGCGGGTTGCGGAAACTCGCCGGTAACGCTGACGGGCCGGTCCTCCTGCATCGAGGAGAACATCGCCTCGATGATCTCGACAACGTGCGCGGCTTGCGCGCCGCTGGCGCGGTGCGGACGATCTTCAAGAATGGCTTCGGCCAGGTCCTTGACGCCGCGGCCAAACTCGATGCCCTTGAATGGCTCGCGCAGGTGCTCCACGGGCTGAAAGCCTTTCTCGCCCACCTTCCCATACTCGACGGGCGCCTGGAACGCCTGGAAATTCCCCAAATAGACCGTGCCCGCGTCGCCGTGAAATTCCAGCGCGCCGCCCTGCTTGGAATTGGTCACGTAAAAATTAGCCGTCAGGCGCATGATTTCGCCGCCAGCAAACTCCAACACGGCCACCATGAACTCCGGCGCGCCCGGCGTGAAGGGCGTACCGTCTTGGGTTTTGCGGTCCGGGTAAATGACGCGTCCCGTGCAGCGTACCGTGCGCACCGGTCCCAGAATCGTGGTCACCAGCGTCAGCGGATACACGCCCACGTCGAACATTACGCCAACGTCGTAAAACGGCGCGGGATTGGGGTGCCACGACTCAATACGCCCGTGATTCACCTCGGCGTAGACCAGGCGCAGCTTGCCGCACTTGCCCTCGCGGATCAGTTTCCAGGCGGTCTGCTGGGCGTCGCCCATGTAGGTGGTCGGCGCGGAACTCAAGCGAACGGACTTGGCTTCCGACAGGTCGACCAATTCCTTCGCCTCGCGGTGGGTGAGCGCCAACGGCTTTTCCGTGTGGACGGGTTTGCCGGCTTCGAGCATCTGCTTGATCACCGCGTAATGCGCATGGTGGATGGTCAGGTTGACGACCAGATCTACTTCCGGGTCGGCCGCCACCGCGTCCAAATCCCGGAAAACCTTGCCCCCGTACTTGCCCACGAATTCCTCGGCGCGCGAGGCGTCCAGGTCATAAGCCCCGGCGATTTCAAGGCAGTCATAGGTGGCGATTTGGTCACCGTAGGCGCGGGCGATGTTGCCGCAGCCAACGATGGCGGCACGAAGCGGAGAGGATGGCATGACGTTGCGGAGGTGAAGGCGGAAGGGAAATGAATTGAAGCGCCGAACCCAAGACAGCCCGGGTGCATCAGGCAAGGGCAAAGCCGCCGCGCAGGACCGCGCAAATGGCTTGGCTCGGCGGGCACCCTTGGCCTTTGTAAATACGTATGTTTCGTTTGCTGACCCGCGGAGACGATGCCGGGTGCGCCCTTAGCGCCAACCGCGCCATCCACGATGCCGTCACCGGCGGCATCCTGCGCAACATTTCCTGCCTGGCGCCGGGCCCGGAGATCGCCCACGCCGCTGAGCATCTGCGCGATTTAAAAGGCGTCGATTTTGGCCTGCACAGTTGCCTGACCTCCGAGTGGCACACGCCGTTATTCCATCCGGTGGCCCCGGCTGAAAAAGTGCCTGCGCTCTTTGACGCGCGTGGCGCTTTCCCCCAAGACAATGCGAAGCTGCACGCCGCCAAGGTGCCCACCGAGCAGGTCGTGATCGAGTGGCAGGCACAGCTCGACCGCCTTCGCTCGCTCGGGTTGGACATCGCTTACTGCGACGCACACATGGGGGTCACTTGGATGTACGACTACGCCGACGCACTCCAGGACTTTGCCCAGCGCAACGGCATCCTCTGCCGGCTCGACGTGGCGGTCCTGCCCAAAGTCGAGGACGCCTTTGACGAATTCGACCACGCCAGCCGCTTGCTCGCGCAACTCAAGCAGGCTGAGCCCGGCGGCACCTACCTCGACGTCGGCCACCCGGTCTACAACGACGCCGAGATGCACGCGTTCGAAGGCGTCTATCGTTCCGGCGAGGCCTGCGGGCGCGACCGCGACGGTCAACGGCTCGAGTTCATGCGCGAAGACGTGGTTACCTGGGTGCGCAACCACAACGTCACGCTGATTCGTTACAGCGAGCTTTGAGATGGCGGGCTTAGCCCGCGGCTTCGACCGTCTGCGTGGACTCGGTGAGGGCCTTGAGCCGGGCTGCGATCTCGTGCGGGGCTGCGTCGCGCAGTTCAGAAGGGGGTACACGGTTTTCGTGTAGGCGTGGCAGTTCGTCCAGCGCCTCGAACAGCTGCAAGTTGCGGTTGGCTGAGACCTCGTCGATGCGATCCACCGGCGTGAAGTGCGGTGCGCTGCGCAGTGCCTCCGGATTCTCCCGCACCACGTTCAGAATCGCTACCACCCCTTCGGCGAAGCTGTCCTGTTCTGCCTTGGTGTAGCTCTCGGTGTGCTCGATCATCAACCCGAAAACCTCGGTAAAGGCTACCGTCGGGGCGTGGTAGCCGAAGTCCAGAAACAGTTTGCCCACCGATGGAATGAACCCTGCCCGGGCCAGTCCGGCGGCTTCCAGCCGCTCGAACTCGGCGTTCTCCAGCGTCAGGATGAACTCGTGCATGCGCGGGGTGGTGTCCGCCCCTGCCGGTAGGCTCGGAAAGTGCGTGCGCAGGATTTCAAACAGGTAGCGCGACGAAAGCACCGCCATGGCCGACATGCGCTGAATCCCCTCGCCACCGAGGCGGTAGAGGTAAGTGAGGGCGCGCACCTTGTGGGCAAAGTTGCCCCAGTGACGGTGAAAGGAGCCGATGCTCTTGGGGGCCTTCACCGGACGCAAGCCCGCTTGCTCACGCACAATCTGGTAGCCTGGCAGGTAGTCCACCAGTCGCTGTGAAACTGCCACGATGGCGTCCCCGGGGCCGCCCCCGCCGTGCGGAATCGTCCAGGTTTTGTGCAGGTTGTTGTGCACGGCATCCACGCCCAGTCGGTCAAGGTTCACCCAACCGGCGATGGCGTTCATGTTGGCCCCGTCCATGTAGACGAGTCCACCGGCAGCATGCACCGCGTCGGCGATTTCCCGAAATTGGGTCTCGAAGATGCCGGCGGTGTTCGGGTTGGTGATCATCACCCCGGCCAGACGGTCGCCCAATTGAGCAAGCTTGGCGTCGAAGTCGGCACGGTCGATGCGCCCGTCGGACCCGGACTCCAGGTATATAATCCCACTGTCGCGCCCGTTACCGTTAAAACCGGCCATGACCGCCGTGGCGAAGTTGGTGCCGTGGGCCGAGCGCGGGATGAAGATGACGTCGCGCCCGCTCTGGCCGCGGTCACGGTGGTAGGCTTGAAAGAGTTTGATGCCAACCAGCTCGCCCTGAGCCCCGGCCACCGGCTGCGTGGTCACGCCGGGCAGTCCGGTGATCGCCTTGAACCACTCCTGAATCTCGAAGAGCACCTCGAGCGCGCCTTGCGCATCGGCCAGCGGGGCCTGCGGGTGAAGCTGCGTGAACCCGTCGAGATTCGCCGCCCAGTCGTTCAGGCGGGGGTTGTACTTCATCGTGCACGAACCCAGCGGGTAGCAGCCATCATCCGGGCTGACGTTGAGCGCGCCCAACCGCTCGTAGTAGCGCTCGACCTCGGCCTCGCCAAACTCGGGCATGCCAACGGGTTCCGAGCGTAGGTGATGCGCGTGCAGGGTCTGCAAAATGCCTTCGGCGGGGCTGGCGTCTTCGGCCTCGCCGACTGCTTGCCTGAAGAAACCGGTGAGCTTCTCGAGGTCGGCGGGCGTTTGCCGGTCGTTGAAGGAAAGCTTCAGCAGTGGGCGTGGCGAACCGTGCAGGCGAGCGCTCACGTCGACACCCAGATGGATGCCTTGCTGGCGGGCGGTTTCGATCAGTTCCTGCGGGTCCGTCGGCACTTCCAGCGTCACCTCGTTGAAGAAGGCTGCGTCGCCAAAGGCCAGCGCGACACCCGGCAGGGCGGTCAGGTTGCGGACCGTCTGCAGCGCGTTGTCGCGGGCGGTCTTCACCTGGGCGGCCAGGCCCGATTCGCCGCGGGCCAACAGGCACGCGCCCGCCAGCGTGGCCAGAAACGCCTGATTCGAGCAGATGTTCGACGTGGCTTTTTCCTTGCGGATGTGTTGCTCGCGCGTGGACAGGACCATGGCGAAACAATCGCGCCCGGCGGCGTCGCGCGCCTTGCCTACATAGCGCCCTGGGGTCGCCCGGACCGCGTTGCGCTGCGCGGCGTTGAAGCGAACGCCAAACAGGCCCAGACCTGGACCGCCAAAGTTCGGGCCAATCGCCAGGTGCTGCGCCTCGCCGATGAGAATGTCGGCTCCGTTCGCGCCAAATGCGCTCGGCGGCTTGAGCCCGCCGGTGGCCAGCAGGAGCGGATCGACGCTGGCGATCGAGCGCACGCCCAGTTCGGCGGCCAGATCGGTGAGCGCGTCGACAGCCTCCAACAGGCCAAAGTGGTTAGTCTGGGTGAACGCGATGGCGGCCAACGCGTCGCCGGCCTCGTTCGCGGCGGCTCGAACCGATTCGACGTCCAGGCGTCCCGTGTTTGGGTCGAGCGCGACGGTGCGCAGTTGAATGTCGGTGTCCTGCACCAGCGTACGCACCACCTCGAGATCGCCCGGGAAAAAGCCCTCGGAAACCAGCACCGTGTCGGTTTTGCGCGCCAGCCGAATCGCCGTACAGACCGCCTCGAAGAGCGCGGTCGAGCGGTCGTAGAGCGACGAGTTGATCGCCTCGAAGCCGGTAAGGCGCGACAGCAGACACTGATAGATCCAGTGCGTGACCAGCGTCCCCTGGCTGCGTTCGGGCTGATAGGGGGTGTAGGCGGTGGTGAGGTTGCGGATGCCGGCGACTTTCGCCGCAATCGGATGAACCGAAAAGTCCGGCAGGCCATCGCCCAGGAAGGAGAGCGCCGGTCGGTTGCGCTCCGCCAGTTCGGACATTCGCGCCGCCACGGCGTTGTAGGCGCGCTCGTCAGCGACGGCGGGCGACTGATCGAAACGCACCTGCGGGTCGAGGTCGCGGTACAGGTCGGCCAACTCGCTCGAACCGACGCGCTCAAGCATCGCGGCGATGTCGGCGTCGGTGGCGGAAACGTAGTGGCGGGCGGTCTCGCGCGGGAAGGCTTCCGGCGCGTAGCTCAGGTGGGTATCACTCATGAAAGGGCAAGAAAACAGTGCGTGTCTGGGAGCGAATGCGCCGGGGCGAACGGTAGGCTGGCAGGCAACATATCGAAATATCCGGATATGTTGATATTTTCCTGCTTTGCGGGCCGGGTGCAAGCGGAGACCGCACAATCCCCGTTGTTACGCTCAAAAGATTCGCCCGCGGCGGCCATGCTTGAAGGTGGGCGCATCCCGGCCTTAATGCAAAGCCATGCGCAAAGACGAACGAGCCCGCTACATCGGCGAAGTACTCGACCAGCTCTACCCCGAAACGCCGATTCCGCTGGATCACCGCGACCCCTTCACGCTGCTGGTGGCCGTCCTGCTCTCGGCCCAGACCACGGATAAGAAGGTCAACGAGGTGACCCCGGAACTGTTTCGCGTAGCGGGCACGCCGGCGGAGCTGGCCCGCCTGCAGCCCGAGGCGATCCTGGCGATCATCCGCCCGCTGGGTCTGGCCCCGCAAAAGGCCAAGCATCTGGCCGCGCTGGGGCGGCTGTTGATGGAGCGTCACGGGGGCCAGGTGCCACGCACGCTGGAGGAGCTGGAAGCCCTGCCTGGCGTGGGCCACAAAACCGCCTCGGTGGTGCTGGTACAGGCTTTTGGCGTGCCGGCGTTTCCGGTGGACACCCACATTCATCGCTTGGCCCAGTGCTGGCAGCTGACGCGCGGCAAAAACGTGGTCCAGACCGAGGCAGACCTGAAAAAATGTTTCCCCGAAGACACCTGGTACCGCCGCCACCTGCAGATCATTTTTTACGGGCGCGAACGTTGCCCGGCAAGACCTCGGGAAATCTGCGCCATCTGCCGGTATTGTTTCCCCCGGCGCACTAAGCCGCGCGCCGTCAACAAGGCCTGAGACCATGGAGGCGAACCGGCCACCGTCCCGGTCGGTGCCTTTGGGAAGCGGCTCTCAAGCTGCGCCTTCGACTGTCCATTCGGCGTTGCCTCCCGGGGCGAATCGACCGATAGTTTTGAATGATGGGTTCGGCCCTCAAATCGATTGCATCGCTGGCAGCAGGGTTGCTGCTGGTCTTCGCGCTGTTTCTGATCGTTGCCTCGATGCGCGACGGTCTGCCCGAGATGGCGTCTGACACCGCCGACGAGGTCGTGCCGCGCGGGGTCTTCATTCATGTCTCCTCCGGCAGCGACAACCCGCAACGCGCCCTGATGGCCCTGCAGATGGGGCAGCTGATGCGCGAAAACCGTGAGCGCCCGGTGCTGATGTATTTCGACATCAAGGGAATCGAGCTGATGGTGGCCGATGGGCCGGAGTTCTCGATGAAGCCCTTTCTTTCCGTCTCCGAATACCGCGAAAGCCTGATCAAAAGCGGTGTGCAGTTGCAGGTGTGCCCGAGTTGCCTGGAAGCGGCGGGCTACTCCGAGGAAGACCTGATCCCCGGGGCGGAACTGGCCGACAAAGCCGACTTTTTCGAGTTTTCCGAGGGCGATGTGCTCAGCCTGACCTACTGAAGGGGCGCAAGCCGAGGGCCAGAATCGAGCAGTGGGCCTACAGAGGCGCGGTTGCGAAGGATTCACGCTGCGTCCCCTTTTTTACGACGCGTTTGAAAACGCTGAACCACACCCTGGAATTGTGGCAAACGTTGATGCGCCGGTTCCAACTCAGGCTTCGCCGCGGTGGACGAATCGCTTCGGATCCAGCACCCACAGCTTTGAGAGTGCCGTCTTTGTGGGTCGCGCCATGAGCATCGAAGACGCTTCTGCAACGACTCCGAACCAGAGAGCAACGACCTTGGACCCTTCCGCCCCTAGTATATCCCGCGTCGGTACCAATCGTAAATTTCGGGACCGATGGAGGCGGTGGCGGCCGCCATCTCGCGGTAGCGTTCACTGTGCATGAAGGGCTGGTCGGCCAGGTCAAAGGGGTGCTCGAAGGTATCGAGGTAAGTCTGTAGACGTGCCTTGAGTCGAGCCACGAGGTCGGCGTGCTCGGGGCGGTCGACCAGGTTGGTCGTTTCCTCCGGATCGGCCTCCAGATCGTAGAGCTGGTCGGGATCCCAGTAGTGCGCGTAGTTGCGGATTTCGCGCTGCTGGCCGGTGCTGCCATAAAAATCCAGTGCCTTGTCCAACTCCCCAGACTCGTGCCGCGCCAGCTCGGGTTGCGGATAGCGGAAGGCGATGTACTTGAACCGTCCGTGGCGTACGGCGCGGGTCCAGCCGTTGTCAAAGAACAGGTCCTCGTGCGTCTGCGTGGCGCGGCCCTCGAGCAGGGGCAGCCAGCTCAGACCGTCCAGGGGCATCGTTTTGGGTGCGGTCGCTGCGGTGACGTCCATCAGCGTGGGGATCAGGTCGACGTTTTGCACCAGGGCGGTGCACCGCTGCCCGGCGGCGACGCGTTGCGGCCAGCGGATGCACATGGGCACCCGGGTCCCGCGTTCGTAACAGGTGCCCTTGCCGTTCACATTGTGGTCAGCGGTGTAGATGATGAGGGTGTTGTCGAGCTGCCCCTGGCGTTCGAGTTCCTGGAGCAGGGCGCCCACGGCGTCATCGAGCCAAAGCGCACCGGCGGTACGGTGGTTGTAATCGATGCCCTGGGCGTCAAGGCGCTGACGAATGGACCCGCGAGGTGCCTGGACGTTGGGAGCTTCCTCCAGATAACCGCCACGGGTGATGCGCGGATCGCTCTCGATGCCTTCCTCGATGTGGCCCGGCCCGTGAATCACGCTGGTGGCCACGGTCAGGAAAAACGGCTTGGGGCTGTCTGCCTGCTGGCGCAAAAACTCCAGCGCATTGGCGGTGGCCCACTCGATGTTGTGCACCTGCAGCTTTGGGCACTGTGGCCCGTCGTCGAGGTTGCCAAAGTGCAAGCCGCCAGCGAAGTCGTGGCCCAGACGCTGCATTTCGGCGACGAGCTTTTCGTGGTTGTGGGCAAGGATACGGTTCAGCTCGGGGTCTTGCGGATCCGCGTCCGTGGGCAGCGGCCGAAAGCCCAGCTCTTTTTTGGGGAGTGCGCAGTGCATCTTGCCGACGTAGCCGGTGGTGTAGCCGGCTTGCTGGAGCAGGGCTCCGGCGGTCATGCGGGCGTCGTGGGCGTGCACATTCCACTTGATGCAGTAAGGCTGGTTAGTCGGGCATTCGTTGAGGAACGGCGCGCTGTCGCAGCGTCCGGCGTGGCGCCCAGTGAAGTAGCTGTAGCGGCTGGGCGTGCAGACCGCCGAGGAAACGTACATTTGGTCGAAGGCCATGCCTTCGGCGGCGAGGCGATCCAGATGGGGTGTGAGGACCCGGTCACCGCCACCGGAAAAGCCGATGTACTCGGGGGCGGTGTCATCGGAGATGAGGAAGAGAATGTTGGGTTTGGCGGGCATGGCAGGGGCAGGTGATTCAACATACCAGCCTCCCGCGCAGCCATCTCCCGGGCAAGCGCAAAGGCCCGGCGGCTCCTCTCCCCCTGTCTGGCAAAGAAAACGGCCGCCTCCACTGGGGGAGGCGACCGCTGGCAAGCGTATTGGGGCAGCAACTGAAAGACGCTCCAGCTAGTCCTCGATCAGGTAATAGATCACGTCGGGTTGCAGGGCGAAATTGGTGACGCCCACCGAGGGCGCGACGTCGGTGCGGTAGCCGTTGAAGTCCAGCGGCGAGATAGTCAGGCTGCCGGCATCGGCGCGGTTCAAGCTGAAGGTGCCATTGATGGTTTTCAACTGGAACGGCGCATTCCCCAGGCTGGTGATGGTTTTGGGTCCCGGGGAGGTGCCGGTTTCCGTCCAACCGGTGGGGCGCTCTTCGGTGCCGATCTGCAACAGAATCTTGCCCGATTGCGAGAGTGCTTTGTCGTCGAGGGCCACGGCGACGAGTGTGCCGTATTCTATCGAAGTGGCCACGGTGATGTCGCCCAGGCTAATCGTGCCGACCGAACCAAGAAACCCGGTGGCGCCCTGAGCTTGCGGCGTCTGCATGTAGATGACGCCGTTGCCCCAGTCCCAGAAGAGTTCGGAGGTGATGCTGGTGGCGACTTTGGCAGTGCGATCGATGAAGGTCTCCAGGCTGATGACGTCGGAAGTCGGGTCGCTGGTCACGTAGTTGAGACCGACCTTGCCGACGATGAAGGCCAGCGGGTCGATGGAACTGGCGTCGGGGATGCTGCCGCCGGGCGGAATGTCTTCCTCGCGCAGCTGGTCAAAGTTTTGCGGCGCGCTGACCGGGGCCCCCTCGAGCGCAAAGAGATCATCAAGCAGCAGATCGAACTCGGCCACCGGTGATCCTTCCTGCACGAGAAACTTGCGGTAGATGTACGCAAAAGCCGGGAACTGACCCAGCGTCAACGGGCTTTGCATCGGCCATTTGCGCACGGTGCTGGTGAAAGTGGGCCCGGTGATGGTGAAATAAACAATGCCGTCGCTGCCCTGCAGGCTGGCGTAAGCCGAATGGATGAACGGCTGCTCGGCGCGGAATCGATTGGGCTCCGAGTGGTCGGTCTCCGAGATGATCGAGGGCAGGTTGTTGTGCCGTAGGTCGAAGGAGACGTGGTTGAAGGAGCCTTCGTCCGCGCCCTGGTTGCTTTGAAACTTGGTGGCCGAGCGGTCGTAGTAAGTCTGCCCGGTCAGCACGTCGAAGCTACTGTTGGTGCCGGTTACGCTGGAGCCATAGTAGCCGTGGCGGTCCATAAAATCGCCGACGGTGTTGGACCACTTGTCCAGCGGATCGAGCACGCGGGCATCGGCCGTACGCCAGTTCGAGCCAGTGATCATCCCCTTGAAGCCCAGGTCGATTTTGAGGAAATCATACGTCTCTTCATGAAAGGTGGTTTGCTGCTGGGCGAGGAAAGCGGCGGTGGCGGCATCGCGCAGGCGGGGCCAATTGGTGATCGGTCCACCGTTGTTGGAGTCGGCCTGACTGGTCGCATTGAAAACGACCCCATTGTCGAAACCGGCGATCCCTGCGGCTGCATCGTCGTTGGGTTCGGGCTGATTCCACGTGTCGAAGGCATTTTGGAGCGAGCCGTACTTGTTGGCGGCCCAGGTGCCGAAGAGTGGCTCGAGGATATCCAGCGACTGCTGCGGGATGTTGCCGCGCGGCGTGAAGGTCCAGAACAGGAGCGAGTCCTCGTTGACCATTTCCGCGTAAGCCACTGCCGGCTCGTTGCGAAGTTCGACGCCCGTGTACGGATTCACCCGGGTGAGCAGCTGCGTCCAGAAATTGCGATAGATGGCTTGCAACGCCGGGTCGTAGTAGAGCGCGGCAAAGGTGTTGCTGGTGCCGGAGGGCGGCTGATAGCCCGCCAGGTCCCAGTAATCGGCCCAAAGCGGGAAGTAGATCGAAAAACCAGTGTAGATGCCCTCGCGGCGCATGGCTGCGACGAGGTAGAAAATATCGTCGAGCTTGCTCTCGTTGATGTTGCCGAAATTGCCGCCGCTTTGGACCCAGAAGGGGCTGTGATAGCGCACCAGATTGACGCCGCGTTTGGCCAGGTGCCGGGCCAGTTCATCGACCTGGCTGCGATCCAGCGCCGCGATGCCCGAGCCCAGGTTGGCCGCCCAGAAACGCACTTTCTCGCCGGTGTCGCTGTGGATGAAGTCCTCGCCCTGGGTGGCGATGAAGCCCTTGCTGCCGGCAAACGGTTCGTTGAGGAAACGCATGTCAATCGGCGAGAAGGTGTAGGTGTCGGCGTCGGCTTCGAAGATGAACCGACCGGGCTCGGGGGTGCCGCCGAGTTCGTCGGGCTGAAGCTCGCCAGAGGGGACGAAGGGCTGATTGATGAAGAGGAAATTGTCCCAGCCGTGCGAACCCAGTTCGGTCTGCCGGTATTGCACGGTGTGGTTGCCGGCGGTCAATTCGACCTCGCCGCCGAAGAACCACGCCACGCGGTCGCCGTTGTTGGGCGGATTGGTGTACTGAACCACGTCGATGCCAGGGCCGCCGGGGACTTGATTCCAGGGGCCGCTGGTGCCCACGCGCCATTCCCAGTCGGGCTGTTCCCAGCGCTTGCGCACCCAGACCGAGTAAGTGTCATCGGCGGGAATGTTGACGTTGATGCTGCGGCTCTGATTCGCGCCAAACCACTGGATGTTGTTGGCGGAGAGGCCGGGCCAGTTGTTGTTCGTGCCGCCGCCCGTCTCGACCCAAACCCATTGCAGTGAGTCGTTCGGAGCGGTGGCATCCACGTCGACGTTGGCCGCGAGTCGAAGAAACGCAGTGCCGGGCCCGGAGAGCGTTCCCTGAAAGGCCGAGGAGGCCACCCCGCTTTGCGCCCCGTTTACCCCGTCGGTGACCACGTTCAGCACCGTGCCGTCGGCGGAGACCCACGGACTGGGCTGCGTCAAATCCGTGGCGTACTCAGCCCAGACCGATGACCCCACCGCGTTGTCGAACTGGCTGAAGCGAAAGGTCATGTTCGCGCCCTGGGTCATGTCCAGCGCGTCGAATGGGCTGCTGTCGGGCGAGGTCGGGTCCAGCCCCAGGATGTATTCGAGCGCGTTCTGGATACTGTCGGCATCCGGGTCGGCGTCCGGGCCGCTGATGGCGTCGTTGGCACCGTCAATCGGACCCCAGACCTGGAGCCGCCAGTCGCCGTAGGTACCCGAAGGCGCGCCGTGCAACGCAATAGGAGAGAGGGCCACCACACCGGCGGCCACCGCAAGCAGACGAAGTTTCATGTAAAAAGGCTAGAGGATGAGGGTAGGTGCCCGGACCAGCAGGAAACCGGGGTACACAGTTGAACGAGAAGGTACTCGGATAGATACACTTATGAGCGTAAGGCAGCAAGTGAGCCGCTGGAATAATCGAACGAGGATGACGGCTCAACCATCAGGGCGTAGGGGTATTGCGCGCGGCTTGCACCGGGCAGCCACCGTTTTCCGAACACCCTTAGGGGGAACATTTTAACCAAAACCTATCAAGCGACGCTGGCAGTTCCGGGCGGGCGCGCGGGGAGCCGGACAGCCTCCAAGGCCGTGGTTCGAAGCGAGCCGGGAGAAAAACGGCGGGCGTCAACGCGTCAGCTCAAACCAGTGGGTGCCGCGGTCGGTGGGTACGTCGATGGTGTAGACGCCCGAGGCGCTCCGCGGCAGGGCGACTGCATTGCCTTGAGAGCCATCCGCCTGTAGCGGCACCAGCTGAAGGCCGCTTACGGTGCTTTGCAGGAACAAACGCGCGGCAACGGGCTCGGAACGATAGCCATCGCGCATTTTCCGCACGCGGGCGGCGGTCGAAAGGAGGATGCGCTGGGCTTCGTCGAGATCGCGACCATCCAGACTGGTCAAGAGAATGGCGGCTTTGGGCGTTTCAGCTTCGAGGATTAGGTGGTCGAGCTGGATGCGTTGGCCACCCAGCCAGCCCATCGCGCCCTGGGTCCGCCCGGTGTTGAGGGTTAGGGTGCCGGTGGCCCAGTCGCGGCGGATTTCGCCGGTGTCGCTGTCGACGAAGTTTTGGCCCTCGGGAATAAAATCGCCCTGCAAGTCGGTGATGAGGCGGACGTTGTCGCCGTCGGTCGGGCTGGCCTCGAGCCAGGGGAGGTGCTCCGTTTCCGGCAGAGCGATCGCCACGCGGTGTTGCTCGGTCAGGGTGCGCAGGGCCCGGAAGCTCCCGGGATCGCTGCGGGTGTGAAACAGCGTTTGTTCGTCGAACTGCAGGAGGGCGGTTTTTTGGGCGGGCTGGATGTCTCCCCGGCGAAAGAGCAGGGCGCACGCCGGGCTCAGGCCCACTACGCCGGGATGGTTGTAGCTGGACCACATCGAGGTCGAGTTGCCGCGCAGCCCGTCCTGCGAGTAGCCGTAGAGCATCGGCGCGTCCCAGCCTTGGTAGGCACCCTGCACGGCCACCATCAGCTGCACCGACCATGGGTCCATCCCCGAGGCGCCGTCGGAGAAATTGTACTCGGTGATGGTGAGCGGGAAATCGGGCAACTGGCTGCCGGCGATGAAGTTAAAGAAGGACGGTTTGAAGCGCGGGTTGTTGTTGAGCCACTCGCCGCCGTCGTAGCTGTGCACGTCGATGAGGTCGCCCGAGGTCAGCGCAGGCAGCGCGAACAGGGGCGTGCCGCCCCACATGTGGTCGGTCGCCAGGGGCACGCGCACGCCCAGCTCCTGGCGCAGGAACGCCACCATCTCCGTGGCCCAGGCGTACTGCCGGTCGTTGAGGTAGATTTTGGAGGGCCCCGGCTCCCAGGTCCGGCGGATGGCGTTGACGTCAACGCCGCGCGCCTCGGCCCATTGGGTGGTGGCTTCCCAGAATTTGCGGTGGTGCCAGGGGTTGTCTTTGTCAGGCAGGAAGCTGTTGCCGAAGTGGTGGGTCAGGTCGTTCTCGTTGACCAGGAGCATGTAGACAACGGCGGGGTCGTCCTTGAGGGCGAGGCCGGTGTACGGATTTTCGCGGGTGAGCAGCTTGCGGTAAAACTGGCGCATGAGCGCGGTCATACGTTCGTTGTAATAGAAGTAACCTTTGGTGCTGGCTCCGCGGTCTTCGCGCACGCGCTCGGCCAAATCGCCCCAACCGGGAATGGCATCGCCTTCGCGCCAGGGGCGCCCGACGTGCAGGTCGACCCAGAGGTGGATACCCTCCTCCTTCAGGCAGTGAATCCAGTAAAAGTAGCTGTCGAGGGCGGCCTCGTTGATCTCCTGGGAGGTGGGGCCATCGGCGATCAGGCTGGGGCGGACCCAGGTGGCCGAATCGTGATGGTGTAGGCGAATCAGATTGTAGCCGAGGGCCGAGATGCGTTTGGCGTGCTGCCGGATGCGTTCCTTGTCGTCGATGAAGAGGGAGTAGGCCTGAATGTTGGCCCCCCAAAAGCGGCCCTCGGTGCCATCTTCGAAGACGAAACGCTCGCCCTCGCGCCGGAGAAAGCCGTGCCGTCCGGCGGGCTTGTGTTTGTGGTTCATCGCCGAGAGGTCAATGTAGGCCTGGTGCGAATCGAGCGCGTTGACGAACCACGTGGAGGTGTCCGCCGGGCCGTAGCGCTGCTCCAGGGACTGCTCGAGCCGGGTGCCTTCGGGCAGGGATAGCGTCAGGTTCACCTGGGCGGAAGTGCCGGCTTGCAGCGTGGAGGGTACAAAGAGCGCGCGCAGCTTGGCCTTGTTGCCTTGCTCGAAGTAGACGCGCTCGGGGGCCGGTTCAAAACGGGCGGTGAAGGTGCGCTCGGGTGCGATTTCCCAGGTGAAGCCCGAGCCGTCGTCGAGCAGTTGCGGTTCGGCCCGGTGGCCCTGGCGGCCTTCGGAAGTCAGGCCGAGATTGAATTCCAGACCTCCGCCGACGACGTCGCGCTGATCCTTCGTGTAGTTGAGCCTGTAGGCGTACTGGATGGTGTCGGCATCCACCTCTCGAACGCTGCCGGTGCCCTGCACGCCCAGGCGGGCCATCTCGATGGCGAAGGACTCACGGCCGCGCTCGACGGTCGCGCCCGACCAGGCCCAGTTCTGGCCCCAGGCGACGTACTTGGTGGTGATCAGCTCCAGGGAGTTGTGGCTGAGGGTGAAGGCCGCGTCGGCGTCTGGCGGCTCGAGTTGGATTTCGTAGGCGTGGGTGGGCAGAGCGGCGGCCATGGCAACGAGCAGGATGGGGGAATGGGGCAGACAGGACATAATACCGTTATACGAGGCATGCCGCAGTCCGCGGGCAATCCCAATCGGGCGGGAGACTCGAGCGGTTGCCAGGCGCTGGCGGATGCGTTGGGCTCCAGAGCATGATACGAAAGGCGCACCTGTTCACGCTCTACCCCGGCTGCGAAGCCGAATACACCCGGCGGCACAATCCGATTTGGCCGGACCTGGCCCAGACGCTGACCGAGCACGGTGCGCGCAACTATTCCATTTTTCTGCACCGACCCACCCGGCAGCTCTTTGCCTATGTGGAGATCGAGAGCGAGGCGCGTTGGGCTGCCGTCGCCCAAACCGAGATCTGCCGCAAGTGGTGGGCCGAGATGAAGGACTTGATGGAGTCCAACGACGACCACTCACCGGTGGCCCGCCCGCTCACCGAGGTCTTTCATTTGGATTGAGGGTTGCTTGCGTTGACCCGACTCAAGCCAGCCAGGGGCGCAGAAACTCGAGGCTGATTTTGGACGATTCCTCAGGGGTTCGCTCGGGCGGGGCGTCGCGCTCCACGCAGAGTACGCCGGTGTACCCGGCTTTCACCAGGCCGTCGAGGCAGCCCTTCAAATCGACGCACCCCAGGCCAAGTTCGCAGAATTGGCGGGTGTCGGGGTTGTAGTCCTTGATGTGGGTGTGAACGATGCGGTCGCCAAACAGCTGGATGAACTGCACCGGATCGGCCCCGCAGGATTGCAAGTGGGCGGTGTCGACCAACAGCTTCAGCTCGGGCACGCGGTCGAGGATTTTCTCGGTTTCGGCGATGGTCTCCACGATGCAGCCGCGGTGCGGATGAAAGGCCAGAGGCATGCCGGCATCGTCGGCGATTTCGAGGCAGAGCCGGAGGTTTTCGGCAAAGCCGTCGTAGTCTTCCTCGTAGGTGTTGCGTCGGTTGTTGGGCAGGAAGCCGCCGCAGACGGCCAGCACGGTGGCCCCGTAGGCGCGGGCTTCCTGGGCTGCCTGGCGAAACTCCTCGGTGGCTGGCGGATGAACGATCACGGTGGCGTTCGCGCTGTAGCCGTGCGGTTCCAGACCCAGGCCGGTCAGCTTTTCCCGAAGGGCTTCGGGCGTGCCCAGGCGGTTGGCTCCGCCGCCGATCTCCACGCCGTGGTAGCCCAGATCGTGCGCTGCCTGAAAGAGCCGATCGACGGTGTAGGGCTCGTCGTGAAACTTGGCGTAGCTGGAGAAATTGGCCGGGTGCAGCGAAGCTTTCATCCGGGGAGCCTGCGCGAGGGCAGGGCGTCGGCGAAAGCAAATTCGGCGGAAAAGCGCGCCGTCTGGCGGTTTGGTCTTGGTTTGGCGCGAGCGCTCAGGCGCAATGGAGGCGCTCATTCTTCGTCACTGCTGCGGTTATTTCCATGAAGCCCCAAGGAGTCATTTTCTTCCAGGTTGATCAGCACCGCCGCGATTGCCTGGGCCACACCGGCCACAACGGTCACGTTTACGTGCCGACGCCCCACCTCGACCGACTGGCCGCTGAGGGCATGAACTTCACGCGCGCCTATTGCCCCACGCCGATGTGCGTGCCGACGCGTTCGAGCTACCTGTGCGGGCAGTGGCCGATGCAGCACGGCGTGCTCAATAATTGGGACAGCGAATCGCCGGTGTTCCTCGACCCGCAATTGCCGACCTGGGCGCGTACCCTGGGCGAACACGGCCAGACCACCGACTACATCGGACGCTGGCACGTGCGCCCGGACAAGGACGCGCGCGACTTTGGCTTCACCACCGACCTGCCGGATTGGCACTACAACCAATGGCGCGAACAACAAGGGATTGCGCCCGTGCCCAAGGAAGGCGGGTTCTTTGGCGAAGCCGATCCGCACATCACCCCGGAACAGAGCAAGGTGGCCTGGACGGTTGACCGGATCCTTGAAACGGTCCAGGCCCGGGTGGATGCCGGCGAGCCGTTCTTTGTGCGGGCCGAAACGATTGAGCCGCATCTGCCCTGCCGTCCGCCGCACAGCATCCTGGAGCAGTTCCCGGCGGAAGCGATTCCGCCCTGGGGCAGCTTTGGCGACACCTTCGAGGGCAAGCCCTATGCCCAAGCCCAGCAGCTGCGCACCTGGGGCATCGAGGATTGGACCTGGAACGAATGGGCGCCCGTGGTGGCGCGTTACCTCGCCGAAATCGCCAACCTCGACCGGCAGGTTGGGCGTTTGCTGGCCTTTTTGGAGGAAGCCGGACTGGCCGACGATACGCTGGTGATCTACACGGCCGACCACGGCGACATGTGCGGCGGCCACCGCATGATCGACAAGCATATGATCATGTACGACGACGTGGTGCGCGTGCCGTTGCTGATGCGCTGGCCCAAGGCGATCCCCGCGGGGAGCACCTGCGATGCCTTCGTGGTCAACAGCATCGATCTGCCGCCAACGTTTTGCGACGTCTTCGGTGTGGAGGCCCCTTCCACCTTTTCGGGCAAGAGCGTGCTGCCCCTGCTGACGGGAGCGACGCCAGAGTGGCGCGAAACGGTCTTTTCGACCTACCACGGCAACCAGTTTGGGCCGTACTCGCAGCGTATGGTAGCGGACCGGCGCTATAAATACATCTGGAATCCGACCGCTGAAGATGAGTTGTACGACTTGGAGCAAGACCCCAACGAGCTGACCAACCGGGCGACTGACCCGGACTGCGCGGGGCTGCTCCAAGCGATGCGCCAGCGGTTGGTCGCGTGGATGGAGGAAACCAACGATCGTCTCCTCAATCGCTGGACCCGCGAGCAGCTCGCGAACGGCTGGAAGGTCTGAGGCGTGCACCGTGTGCGTGCGACAATTGCGTGTCGGCGGATCTGGGGCGTTGACGGAATACGCATGAAATCATAGGCGTTTGGAGCACCCCGCATCGGGGATCCCCTGACACCGCCTCATCCCATGCACCTTATACTCCGCTTCACCTCGCGGGCACTGACGCTTGTCGTCTGCGCCTGCCCGTTCCTGGCTCACGCCGGGAGCATCCGCGACGACGTTGACGAACAGGTCTATTTGGATTTTGCCGCCAACCATCCCTTCAGCGATGCGGTCGCCATTTTGGAAACGACAGTCGGCGGCGCGGGCTTTGCTTCCACGGCGACGCTGATCTCGCCCACCCAGGTCCTTACGGCGGCCCACCCTTTTCTCGATCTGGGCCCGAACCTGGAAATCGAGGGCATCGCCACGTCGGCGCAAGTGACCTTCGGCGTGAGCAACATCAGCGACTTGAGCGGAGCCATCACGCGGTCGGTTTCCTCGGTGGATTTGCTGTTTGAGCCGGTACCGGCGGGCAGCCCGGGATTCATCGCGGTGGACCTGGCGATCATCAATCTGGCCGAACCGGTCTTCGGAATCGACCCGGCACCGCTGATCCTGGGCACGCTGCCGACCCTGCCGCCCGGCTCGGCCTTTTTCTCGCAGACCGTCGGCTATGGGCAGTTTGGCAATGGCGCGGACGGCATCACCGGAGGCTTCGGAGTGCAGCGCGGCGGGCGCAATCTGGCCTTCGAAGTGACCGGGGTGAACGACTTTCTATTTGTGAATCACGACGATCCGGCCAACAACCCGGACCCGCTCGTGGATTCGCCGTCTTTGGCCGAGGAGTACACGCCGCTTCCCGGTGACAGTGGCAGCGGCCTTTGGCTGGAAGACGCCGAGCAAAATCCGCTGGGCATCGTCGGGGTGACCTCGTTTGGCTTCACCGCCGAAGACGGTGCGGAACTGGGCCAGTATGGCACCGTGGCTGGCTACAGTCTGATCGGGCCGTTCATCACCTTGAACGACGAAGGAATCGTGAGCTTCGTACCGGAACCGGCGACCGTCAGTCTTTGGCTGGGTTTGGCCGCCTTGGCCGGTGCCTGGATCCGCCGGCGGGTTCGGCAGGCGTAAGCCGCCCTAATCCTGGCGGCCTTCGATCAAGGCGATCAGGACGGCGGCGGCGATCCCCAGGCGACGATCCAGCAGCAGCGCTTCGTCGCGGGAGAAATCCAAGACGATTTTCAGCACCAGCGGATTGAAGTGCTGCTTGAACGTAAAGAGCGGCTGGCCCTCTGGGGTGGCGGCCATAAAGCGTTGCGGCACCAGGTTGGTCGCGAAGCGCCGAACCATGGCCATTCCCATACTGTCCTCGCGGATGATGGCAATGTCGCGGTCGGTCACATCCATGACGGTCCACTCGTCGCGAAAGAGGGATTTGATGCCCTTGCGCTTGAGAGCGCCGATGCGCTGGCCGGTGGTGGAGTCGCTCACGTCGTAGGCGGCGGCAAAATCGATAATGCTGCGCGCGCCGATGCGCAGCACCTCTTGGGTCTGCGTTTCGTCGGTGTACAGGCGGATGTCTTCCTTGAGTTTGAAGGCGCGCTGGCGGGTGAAGCAGACCAGGCGCTCCTCACTGTTGTGCAGCGTGAGCGAGCTGCCAAAGACAGAGAAGACCTTGCGCCGCAGACGGTAGTGCGTGTCGGTAAAGAGTTCGGGGACCTCGATGGGGGGCGGGGTTGCGTCAGCGTTCATGACTCAAAGGGGGCTTTTCGGTGTGCATACACCTGACGGCGCCGGTGGCAAGCCAATCTTGGGCAGGCAGCCCCCATGAGCGTGCAAGTGTCTTACAACCTCACGTCGTTGTGGCCAGGCTGCAAGGGTGTCGACTGCCCCCGCCAGTGAAACGTACCGGGAATGCCTTCGGGCAACTCGATGGTCGCTTTGACGGTATCGCTCGCAAACTGCATTTCGGCGTGAATGTCGCCGCGCGGGTGCGGCAGCGCACAGGAAAGCTGTTTCAGCGTGCCGGGTTGGGGGCGCACGTTGACGGACTTGAAGCCGGGTTCGGCTGGGCGGATTCCCGCGATCGATGCCGGAAGGTGCAGCAGTGGGTGGCTGGACCAGGCGTGGCAGTCCGAGCGCGTCGGCTCCTGATGCTCGAAGCCCGTACGCGCGCCCGTCTCGACCATGGCGCGCCAGGCACCGAGTTGATCGATGATTTGGCCGCCGCGATCCGTCTGCACCAGTGCGTCGAACAAAAGGCTGCGGAAAAAGAAACTGGCGGGCCAAAGTGAGGCGTCGGCCAGCGTACGGTCGAGCAGTTCGCCCGCGGCCTCCCCGACGACCACGCCGCCCAGCACCGCCCAAATCTGCGCCTGCTGCGACCACGATTCGCGCGTGTCATCGTCGGCGAAGAGCCCGCGATCGGCATCGTAATAGCGCTGTTGCACCACGGCTGCCAAGCGGTCGGCTTTGGCCTGCCAGACGGCGGTGCGGGCCGGGTCTCCCAGGTGCGTTTCCAGCCAGGCCAGATGGCGCAGGCTGTAAACGTAGAGCAGGTTCATGATGGCGGAGATGCCGTCGATGGCGGAGGCGGGCACGCCGCGCTTCCAACCCGCGACCCAATCGCCGTAGGGCCAGCCAGGCAGGTTTTCCAACAGGCCGTCGGCATTTTCGAAACGCTCGAACCAGTCGTGGGTGGTGCGGGCGCCGGGTATGAATTGGCGGAGCCAGTCGGGGTCGTCACGCCAGAGCAGGTGGTCACCCAGCATCCAGGTCCAGGCCAGGCAGAACATCGGGATGAGCTGGTCCTCGCGGCTGGGAAAGCGCGAGCAGGCGGCACCGGCGTGGCGCCGGCGGGAGGTGTCGAACACCTCGATGGCGCGGCGAGGCAAGCGTTCGTCGCGCGTGGAGGCGTAGGTCGTGAGCACTTCCAGGCGCGTGTCAAAAACGTACATGAGTTGCTCGTAGAAGGGGCAGTCCATGTAGGTTTCGTGGCTGCACATCTCCAGGCCGCGGCGGGCGATTTTGCGGATGGGCTGGATCCACGGGTCCTGGTCGCAGGTAAAGGTATCGGAGAATTCGTAGGGATAGTGCGTCTCCAAAATTTGGATACGGTGCAAAGTGAGCGGTTCGCTGTGGGCACGCACGCGAATCAGGAGGTAGCGTCCGGCGCGCCACCACTGTGGGCGCATCTGGCGGTGTTCGCCGCCGTCGCAAATGAAGGTGTCGTTGAGCCCGCGGAAAACCTTGCCGATAAAAACGTCGCGATTGCCCTTTTGGTGTTCGCGGCCCTTCGTCATGCCATCGACCGCTTCAATCAGGCCTTCGGACCAGTCGAGAGCGATCTCGGCGTCGCGCCCGCCCGAGGTCAGCACCTCCGGATAGCCACAGTAGTAATCGTCCAGGTCGACGAGCACGCTGAGCCTCTGGCCGGGCTCGATCTGTAAATCGTGTTCCAGGGGGTTGTCCCAAAATTCCTGAATTTCGGGGATGGCTTCGTGCTGAGCCTCCTCCTCGCTGAAGGCGTGCAGCGGCTCGTCCCAGCCATTGGCGCGGACGAACGTGTCGCTCACGGCGACGACTTTACCAGGGCGCACCGGACGGTAGAGCATTTCGGGCAGGCGTGCTGGTCGCAGTCGCCAGCGCGGGCGCGTGACCCCGAAGACTGTGCCGGTGTTGGGCGTGGCTACCGTTGCGGGCGTGTGCCAGTCGCGCTGCGCGTCGGTCCAGGGGAAGGCGCGGGCGTCGAAGCGCAGGCATTTGCCGATGCCAAAGGCCGGGGGAAAGTTGCGTTCAATCTCCAGCGCGAGTCCTGGCAGCTCGCACACCGTCCACGCCGCGATTCCGGTGTTGCAGCGTTCGGCCCAAGCGCCTTCCGCTGCCAGTACAAAGCCTGGCGCCAGCGTTTCGCGCGCGAGCGGCGAATTGCCGCCCAGCCACCAGACGAAAACCTCCAGTGTATGCTCGCCTGTATTCAAATCTTCGATACGAAAAGTCGAGAAGCTGTAGTTTTCGATGCCAGCGGCCTCGGGACCGGCTGCGAAACGCCGCCCATCCAGGGTCAGCTCGCAGCGCTGGTCGGCCGTAAAATGCAGCACGAGCGCCGGCTCGTCGCTGCGGACCTCGAAGTGCAGTTTGAAGCAGACGAATGCCGGCTGGTCGGCGCGCAGATGCGGGTGCCAGAGCCAACTTGCCTCATCGATGGGGTAGCGGCGCTTGATGCCGGCGTCGACCGGCTGCAGGTCCTCGAGGATGACTTTCGTTGCCTGAAAATGCGGCGGCGAAGCGGGGGCGGCGGTCGAGAAAAACATAGGGAGTTTCAGTTGAGTCAAACGAAGACTGCGTGTATCACGTTAGATGACGACCTTTACCTGGTGTGTGCCGCTGGTTTCGCGCAGGATGGGGTCACCCTCGACCGGCTTGCCGTTGAGGTGGAGTTCGCGCACGCCCTTGCAGCGTCCGGCGGTGTTGTCGATTTCGATCTCGTAGCGCGCGCCGCGGTTGGTGCGCACGATACCGGCGGTCGACACTTCCTTGCTCAGGCACGGATCGATGAGCAGCCCGTCGTAATGCCTGCGGGCGCCGAGAATCCACTCGACCAGCAACAGGTTGAACCAGTTGCAGGTGCCCGTGCGCCAGGGATAGTGCGCGCGTCCGTACCCCTCGGGCAGGGTCATGTAGCAGTTGGTGAAGGAGAAGGGCTCGGTCTGCGAACGGGAGACCGGGTTCTCCGGGCTGTCGGGACAGACCTTGATGAACGTGCGCCAGGCCTGTTCGGCGCGCCCGAGCATGCAATCGGCCAGACCCTTGAAACCAGCAGCGTGGTTGTAGCAGCCGCCGTTTTCGGCATGTCCCGGACGGCTCGCGGAAAACTTGCCGATGCGCTGGTCGAACTTCGTGAAGCCCGGCGCGCAAATGCTGAAGCCCACGTCACGCTCGATGTACTCATCGACGGCGGCCATACACTGCTCGGCCCGTCCATTGATGGCTGTTTGGGAGAGGACGGCCCAGGACTGCGGGTTGACGAAAATCTTGGCTTCCTCGTTCGCGTCGGAGCCGACCACAAAACCGCTGCCGCAGAGCGTGCGGCGATACCAGCGACCGTCCCAGGCGACGTCGTTGAGCAGTTTGGTAAAGTGCACGTGCCAGTCGGCGGCCTCTTTTTCGATGGCGGGCTCGTTGCGCCGGCGGGCCAGTTCTTGCACTTCGAGTAATCCGAAAGCCAGCTGCTGAGTGACCATGACCGACTCGCGCGCACCGGTTTGCTCGGAAGGTTCGAGGCCGTCGTTCCAGTCGGCGAAGTGCTGATCGCAGAGGCCATTTTCGCCGGTGTCGTTGGCCAGGTAGCGCATCGCGCGCAGCATGTGATCCCACACGGTGCCTTTCTCAGCGGAGCGGAAGTAAGGCACCTCCACGTCGAGCAAGCCGAACTCGCCCGACTCGCGCACGAGCGCGGGCACGGTTTGCAGGATCCAGGCGGGCTTGTCGGCGTAGGTCTTGTCGTTGAGTGGGCGAAATCCGTGCGGCACGCTGCCGTCGGCGTACTGCGAGGCAAGGGCGCGCAGGAGGTTGGCGCGGGCCATCGGGTAATCAAAGAGCGACACGCCCATGTCGTTTTGCAGGTTGTCGCGAAAGCCGCTCTTGTTGATCAGGTAGGACACCATCTGGTGCTTGGACCACTGATTGATGAGTGACTCCAGGTGCGGTCTGCCGATGGTGACGGTGTACTTGCCGGCCCATTCCAGCTCCTGCGCTTTTTGCTCGTCGACCCAGCCGTCAATGGCTTCGGGAGTGGTGTCGGCGAGCATCCGGGCGACGTCGTCCTTGTCGCGGCAGGGACCCAAGAGGAAATCGACGCGGGCGGTTGCGCCCGGGGCCAGTTCCAGCTTCGCCTGTACGATGCCGGCGCAGTCTGGCCCCACGCCATCCTGATTGTCGGCGTTCCAGCCCCAGAGAATTTTGGGCGTGGCGACGGAAAAGTCGGCGCGGGTGAAGTAATCACGATAGCCGCTGGCGCCGTGAAAGTGGTCCAGGCAGACGAGGTAGCCCTTGTAGCGGTCGTGCGGGGCGTGGCGGGCGCGGTTGTAAACGAGGACGCCGTGCACGTCGGGCTCGACGCGCGAGTGGTTGTCCTTCCAGCCGCCGCCGCCGCTGGCGGTGTTGCCGTCGAGCTGAAACATCGCGTATCCAAAAACGGATACGTTGCGGGGCCGGTCGGTCAGGTTCTCGAGCGTGACGGTCCAAATTTCCTGCACACGGTGGCGCGGCACGAAGACGCGCTGGGTGGCGCGCAGTCCGGCGGCGGTGCCGGCGGTGACGGTCTGCCACGGGTAGTAGCGGCAGGTGCGCTCGGTGACGTCGGTTGGCGCGGGACAGCCCCAGGGCGAGAAAGTGGTGTTGTCGGCGTCGTCGCGAATGAAGAGGTACTTGCTGTCGTAGCTGACGAGGTTGGTGCCGTTGCCGTCGTGGTCGCGCCACTTCATGTGACCGTCACCGATGTTGGTGGTCTCAAAGTAGGCTTCGTCGTCGCCGGGCTGATTGAAGTGGAGGTTGACCCACTTTTTGGGCGGTTCGTGCTCGAGCAGGAAGCAGGATTCCTCAGGCAGGAAGCGGCCGTACTGGTGGATGGAGGGATTATCGTCGTGGCTCATGGAAAGGGATTTTGTGTGGGTCGTGGTTTAGTGGGCGATGCGGCGCAGTAGGGGTGAGTTGTGTTCTACGTGCCGGTGAAGTTGCCCGGTCGTTTTTGTAGAAAAGCCTCGATGCCTTCCTGGGCGTCGCGGGTGCGCAGGCAACGGATGTAGGCGGCGTCTTCCTCGCGGTAGCTTTCGCGCGCCTCGCGCCCGGCCAGGGTGTGCATCAGCCATTTGTTTTCGCGCAGGGCCAGGGGCGGTTGCGCGGCCAGTTGCTGGGCCAGCTTGCGGGCCTCGGTCATGAGCCGCCCGCTCGGCACAACCTGTTGTACGAAGCCCCACTCGGCGGCGGTGCGGGCTGTGATGGTTTTGCCCGTAAGGCAAAGCTCGAGCGTGCGCGCGTGGCCCAAGGCGCGGTAAAGCGCGCTCATTCCCCAGCCACCGGGCCAGCCGAGTTTGATCTCGGGCATCGAAAAACTCGCCGACGTGCTGGCCAGGCGAACATCACAGGAGGCCGCCAGCGTGCAACCCCCGCCAAAGGCGTAGCCGTTGACCGCTGCGATGACCGGCTGGGGGATTTCGGCCAGACGGTTGCTCAAGATGCCTTGCCGCTGCGAAAAGGTGCTAGCCTCGCCGATGGACATCGCCTGCACCGCGCGGATGTCCGAGCCCGCGCAAAAGTTCTTGCCCGCGCCGGTGAGGATAACCACGCGCAGGGCGTCGGCATGCCCGGCCAGCCAGGGGAGCAGGCGCTCGAAATCGTCCAGCGTCTCCGGGTGCATGGCGTTGAGCGCCTGAGCGCGGTCGTTGGCAATCACGCCGACGGTGCCCTCCTGCGAGAAGCGCAGATGGGTAAGCTTGGGCAGCGAACCGGTGTCCGGCACCAGATCGCTCCAAGGCGCGACGTGGCCGATGCGGTGACTCGAAACCTGCTGAAGGATTGCGGCGTCGTGCTCGGGCGGGTCGATCTGCGTGGAGGAAGGTTCGAGCTTCGCGGCCAGACGCTCGACATCGACCACGGCTCGCGTGTGGCCGCCCTGTCCAATCTGGCGATGGCGATCGTAGGCGGAGACGGCGAACTCCGCCTGCCGCTGGCTGAGACCGATGAGTTCAGCGGTCGCGCGGACTGGGCCGCCCAGCGGCGTGGCGGCTAGGTGGGCGATGTTGACGTCCACCCCGACGGATTCCTCGCGCGGGCCCAGGAACGGCGCCAGCAGCTTGCGCGCGGCGTGCTCCATCAGGTGGATCATTGAGGGCGTGGAAAAAACCGTGGTCCGGCCGCTTTGCCCGAGGGTGACACCGTGCGCCGGCGTAGCGACCCAGGTCAGCTCTGCCCGTTGGCCCACGCGCAGACCGCGTTCTGGCAGCGGCTTTGCCATCTTAACGGAGCGTCTCCGTTGCGTTGCGCCTCCAGAGCCCATCGGTGCTGAAGGGGGCGGTCCGCGTTGCGCCGGAGGCAACACGACCGCAGGTCAGGTGAGGCAAGAGGGACATAAGGGGGAAGGTCTGTTTTCCGCGCAAACGCCCTCCAGTGGCAAGAATCTTCAAACGCGCGGGCAGCGCCCCTGCCCGATTCACGGCAGGTGCAGCAACTGGCGGGCGTTGGCTCCGAGCGCTCTCTGGAGGGAGTCGGGATCGAGTCCGGCAGCGCGCAGGTTGTCCAGCGGCGCTTGAAAGTCCGCGTGCGTTTGCGCGCGGGGAACGGTGCGCAGGGGGTAATCGCTGCCGAAGAGCAGGCGATCGGGCCCGAGAAGCCTGGCCATGATGGCGCAGGCTTCGGGACGGTAGAGCAGGGGCACGGCGGCAATGTCCACGTAGACGTTGGTCAGCTGTTTTTCGACAAACGGATTCAACGCATACAGCGGCAAGAGCCCCCCCAGGTGCGCCAGGGTAAAGGTGGTGCGGGCGTGTTCAGCGATGAACGCGAGCAAGGGCGCAAAGGGCGTCTCCACTCGCCCGGGATAGCTGCGCCCCACCGGCTCGGTCACGTGTAGCAGCAGCGGCACCTGACGATGTGCCGCGAAGGTTGCCAACGTGTCCCAGGCCGTCCGATTTACTTCAAGTGCATGCAGGCCGGGGTGCAGTTCGCCAAAGCCAAGAAAGCCGCCATCTTGCAGTGCCCAGCGTGCTTCCTCAAGGACGGCTTCTTCGCCTTCGGCAAAGGGTAGGCCCGCGAAGGCGCTGAGGCGGTCCGGGTGCGCGGCGACGCACTCCGCCAGAAAGCGATTTTGCCGGAGGCATACGGCCGGTGTTTCCCAGTACCAGCTTTGCAGGACCACGCGTTCCACACCGGCGGCATCCATGTCGCGCAGCAGGCGATCGGTGTCGGCCCAATCCTGCAGCGAGGCTCGATCCGACGGAGCCACGCAGGTCCGCCAAAGGTGTTCACCCTGCGCGCGGGCCCAGCCTTCCGGGTCCGCCCGCACGTCCGCACTGTAGTGATGCACGTGGCAGTCGATGACGCCCACGGCTTTCACAGCTTCAAGTCCGCGAGCAGCCGATCCATCCGCGCCCGGCAGGCGGGCACATGATTATAGCCGGCGCGGATTTGCTCGGTGGTCTGCACGAAGCGCTGGTCGCTGTAGGCTTCGAGTTTGAAACCGCTGGCCTGCATCAGCTCCTCGATGGTGTCGGGATCCATCTCGAGGTGAAATTGCAGCCCCAGCACGTTGTCGCCGTAGCGAAAGCCCTGGTTAGGACAACCTTCGCTCGAGGCGATGCTCCGCGCGCCCGCGGGCAGTTCGTAGGCATCCTGATGCCAGTTAAAGACGGTCTGCTCGCCGTCGTCAAAGCGCACCGGCAGCCAGCCGTGCTCACGCTCGGGCGAGGCAGTGATGTCCCCACCCAGCACGTAGGCGATGAATTGCGCACCGAGGCAGATCCCCAGGGTAGGCTTGCCGGCGTTGAGGTTGGCCTGAATCAGGTCGAGTTCCGGGTACAGCCAGTCGACCTCGGTACGTTCCTTGACGCCCTGCGGACCCCCCATGACCAGCAGGATGTCATAATCCTCCAGGCGGGCCGGCAGATTGCGTTCCCAGGCGTTGAAGCACTCGATGTGGTAGCCGTTGGTTTCGGCCCAGGTTTGAAAGAGGGCTGGACCCTCGTAGGGAACGTGCTTCAGACAGGCGATGGTTTTGGCGCGGCTCACGCCCGCAGCCAAGCCCACAGCAGCATCCATCGCAAGCGCACATGAGTTCACGCTCCAATTTCGACCTCCCGTTGACGCCCCGCGCAAACTGGCGAATCCTCTGGCCCGTGGCGCTGATGCTGACAATCGCCGTGTCCTCCAGCCAAGCGGTAGTGGCTCCGCCGCTGCCACCGATCTTGGGCTTCGACAAAGTGGCGCACCTGCTGGTCTACGGCTTGCTCGGTACGCTCTGCGTTCGGTTGC
This sequence comes from Opitutales bacterium, assembly GCA_050331595.1. Lineage (GTDB taxonomy): Bacteria > Verrucomicrobiota > Verrucomicrobiia > Opitutales > JBHJGM01 > JBHJGM01. The sequence continues at coordinate 113,360 of JBHJGQ010000001.1, forward strand.
CCTGGATGCTGCGCCGGGTGCGCTGGCGTGGATGGGCCGCGGTGGGGGTGGCCTCGGCCTACGGTGCGCTCGATGAATTGTATCAAGGCACAACCGGGCGCAGCCCGGACATCTACGATTGGATCGCCGACGTGCTGGGAGCCCTGGTCGCCGTGAGCCTTTATCTGCGCTGGAAACGTTATCGTGAGTGGCTGGAGTGGCGCCTGCCGTTGCCCGGGCGGCGTACCCGCGTCGCCGTCGCACCCGAGTCATGAAGACCGAAGAGGCCATCATCCACATTCGTGAGGAGCGCGCCGAGCTGCAGCGCCACCGCGACTTGTATTATAAGGACGCCGCACCCGAGATCAGCGACCAGGCCTACGACGAACGTGAAAAAGCCCTGCGCGAGTTCGAGGCCGAGCACCCGGACGCCGTCGCCGAGTTGGAGGAACCCTCGCCCACGGAAACGGTCGGCAGCGACCGGCTCGACGGCTTTGAGAGCTACCGGCACCGTCAGCCGATGCTCAGTCTCGACAACACCTACAGCGAGGACGAGTTGCGGGAGTTCGACGCCCGCGTGCGTCGCCTGTTGGGGGAGACGGCGTTTCGCTACATCGTCGAGCCCAAGATCGACGGCGTGGCGGTCAGCCTCACATTTGAAGCAGGCCAACGGATTCGGGCCGTCACGCGCGGCAACGGCGTGGAGGGCGACGTGATCACCCACAATACACAGAACATCCGCAGCCTGCCCGCGAAGCTGAAAGGCAAGAACTTCCCCGAGTCGATGGAGATACGCGGCGAAATCTACATGACCCTGGAAAGCTTTCAGCAGATCAATCGCAAGCGCGAGGAGGCAGGTCTGGAGGTCTTCAAGAATCCGCGCAACCTGGCCGCCGGGACGGTCAAGCTGCTGGACCCGGCTCTGGCACGCGAGCGTCCGCTGGAGATCGTGCTCCATGGCTTGGGCCATTGTACGCCAAAGCGCCCGGTGGACAGCCAAAGCGCCTTTCACGAGCAGTTGGAGGCATGGGGTCTGCCGGTGGTGGAGAAACACTGGCTGGCCGACGATATCGACGAAGCCCTGAAAAGTATCCGCGAACTGGATACACTTCGGCGTGATTTCGCCTACCCCACCGACGGCGCGGTGGTCAAAGTCGACGCCTACGCCTTGCACGAGGAACTGGGCGCAACCTCCAAGGCACCTCGCTGGGCGATTGCCTACAAGTTTGAAGCCGAGCAAGCGACGACCCGCTTGAAGGCGATCACGCTGCAGATTGGCCGCACCGGCACGCTGACGCCCGTTGCCGAGCTGGAGCCCGTGGAACTGGCTGGCACGACCGTTTCACGCGCCACACTGCACAATGAGGATGAAATCCGCCGCAAAGACATTCGCGTGGGCGACGCCGTGCACGTGCAAAAGGCTGGCGAGATTATCCCGCAGGTGCTCGGCGTGGACCTTGACCAACGTCCATCTGACACGGAGCCGTTTGACTTTGCGACTTACCTGAAGGGGCGCGGCATCGAGGCCGAGCGCGTGGAGGGGCAGGCGGCCTGGCGCTTGAAAAGCCGCGACGATCCAGAGCTGCGGCGACGCGCGCTGGTGCACTTTGCCAGCCGCCAGTGCATGGACATCGAGGGCCTGGGGACGGCGGTCGTCGAACAACTGCTTGAAGCGGATTTGGTTCAGGAGGCCGCCGATCTGTACCGACTCAAGGTCGAGGATTTGCTGCCCTTGGAACGCTTTGCTCAGAAATCGGCGGAGAATCTGGTGGCCGCCTTGGAAGCCAGCAAATCCAACGAACTCTGGCGCCTGCTGCACGGTCTGGGCATTCCCCACGTGGGCGCACAGGCCGCCAAGGATCTGGCGCATGAGCTGGGTTCGCTCGCCGCGCTACGCGCAGCCAGTTCGGAGCAACTGAAAGCGATCGACGGCATTGGCGGCATCATGGCTGAGAGCATTCAAAGTTGGTTTGCCCAGTCGGCAAACGCCTCGCTGGTCGATCGCTTGGCCGAGGCCGGATTGAATACCGAAGCGAGCCAGCCTGAGGGCGGCGGTACCGAAGGTGCCCAGACCTTGGCTGGAAAGACGTTTGTCCTCACGGGCACCCTGCCTGAACTGACCCGCGACGAGGCGACTGAACGGATCGAATCCGCGGGTGGGCGCGTCACCTCCAGCGTCAGCAAGAAGACCGATTACGTGGTCGCGGGCGAGTCCGCCGGTTCCAAGCTGGCCAAGGCGGAAAAACTGGGCGTTCCCGTCCTTAATGAGGCCGGCTTGCGCGAGCTGTTGAAGGCCGACTGACGCAGTGGCTTCAAACGTCGTTGAGCAGCATCTTTTGAAACTGCTCCAACACCTTTCGCGGGCCCACATAGGTGTTGGGGCTGTCTTTGCTGTGCGCCAGTACGTTTCCGTCTTTGTCGAGCAAAACGAGGCAAGGCGTCCCGACTTCTTCGTTGAACCTGGTCAGGACATTGTAGCTGTCCTGAGTTTGCGTGTAATCCAGCGCCGGCCAAGCCATGTTGAAATCGGACATGTGCAATTTCATTTGCTGTTGGGTCTGGTCGCAGGAAACGAAGATCACTTCAAAGCTATGGCTCGTATCTTTCAGGTGCGCGTAGTCGCTCATCAGGCGCGGCGTAAACCCTCGGCTTCCTCTGCAGTTGCGCGAGGCAAAGTAGACCAGATAGTAGTCCACCGGCTTGAAATCCAGTCCACTCAGGCGTTCGAAGCGGTCGTCTTGCTGGGTCACCAAATCGCGGCGGACACGTGCTTCAAACAGGGTAGAATCCCTGGGTTCGTCGGACTCCGCAGCGATGGTCCTGGGCTCACCGACAATGGCCTCGCCGGGGCCGGCTGCGGCCGGTGTAAACTGTTCCAGATGGTTTGCGATGTAAGCGCGGTCGTCTTCGCACAAACGATCGAGAGCGTATTCAAAAGGCTCGGCCCGCCCGGCCATGACAAAAACGCCTACGTGTGTTCCGTTCACCTCACGCACTTCGAGCAAGCGCATCTGCGCGGTGCGCCCGTTGACGTCGGTCCATTCCGTTCGGTCCACGGAGCCAGACTGAATGGCAGCCTGAAGCGAGGGCACCAACTGAATCAACGGATCAGTCACGCTGCGAAAAGTGCCGGTGCTCAAACTATAACCCAGAAAAGCGGCCACTGTGAGCGCGGCTAAGAAGCCCAACATCAGGAGGGTACGCATAATGGCATGAACATGCCATCAAAGGCTTCAGGCAGGCAAGGACAGAGTTACTGATCCTTAATAAATAGGGCTTTGCGCAGTGAATTCGTTAGCGTGTCCCAATTTGCATTGAGTTGTTTTTCTCAGTGAAGAACTCACGATAGTCGTGCTTATGACGAACCAGACAATCGCTAATGTAACACTGTGGCCAGCGCCTTCTCCAGATCCTTGATAGCGATCTTCACATCGAAACGGTCCGAGGCGCGGTCGCGCGTGCCGCGTTCGGATTGAGGCACCTGCGAGTCGACCAGCAGCAAATGATAGTTGAGCCCGGCACTGGTGGAGAGGGTGTAGTAATAGGGCTCCTGATGTGCGGTTGGCATGAGCTCGAGAACGTTCGTGCCCGGTTGGCAGAAGGCCAGATTGGCCAGCGCTGCCCCGTGCAGCCCGACCACGTGGCTGGCCTCGTTGAAATACTCGAAGGCGTGGGGCACCAGCTCCAGAGGGTCGACGCAGTCGAAACCATGCGCCCGCATAACATCCTGTACCTCAGCCTCATTGAGTGCGTTGCCACCTTTGGCCCGCCGGATGATGTAGAGCTTGCGCCACGGCTCCGGGCACCTCGGTCCGGGCAGGAGGGACCGCAGCGTGCTCGGCAACCAGGGCGGATAGTGGCGGGCGCGACCGGCAAACGTTGTGAGCGTCAGATCCTCGCACTGTGCGTAAACGGTCTCCTTGCCATGGCGCAAGATCCGTTCGATCGGTAGGCCGGAACTTTCGATCAGCGCATCGAGTTCAACGCTCTTAAAATGCGGCAGCAAAATCCGGTCGAAGCCTTCAAGGTCCACCCCGGCTTCCCGCAAAAGGCCCAGCCGTCCCAGTCCATCCAGCAGAAAGTGTGCGTAGTTCAGGCAGGCGAAATCGGTTAGTAGCGACAGCGTCCGTCCCTTGAAGACTTGCTGAATCGGTCGCTGCCTGGATGGCTGGCGGTACTTGGCGGCGTTCCAGGAGCCCCAGGCCGCGTCGATCAGAAATCGTCCCTCGCGGTTGAAAACATAACCACAGGCTAGGTGCACCACGGCGTCCTTGAGCTGAATCAGGCCCAAGTCCGGGAAATGCGTCTCCAGCGGGTGGATGAAGCTGACCTCGCCCGGACCCAGATTGCGGATGGGCGGCCAATTGCAGGGACCGGCCGGAAAGACCGGGTTGAAGGACACCTCGGGCAGTTCGGCCAGGCGCGCTGGTCGGTATACCTGACGATGAATCCACTGGTCGCGGGCCTGCTGAACGCGCCATTGGATGTGGTTACAAACTTTGGTGATCATGGGTTGGGCGGAGGAGGGTTTGCGCAGGCTTTCCCGCGGCGGGTGAACGCGATGCAGCGGCGAGAGATCAGGCTTCGACCTGCCGCATCTGAATCGAATCAATGACCTGCTCGGAAGCAATCACGTTGGTGATGACCACGAGCCACTGGCCGGGCTGAACCCACTCCTGTCGAAGCAGGTAGCGGAAAGATTCGCGGATGGTGACCTCCGGGTCTGCGTCGAAGTCCAACAAAAACGGCTCCACGCCCCACACCAGCAGCAATTGCCGAAAGAGCTGCTCGCGGTCGGTGAAAGCGAAGATGGGACACCGCGAGGGACGGATGGAAGAGAGAATCTGGGCCAGGTAGCCCGAGCGTGTAAAGACCACGATGGCTGCGTTTTCCAGCTCCTGAGCCAGCACGACCGACGCGTTCAGCATCTTGGCCTTAGCGGTGCGAAAGGCGAAGCGCCGCCGGGCGTTGCGCTCGGCCACACGCTCGGTCGAACGAATGATGCGTTTCATCACGCGTACACATTCTACGGGGTACTTCCCGGTGGTGGTTTCGCCGGAGAGCATGACCGCGTCGGCCTGCTCAAAGACCGCGTTGGCGATATCGGTCACCTCGGCGCGCGTGGGCAAGGGCTGCTCGATCATCGACTCAAGCATGTGCGTGGCAATGATCACGGGCTTGTTCTCGTTGATGCAGTCGTTGACCGCCCGGCGTTGAATCAGCGGCAGCTGTTCGAAGGGGCACTCGATCCCGAGGTCGCCGCGCGCCACCATCAAGCCGTCCGAGGCCTGAATGATCTCGCCCAGATTGCTGATGCCGGACTGGTCTTCGATTTTCGCCACGATGCGGGCGGACTCGTCGCCCTTTTCGTGTAGGTAGGCGCGCAGGATATCGAGATCGTCGGCTTCGCGCACAAACGACAGGGCGTAGTAATCCAGCTTGAGTTCGACGCCCAGGTCGACGTCGGCGCGGTCCTTGCGGGTGAGGGCCGGCAGGTTGACCTTCACGCCCGGCAGGTTGATGTGGCGGCGATTGCCGAGTGGACCGGGAATGATCACTTTGCAGCGGATGCGGTCCTCGAGGATTTCGAGAATCTGCATGCGCACCAGCCCGGAGTCGACCAGCAGCGTGCCGCCGGTCTGCACGCTTTGAATCATGTCCGGGTAGTTGACCGTGACGCAGCGCACGGAGTCCTTTTCCAGGTCGCTCGGGGTCAGCGGCGGTTCGGCCTTGCGGTCGTAGACGGCGACAAAGTCAAAAATTTCGCCCTCGGCCAGTTCGTAGGGTTCGCCCACGTCGCCGGTGCGGATCTCCGGGCCTTTCACATCCATCAGCGTGGCAACCTGCCGGCCTTCTTTTTCGCAGGCCGCGCGCAGCAGCCCAATGACTTCGCGCGTCCACTGGTGGGAGGCGTGCGCCATGTTCAGCCGGCAGATGTCCACGCCCTCGCGGACCAATTGCTCCAACACCTCAGGCTGCGCGGTTGCCGGACCAACGGTGAAGATTATCTTGGTGTGACGGTAAGGGCCATCCATGCGTGCGGGAGGTGAAGGCAGCTCGAACGCGGGCGAGCCAACCGGCACCTCTCAGCAAGTGCGAGGCCGAATCGAGTCGATGCGCAGTTTTTGGGCGGCTAGCGGACCCTCGCCAGGACCACCCGAAAGCCGATGTTTTCGTCCGTCGTGGTGGGCCCGCTGCCGTCGCCGCGCGCGCCCAGGCGGCATTCGGCGGCGTCGTCGCGCCAGCCACCGCCGCGCACGACGCGTTTGCTGCCGGTTGCGGGCCCGCGGTAATCGACCACTTCGCCTCCGGGCAGCCGTGAGCCATAGTAGTCCAGGCACCACTCGGCGACATTGCCGTGCACATCGAACAGGCCAAAGCCGTTGGCAGGATACTGCCCGACGGGTTTCGGCCCTGGCTCCTCGGGAGACTCCACGTGGCGCGCATAGTCGCGCGGGTACAGGCCCATGAAGCGCCCGTTTTCGCTGGAGGCTTCGTTGCCAAAGTGGAAGGGCTGCACGTTGCTTCCATCGGCGCGGCCGCGAGCGGCGTATTCCCATTCGGCTTCGGTGGGCAGACGGTAGGCGTAGCCCTGCGGCAGACGGCCCGCACGGGTCTCCATTTCGGTCAGCTTGGCGCAAAAGGCCTGGGCGTCCTTCCAGGAAATGTTGGCCACCGGCTTGTCGGGATGCCGGTAGCGCGTTGGGATTTCGCCCATGACTTCGAGCCAGGCGCGTTGAGTGACCTCGGTGGCCCCGATCCAGAGGCCGTTGCTGAAGGTGGCGCGGGTTTCAGGGCCTTCGGTGGGCAGGCGCGCGTGCTCGCGCAGGGGCGTGCCGACCGTGACCTGGCCCGGTTTCAGCCAGACCAGTGGCAGCTGAAGGTAAGGCACGGTGTAGGACTCGCCGGTTTTGGGGCCCGGCAACGCGCGCAGATCCACCGTCCATTCGACCGATTCGTTGGGACCGGGCTGGAGCGAGTGCTCCACCGGAAAGTAATCACGCGCTTGAAAAACCAGTCGGTGCTCGGCTTGTGGTCGCAGCAGAAAGGTTCCGTCGGCCTGCGGCTTGAGAACGGCTTCGCCCTGCTGAATTTGAAAGGGCACGTCCTCACGCGGCTTGACGGTGAGGCGTGCAGGCCGCGGCTCCAGGTCGAAACGGGCCGAGGCCGCCGCATCTTCGCTGCGCACGATGGCTTGGGCGCGGGCGGGGAAATAATCCGGGTGGCTGGCCTGGAGCGTGTAGGTGCCGTAGTTCAATCCGGCAAAGACGCCATCGTCCCCCGCTTGGGTGCTCTCGCCGATGACCTCAAGGCGGATGCCGGCGGCCTGGACGGAGGTCGGCGCAGCTCCGGCCAGCAAAACGGTCGGTTGAATGGAACCCCGCAGGGCCTCCAGCGGCGGCAGCTGCAGCGTTTCTTGCGAGTTGGGCTGCGGGCGCACGGCCAGCGTGACCGAGCGGAACCCGGCTTTGGCAATGGTCAGTTCCAGCGACTCGAGCGCGGGCAAATCCTCCAGGGTCACGGGCGTGGTGCCCAGCACCGAACCGTTGGCCGACACGGCGGCCCCCGTGGGTTCGGTGACCACGCGAAGCGAGGCCCCCAGGGGGACCAGGCGGACTTCGGCGCGGACGGTTTCGCCGGCGGGCAGCTCGATGTCTTCGATCGTCGTTGTCTGGTAGTCGGTCTTCGCGAAACTCAGCGTGTAGGTACCGTTTGGAAGCATTTCCTCGGCAAGCAGCTCGCCTTCGGCGTTCATTGCGCCCAGGGGCACCGGGTCGCCGCCGCTTTCGGGCGTGGCGATCACTTCGGTCCCTGGCAAACCGCGCAGGACCAGTCGGCCCCAATCCGGTTGAAGCGCGATCGGCAGGCCCTGCAGATCCTCGCCAACGGTGTGGGTCTGTTCGTAATCGCGGTAGCCGTTGGCGACCACGCGTACGCGATGCTGGCCCGGTTTGACGTAGAGCGACAGGCGTCCGTCGCGCAGGAGGAAGGAATCGCCCGTGTCGGGAAAGACCAGTTGGGCCACCTGCGGCTCGATCTGGAAGCGTACGTTGGCGATCACGTCGACCCCGGGCTTGCGGATCGCCGGGGCCGGCGCAGGGGGCTCGGGTTGAAACAGCCCGACGGTAAAAAATTGCGCCCCGCCGACCAGTCCGGCCCCCACCAGGCCCAGAATCCCGAGCCGCAGCAGCCGGGCGGCCGTGCGGGAACGACGCTCCAGCGCCTTGGGCACCGGGATGAAGTCGATGTGGCGAAAGACCGAGCGCGTTTCGGCGGTGCCCGGGTCGAGTGCCCCGTGCTGGCCGATCTCCTCGAGCTTTTCCAGGTCACGCAGCAAGGCGGCGGCGGACTGGTAGCGCTTGTCCGGGTCGCGCTCCAGGCAGTTGGCCACCAGGGCGTCCCAGCATTCGGGGATGCTGGGGTTGACCGTGGACGGCGGCATGTACTGCGAGGCGGGCTTGCGGCCGGTCAGCAGCCAGTACGTTGTGATGCCTAGCGCGTAGATGTCGGAGCGGTTGTCGCCCTGCTGGCCCAGGCGAACTTCGGGCGAGAGAATGTCCACCGTGTTCACGCGCATGCGCACTTTGCCGATGGAGATGGGCGGGATGCCCGCCGAAGCCAGTTCGTCGAAAAGCTTGGCTCCGGTGATGTCCAAGAGCCCAAAGCCGAGGACTTTCACCCGGCCGTCCGAACCGCGCAGCATGTTGGTCGGGTTGAGGCTGAGGTGGCGGAAACCGCGGCGGTGCGCGTAGTCCACCGCGGTGGCCAGCTGCGTCAGGATAGCGCGCACCTCGTCGGGAGGCAGGCCCACCGAGCGGTCGGCCATAAGGTCGGGCAGCGTCTCGCCGTCGTTTCCGGGCAAGAGGCCGGTGTCCTGGTCGGCGGAAACGCTTTCGAGATAGTCGATCAAGTTCTCGCCTTCAAAGTGGTCGAGCTTGAAGCAGAGGCGCCCGTCGATCTCAGCGGCCTCGTTGTACGAAAGGATGTTTTCGTGATCGATGTCGCACAGCCGTCGGGCGTCGGTTTTGAAACGTTTCCGGAAGGCTTTGTCGTGCTCCACCATGGGGGGGAGCATGAACAGGCTGGGCGGGTTCTCCTCACGGTTGCGCGGGCGCTCGATTTGGTAGAGCGAGCCCAGCAAGTCGTAGGAGAGGCAGCTGTGGATTTGATACGGGCCCAGGCGCTCGCCGGCGGTGAGCACTTCGTAGGCACGACCCGGTAGGGGCCCGGCAAAGGGCGGGGTTGTGTGAATATCCCGCGAGCGGCGTTCCTGAGTCGCGGATGATTCACCGGCTCCGCCGTTTTCAGGGGGCGGGGCGGGGGCCTCGGGAGTGGGGTCGGATGTGGGCGTCACAGCCATGAAGAAGGGCGTTGGGAGGGGAAGGCGTCTGGGTGCGAGGGTATCGTGACAACGCGCCTCAATCGGCGACGAGGGTCGACGGCCCCTGATTGGCGTTGGTCTTGTGGTAGGCACCGGTGAGCCGGTCGCGCTCGTAGCGGGTGAAGCCGGCGGAGGCGATTTTCTCCTCGGTGGTGCGTTCCTTCATCGCGCGATCAGAGTAGCGCGTCATCAGGTTGGGCGGCGAATACACACGCTGGACGGCCTCGCCGGTTTGCGGGTGATGCGTGAGGGCAGCGTCCTTCATGGACTGCTGGATTTCGAAGGTCTCGCCTTCGCTCCCGTCGGAGCGCAGAACTTGATAGGTGTAGATAGGCATGTACGAAACAATGGGGCCCGGGAAGGGCCGTGAGCGGCGCGCAAGACACTGCCCGTTGCGTTGGAAGCGTCGGCCAACGAACAGACAGATCGTCCCTTTTAGTATCGGCTTGGCGCGGTGGACATTGAGGGTCCGGGCCAAAGTCTTCGCAAGCGTCCCAAGTCTTTACCAATCAGCTGCTTGGCCAAACGAAATATGGGTCCGGGAACGAAGAAATCCGCCACGATTCACGCGCGAACGCAAGTTTATTGCAATTGGTGAGGTTGCATCGACCTCCGCGAGCCGGAGCGCGCGCACTCGAACCGGCGTGCCAGGTGCGGCTTCAATCCGCTCGCCATGGAATTTAACTGCGTTACCTCCGCGTATTCCGAAAATGCATTAGCCGCGTGCAACGCTGGCTGAAGCCGCGTGAAAATCCGGGAGCCTGGGCGGCCTTTGATCCGCTTTCCGGTTGCGCCGTTGCGGCTCATGCGTCAGGCATCGAAGCGACTCGTCGATGCGGCCTTACGCTGCGCCGAAGACCGTCAGCCTCCGATCCCCATGAACTACGTCGCCATTTTCCACGCCAATCTCAACTACGCGTTTCTCGAGCCGCACAAGTATGAGCAGACCATTCGCGCCAGCTACGAGACGATCTTCGACACGTTTCGCGAGAAGGCGCCCGATCAGCGCTATGTCTTCGAGGCCAGCGGCTACACCATCGACATGATGGCCGAGTACGCGCCCGACGTTCTCCAAAAACTCAAGGACGCCATCGCCACCGAACAGTGCGAGTTCATGGGCGCGCCCTACTCGCACCCGATCATGGCCAACATCCCCGAGGAGGACGGCTACTGGTCTAACGAGTTTGCCATGCGCACCTACGAGAAGCAACTGGGCTTTCGGCCGGAGTCGGTCTGGAATCCTGAGTGCACGTGGATGCAGTACGTGCCGCGGGCCTTCCGCAAGGCGGGTTACAAGTACCTCACGCTCGACTTCGAGTCGTACATGAACTGCACCGACAAGGATTACGCCTGGGTCGAGCGCAACCGCACGCACGACATGACCTGGGGCGGCAACCTGCCGTGGTTCGATCTCGATCCCAACTGCAAGTTTCTGCACCGGCCTTTCCGCGACGTTGTGCCGGGCCTGGATGGTTTCTGCCGCAGCGACCGCCTCGTGGGCAAATACGTGGGTTACTTCCTCGGGCGACTGCCGCTGGAGGAGTATATCGAAAACGTGCAAAAGTGGACCGGCGACGACAAGAAGGGCGCCACCGTGATCATCGCCGACGACGCCGAGTACTGCGGCACCACCGGCTACTTCTTCGTCAAGTACTTCCAGGATTACTCCCGCAGTTTTGCCGTTGACCCGAAGGCCGGAGAAAAACTCGCCGCGCTCATCGACGCGATCAAGGGCATTGGCGGGCAGCTCATCACCTTCAAGGAAGCCTGCCAGCTCGAGCCGGTCGACGAGCCCTTCTTCGTAGAGGACCGCTACGCTTGGCACCGTACCTACGCCGATGCCTGGGCCGGTACGCCCGAAGCGCGCGCCTGGGATCCCATCCTCGCCGAGATTCGCCGCGAGTATAAGCGCGACCTGCAGCCCATCACCGAGGGCACCCATCAGGCGCAGTTCAAGGAACTCGTCGATCGCTTCTGGCTGCACCTGACCAACAGCGCCAACTCCGACGGGCGCTGGCCCCCGCCCCCGGCGCACACCTGCCCGTTCAACCGTCAGTGGGTGCTCGACGAAATCGAAAAAACCCACAACGTGCTGGCCGAGCTGAAGCAAAAGACTGCGGGCATCTCCGTGCCGGAGGCACCGCAGAAGGTCGCCCCAGCGGACACCGATTACGACTTCCCTTTCACCGACAAGGCGCGTGAGGACGTCAGCAAATTGAACCTGTACGAACTCAGCCACGAACTCTACGCCGCCTACAAATTCTTCGACCACAGCGAGGACAAGGCCGCCGGTCGCGCGCGCATCGCGCGGATCTATGACGAGTTCAAGAAGCGCGGCTTCGACAACGTAGTCACCCCGGCCGCCCTCAGCTGAAGCACTGCCCTCTCTCCATGGACCTCGGCGTACAACTCTACATCTTCAGCAGACGGCTCAAGCAAGGCGACACGTTGGCCGGATTCCTTTCGCCGATGGCCGAGGCGGGCTACGCCGGCATCGAGACGCCCCCCGGCAGCCGCGATCTGACCGGCGAGGACCTGCGCAAGGCTGGCTTGAAGGCGTGCGGTTTGCACGCGGTGACTTGCCAGGGCGAACTCGATCCCGAAAATCTGGATACACTGATCGCGTACCTGAAATCGATCGACTGCCAGGATGTGTGCGCGTCGGGTTTGCTGGAGTGGAACGAGCGCTCCGCCGAGGATTACCGCACCAGCGCCGAGCACTTGAACGCCGCTGGCCGCACCCTGCGCGAGGAAGGCATTTTTCTGCACTACCACAACCACGACTTCGAGTTCGATACGCTGGTGGAAGGCGCGCACAACGGCATGGAATTGCTGCTGGACGCCTTCGACCCCGACGCCGTTTCCCTCTGCCTGGACCTGGGCTGGGTCTGGACCACCGGCGTGGACACCCAGGCCTGGCTGCGCGAACACGCCTCCTGGGTGCGTTACGTACACCTGCGCGACTGGCAGGAACAACCTGACGGCGGCAACGCAGCGTGTGCCCTGGGCGAGGGCGAGATGCCGCAAGAGGGCATTTTCGCCGCCCTCTCGCTCTTGCCGCAACTGCGCCACGTCGTGGTGGAGCACGACCCGATTGACGACGCTGACGAAGCCATCCGCCGCATGCGGTCTAGTCGGGCTTTTGCCGGCGAACGCCTTCCCGCCAACTGAATCTGTACCCCGCCATGTCACGCCCGCCCAACGTCATCGTCTTCTTCACCGACCAGCAGCGCTGGGACAGCACCGGGCTGCACGGCTGCCCGCTCGACCTCACGCCCAACTACGACCGCATGGCGCGTCAGGGCACACACCTGTCCAACCTGTTCACCTGCCAGCCGGTTTGCGGCCCGGCGCGCAGCTGTTTCCAGAGCGGGCAATGGGCCACGCAAACGGGCTGCTGGCGCAACGGCATCCGCATGCCCGACGACATCCCCACGATGGCCAAGTCGTTCAACGCGGCCGGCTACCGCACGGGCTACATCGGCAAATGGCACCTGTCCACCGATGCCTCGCGCGGCGGCCAGTGCGCCGTGCCGGAAATTGACCGTGGCGGCTATCAGGATTGGCTGGCTTCCAACACGCTCGAGTTCACCTCCGACGCCTACCACACCACGCTCTTCAACAACGACAACGAGCCGGTCGAGCTGCCGGGCTACCGCGTGGATGCGCTGACCGATGCGGCCATCCGCTACGTCGACGCGCAAAAGGACAACCCGTTCTTTCTCTTTCTGTCCTACATCGAGCCGCATCATCAGAATCACCGTGACGATTACCCAGCGCCCGACGGCTATGCCGAACGCCTCCAGGGCCGCTGGACGCCGCCCGATCTGCTCGCGTTGGGCGGCTCCAGCCAGCAGCATCTGGCCGGTTACTGGGGCATGATCAAGCGCCTCGACGAAGCCCTTGGACGTTTGCGCGACGCACTCAAGAGCCTCCAGCTTGACCGAGACACCATCGTCCTCTTCACCACCGACCATGGCTGCCACTTCAAGACGCGCAACAGCGAGTACAAGCGCTCCTGCCACGAAAGCTCGATCCGCCTGCCGGGGGCCATCTGCGGCCCGGGTTTTGACGGCGGGGGCGAAGTGCGCGAACTGGTCAGCCTGCTCGATCTGCCGCCTACGCTGCTCGAAGCCGCTGGTATCGAAATTCCGGATACATTTGCCGGCAAGCCCGTCCGTCCGTTGCTCAACGGTGATCGCGAGGGCTGGCCCGAGGAGGTGTTTGTTCAGATCAGCGAAGCCGAGGTTGGACGCGCCATCCGCACCCACCGCTGGAAGTACGCTGTGCGTGCGCCTGAGGATGGGCCGGACAAACCCTCCGATGGCGGCGCTTCAGCGCTCTACCACGAGCAATACCTCTACGATCTCTATTCCGACCCGTATGAGCTGAAGAACCTGGCTGGCTGCCAGCCCCACCGCGAGTTGGCCGACCAGCTTAAGGCGCGTTTGCTTGACCGCATGGAGGCCGCCGGCGAGGCCCGCCCGCGCATCGTCGACGCCGAGCCGATGTGGGGCGGCCAGCGCATCGTGCGCGCGGACGAGGAATTTTCGGACGTTCGGTGGCTGCGCCCGCCGGCTTCGGAGTAGGCCGCCTTCGTGCGCCGGGCGCGGAACACAGCTTCTGAAAAGTTCCCTTCGCGGATGCGCCTGCGGACGTAGCGATCCCGGGAGCTTTCTCGGCTTCAAGCGGAACTCGACAGCCGAAATTGCGGACTGAGAATTCGAGCACGTGAAACTGCTGCGGCGTGCTGAAATCCGAGGAAAATGAATATAAATGAAGGATGCTGTCGACCCTGCTGTTCCGTCCCTTCAATCCAAGCTGAGCAACCCTTGGCACCAGCCTCGATCACCAACCACCGTCGCCCGCCTGATCGGGGGTGGCGCCGCTATCGGGCTGCTGGCGGACCTCTTCCTTCGCGCCAGCTTGCCGGGTCTGGGCTGGATGCTTTTTGTGGCGGGCCTCTGCGGTGCGGTAGTCTGGCTCTGGACGAGCGAGAACCTCCTGCGCCTGCGTTGCCCGGAGCTGCTGGGGGTCATCGGCGTTCTGGGAGTGATGCCCTTCTGGCGCGACGCCCCCCTGCTGACCCTGCTGAACATCGCCACGGTCCTCGGGTTGCTCGTGCTGGTGGCGGCGAATCCGGCGCGGCGGCAACTCTACTACGCCGACGGCGGGCGCCTCCTTTCCAACTTCTTGAATGCCATTTTCTCAGTGGTCAACGGCTTCTTCGGTTTTGTTGGGAACGATGTGCACTGGCTCCGGCTCAACGATGCGCGGACGCTCAGAATGGTGCGCCGGGTCTTCGTTTCGCTACTGCTGACGATCCCGCTTGTTGGTGTGTTCTTCGTCTTGCTGCGGGCCTCGGACGCGGGCTTCAGCCAGCTGACCGCACCGCTCTTTGATTGGGACGCCCGAGCGATCATGGCGCACGTGTTGCGCTTCAGTGTGTTCGCGGTTTTTGGACTGCTCCTGCTGCGCTCGCAGGTTTTCGGGCCCGATTGGGATGCGCGCCTCGTCGAACGCCCCGCGAAGTTCCAGATCGGCACCATCGAGGTCGGGATCGTGCTGGGCTCGATCGGTGTCCTCTTCACTACGTTCGTCCTCGTGCAGTACCGCTACCTCTTTGGGGGCAGTGCGTTCATCCAGGAGACGCTCGGGCTCACCTACACTGAATACTGCCGCGACGGTTTCTTCGAGTTGCTGGCCATCTCCGGGCTGCTCTTCGTCATCATGCTGATGGCGCGCTGGCTCACGCCGGTGGCGAACCCACGGGCCAGCACCGTTCTGGGCGCGCTCTCCGGACTGCTCATTGGGTTGCTCTATGCAATGATGGCGTCTTCGTTCTGGCGGCTGTACATCTACATTGACGCCTTTGGTCTGACCGAGATGCGCCTTTACGTGGCGGTCTTCCTGGTCTGGATGGCCTTTGCCTTCGGCTGGCTGGGCTACCGGCTGATGGCGCGGCGCGAGCTGCCGTTCTTCGGCGTGCTTCTGCATTCGCTGCTGGCGGCACTCTTCGCGCTCAACGCGATCAATCCGCACGCAACCGTCGTCCGCTTCAATCTCGAGCGTGCCATCGATCCGGCGAAGGCGTCGACGCAGTTCAACCGCGGCAAGCTCGACCGTGCTTACCTGGGTTCGCTTGGCGCGGAGGCTGTGCCCGTGCTGGTCGAGGCTCTGCCGCGTCTCAACGAAACGCAGCGGGCCGATGCGCTCGCCATTCTCCACCGGTACTACCAACGCCTCGGTTCGGAATCGGTCGACTGGCGATCGTGGAACCTCTCTCGGGCGCGGGCCCGTGCCGCGCTTGAGCCCATCCTCGGCGAGCTGCCGCCCAGGGAGTTGTCGCGCTCCTACAAATCGTACTGAGGTCAACCGCCAATCTCGCGCGCATCCAGCAGCTTGGGCAGGATGCGTTCGGCGGCGCGTCGTCCCATCAGCTGATAGCCTTCGCCGTTGGGGTGCAAGTCGTCGGGCAGCAGGTGCGCATCGTCCAGCCCGAGCAGGACCTCTGGCCCTTCAAAAAGGAATAGCCGCTCGTCACCCAGCGCACGCAGCCGCTCGAAGGCATCGCGGTTGACCACGCGGTAGTCTTCCAGGGTCATGCCGGCGTTGTTTGGAGCCGCTTCACGCTCCGGACTGAGGATCGGCGTGATCAATCCGATCGGTGTGCGGGTATGTTTTTCGCGGATAAGCTGAATCAAACCGATGACTGCGCCCGGATACGTCCGCGGGGTGAGCGAGGACGCGCCGTAGACGTTGATGCCCAGCTTCAGCGTGATGATGTCGGCCGGCAGGTCGCGCAGCATCCGGCCAACCATCGCCTCCAGATGACACTGCCCGCCGAAGCCCAGGCAGGTCAGGTTGAGGTCGCACTGGCGGGCGGCCACCGCGGGCCAGGTCAACGAGGCGCCGTCGGCGGTGCGGCACTTGGTGATGGAACTGCCGTAGGTCAGCCATTTCAGGCGCGTATCCGGTACCGGCTCCAGCGAGCAGCCCTCCGCCACGCGCAGGCTCTCCAGTTGGATGGGCATGAAGATCGCCAGCCAGATTTCGCATAGCGCCTCACCGTCCCCCTCGCGTTCAAAGCGAAAAGTCGTCGGCCCCGCTTCGACGGGCACCTGCGTGTCGGCCAAATCGCCATTCACCCGAAAATCGTACCGGCCTTCGAAGGAATCGTGCGGTTCGAGTGTGCAGGTCAGTTCCACCACGGGACTGTCGGTGCGAAAGCGCAGGCGCACACCGGCGGGCAGGCCTGCGCTGAAGGGCACCGCGCCGTCGGGCGGAAAAAGCCGGGCTTGCGTGTAGGCAATGCGCCAGGGCTTCAGGCCGCCGGGCTTGGCCTCCAGGCTGACGGCGCCCTGGATGTGGTCGGGGGTAATGGCAACGCTGCGCATAAGCAGAAGCATTCCCTCGCTTGCGCCGGACGAGCGCAAGTCTATCCTGCTCCCATGCCTGCGACAACAGCCTCCTTTCAATTCATCTGCGGCGACGACGATTTCCTGGTAACGCGTCGCGGACGGGAGGTTTTCGACGCACTGGCCGGGGCGTGCGACGACGCCTTTGGCCCCGAAATCATCGAGGGCTCGGCGGGCAACGTCAGCGAGGTCGAGGCCATGGTGAACCAGTTCCGCGCGTCGGCTGAAACGCTGCCGCTCTTTGGTGGGGCGAAGATCATCTGGTTGCGCGGCTTCAACGCGCTGGCCGATTCGGTGACCGGGCGCTCCGATGCCGCCAAAGTTCAGGTCGAGCGCCTGCAAGCCTGTCTGGAGCCGATCGATCCGGAGTCGGTCAGCGTCGTGATCACCGCCTTCCCGGTCGATCGGCGGCGCAAGGAGTTCAAATGGTTCCAGAAAAACGGACAGGTCATCGACCTGAAAAGCCGCGATGCCCTGGAGTCTGTCGCCCCCGAACTCGACCGTCTGGCCCGGGACGCGGGCGTGACTTTCGAGCCCGGCGTGCAGGAAGACCTCGTCGGGCAGGTCGGCGGCAACGCCCGTCTGGCCGTGGCCGAAACCGAGAAACTCATCACCTACCTGGGCGAGGGCGGCGGCACGATCGAGCGCCAGATGCTCGTGGAACTGGTGCCCTCCTTCGGCGAAGGGGATTTCTTCGAAACGGCTGAGGCGTTTTTCGCCGCTGATCTGAGCTGGACCCTCGATGCGCTGCGGCGTCATTTTTTCGTCCAGAAGGATGCGCGCGGGCTCATCTCCACCATGCAAAACCGCGTGCGCATTCTGATTCAGTTGCAGGCGCTGATCGACAGCGGCGAACTCAAGCTGGGCACGCGCGGTCTGGGCAAGGGCGCGCTCGAAGACGCCGGGCAGCGCTGGACACACGCCTTTGGCGACGATCCGCCTAAGAGCAGCTTCAACGTTTTTTCGCAAAACGCCTGGTACGTGGGCAACCGCCTGGCACCCGCCCTGCGTCACTTCAACCTGCGGGGTCTGCTCAAGATCGAGGCCGCGCTTTTCCAGGTCTTCCGCGACATCCACGATCGGCCCGACGATCAGGAAGGTGTGCTGCGGGAGATGGCCTGCCGTTGCCTGGGCGCGCAGTGACCATGGCCGGCGATGCACCCTTGCCCAGCTTCCGTCTCGACGGTCGGCGCGCCTTGATCACCGGTTCCACGCAGGGAATCGGTTTGGCCTTGGCGCGAGCGTTTGTGCACGCGGGTGCGTCGGTCTGCCTGCACGGGCTTAGCGGCGGTCTCGAGGTCGAGCGCGAACGCCAGGCCCTGGCCAAGCTCGGTCCGAAGGTGGGCTTTTGCGCCGCCAACCTCGCCCGCACCGACGATGTCCGCCTGCTCCTGGAGACAATCCAGAGCGTCCTTGGCGGCATCGACATCCTCGTTATCAACGCGGCCGTGCAAGTGGAGAAGCGCATCGAGCAGCAGTCCGACGCGGAGATACAGGGGCAGCTTGACGTGAACTTGCGCAGCACGTTTCAGCTATTGCGGGCGCTGCTCAAGCCGATGCGGACACGCGGCTGGGGCCGGGTGTTGGCCATCGGCAGCATTCAGGAGTTCAAGGGCTATGCGGGCATGCCCGTCTACAGTGCGACGAAGGCGGCTCAATCCAACTGGGTGCGTGCGCTCGCGCGTGACTGCGCCGCGGACGGCGTGACCATCAACAGCATCGCCCCCGGAACCGTCGACACGCCGCGTAACGAAGTCATGTTGCGCGAGCATGCCGATTTTGTGCGCAAACAGATTCCCATGCGGCGAATCGGCCAGCCCGAAGACATCGTCGGCGCGGCGCTGCTGCTGTGCTCCGACGCCGGACACTACATCACCGGCGTGTCGCTGCCCGTGGATGGCGGCATGGCCGCGGGCCGTTGAGGTTGAGGGTGCCGCTTACCGCGGCAGCAATCGCCGTTCGAGCACGCGGTGTTCCTCCAGCGAAAGCTCAATGATCTGCGGTACGACCTGGCGCGAGTCACGGACGCTGCTGAGCATTTGTCCAAACGTCTGCGCGATTTCCATGAATTGCGGGGGTGTGCGACGTGTGTCTGGGCCGAAGATGAGCAGGCCGCTTTCCTGGGGCCAGGGCATCGCGCCCAGCGTCTGGACGGCAGAGGGTACGCGTCCCAGCGAAAAACCGTTGAGGAAGAGTTCGCTGCGCAGCATGTCCGGGCGATAGGCCCGCCCCTCGATCACGTCCAGCCACAGCACCACGTTGACCACAACCGGATACCCGTAGCAGTACCACTCCACTGCGATATCTTCGATCACGCAGCGTTTGAGAAACTCGTTGGCCCAGCCGTTGGGCGGCATGAAGGTCTGGTTGACCGACGGAAACACCGGCATTTGCATCCGCACCAGGCTGCCTTCGGCAAACTCCAATTGCTTGAGCCGCCTGAACGCATCACGCGGATGGCCCCAGTCCGCGCCGTTGACCTGCACGCGCATGTTCTCGACGGTTGCGGGATCAGCGGCGGTCCACGCGTCCCACGCGACGACATAGTCGGGCGGTCGAGTGTTTACCGGCAACTCCTGGCCCGGAATCGGGCTGGTGGCGGGGTCGTTGTCCTCGGGGTTGTCGCTGCGCAAGCTGCCTCCGCTGCGACCTTGTCCAAACACGGTCAACGTGCTCAGAATAAACAGCAGCAAAGTGACAAAGCTGAATCGGCGGGTTTTGAAGTGGGCCATAATGTGTGGGATTTTCCCGGTATACTATAGGTTCCCCGCCGGCACGAAAAGCCCGGAATCGGGCCCCTCAGGAATCCCCGTGGGGAGCTTCGGCAGCATCGCCCATCGTCGCCAGCATGTCTTCCATCTTGTACTTGCGCAGTTTGCGGCGCGCCCAATCCAGCGCGTAATTAACGGCCCGCGCCTTCACTGCCAGCCGCTCGCCGGGGTAGACAAACTTGCGCGACCACACCCCGCAGGGCGCGTAGTAGCCGATGAAAATGGTGCCCACGGGCGCTTCGGCGGTTCCGCCGCCAGGCCCGGCAAAACCGGTCACACTCATCGCGTAGTCGGTATCAAGCTTTTCCGCCACGCCCATCGCCATGGCCACGGCCGTCTCCGCGCTGACCGCTCCGTGCTGCTCGATGATGGCTTCCGGCACACCCAACAATTCGACCTTGGCCTCATTTTTGTAGCAGACCACGCCCCCCGAAAACACCTTGGACGCGCCCGGGATATCCGTGAACGCATTCGAGAGCAGACCACCCGTGCAGGACTCGGCCACGGCCAGCGTCTTCTCCATCGCTCGCAGCTCATCAAACACGACCTTGGCCAGCGTGCTGTGGCCGAAACAGACGAAGTCCTCGCCCAGAATCTCCGCGCTCTCGTGGGCGATGTCGTCGATGGTGTCCGCGTCGTAGCGCTTATCTTCGGAACTCAGCCGCACGTCGATCACGCCCTCGTGCACGCAGAAGGCGATGCCCAGGCCGGGGTATTTTTCGGTGAGCGGCTGGAGCGCCTCGTTCACTAGGCTCTCACCCGTGCCGCACACGCGCAGCTGCACAAAAGCCTCCTCTTGCTGGAGGGCACCCTTCTTCACCAGCCACGGCAGCACCTGCTCCAAAAACATCGGGTGCAACTCCTGTGTTGGCCCCGGCAGCATGATCAACACCTTGCTCCCTTGCTCGAGTAGAATGCCCGGAGCCGTGCCGTGGCCGTTGGGCAGGATGCGCGCGCCAGCGGGCTTGAAGCACTGTTTACGGTCGATGGTGGAGACCTGCCGGCCCATGCGCTCAAAGCGTTCGCGGATGGCTTGCTCGGCCGCGGGCTCAAACTCCAGCTCCAGGCCCAGGGCTTCGGCGATGGCTTCGCGCGTGTTGTCGTCGCTGGTCGGTCCCAGTCCGCCGGTGGTCAGCACGATATCGGCTTCGGCCCAAATCGAGGGAAAGACCCGAGCGATTTCAGACGCTTCGTCGCGCAGGGTCGTGTTGCGCTGAATGGTCAGCCCATGTCGGGCAAACTGCTCGCCCAGCCAGGCCAGGTGTCCGTTTTGGCGAATGCCCAGCAGCAACTCATCGCCGAGGGTGATCAGTTCGAGTTTGGGAGCGGGACGCATGCTAGTGAGCACGAAAGAAATGGTAGCAAACGTATGGACCGGTTGAGCAGTCCCGCCACACGTTGTTGCAGTTTGCCCCGACTCTTCCAGATTGTAAAATCGCTGTACGGAAAAATGCCCGCCACGGATTCAGCCAACCTCAAAGAAAAGGTCCGCCACCTGCCGCACAAGCCGGGGGTCTACCTGATGAAGGACCGCCTCGGGCAGGTGCTCTACGTGGGCAAGGCCAAGGATCTCAAGAAGCGGGTTTCCACCTACTTTCAGCCCTCGCGCAAGTTTGCCGCCGCCCAGCCCAAGATCATCGCCATGGTCGAGCTGGTCCGCGATCTCGAGGTGATTGAGGTACGCTCCGAGGCCGAGTCGCTGCTGCTCGAAGGGCGCCTGATCAAGCAATTCAAGCCCAAGTATAACACCGACTTTACCGACAACAAACAGTTCCTGCTCGTGCGCGTGGAGCTGACCAGCGCGCTCCCGC
The DNA here is from genome assembly GCA_050331595.1 of Opitutales bacterium. Lineage (GTDB taxonomy): Bacteria > Verrucomicrobiota > Verrucomicrobiia > Opitutales > JBHJGM01 > JBHJGM01. The sequence goes on from JBHJGQ010000001.1 coordinate 134,721, forward strand.
GTTTTCGCCTGACGCGCAATCGCCTGGAGGATGGCTGCCGGTACTTCGGCCCCTTCGCCCACTCCGGGTTGCTGCGGCAAACGCTTTCGCAGATGCGGCGCAAGTTCGGCATTCTCCTCGGCGACGGCAACCCGCAGCTCATCGATGACGGCGGTGAAGATGCCGAGGGCGACCCGACGCGCCAGCGCTGGCAACTCTACGACGATGCCCGCGCTGAAATTTACGGCCACCCCAACGTCATGACCCAGGCCGAGTACCGCGAGCGTGTCGAAGAGGCCTGCGCCTTTCTGGAAGGCAAAGCGCGCGAGTGGCTGGCCGAACTCAAGAAGGCCATGGCCGAGGCGTCCGAGAATCGTGAATACGAGCGCGCGGCGGACCTGCGCGATCGTATCCAGGCGCTTGAGCGCACCATCACCCCGCAGCGCCGCTTTACACGGCTGGTCGAGCGCCGCAACCAGAACACCCACGAGGTCCTCAGCGAACTGCAGGGCGCGCTGGAGCTGAAGCGCCTGCCGCGTCACCTGGAGTGCTTCGACATCTCCCACATCTCAGGCACCTTCGTGGTTGCCTCGATGGTGCGCTTCACCGACGGCTTTCCCGACAAAAACCAGTACCGCCGCTACCGCATTCGCAGCTTTGTCGGCAACGATGACTTCCGCGCGATGGAGGAGGTTGTCGGTCGACGCTATCGCCGATTGCACGAGGAGAAACGTCCCTTCCCCGACCTGGTGGTGATCGACGGCGGCCTCGGCCAGGTCCATGCCGCGATGAAGGCTTTCATGGTGCTGGACCTGGAGCCGCCGCCCCTCATCGGCCTGGCCAAGCGCGAGGAGACCATCGTCTTCCCCGACGGGCGCGAATCGCTCCAGCTGGGCCGCGACAACCGCGCGCGCTTCCTGCTACAGCGTCTCCGTGACGAGGCGCACCGCTTTGCCAACACCTTCAACGCCGAGCTGCGTTCGCGCAAAATTCGCGAGAGCATTCTCGACGATTTTCCCGGCCTGGGCAAAGTCCGACGCGCCGCGCTGATGGAAGAATTCAAATCGCTTGAACGACTGCGGAAGGCTTCGGCGGATGACCTCCAGCGCGTCGAAGGCATCGGTCCGAAGCTCGCCGCGCAGCTGGTCGACTTTCTGGCCGGACCCGACCTTGAGGACGCCTCCGCCGAACGAGCGCCTTAAGACGGCTCGTTGGGCAGGCTATCCCTCGAAGCCAAAGGTGGCCAGCATACCGGCCACTTCGTCGCGCAAGTCGGGGCGGGCGGGTTTGGCGTCGCCGGCTTCCGCGCAGCAAGACACATAGCCGAGCAGCTTATCGAGTTCGGCATCGATGGACCGAGCCTGTATCCAGGTTTGCACGACAGCTAGGCCACCGATCCAGCTGGTCACCGGGTAGGAATGGTGTTCCGCTGCGTCGCGCACGCGCATCATGGGGCCCGCGTCGCCGGGATGGCGCAGCGGATGGCGCGAAAGCAGGCGCGCCAACGCCGCCAACTCCGCCGGTTCATGACATCCGCGCAGCAGCAATCCGACGTCCTTGGGGGTGAGGCGCGCGATTGCCAAACTCTCGCGAATCGAGGCGAGCATCTGTTCCCACGACGCAGGGTCACCCTTTGTGTCCAGCGCCGCGCGAATCTCGGGCAGGCCCGTATTCATCGATTCAATACGCCGGAGCATCGCGGTGTTCCTAAGCGTGGACGACGGCGGGCTCAGCCTGTATGGGAGCGCCTTCAGGCTCATAGCCCAAGTTGGGCGCCAGCCACTTTTCGCAGACGTCGAGTGGCAGATTTTTGCGCGCCGCATAATCTTCGACCTGGTCGCGGGCCAGCTTGCCGACGGCAAAATACTTCGACTCCGGATGCCCGAAGTACAGGCCGGAGACCGAACTGGGCGGGTTCATTGCGTAGTTTTCCGTCAACGAGGTCGTGGTGGCACGTTCGGCATCCAGGAGCGACCACAGGGTGGCTTTCTCGGTATGATCGGGACACGCCGGGTAGCCCGCCGCCGGGCGAATCCCACGGTAGCGCTCCTTGATCATGTCCTCGACGGTGAGCTTCTCCAATTTTCCAAAGCCCCAACGTTCGCGCACTTTCTGGTGTAGCAGCTCGGTGAAGGCTTCCGCAAAACGGTCGCCGAGCGCCTGCACGAGAATGGCCTGGTAATCGTCGTTGTTATCCTTGAAAGCATTGGCAAAGTCCTCCACCTCGCTGCCCGCGGTGACGACGAAACCGCCGAGCTGATCGACCAAGCCGCTGGAGCGCGGTGCGATGTAGTCGGCCAGGCAGAAGTTAGCGCCATCGCCTTCCTTGTCGCTTTGCTGCCGTAGAAAATGGAAGCGAGCCAATTCGTCCGTGGCCGCCTCGTCGCGGTAGACAATCACGCTGTCACCCTCGCTCTGGGCCGACCACGAGCCAATCGCCGCCCGACAGCGGAAGCGTTCCTCCTTAATGACGCGCTCAAGCATGCGCTGCGCGTCGTCAAAAAGCTCACGCGCCTGCGGACCGTACTTTTTGTGGTCCAGGATTTTTGGATACACCCCCTTGAGCTCCCATGTCCAGAAGAAGGGGCTCCAGTCGATGTAGCCGGCGATTTCCTCCAGCGAGTACGCGTCGAAAACTTCTGTTGTGAAGGGCTGGGGCGCAGCAAACGATTCGGCCGACCACTCCAGCTTCGGAGCGTTGGCGCGGGCTTCCGCCAGGCTCAGCAGGCTGGGGCCCTGATTGCCGCCGGCCTCGTGGCGCTGGCGTATGCGTGCGTAATCGTCGAGGATCTTCGTGCGATACGTTTCGCGGTGCCGGTCGCTGAGCAGCTGATTGCACACGCCCACCACGCGCGAGGCGTCGGTTACATGAAAGATGCCGCTGTCGTAATGCGGCGCAAGTTTGATGGCGGTGTGCGCTTTGCTGGTGGTCGCGCCGCCGACCAACAGCGGCACGTTCCAGCCGGTGCGCTGCATCTCCTTGGCGTTGTACTGCATCTCGTCCAACGAGGGTGTGATCAAGCCGCTCAGCCCGATCATGTCCGCGCCAATCTCTTTGGCCTTGGCCAGAATTTTATCGCAGGGCTGCATCACGCCCATGTCGGTCACCTCAAAATTGTTACAGGCCAGCACGACCGCTACGATGTTCTTGCCGATGTCGTGAACGTCGCCCTTGACCGTGGCGATGAGGATCTTGCCGTTGGAGCCGGTCAGCTTGCCGGCCTTCTCAGCTTCGGCTTTTTCCTTTTCCATGAAGGGCGTCAGGTAGGCCACGGCGGCCTTCATCACGCGGGCGCTCTTGACCACTTGTGGCAGGAACATCTTCCCCTCGCCAAAGAGGTCGCCCACGACCTGCATGCCGTCCATCAGCGGTCCCTCGATCACCTCCAGGGGCCGGTCAAACTGCTGGCGCGCCTCTTCGGTATCGGCCTCGATGAACTCGGTGGTGCCGTGACGCAGCGCGTGTTTGAGGCGCTCGGCCACACTGCTTTCGCGCCACTTGTACTTCTCCGATTCGTCCTTTTTTTGCCCGGAGCCCTTCACCGTTTCGGCGTACTCGATGAGGCGCTCGGTCGCGTCGTCACGGCGATTCAGCAACACGTCCTCCACGTACTCGAGCAGCTGCGGGTCGATGTCGTCATACACGGCGAGCATGCCCGCGTTGACGATCGCCATGTCCATGCCCGCCTGAATGGCGTGATACAAAAACGCGCTGTGCATGGCTTCGCGCACCACGTTATTGCCGCGAAAGGAGAAGGAAATATTGCTCAACCCGCCGCTCACGCGTGCCCCCGGGCAGGTCTCTTTGATCAACCGCGTGGCCTCGATGAAATCCACCGCGTAGTTGTTGTGCTCTTCGATGCCCGTGGCGACGGTCAGGATGTTCGGGTCGAAGATGATGTCCTCGGGCGGGAAGTCTGCCTGCTCGGTCAACAGCTTGTAGGCGCGTTGGCAAATGCGCACCTTATCGTCTCGGGTGGCGGCCTGACCCTCTTCGTCAAAAGCCATCACCACCGTTGCCGCGCCGTACTGCCGCAGCAGCTGCGCCTGCTCCAAAAACTTCGCTTCGCCTTCCTTCAGGCTGATCGAATTGACGATGCACTTGCCTTGAGCGCAGCGCAGCCCCGCCTCGATGACGGACCATTTCGACGAGTCGATCATCAGCGGCACGCGGGCGATGTCCGGCTCGGCGGCGACCAGATTCAGGAAAGTCGTCATGCAGGCCTCGCCGTCGAGCAGGGCCTCGTCAAAATTCACGTCGATGATGTTCGCGCCGTTCTCGACCTGCTGACGCGCCACCTCGAGCGCCGCGTTGAAATCGCCGGCTTTGATCAATTTTTTGAAGCGCGGTGAGCCCGTCACGTTCGTGCGCTCGCCCACGTTGAGGAACTGGTCGCGTGGACCGTTGATCTTGAGCCCTTCCAAACCGCTGAAAACGCTGATTCCGTTACGGCCAGCGGCCGGCTGACGCGGTGGAAATTGGCTCAGGCGCCGGTGAATCTCGCGCAAGTGATCGGGGGTTGTCCCGCAGCAGCCGCCCACCACGTTGAGCAGTCCATCCTCGGCGAAGGATTCCAGCTGCGCCGCCGTGTCTGCCGGACCTTCCGGGAAGCCCGTTGGCGAGAGCGGGTCGGGCAGGCCGGCGTTTGGGTAGCAACTGACATAACAGGGGGCCAGGCGCGACAGTTCCTCGATGTAGGGCCGCATCGCCTCCGCGCCCAGGGCGCAGTTCATCCCGACCGAGACCGGCGCGGCATGTTCGACCGAATACCAGAACGCTTCCGTGGTCTGCCCGGATAGGGTGCGGCCCGACTGGTCCGTAATCGTGCCCGAAATCATCACCGGCAGCCGATAACCGACTTCCTGGAAAAAGGTTTCGATGGCAAACAGCGCTGCTTTCAGGTTGAGCGTGTCGAAAACCGTTTCAGGCAGCAGAATATCCACGCCGCCGTCGACCAGCGCGCGCACCTGCTCCAGGTAGCCGTCCTTGACCTGCTCAAAGGTCACCTCACGCTTGCCGGGGTCGTTTACGTCGCGCGACATCGAAAGCGTGCGGTTCATTGGGCCGATCGCGCCGGCCACAAAACACTCGCGCTCGGGGTGCTCCTGGTGGAAACGCGCCACCGTGCGCTTGGCCAGGGCCGCCGCCTCCCGATTGAGTTCGGGCACAATCTCTTCGAGACCGTAGTCGGATTGCGCGATGCGCGTACCCGAAAACGTGTTCGTTTCGATGATGTCCGAGCCCGCGCTGAGAAAGTCCCAATGGATGCCTTCGATGATTTCGGGCCGCGTCAGCACCAGCAGGTCGTTGTTGCCTTTGAGGTCTTCGCGCGGGTTGTCGAAGCGGTCCCCCCGGAAGTCGGCTTCCTCTAGCTTGAATTGCTGGATCATGGTGCCCATGGCGCCATCGAGAAAGACGATGCGCTCGTGCAGCAGGGACAGCAGCCGCTGGCCCTTGTCCGTCAGCGGCAGGTCGGAACGAATGAAATCAGAGTGAGGGGACATTGAAAATACGTATCAAGATATACGGATATATTGATGTGAAACTATAGGCGACCCTGCGTCGTTGCAAGCCCGGGAACCTATCGGCCTACTCAGGGGAAATGTCAGAGTCTGCCATCGCCGCCGCCCTGGCGCAACCCGATCCCGCCACCCTCGAACGCCTCGAGCGCTACGCGGCCCTCCTGCGCGACTGCAACCAGCGCATCAACCTCGTCTCGCGCAAAGATATCGACAATCTCGAGGCGCGCCACCTGGCCCCCTGCGTCCTGCCCGCGCGCTTCCTGACGCTGGCCCCGGGCGCCCGGGTGCTGGACGTTGGCACGGGCGGGGGCCTGCCCGGCCTGGTCCTGGCCGTGCTCTACCCGCACGTGGAGTTCCTTCTGGTCGACGCCGTCGCCAAGAAAGTCGCCGCCGTGCAGGAAATGGCCGAAGCCCTGGAACTGCCCAACGTGCAAACCGATCAGCTGCGCGTGCAGCACTTGCGCAAGGGCTTCGACTTCGTGGTCGGGCGCGCCGTGACCAACCTGGCCGACTTTCTCGACTGGACTCTCCCGCGCGTCAAACCGGACAAGGGCCTGCATTCGCTGGCCAATGGCGTGCTCTATTGGAAGGGCGGCGATTTGGAGCCCGAGCTGGCCGAACGCGGCCGGCAGCCGGCCCAACTCTGGAAGTTCGAGGCCTTGCTCCCCGGCCTGGGTCTGGACGGCAAATACATCGCCTACTTCCCGGCCAACAACGTCCGCACCTGACCGCCGCAATCCGTCGGCCGCTTCACTCGCCTCCAGGATCTGCCCGCAAAATCGAAAACAGGTGAGTGGGTACCGGCCTGCAAGCAGCCCAAGGCACTGCCTGGGGTGGCGCTTTCACTTCACCCAACCAAGGACGAAGACCCCGCAAACAATCTTCGTCAGAAACGGTAGCCCGCGGTTAGCGCGACACCCACGTCCCAGCGACGGTAGTCGGTCGTGGTTGGCTCATCGGATTCGCGGCCTTCGTACAGCCCGAAAACGCGCCCCGACAGCCAGTTGGTGAAACGGTAGCTCACGCTGCCGCCCCCGGTGGCAATCAGATCGTCGCGGTCGGCAAAGGGTGTCTGGGTGTAGTTCGACCATTCCAGCCGGGTAAACATCCCCACGGTCAGCTTCTCCCAAATGAAGAAGTAATTCAGCGTCGCGTTGGTTTCGATCCGGTCGTTGGCGTTGATGGGCTGCAGCCCGAGCGTGTTGACGTTGGTGAAACGCCAGTGGGTCGACAGTTGCGGGATGATTACGTGCCGTTTGGCCAGGCGAAACGTGCCACTGAGCGAGGCGTACGGCCCCAGGTCGTAGTAAAATTCGTCGAAATCGTCGCGGAAGGCCACGAGGCGCTGGTACTGGACGCCAGCGCGAGCCTCAAAAAGGCGGGCAAAGCGGTACTGCAGTTCGGAGAAGACCGTCTGCGAATCGAAGTCGAAGTCCTCGAATTCCTCATCCGCCCCCAGCCCGTGGTAGAAACGCTGGTAGGTGACGCCGGTGTACGAACTCAGCTCGCCGTTGCCGACCTCGAAGGGCCCATAATCCAGCGCCACGTCGAAGGTGTGGGACATCACCGTCGTGGAAGCCTGGCCCAGTGCTGTGTCGGGCTCGACCAGAAAGAAGTTGTTCGTGAAGTAGTACTGGAAGTCGTAGGCGACATCGATGTGCCAGCGCCGCTCGCGCAAGGTCACCAGAAACTGCAGGCCCAGATCCTCGGTTTCAGTCTCGAGGAAACCAGGCACCGTGTTCGAAATCTCGGTCAGGGTAATGGTCTTGCGCTCGGCGTCTTCCTGCAGCAAGTCGCTGGTGTCCACCTGCTGAATCGCGCGCTCGATGGCCGGCGCTTGGGCCATCAGCCATCCAGGAAGCAACAAAAGCGGCAGGCTCAGTAGCAAGCCTGCCCGCGTCGATGGCCAGCGTTGGTTGGTTTGGGGGTCCATGCCGTTGTGCCAAGGTTCTTGGCCCGCGACCCTCCAACACGCGAGGGAAAAAATCACACGCGCCCCCTGCAAACGGCGCATACCCTCCGGGCGCCTGCCGCTTGTCGGCGCTCGATGGTTGTCATCCCGGCCCGCTCGCTGTGCCCGCCAAGGCAGGGGCGGCACCGGCGCCTCCCCAGGTACCGCTGCCGCCCGTCACGTTGGGTGCCGATCGCACCCACGAATGCCTTGCCGTTATGAGCTGAAAATGCGGGGAGCTGGGCTCAGGTGTCGCGGCGCGGGGTTTTGATGTAGGCCTGCAGGGCTTCGATTGCCCCTTGCAGGTCCAGCACGAGGCTTTCGATCACCAGCTTGCGCTTTTGGGCGATGACCGGGTTCACCTGCGCCGGATCCTCGTCATCTTGCAGGTGCGCCAGGATGCGGTCCAGCAGCCGGTTGACCGCCGTGCGCGTGCCATGGACCTCCTCTTCAAACGGAATCGGGGTGACCGCGAAGGGGTTGGGCGTGGCCCGCGAAGGCGTTCCAGCGGCCTCCTCGGGGTTGAGGGTTTTTTCGCTGGGCGCCGGTGCCGGTTCGCCGCCGGGGAGGTCTTCCAGGCGCAGCAATTCGAAGACGCGGCCACGAATGTTGACGGAGATATCGCCGGGGTTGTCCGCGAGGGTGTCGCGCAAAATGGCGTGCTCGTCTTCGGTGATCGCTCCAGCGGGCTTACGATTGATGATCCAGGTGCCGTTGGCGCACTCGATAAACAGGGGCTGATTCATGGGGAGGGACTTGGGGATGGGGTGGGCCAGCGGGGCGTTGGCGCCCGGTTGGTCTGTCTGCCCTGTAAAACGACCCAAATTCCCGGTAACCCCATGCCGAGGAATACTGCATCGGCCTAGGTACTTCTGCGTAGACCCAGCGCGCTTTTCGAGGCGTCCAAACGGTTTAAGCGTAGCGTGAAGGGGCCGATGATACTGGCTGAAATGCGCGCCCTCCTCGTTGAAGATCAACATCTTCTGAACAATTTGCTCAGTCATGTGCTGAAGGATGAACTCGCCATCGAAGAGATTTACGAGGTCTTCGATGGGGAAGCCGCGCTCGAGGCCATCCAGTCCCAATCCTGGGACTTGGTGCTGCTCGATCTCAACCTGCCCAAGGTCAGCGGCATGGTGGTGCTGCGCCAGCTCAAGCAACGCCATCCCCAGACGCCGGTCGCCGTGCTCTCCTCGGAGATGCAGCCGGGCACGGCCAAATCCATTCTCGATACGGGGGCCGAGGGGATTTTCACCAAGGACTTTCCGCTGGACCGCCTGCGCGAGGGCCTGCGCCAAATTCTGCAAGGCTCGACGTTTTACTGTCCCGAGTCCAGCCGCCTGATCCGCGAATTCACCCAAGGCGAGCAGAACGAAGGCACCAGCCGGCTCTCGCAGCGCGAACTCGATGTGCTGCAACTGGTGGCGGAGGGTTTCAGCTCCAAGGAGGTGGCCAACCGACTGCACATCAGTGTGCGCACGGTGGACGCTCATCGGCGCAACATCATGAAGAAGTGTGACTTGCGCGGCGCCACCGAAATGGTCCGCCTGGCTGTGCGCATGCACCTGGTTTGAGCGCGCCACCCTTCTTGGAAGACGCTTAAAAAAAACCCTCAGGCCTGCGGTGCTGAGGCTGAAGCCGGGTCGGTCTCCAACATTTTGGCCGGCAGGCGCAGCGTCACTTCGAAGCCGGGACCGGTCGCACGGTTGGCAAAGAGCGCGTTCGCACCGTGCATGCGCAGGTTCTGCAGGATTCCAGCCAGGCCCAGCCCGCAACCGGGCACCTCGCCTGTAAAGCAGCTTTCGGCCTGGTAGAAGGGTGTCCCGAGTTGGGAGAGCTGCTCGGGCGTCAGCGTTTGCCCATCGTCACGCAAACGCACGACCACTTCCTCCTCGTCGCAGGCCAGCGTCAGGTCCAGTTGTGGTGTCCCCTGGGGATGAAACTTGACCGCGTTTGCGATCAGCTCATGCAGGGTCGATTCCAAGATCGGCGTGGGTACCTGAAGCTCGATGGTGCCGTTGCCGAATTCCTGCAAAACGTCTGCCTGGACGCTTTCGTGATCGCTCACCAACGCCTCGAAGAGCTGGACGAACGTCTGTGCCGAGCAGGTGCCTTCGATCGGTTCCGGCGCAGCCATTTCGAAAAAGTGGGAGGTCCGCTCCAGCGTATCGCCCAGCCGCTCGCTGCTGAGCACGGCGTCGGCCAGGATGTCTTCGCGGTCTTCGGCGCTGAGCGTGTGCCCCATCTCTTTGAGCATGCGCAGGTTGGCCACCACCCCGTTGAGCGGCGTGCGCAGCTTGTGGCCGATGGCATCGCGCAGATTCCAGAGTAGGCGGCGGTGCGTTTGCTCCTCGGTCACGTCGCGCAGCGTCAGAAAGCTGTCGCCGTTGCCGTCCTCGTCGGAGGGATGAACGATGAGCACGTAGGTCCGCCCGCGGTTGTTCTGTAAAAACAGGCCCTTCTCCAGCGCACTGATGTCGCCGTGTGCCAGGGCGTTCCAGACCGTGGTCGGCGTGCCACGCATGCGCTCCAGGCATTGCTCGAAGAAATTACGGCGCGGATTCAGCGGTTTGCCCACGATGGCCTGAGCCGCCGGGTTGAGGTAATGCAGGTGAAAGCTCGCATCCAGCACCACGATCCCGTCGGGGGCCGCCTGCGCTACGCGTTCGAAGCGCGAGCGTTGCTCGACCAGGGCGCGGTAGCGGTCCAGGCGCAGGATCGTGCCCAGCCGCGCCTCCAACTCGGCGATGTCAAAGGGCTTGGTGATGAACTCATCGACGCCCGCGCGGAAAGCTTCCAGGCGTGTGGCCGCATCGGCTACGGCGGAAATCATCAGCAGGGGCACGTTGGCCAGCACCTCGTCTTCGCGCAGTGCGCGCACAACGTCGGCCCCGTTCTCCTGGCCGCATTTGGACCCCAGAACGATCAGGTCCGGCATCCAGCGGCGCGCGTGCACCAGCGGCGACGCGCCGGCGGGGACGCCCTGCAGTTCCGCGCCTTCAGGTTCGAGAATAAGGTCGAGGATCGCCCGGGTGCCGGGGTCTGTCTCGGTCAGCAGAACGCGTTTCATGGTGGGGAAGGGCGACCCGGACGGGTGTTAGGCCTCCTCGTAGTCCTGCACCGCCCTCAGGTACTCCTCCAGCGCCTCGCTCAATTCCGCGAGACGGCTTGGTTCGGGCAGCTGGCCGGCGTCGTGAGCCTCGATCAACGCGTTGCAGAGATTCCAGACACGGCGCGCGCCCATCACTGCGCAGATCCCCTTGAGCTTGTGGGCGTACTGGTAGAGGCCCTCGAGATTGCCTGCCTCGATCGAGTAACCGATGCCGTCGCGCAGTTCAGGAGCCTCCTGCTGAAACACGATCCGCATCTGCTCGAGCATGCTGCGCCCGCGAATGCTGCGCTGCTTGAGCTGCGAGAGGGCTTCTTCGTCGAGGATTTGGGAAGAGGTGGATTTCATGGACCAACGGCGCGGATACGGAGTCGGCGTCAGTACGACGTTGCAGAAATCAATCGGCTGGCCCGCGCGCGTGTTAATGGGCTTTCCGTGGAATTCCCCGAGACCCTGGCGTCGTTCGCGCCCGCTCCGGGGCCGCCGCTGCGAAACCTTCGTTCACGGCAATGGATGCAACGCTTAGCATGCCTGCGTTTCAGACGATTTTTCCCGGGCTGTAAGCTGCCAGCACATGCCCCTGTTTGCCGAAACTCGTTCCAATCTGCCGACCCTCGTCTCCCTCGCGTGCGGGGGCCTGGCCGGTGTGGTTGCGCTGAGCGCCTTGTACATGGGTGATGCCGCGGCGGTGCCGACGTGGGCCTTGGGCACGGTCTTCGCGCTTTTGGGCGGACCGCTCGCCTGGCAGCTGTACCTGCGCAGCGGCTCGGCCCAGCGAAAAGCCGCCCGGCTCAACGAAACCCTACGCGCGGAAATGCGCCGGCTGATCGCCGAACAGCGTACGACCAAGAACAACGCCGAACGCTCGGCCCTCATCTTGCAGGGACTCAACGATGGCGTGTGGGACTGGAACGTGGTGACCGGCGAATTCAACTACTCGCGAGAAGTCTATGCACATTTGCGGCGCGAGCCGGGGTCCTTGGGGGAACACTTCCGCGCCTTCCGCGCGCTGATGCATCCGGTGGACGCCGTTGGCGCGATGGAGACGATCAACGCCTTTCTTGCGCGGGGCAAAGACACGCCGCTGGCCGTTGAATGTCGGCTCCAACGCGGCGACGGCACCTACGGCTGGTACGCCCTGCGCGGGACCGCCGGCTTCAACGAACGCGGTCAGGCCTTCCGCCTGGTGGGCACGCTCTGCGACATTTCCCAGCGCAAGCAAACCGAGATCGAGATGAAGCAGCAGCAGCGCTTTCTCGAAACCCTCGTGCAGCACCTGCCCATCGGCGTGTACGCCAAATCGGCCCGCCCCGAGGACTTCGGCACCATCGTTTTTTGGAACCCCGCCTGTGAACGCATCTTTGGCCATGCCGAAGCCGCGATGAAGGGCCGGCGCTCGGCTGAGGTCCTCGGCGAGGCCACTGCCGAACGTTTCGAGGCACTCGACCGCGAGGCCAGCGAAACCGGCTCCCCCGTGCGCGACCGCGACCTGCGCTACCGACATCCCTCCGGCGTCGAGCGGCGCCTCTCGGTGGTCAAGCTGCCGGTTTTCGACGTGCCCGAACGCCTCCACCTGATCGTCTGTATGGCCGAGGACATCACCCCGGAATGGGATGCCGGCCACGAGCTTGAGCAGTTCCGCAACATGCTCGATGGGGCTCAAGACAGCATCTTTATTTTTGATGTCGAAACGCTGGCTTTGTTTTACGTCAACGCCGGTGCGGCCAGCCAGCTGGGGTACGCCCGCGAATCCTTGCTGCAGCTCAAGCTCGTCCACGTCGAGGCCGGGCTGAACAGCGAAGTCTTCGCCAAACGGGTCAAGCCGCTGCACGAGGGCCGGGTCGAGCGTCTGCGGCACGAGGCCATCTTCCAGCGCTGCGATGGCACCACCTTCCCCGTCGAGGTGAACTTGCAGCTGCTGGGCACCGAGACCGGCACGGCCCGCTACTTCGCGCTCGCCCGCGACATTTCCGAGCGTAAGCGCATGGAGGCCGACCTGCGCCGCTCACACCTGCGCGACAAGCGCCTCAACGAGCAGCTGGCCGTCGCCAACCAGGACCTTGAAGAAGCCATCACGCGGGCCAACAACCTGGCCACCGAGGCTCAGCAGGCCAACAACGCCAAAAGCGAGTTTTTGGCCAACATCAGCCACGACATCCGCACCCCGCTCAACGGCATCGTCGGTTTTCTCCCCCTGCTGAGCAAGGCGCTCGAAGGCCGTAGCGAAGGCCGCTTCATCCAGTCCATTTCCGAGAGCGCCGCCATCCTGCGCGGGCTCATCGACGAGCTGCTGGACCTTTCCAAAATCGAAGCCGGGCAGATGACCCTCAGCTCCGAACCCTTCGATGCGCGCACCTGCATCCAGCGGGCGGCCGAGGCGTTCCAGGGCGTCACCAGCGCGAAGCAGATCGATCTGCAGTGTGCCTTTTCGGCGGACTTTCAGACCTCGGTCATCGCCGACCAGCGCCGGGTCAGCCAGGTGCTCTACAATCTGATCAGCAACGCTGTGAAATTCACCCACCGGGGCGGCGTGCGCATCCATGCGTCCACGCCCAAGCGCGGGCCCGTGCCGCATCAGGTCCTGCGCGTGGAAGTGCAGGACTCAGGCCCCGGCATCAGCGAGGTGGACCAGATCCACCTTTTCGAGCCCTTCAAGCAGGCGCAGTCGACCCGTCATCAGTCCCACGAGGGCACCGGCCTGGGCCTGTGCATTTGCCGCAAGCTGATCGAGTTGATGGGAGGCACCGTCGGCATCGAGTCGACCCTGGGCCTGGGCGCGACCTTCTGGTTCGAGTTCCCCATCCAGATGCAGAAAACGCTCAGGCAAAGCCTCACTGGCTCGCCCGCGCCCGTGGTCGACAAGCCCGACTTCGACAAGCGCCTGGCCCACAGCTGCCCGTTGCGCATTCTGATCGTGGACGACGCCCTGATCAACCGTCAGGTGCTCCTGGCCAATCTCGACGAGATGGGCTACGACGCCGTTGAAGCCGATGGCGGCCTCAGCGCGATTGAGCAGGCCTCCCAGGCGGTCTTCGACGTCATCTTCATGGACATCCGCATGCCGGACATGGACGGCTTCATGGCCTCGGGCCGCATTCGCGTGCTGGAACTGCCCGAGGGGGCCCGCCCGCCCTTCATCGCGGCCCTGTCCGCCGATGCCGCCCACAAGGACGCCAACCGTTGCCTCGAAGTGGGCATCGACGCCTACCTGACCAAACCGCTCGAGCTGGCGCGCATTCAGAAACTCCTGCGCGAGGTGCATGCGTTTCGCTATAACGGCGGGGAATGGCCGGCGGACGCACTGGCTCGCCGCAGGCAGGACGCGCCGGCGTAAAACGGTCTTGCCCGCCCTCGGAGCGCCCCCGAAGATCCAAGGTGGTGGTGCACCGTCTGTTACAACCCGGCGTTTGGGGGGTCGCCCTCGTCCTGGCGGCATGCTGGCTGCCGACTGGTCGCCTCTACGCCGACACGCCGCTAGACCGCCTCCTGCCCGAGGGCGACGTGGTGGCCTTCCGCCTGCCCATGTTCAACCGCGAGGGCTACCGTGAGTGGATCCTCACCGCACGGCGCGGGCGCTACGTCCACAGCGACCGCATCGAAGTCAACGGGATGGACCTGCGCGCCTTTTCCGGAGACGCCGCCGATGCCCTCAACCTGACCATCCTCAGCAACCGCGCCATCTTCGCCCCGCAGAGCAATCGCGCCAGCGGCCCGGGCGTGATCACTCTCTTTGGGGCCGAGTACCAGGCCACCGGCAGCGAATGGAACTGGGAGGGCGAGACGGGCGTCGTTACCGTGCGGCGCAACGTGCGCGTCATTTTCAACCAGCCCATGATGAACCTGCTGCGATGAACCGGTTGGCTCGATGGCTGGGGCTTTGCTGCATCGGTGCGTTTGCGCTGGTGCCTGTCTGTCCCCTGTGGGCTCAAGATGCTGCTGCCGACGAAACCTCTGCCGCCGAGGTCGCCCCGGATGCCTCGGCGGACGTCGCCAACGATACGGCTGAACCCGCGCCGCCACCCATGCCGCGCCGCACGTTTTCCGGCCACTCCGGCATTGTGCGTCGGGCCGAGCCCGTGGCTCCCCCTAACGCCACCGAGGTACCCGAAACCCGCGCGCCCGCATCGACGTCCGCCCCGGCGGGCGGCGACGAGACCCCACCTGCCGCGCCGCGAGTCGTGCAAAGGCCTGCGGCACCCAGTACACCCTCGCTCGACGAGAAAACCATCATCACCTCCGATGGGGGCTTCGAGGTGCACAGTTCGCCCGAGCAAAACCGTTTTGTCTTTTTCGACAACGTCGAGATTCGCGCCGGTGATTTCTACGCCCGCTGCGAAAAAATGGAGGTCATCTCCAACCGCAAGGTGCGCGACGAGGAGGCCGCTATCGGCCAGCTGGGCCAGATCGAATCCATCATCGCGACCGGCGACGTGCGCATCACACAAGCCGGACGCGTAGCCACCTGCAAGCGCGCCGAGATTTACCCCGAAAAGGGACTGGCCTACCTCAAGGAAGACCCGGTCGTCATTGATGGCGATACCCGCATCACCGGCTATGAAATGATCCTCGACCGTAACACCGAGACCGTGCGCATCCTGCCTCGTCCTGAAGGCGGCGGTGCGGGCGTCGAGATTCCCGAGGCCGTCACCACCGGTGCCCTCCCCGGCGCAGACGACGCCCCCGAAAACCTCGACACGCCGTAGTTCTTCAGCCGATGACCCAGCAAGACGTTTCGGCAGCCGCCGTGAAAGTCGATCCGGCTGCCCAGGAGAGCCCGGCCACCATCCAGACCAAGCAACTGGTCAAGGTTTACGGCCAACGTCAGGTCGTGCGCGGGGTCGATGTGCGGGTGAGCGCCGGCGAGATCGTTGGGCTGCTCGGCCCAAACGGCGCGGGCAAGACGACCACGTTTTACATGATCGTCGGCCTGGTGCCGGCGACCGACGGAGAAGTCTTTCTGGACGAAGAGCCCATCACCCGCCTGCCCATGTACCGGCGGGCGCGGCGCGGCATCGGCTACCTGCCGCAGGAGCCCAGCGTCTTTCGCAAGCTCACCGTGCGGCAAAACCTGGAGGCCATTGTCGAAACGCTCCCGCTCAAGCGCAAGGAACGCCGCCTGGAGGTCGAGCGCCTGCTCGCCGAACTCGAATTGACCGGCCTTTCCCGCCAAAAAGCCTTCACGCTGTCCGGGGGCGAACGCCGCCGCCTGGAAATCACTCGCGCCCTCGTCACCCGTCCCAAATTCCTGCTCATGGACGAGCCCTTCAGCGGCGTCGACCCGATCAGCGTGGCCGAGGTGCAGAAGATCATCATGGGCCTGAAAGAGCGCGGTATCGGCGTCATCATCACCGACCACAACGTGCGTGAAACCCTCCGCATCGTCGACCGCGCCTACCTCCTGCATGACGGGCGCATCCTGGCCGAGGGCACCAGCGATTTTCTGGTCAACGACCCGCAGTCGCGCCGTCTTTACCTCGGCGAGTCCTTCGCGCTGTAGGCACCGGTGCCGTCAAAAAGCCTCGTCGCCGGAAGCGCCCGCGGCCTACAATCGCTGGCCATGACCAAGCCGCCCATCGTCCGTGCCGAGACCAGCCTGACCGTCCGCGAGTTTTACGAAACCTACAAGGACCAGCTGCAGTTGACCCTGGTGGCCGGCAAGGAGGGCCTGGACAAGACCATCCGCGAGAAGGCGATCAACCGCCCGGCGCTGGCGCTGGTCGGGTATTTTAAGTATTTCGCCACAAGACGTATTCAGCTCTTCGGCGCGGGCGAAATGGCCTACCTGCGCGACCTGCCGGCCAAGCAGCAGCGCGAGGTCGTCGAAGCCATTTGCGCCAAGCATATCTGCTGCATGGCCGTTTCGCGCAACCTGGCCCCGGTCAAGGCCATGGTCGAAGCCGCCCGCGAGCACCGCATCCCCCTGTTGCGATCCACCCTGACCAGTAAGGACTTTTCGGCCGAGGCCACGCTCTTTCTCGACCAGCACTTCGCGCCTAAGACCAGTCTGCATGGCACCTTGCTGGACATCCGCGGCATCGGTACGCTCATTCGCGGGCGCAGCGGCGTGGGTAAAAGCGAGTGCGCCCTGGCCCTCATCGAACGTGGGCACAGCCTGGTGGCCGATGACATCACCTACCTGCGCCTGGTTGGCGAAAAGGAAGTGCTCGGGCGCAGCAGCGACCTCAACCGCGGGTACATGGAGTGCCGCGGTATCGGCATCATCAACATCGCTGAGTTGTTTGGCATCCGCAACGTGCGCCTGGAAAAGCGCCTGGACCTCATCATCACCTTCGTGGAATGGGTGCCCGGCATGGAGGAGGAGCGCACCGGCCTCGAGGAGAATTTCCAGGAGGTGCTCGGCATGCGCATCGCGCATATGGAAATCCCCGTACGGCCCGGCCGCGACATGGCGCGCCTGGTCGAAGTGGCCGCCATGGTCCAGGCCACCAAGCTGATGGGCCATGATTCCGCCGCCGAGTTCAACGAACGCCTCATCGCCTTCATGGCCGATGGAAAGGAACGCTAGGCTCTAACGAAGCACCCCCCGCGCAGGTTGGCCAAGACACGCCTGTTGCTGATGCCAGTCGCGCACCGCGACGCAGAGACTCTGCGGCCTGATGTTGACCTGAGCCCATCCTTCGCTCGTAAACTACTGTGCGGTGGGGGTCGTAGCCGGAAATGAAGGTTAGGACAGGTCATTTCACGTACATACAACCATTGCCATCGAGGCTTTTTATAAATTCTTTACCAATGCAAAATAATCGACGGTCGTGCGAAGCTCAAGTGTCAGACACGTGGCGACTTGCGCACTTGAGGGACCTTTTGCAGCTTTTTTCCCCTTGCGTCGCTGCGCAATTGGGTACTTCCGCACGCCCGACTTTGAAGGCGTTGCAAGTTCCTCTGGTTGGGCCACTTGAGAATCCCCTCTCGGACCGTTCCAATTGCAACGCTCACGTTACGGAAGTTACACCCAATCCTCTGTGGAGAACATGTGAGAAAGTTCGGCTTGCCTGAATCTGGCCTCCTGAAGATAGTCACACCTCGTTCGCGGGGTCCGGCTTCCCCCTCGCCGCTGCTCGCAAATTGCAACATCGCCACCAACACGCCTTGCACCACAATCGCTTTTGTAAATCGTTGATTAGCAATGAAGTCGATCCACATCCACATTTCCTGCGCTTTTTTCCCAACAAACGGAAGTCGAACGCCGGTACCCGAACGTACGAAGTACAGTTCGCGTCTTTTCAGTGAACATCGCCCGATGTCTTCCTGAATTTCTTTTGTGAATAAACGTCTCTAGGCTTCGTAACATTTCATGGAATCTTCGCTTTCGCAGAACACCCTTTGGGACACCGTTAAGAGCGACTTTCAGCACCTCTTTCCGCACGACGTTTACAAAACCTGGTTCGAGCCTATGTGCTGTCTCCTCGAAGATGACGAGAAAGTTGTGCTGGGCGTGCCGAGCGACTTCGCGGCCATCTGGATACAGGACAACTATTTTGATTTCATCACAGGTCGGCTCCAGGAAGCTGCAGGACGCAGTATTGGCGTGAGTTTTGAAGTATCCGAAAATGCGCGCCGCGACAAAGTAGGCGAAGTGGCCAGCCCGGCACCAGCGGACGCAGCGCCTGTCCCCGAGCGAAACGGCACAAGCGCGCCGCCCGCGCGCAAATCCGAGGAAGCACCGCGGACCAGCCCCTACATCATCAACCCGCGCAACACCTTTGACAATTTCATCGTCGGTCCGGGCAATCAGCTGGCGCACGCGGCTTCCATCGCGGTGGCCAGCGCCCCGGCACGCGCCTACAACCCGCTCTTCCTTTACGGCGAAACCGGTCTGGGCAAAACCCACCTGATGCACGCTGTGGCCCTGCACATTCTTCGCGAGAAGCCCGAGGCCAACGTGGCCTACATCTCCACGGAGAAGTTCATGAACGAGTTCATCAAGGCTATCACCGAGAATACGGTGGCCAAGTTCCGCAAGCGTTACCGCGGCGTGGACGTGCTCCTCATCGACGACATCCACTTCCTCTCCGGCAAGGAGCGCATCCAGGAAGAGTTTTTCCACACCTTCAACGATCTGTTCGAGTCGCAAAAGCAGATTTTCCTCTCCAGCGACCGTCCCGCCAGCGAGATTGCCAAGCTGGAAAGCCGCCTCGTCTCGCGCTTCCAGTGGGGCCTGGTCACCGACATTCAGCCTCCGGACCTCGAAACGCGCGTGGCGATCCTCGAGAAAAAAGCCGCCGGGCTCAACCTGCACCTGAAGCCCGACCTCATCGAGTGGCTGGCGGCCAAGGTCTCGCGCAACGTGCGCCGGATGGAGGGCGCGCTCACCCGCGTGGCTGGCTACGTTGCCTTGATGAAGGGCCAGGTCGATGTCGGCACGCTCGAAAAGCTTCTGCAGGACATCCTTCAGGAAGAGGCGCACAATCAGGTCACGGTGGAGAAAATTCAGAAAAAGGTGGCCGAGTACTTCGACCTGCGGCTGGCCGACATGGTCAGCAAACGCCGCCCGGCCAACATCGCCTTCCCGCGCCAGATCGCCATGTACCTCAGCCGCATGCTCACCAACCATTCCCTGCAGGAAATCGGCGACGGCTTTGGCGGGCGCGACCACGGCACCGTCATCCACGCCTGCAAAACCGTCGAAAACGTCATGGAGCAGGACCCCTCCGTGAAGCGCAGCGTGGAATATCTCGAAAACCACCTCGCGAGCCAACGCTGATCACGGTCACCCGCGGCCCGGACCTGTTTCCTTTGGGGACTTGCTTCCGCGACGCAGCCGTCCTTGTGTACCCGGCTATGGATTTGACTGAGGAGCAAAAGGCCGCCGTCGCCGGCTGGGTGCGTGCAGGCGCCAGCCTGTCCGACGTGCAGAAACGCCTGGCTGAGAATTTCGACGTGTCGATGACGTACATGGACGTTCGATTCCTGGTCGATGACCTCGACCTGGACCTGACCGACCCCGATGCGGGCTCGAGCGAAGTCGAAGCGGCCTCGCCTGCCGAAACGACCGATCCGAGCCCTGCCGCCGACGTTGCCAGCGAAACCGTCGAGCCCGAGCTGCTGGACGAGACGGATGCTGCCGGTGGGGCCGTGAGCGTTTCCGTGGACCGCGTGCAGCGTCCTGGCGCGGTTGTCAGCGGCTCCGTCCGCTTTTCCGATGGCGTCAACGCGCAGTGGCAAGTCGATCAGTTTGGGCAGTTGGGCATCATTCCGCCCGAAGGCCAAAGCGGCTACCGTCCCAGCGAGGGTGACCTGCGTGAGTTCCAGATGGCCCTCCAGCGCGAAATGCAGAAGCAGGGTTTTTGATCATCGATCCGTCGCGAGTCCAACCTAGTCCCTGCCCGCCGTCTGGAGGGCGTGCTTGAGGGGCGAACGAAGAGTCCGGCTCGTGGTTGGAAGCAGAGCCTGGGCTACAGTTTGAAGCTCCAGGCGTATGTGCTGATCTGCAGCAGCGCGGCGTTGGCCGGACGTGATGGAAAGTCTGACCTGGGATTGGAAAGCGCAGGTGGATCAGCCGCCTGGCAGCAGTTCCTCTTGGGCGTTGGCCGGGCGTGTGAAGAAGTCTGGCCCCAGATCGACCAGGCGCGGGTTGCTCAGGACGGCTTCACCCTTGCGCCCGCTGACTTCGCCGGTCTCGGCGTCGTATTCCTGAAAGAGCCAGCGCAGGGAAACAAGGATACCGCCCACGCGTGTGTAGTCGTGGTAGACGATGGCCCCCGGCTTTTCTTCGGCTTTTTGGGCGCTCTGATAGTAGGTTACGATGTACCCCATCGCATCGATGCGGCCCGTCTCCGGATTCACAAGAATGTCGTACCAGTCTTCCGGCGCGTCGCCGGTGCCCGACGCAAAGGTCTGGCGACTGACCCAGTGCGTGCCGAGCGACTCGGTTTCGACGGTGCGAAAATCGCTCATAATCACGCCGGGCCCGGTCAGCTTGAAGGGCGCGTAGGCAAACCAAGGCCACGTCAGCACGTGAAAACGCGCTCCGGGCGGCGCAAACGCAGCCCCTTTCGGCGCCAGCCAGGCGGTCTTCCCGTCGAAAACGACGGTGGTCCCGTCCTTCAGGTCCAGACGCGCGCCGGGGCCGTTCGTCTGAAAAGTCATGGTGCCGTCCACGCCGACGTTGCCGCCAAACTCCACGCGAATTTCCGCCTGAAAGGCCTGCGTCTGCCACCAGTGCTCGATGCCGTGCGCGGCGTACACGCGATCGATGACCGCCTGCTTGGAGGGCGCCTGCGCTTGAGCCACAGCGGAGAACACGCTGAGGATGAGGGCGGCAAGCCAGCCGGATCGCCATATAATGCGAGAGACTTTGGAGAACAACGTGCGGTGCATGGTCTGAGATCAGTGAAGTGAGGCGGTGTGAGATTCTTGGAGCTGCTTTATTCCCGCAGACCCCGTTGGTTCAGGAAAGACCCAGTTCGCTGCGCGCCCGGTCCCAGGCCTCCACGGTGTCGACGTCCTCGAGCGTTTCCAGCGACTGGATGCTCAGCCCGAGTGCGCGTGCGTTGCGCTGCATTTGAGCAAGGACACGCTCGCTGCCCCATTCCACGCCGTCAAAGAGGCCTGCCAGAGGTTCGCTCAAAGCTAGCAGGTAATAGCCACCGTCACGGGCCGGGCCCAGGACGATGTCGGCCTGCTCCAGTTCCCGCGTGGCCCGTTCGATCAACGCTTGGGTGACGTAAGGGCAATCGCCTCCCAGCAGGCAGACGGGCCCATCCTGACGGGTAAAGGCTTGTTCCACCGCGAAGGCCTGGCGCTGACCCAGGTCGCCATCGGTTTGCGCAAAAGCCGCCACTTCGGTCCACGGCCTGCCCAGCGTGGGCTCCAGCCACTCACGCAGGAGCAGCTCGGCCTCGGCGTTGCGTTCGTTGCCCGCGGGCGTGAAGTGCACCTCCACCGGGAAATGCGGCGCGAGGTTTCGCAGCAGGTGCTCGGTCATGCGCTTGTAGGCGCCCAACGCACGTGCGTCGCCCACGTCGGCCGCCAGGCGGCTCTTCACCTTGCCGGCGACCGGGGCTTTCAGAAAAAACAGCAGGCTCATGCCCATGGCGCCCAGACCAAACAGCAGCCGGGCGCCACGGGCAAAGCCAAAGTGACGCAATCCTGAACGGAATCTACCCGCGGCGGACGAAGCGGCGACGCAGCAGGGCAAGCACCCCGGCAACCCCACCGAAAAGGGCCGCATACGTTCCCGGTTCCGGCACCACGACGCCCAGAATGTCGAACATCAGGTCGTCGAAGGCCGATTGGAACGCGGCCTCTTGGTCAATCAGTGGCGGGAAGCCCGTGTCGTCTTCAAGCGTCGCGCTGCCGATAAACGCAGGGTCGCTCACGATGAAGTCCTCGAAAAACTCGAGGCTGCCGATGAAGCCGGGGGGCTCGGGCGACGGCGCAGGATCGTCAATCGCGAAGCCGGCTACCGTGATCCCCGCGCCCACGGCGTTGAGGCGCGCGGCGGTGGTCTCGCCGCCGTCATTGTCGGGAAAGCTCTGCTGGCCGTCGCCGATGACGAGGATGAAGCGGTTGGTGCCGGTGCGGCTGGACGCGTTGAGAATCGAGGTTCCGGCATCGATGCCCAGCTGTGGCGAGGTCAGGTTGTCAAAGCGCGTGAACGAGCCAGCTGACGGCAGCCCTGCCGCAAAGGCGTTCGCGCTCACGGCATCGGTGACCTTGACGAGGTCGTCGGCGTCCAAAGCTGCGGTTGTTCCAAAGAAGGACTCGATCTCGGGTCCGTCGCTGAAGGGCGGGGCAAGCGGCAGGTCCGCGCCATAGCGCACCACACCGACGGCCAGGCCGCCGCTGCTGCTGATGGCCTGCTGGCCAGCCGTGCTGGTGAAGAAGCTGTTGATTGAACTGAGCACGGTTGCCAGCTCGGGCCCGTCTGGATCGCCGGGTGTTGAATTGATCGAGCCGGAATCGTCGAAGGCGATGACAAGCTCGGTGGTGATGGCCGAGGACACGGTGGGAACGGCGGCAAGAAGCCCGATCCCCAGTAGGTAGTTGCGGGGAAGCATGGTGATTGGATGGGTGGATGATTGTGGACCTGAAGGCATCAGGTCTTTACCCGATTAGGTCTAGGGAATTCACCTGATGTTGGCAAGCGATCAATGGTACCGAAAAATCCCGTAATGCGTGCACAGGTATCATTTTAGGGAACTTTTGCCTGTTGCTCGTGCACAAAGTTGGATAGGCTAACTGCAGAGGAAATCCCCGATGAGTGAAGCGCTTGCCGCCCCGCGCCCACGCCGTGGTTCATCCAACACGGCACTCACCCTCTTGCTGGGTTTGCCCGTCTTTGCAGCCGTCACCTTCGGCACCCTCTGGCTGTTGCGCTCGACGGACGATGCCAACGAAACCTCCGCACCGGATCCGCGCGTCGAGTCCGTCCCGCCGATTGCTCAGGAACCGCCGCCATCGACTCTGTCGACCCAAGCGCAGCCTGCGGACCCGCCGCCAACGCCCGCCGCTGTGGCCCCCGTTCTGGTGGACCGCTCCGAGGAGGTCTTCGCCCCCATCGAATCGCTGCCTGTCATCGAGCGCGACCCCGCGACCGCGCCTGCCTACAGCGATATCGTGGCCGACCAACGCCTCTGGCCCGAAGTGCTGGCGCTGGTCGAGCCGCACACGATCCCCATCCGCAGCGTGGGCCGCGAGGTTGGCCGTATCACCCTCGAAAGCGGTACGGTGCTGCAGATCGTTAAAATCCTCCCGCACGGCTACATGATGGTGCGTGCGGAAAACAATCAGTTTGTCGTACCCGTCTTCAAAACCAATCTGGACTTCGTTCCCGACCCGGCGGTCGACGCCGCCCACGAAGAAACCGGCGCGGCCATCCAACGTGGTTCACTGCAGGACCACGTGGCGGTTTTGCTGGCTGACCCCGACGCTCCCAACGCCGATGAATTGCGCGAACGCCTCGCCCGCGACGCGGTGCTGGAACACGTCACCCAGCTCACACGCGACTGGGCACGGAACGCTCTGGGCCTCTCACGGCTTGAGATCGACGGCGGCCTGTTGACCGCCCGCATGCGCGCCCAAGTCTACGAGGATTCGCCCGACCTGACCTTTGCCGCTCGCCAGATCGCACGCCACTTCGTGCAGGAGGCGCAATCCTGGGGGGCCGATCTCAACTTCATACTCTGCAAGGTTGAGTCGCTTGACGGCACGTCCACGGTGGCCGTCGGCTCCTTTCGCGGAGCCTATGTCGAAGCCGCCCAAACGCCCTGACTTGGCCCGAAAATCGGACCACGCCTTTGCGGTTGCGCGTGGGCCAACGCAGGCCATCTTCACCCCATGCGGTTGGTCTCCTGGAACATCAACGGCCTGCGCTCCATTGGCCGGCAAGGCGCGTTTCCCAAGCTGCTGGAAGCGACCGAGCCCACCATCCTTTGCCTGCAGGAGACTAAGATCGACGGCGAAACCGCGGCCGAGACCGACCTGGGTGTCGATGGTCCGTTGGAGGCTCTGTTCCCCTATCAGTACTGGCATAGCGGCGCGCGCCCGGGTTACTCGGGCACCGCGATCCTGAGCAAGGAAGCGCCCCGTTCGGTGGTCTACGATTTGCCCAAGCCCCGCCTCCGCGCGCATGAGCGCGACCCGGCGCACCCGCCCGAGGGCCGCCTGATCGCCGCCGAGTTTGAGCACTTCATTCTGGTAAATGTCTACGTGCCCAACTCGGGCCGCGGCCTGCCTCGGCTGAGCTATCGCCAGCACGACTGGGACCCCGCGCTGACCGCCGCGCTCAAACGCTTCGGGCGCACCCGGCCTGTGATCATCTGCGGAGACTTCAACGTGGCCCATCAGCCGATCGACCTGTCCAACCCCAAGCCCAACAAGCGCAACGCCGGCTTTACCGAGGAGGAGCGCGAGGGCTTCGGTCGCCTGCTCAAATCCGCCGGCCTGGTCGACAGCTTCCGGCATCTTTACCCCGAGCAGGAGGGCGCCTACACCTGGTGGACCTACCGCATGGACGCGCGGGCACGTAACATCGGATGGCGCATCGATTACTTTCTTGTATCCAAAAAACTGATACCAAACCTGCGGGCCGCGTCGATCCATCCCAAGGTCGAGGGCTCGGACCACTGCCCGGTCAGCATCGACCTCAAGTGGTGATTACCTGTCCAGCCCGGCCAGCACAGCGACATCGGTAAAGCCGCTTTCTAGCAAAAGTTCGGCGGCTTTGACGGCCTGATCGCCCAACGGGCAGGTGCAGACCACCGGACGGCGTCGCCAGGCGGCCAATTCATCGAGGCGCTCGTGCAACTGGGCCAACGGTATGCGTACTTGAGAGATGCGACCGCCGCCGTTGGCCGGAGCCGCCGTGGGCTCGCGCAGACTCAGCAGCAATGTGTGCTCGCGGGTTTGGATGGCCGCCCAATCCGCCGGCATCAGGCGACGCACCAGGGGCCGTTCGCCCCGGACAGTCTCCGCCAGATCGTCGGGTGGGTCGGTTGGCTTGTCCGCGAAGTCGCCGCACACCGGACATGCCGGGTCGCGCTTGATCTGCAGCTGACGAAAGCGTGCGTTCAGCGCATCAAAGGCCAACAACTGGCCGCGCAGGGGCTCCCCGACGCCCGTGAGCAGCTTGAGAACCTCGTTGGCCTGCAGCGTACCGGCGATGCCCGTCACCACCCCCAAGATGCCGGCTTGCGCGCAGCTGGGCACCGTTTCCGGAGGCGGCGCTTGCGGAAAGAGGCAGCGGTAGCAGGGCCCGCGCGGCGGATCAAAGACGCTGACCTGGCCCTCGAAGCGCTCCACCGCGCCGTAGACCAGCGGACGTTTCTCGGCCACGCAGGCGTCGTTGGCGGCGTAACGGGTGGCAAAATTGTCGGAGCCATCGACCACCACAGCATAACCGCGAACAATGGCCCGCGCGTTGGTCGCGTCGAAGCGCTCAGGAAACGTCTCGAGGGCAATCCCCGGGTTGATCGCCCGCAGCCGCTCCGCCGCCGACTCGATTTTCATCCGGCCTACCTGCGGCGTCCCATGCAAGACTTGGCGTTGCAGATTGGTGAAATCCACGCGGTCGTCGTCGATCAGGCCAAGCCGTCCCACCCCGGCGGCGGCGAGGTAGAGCGCGACGGGCGAACCCAAACCGCCCAGCCCCACCACGAGGACCGAGCCCGCTTTCAGCCGCCGCTGTCCGTCCTCGCCAAAGCCCGGCAAGGCCAGGTGTCGTGCGTAACGAAGACGCTCCTCGGGCGTCAGCGCCGGTGCCGCGTCAGCGCTGCTGGCTGAGGATTGCATCCACTTTCCGCTTGGCCCGGGCGTTTCCGTTGTCGGCCGCCCGCTGATACCAGGCCAGCGCCAGCGCCGGATCGGTCGGGACACCCAGGCCCGATTCGTAAAGCATGCCCATGCTGAACTGTGCCTCTGAGTGGTCGCTGGCAGCGGCTTCGCGGAACCAGCGCAGCGCCTTTTCATAATCACGCGGCTGGCCGTTGCTCCCGCGTACGTAGCTGGCCCCGATGCGGTACTGTGCGGTCGCGTTGCCGCTTTCGGCGGCCAGCGAATACAGCCGGTAGGCCTCCTGCGGGTTGCGGGTCACGCCGAAGCCATTCTCGTAGTGCCAGCCTAGTTTGTACTGCGCCTCGGGGTCGCCCGCATCGGCCGCGCGCTCATACCACTGGGCAGCCTGGGCGTAATCGCGCGGCACTGCGCGTCCTTCTTCAAAGAGATTGGCCAGGGCCGTCTGCGCTTCCGCAATGCCACGTTCGGCCAGGCGCTCCAGCGTCGCCACATCGCCACGACTGGCCGCGTCGTCGACGCGCCGGACCGTTTCAGCATCGGTGCCGGGCGGCGGGGCCGATGTATCCTCGGGAAGGGCGGCGTTCATCTCGCCAAAGCTCTGCGACAGGCGCGCCTGAGTTGCGGCCAACTCGCGCTGCGCCTGCGCCAACGAGGTATCCAACTGCGCCACGTGTTCTCTCAGAAAATCGATGTCTTCCTGATTTTCCTGGATACGGACCGTACGCGTGCCCCCGCCGATCAACGGGCGGCGAATCTCCTTGGGCGGTTGAGCTTCGGCGGCGGCCAGGTCGTTGGCGGCAGCCTGGCGCTCGGACCGCATCAGATCCAGGCGTTGCTGCAATGTGCGCATCTGCGCGCTCTCGACCTCGATCTGCTCCGACAGCCGCGCCATTTCCTGCTGCTGTTGAATCAGCTGATCGCGCCGGGCGATGATCTCCTGATTGGTCGCGGCGATCTGATTTTGCATCCGGTCCACTTCCGAACTGGCCCCAGCGACTGGGTCGGCGCCGCCCGGGTCCTGCCCCAAGCGCGCTTCGTCACCGGGCTGGGGCGAATTGGCCGCCACCGCTGGTTCAGGCTCAAGCCTCAGCCCTTCGTCCGTCGGTGCCTGGTCGGGCTCCAGGATCCGTTCGATGGGTTGGGCCGTCGGCGTCTCGGTCGTGGGCACCGCAACGGCGGCAACGTTGCTTGTCTCTGGCTCGGTGGTTTCCGGCGTTTCTGGTGGTGTGTTCGTTTCCTCGGGGCGTTGCGCGCCGATGCCCGCCGCCGCAACCGGGTTGGTGGTCTCGGCGGGTTCCTCGGTTTCGCCGGCTGCGTTCTGCTGCTGCGTAAAGGCCTGCTGTCGGGCAAGCGCAGGATTCGTTTCCGAGGGCTCGGTGTCGTCCTGCTGCGGGAAAAACTCATCCTCGATGGGAAAGAATTGGTTCTCCCGCGGGGACTCCGGGGCATCGGCTTCGTCGCGATTCTCCTGCGAGCGGTCGTCCGGGCCGATGATGAAGGTCACCATATCGTCCCACAGTTCTTCGCCACCAAAGTAGGCAGCCGCGCCGGCCCCGGCCGCGAAGAGCACAAACAGCACGAGCAACGCGGGCACCTTGCGCCGCTTGCGCCGTTTCGGACCGACGGCTCCGGGCCCGGCCTCGGGCGTGGGTGTCGGTCTGGGAGCGGGCGGCGGTGTCGTAACCGGCGGCGGCGATGGTTGCGGCGTGGCCCCACCGCCCAGGTGCGCTTGAAACGTGTCCCCGGTGGCGGCCAGACCGGAGGGAGACGGGGGCGGCGGTGGAACGGCTGCCGCCCGGGACGGCGCGGGTACCGGCGGTGGCGCATTCGGTGCGTCCAGCGCGGTCAACGCAGCCACCGTGTCGCCAGCGTTGGCAAAGCGGTCGTCCGGGTCCGGTTCCAGCAGGCGATTGATGAAATCGTCCCAGCGTGGGTTCAGGCCCGGCACGCACTTGCTGGCGTCCTTGTAGCGGCCCATCGGCTTTTTTCCGGTCAGCAGTTCGTAACCGATCACGCCCACAGCGTACAGGTCGCTGCGGGTGTCGGCCTCCCCGCCGTTGAGGATTTCCGGCGCGATGTAATACAGCGTACCGGCCAGGTCCGTCCCACCCGAATCGGCAATGGTTGCCGTCGCGCCCAATCGGCTCTTCGAGATGGTTTCCTGCACCATCGTCTGGATGAAGTCGTCCCCCACCACGCGGGCCACGCCAAAGTCGGCAATCTTCACCCGCCCATCGGCCGTCGCCAGAAGGTTGGCCGGTTTCAGGTCACGATGAATGACGTTGCGCGCGTGCGCGTAGCCGAGGGCCTCCAGCATCTGGTTCAGGATGCTCGCCACTTTTTCGGGCGGATGGGTTTGGCCGGCGTCCGCGTCCGTAAAGAGCGGCTGCAGGCGCTCCATCACCAGGTAAAAGCGTCCGCCGTCTTCGCCAGCGTAGTGCACCTGCACGATGCCGGGATGCTCGAGTGAGGCCAGGGTGGCGCCTTCGCGCTCGAAGCGCTCGCTGAAGCCGCGATCGTGGGCCAGGGCCGCCGGCAAGAGTTTCAGGGCATACCGCCGCTTCAGCCGCGCGTGCTCAACCTCGTACACCTGGCCCATCGCCCCGCGACCCAGCGCGCCCAGCACGGCGTACTCGCCCAGGCGGTCACCCACGCCGAGGTCATCTGGGCCGGTCTGACCGGGTCCCGACCCCTGCGCAATCCATGTTTCGTCGCTCTCCACGTTGCTATCCTTTGCTGATAATCCAAGAGACTATCGATTTCGCGAGGCAGCCTCAAGGCAGGAGTCGAGCGTCGCGCACGCCTCAATTGGCGCGGTAATCGTTCGGGTCGAAACCGCGCGCCATCAGCGCCTGCCGCACGCTTTCCAGGTCCAGGCGAGCCCCACGGAAAATCCGGTTGCGGGCAAACCAGCCGCTTTCCATTTCCAAAACGAAACGCACGCGGTCGCTGGCCGGGGCGATGGGCGTGGCGTCGCGGGGCAACATCGAGCGCACCTCCAACAGCGTGCCCGAGGTATCGAAGAAACCGATGTCGATGGCCAGATCGGTTTCGGCCGCCGAGAACGTCCAGCGCCGCAACTCGCGGAAGACGTAGAGCATGCCACCATCCTCAGGCAGCCCCCACAACTCGGAGAGCCCTCGCCGCTGCTCGTCCTCGGTCACGGCCAGGCGTGCCTGAATGTTGCGACCGGCCAGGCGCAGGGCGTACCACTGCTCGGAGCGAAAATCCTCCGTGCCGCCGCCGCGGTTGGTGGGCAGAAAGGCCGCCGGATCGGCACCTTTGGCACGCAACGCCGCCTCCAGCACGTCAAAATTCAGGCGCGCGCCCGGTCGCAGTCCGTTGCGATTGAACCAACCCTCGCGTATGGTCAGCACGTAGCGCACGTCGCCGCTGCCGGGGGAAATCGGGTCGGGGTTACGCGCGGGCATCGGACGCGTTTCCAGGAGCCGTCCTTCAGCGTCGAAGAAACCGATGTCCAGATTCACCTGCGTGTTCGCCGCCGAAAAGGTCCAGCGCCCCGTGTTCTCAAACAGGTACAGCAGCCCACGATTGCCGGCCAGCGTCGTCACACCGCTCAGTCCGGCCGATTTTTCGGCGCGCGTGGTGGCAAGGATGACCTGCGCGTCTGCATTGTCCACGCGGATGGAGTAATAGGTCTTCCCAGAAATCAGCACGCGCTCCCCGCCTTCGACCAACGGGTCGTTGCGGCCTTCCTGGGTGGCCGGAGTGCCCGCGGCGGGGGCTTCAGTTGTGTCCGGTGGCGGGGTGCGGACCGTTTCTTCCGGAACCTCCTCGGGCGTTTCGGTACCGGCGATGGTGCTTGGGGGGTCCTCTACTGCTGGAACCTCGGGAGGTTTGGGCCCCAGCTGGTAGCTTGAACCGGCTTCCGGCACCGTGCGCGACCCCTCCAGGACCTGCGCAACCGAACGGTCGGGCTGCACGCGGACGATCAACAGTTCGGCTACTGGTCGCCCGTCATCGTCGTACAAGGTGAGCGCATCGTTGGGACGCGCGCCGTTGTTGCTGCCGTAGTCCAGCGCGATAAAGCCGGTGTCCGGACTGCTTTGAATGACCTGAATCATCTCGGGCATTTGGCCCGTCGCAGCGCTTTCGGGCGCTTCACTACCGGTGGTATCGACTCCGTTCACCGTTGCTGGATCCGACGGGGTGCCTCCTTCACCGCCCGTCACCGGACCGCCCGCAACACCTCCGTTCGACGGCGCAACCTCGGGCTCCTCGACGGTGGTCGCCGCGCCCGTTTCAGTTCCCTGGCCCGCATCAGCCCCGGCCTCGATGGTTTCGCCCGCTTCAGAATTTGGATCCGGCCCGCCGCCGGCGTTCGCGCTAGCGTCCGGAGTCGCGCTGCCAGAACCAATAGCTCCCTCGCCCTCAGAAGACGCCGCTGCTTCGTCCGCGTCGGTCGGCTCTGTGTCCTGAGCGGTGTCCTTCGCCCGGTCGTTGCCGTCCTCCGCGTCGCCTGTCAGGTAAGGCATGCCAAAATACGCCCCGGCCGCCACCCCGGCCATTAAAAGCAACGCCGCCACCAACTTCGGCCAGAGAGACCCTTTTTTTGGCGACTGCGGCGAGGTCACGGCATCTGTCGTCACCGGAGACACCGGCGGTGGCGTCACTCCGGCGCCGCTGGCAAATCCCGGGTCCTGCATACGCGCCAGAGCGTTGGCGGCGGAGGTGGGCCGATCCTCCGGGTCGGCCTCCAGAAGCGAACCGATCAGCCCATCCCAGCCCGGTGCCAGCCTGGGCTGGTAATGCGTGGGTGGGCGGAACATGCCGATCGGCTTACGCCCGGTCAGCATTTCGTAGGTCATGAAGCCGACGGCGTACAGGTCGCTGCGCGCGTCGGCCTGGCGGCCTTCGACCACCTCAGGGGCCATGTAATAGAGCGTGCCGGCCAGATCGGTTTGACCCGGCTGCGGCGTCCCGGCGACGGTCCCCGCCTCGCCCAGGCGGCTTTGCGCAATGGTCTCCTTCAGCTTGGTTTGGACGAAGGCCTCGCCCACGACCAGTGCCACCCCAAAGTCCGCCACCTTGGCCGAGCCATCGGGCGCGCGCAGCAGATTGGCCGGTTTCAGGTCGCGGTGAACGATGCCCTTGCCGTGCGCGTAATCCAAGGCACTCAGAACGCCGCCAACCACACGCCGCGCGTCGTCTTCGGCCAGCGGGAAGGTGTTCTCGTCGTCGAAAAAGGGGCCCAGCAGTTCCATCACCAGGTAAAAGCGCCCGGAGTCTTCGCCCGCGTAGGCCACGTTGACGATGTTGGGGTGCTCCAGTGCCGCCAGCGTGCGCGCCTCGCGCTCAAAGCGTTCACGGAAGCTTGGGTCGCTGGCCAACTGCACGGGCAGCACCTTCATCGCGTAGTGCCGGCCCAGCCGACTGTGTTCGGCTTCGTAGACCTCGCCCATGGCCCCACGGCCAAGGAGCTGTGCGATGGTGTACTCGCCAATGCGGTCACCGGCATCGAGGGTGGCCTCGACGGGCGCACCGCTGCCGGTATCGATAAAGGTTTCGTCGTCGCTCATGCGGGGGGAGGGGAAAGGGCACCGCGTTGCCAGGAAGTACGCGCGAGCAGGCACAGGTCTTAGCAAAAACCGGCCACCGTGGCCAACGCATTTCAACCTATCTGCCAGGTCTTGGACCTTCAAACGCTTCGTGCGTTTCAAACATACCCAGTCAACTCAGCCCAAACCGAAGAACGCGCACGCATTCTCGCTGGTGCGCCGGGCCAACGTCTCCACCGACACGTCCAGCACCTCGGCCAGTCGCCGGGCGGTGTGGACAACCAGCGCGGGCTCGTTGGGCTTGCCGCGATGGGGCTCGGGCGCGAGGTAAGGCGCGTCCGTCTCGATCATCAGCCGGTCCATGCCCTGTTGACGCGCTGCCTGGCGAATCGCTTCGCCGTTCTTGTAGGTGGCGATACCCGTAAAGGAGGCCCGCCCGCCGCGTTCGTTGAGTTGGCGCACAGCGTCCGCATCCTCGGTGAAGCAGTGGAAGACAACCTTCGCCCAATCCACCCCGGAGGCATCAATCTGCGCCAGGCACTCCGTGAAGGCCGCCCGCGAGTGCACCACCACCGGGCATTGGCGCCGTTGGGCGATGTCCAGCTGCGCCGCAAACGCCGCGCGTTGCCATTGCTGAATCTCCGCGCGCTGCGCCTCTTCCTTGGGCAGGCGAAACCGATCCAGCCCGATTTCGCCCAGAGCCACGGGCGTTGGGTTCTGTTCGAAGCACGCCTCCAACTGTCCCACCGCTTCCGGCCAGGCGCCATCGACGTCGCTCGGGTGGAGCCCGACGGTGTAGGCGATTCTCGTCGGATGATCCGCCGCCAGCTGCCGATAAATGGGCCAGTCCTCGGGGCTCGTGCCGATGGTCAGGAGGCGCTCAACCCCGGCGGCGTGCGCCCGCTCCAGTACGCCGTTCAAATCACCGCGGCGGGCAAAGCTTTCCAGATGGCAATGGCTGTCGATGTACATGACCAGGCCTACGATGATCGGGTTCGGGCCGGCGATTTGACTGGCACCGCTCCGGTTGACGTGGTGGGCTGACACACACGGGTGTAACTGCCCTGGGGCAACCATGAAATTCATTTCCGGCCAAACCTGGAATCGGCGCGGGGCCTTGGCTGTCGCCGCCGGTTGCTTGTGGGCCTCCCACCTGCAGGCGTTCCAATCCCCGCGGGTTTTGCCCCCCGAGCGCGAGGGGCTGCTCTCCGAGATCCCGCTCCTGCCGTTGGGCCGCACGGAAATCACCCGCTGGAAACTCGTCCGCATCAACGCCGATGGCAGCGTCAGCACCCGCGAGGCGATCGGTTTGAACCGGCGCGAAGGCGGCCTGCAACGTCGCCAGCTGCTGCGCATCGCCGGGCCCGGTTCCAGCGCGGGCAGCGCCTTCCTGGCCATCCCCACCGATTCCGAACTACCCCGCATGCATTACCGCGACGCCGGCTCACGCTACGTGCGCGAGCTGCTGCCCATTCATTTGCCGGAACGTTTTGCCGACTCGCTCTGGAGCTTCGAGGAACTGCTTTGCCTGCCCAGCGCCTATCACGTGACCGAGTCCATCGAGCAGCGTGTCGATGGCGTGCGCTGCGGCCACTTGATGACCGTTGCCGCTCAGCCCGACCTCAAAGCACATTCGGCCTTCAGCCGGCGCGAAGTCTGGGCTGCGCGCGACGACTACCGTCCCATCCAAATCGACGCCTACGGGCGCGAAGGCACCAAGCAGCGCACCAGCCGCTGGACCTACGATTACACCGTCGTGGAGGGTCGCGTTTACCAGGGCCTGCAGCGCGTGGAATTGATCGACCGCTCGACCGGCGACCTGGAGGTGGCCATCTGCCTGCAGCGTGTCGTGCGCGACGACGTGCCCCTGGCCTGGTTCACCCCCGAAGCCCTGGCCGATTGGTCCGCTGCAGAAGCCGCCCGCCTCCAAGCGATGCTCGACGGATAACCCTGCCCGGCGGAACCCGGACCGCGCTTCGAGTTCATACCCGCTGAAGTTCAACGCTTTTTCGCATGATGAAAACACCCTCAACTGCCGTGTGGCTCGGCCTGACCACGCTGGCCGCATCGCTCAGCCTGGCTGAGACCGCTCCCATCATCACCGAGGCCCGTTTGTATCCCGCCGCGGGACAGGCCGCCCTGCTGGTCGGTGGCGACATCGTTGGCTCCAACCAGGGCGAGACCATCGGCTTCGTCGAACTGGCCAGCGTCGACGCGACGCCCGACGAAGGTCAGTGGGTTACCCTCCGCTTTGCCAACAGCACGCGTTACCGCTGGGTGAAGTACGAGGCTCCCGAGGGTGCGCACGGGATTGTGGCCGAGGTGGCATTTTTCGACAGCGACGGGCGTCAGGTTTCGGGCAAGCAATTCGGCACCGCCGGAAACCGGAGCAAGGGCAGTCACTATGCCGCCGCGCTCGATGGCGATACGGCCACCTTTTTCGACGCGCCGCTCGCCGACGGGGCCTACGTCGGCCTGGACCTGGCCACCGAGGCCAATCAGGCCGCCCCGGTCACCATTGAAGCCGTCGCGGATCCCGGAGGCACACAAGGCGCGATCCGCCTAAGCACCGACACGCCGGGGGCGACCATCCGCTACACGCTGGACGGATCGCTGCCCACGTTGACGCATGGCAAAAGCTACGACCGTCACTTTTTTGTGGACGAGGGCATGCACCGCATCCGCGCGGTGGCGTTTCGCGACCAGTTGTTCCCCAGCAATCTGGCCGGCGAGACTTTCACCGTCGGCGAGGCCGGCGAGCAGCGCGGCTTGCGCACCTTTCACATTGGCAACAGCCTGACCGACACCACCAACGGCTGGCTCGAGCCCATGGCCCAAAGCGCCGGCTACGATCACCGGTACCACCGCTTCACCATCCCCGGCGCGCCGACCGACTGGCTCTGGAACCACCCCAATTCGGGCTTTGGCGAGAGCAACGTGGCCAAGGCGTTCCCCCGGTTGGCCCCCATCGACGCGATTATCCAGCAGCCTTTTGCCGGGCACGGCCGTACCGTGGCCAACGAGGCCGAGCATGGGGGCAAGTTCTGGCAGCTGGCCCGCGAAACCTCGCCCGACGTGCGCCTTTGGGTCTA
This sequence comes from Opitutales bacterium, assembly GCA_050331595.1. Lineage (GTDB taxonomy): Bacteria > Verrucomicrobiota > Verrucomicrobiia > Opitutales > JBHJGM01 > JBHJGM01. The sequence continues at coordinate 169,149 of JBHJGQ010000001.1, forward strand.
CCAGCAATGGCCCACTTGGAATTTCGGCGACCGCTGGGCCAAGGCGAATTTTGCGGACCAGGCCCTCAAGGCTCAAACGCTGGCGCCCGCCACCACCTGGGAGGAAGCCGTGATGAATCATCTGGCCTATAACGAGCGTCTGCGCGAGACCCTCGATCAGGCCCACGATGGCCCGCCGGTGGGCATCATCCCGGTTGGCCTGGCGCTGAAAAACCTCAAGGAAGCGATCGATGCCGGACGGGTGCCGGGGTTCGCAGGCCAGGATTTCCACGCCCTGCACTTTCCCAAGGAGGGCAAGGACATCCACGTCAACAACCGCGGCGCATACTTCGTCAATCTGGTCTTTTTCAGCACGCTGTACGGGGTGCCGCCCGAGGCGGTGAACCTGCCCGCCGAGCGTATCGACCTGACGCCCGAGCAGGACCGTATCTACCGGCAAATCGCTTGGGACACCGTCCGCAACTACCCTTGGGCTCGCTGAGGATCACTGCACCGGCGATCCATACACCCTTAAAGGAAACAGCCGACGCAACCCCCCACGGGAAGCGCCGGCTGCTTGTGCTCCGGACCGGAAACGGATGTCTTAGCGCTCCGGCGAATGGCGCCGGCGGCGGGCGCGATGTGTCAGCCCCAGCACGATGAAGCCAAACATCGCGGCGTGCCGCGCCGGCGTGGGCGGCAGCAGCGCAGCCGTCCAGGATTCAGGCAGGAGCCCGGCCGTTGCCAGCACGGGGGTCGAGCGGTCAGGAGCCGATGGAGCGATGGCCTGAACCGTTTGGGCTACGGATGATTGGAGTTGAGCGTGGCCCGAAGCCGGGCGGGTCGGTGCCTCAGCGAGAAATTTCGTCGGGAGCGGGATCAGGTCGGACTCGAACCAGGACGAGAAAGGTACCGGAAAGCCCCAGTCCTGAATCACATCCCAGAAAAAGGCCTTCTCCGGATGGAACGAGGCAACACTACCGTCCGCGGGTCGCTCAGCACTGGCCTGCGCCGGCAGGGCAGCCCAGAAGCAGGCCGTAGATACAACGAAAATGAAGGTGAGGCGAGACGGGAACATGAGGTGGGGGGTGAAGTGTTCCAGTAGAATCTGAATGAAACTACTCGGTGACAATAGCCCCGCTCCACCCTTTCCGCAAGTCCGCTCAGGTGTTTTCTGTAGCGATTTGCCTCCGGACACTCCGGGTCCATTGCCCGGTCTACCTGCATTAACGAAGCGCCATTCGCTCAATTTGCCCTGAAATCAGGAAAGCGTTTGCGTCAATGTGGACGGTCATTTGACTTTCTAAAACTGCCTACGACCCGTTTTAGATCACAAATCCAGGGGTATGCAGCGTTTGTCTGCTGTACCGCCCCGCCGTTAACCGCCTGATTAGGAGATTCCCCGTAATGATACTCAACGCGAATGAACGCCAGTTTGAGCCGTTCTCTCTTCATCGCCTCATGCGCACCTGCTTCGGTGAGGGCAGTGGCGAACGTCTTTGCATCCTCATCGATTTGCCCGACCCCCGCGACATCGAGGATTTCCGCTTCCTCCAGGACGAGTCTCTCTCCATCCAGAATTATGGATACGAGGTCTTCTACAAAGGCTTCAAAAACGGTGGGCTCGAAGAGCTCAACTACAAGGGCGGTGAGATTTACGCCTACAAAGAAACTGGCGGCTCCAACCTCGACATGGAGGACGATTGCTACGACCCGACCGGCAAACACCTCAGCCTCGACCGCGACATTTACTCAAACTACGACGTCATCCTGACGGTCTCGACCTTCTCCGCCACCGCTCCGCTGACCGCCAAGTGCAAGGAATTCGGCTTCCGCGGGGCGACCCTCCACGGGCTCAATCAGATCATCGTCGATACCGGTCTGTCGGTGGATTACGACCTCGTCAGCGCCGACGCGGAAAAGCTGCGCCTGGGCCTGACCCAGGCCGACCGCTTCGAACTCGACTTCGAGGTCGAGGGCCAACGCACCACGCTGACCCTCCATTGCAACGGGCAGGAAGCCCAAAAGAGCCACGGTCTCTGTCCTCCCGGCAAACCCGACGTGGCCAACCTGCCCGCCGGCGAAGTCTACTTCGTACCCGAAAGCGGCGAGGGCCAGTTCCCCTTCAAGTACGACGACGAAACGCTCGGCATGCTTACGGTCGAGAATGGCTTCATCAAAAAGTCGCGCCTGCTCTACGGCGACTACGAGAAAATCAAGGCGCACAACGAGAAGCTTCAGGACGACCCGATGACCGGTGCGCTCGGCGAGTTGGGCTTCGGCACGCAGGTGTTGCCCTTTTCCGGGCGTGACATTCAGGACGAGAAAATCTTCGGCACCGTTCACATCGCCACGGGCCGCGACGACCACCTCGGCGGCAAGCTGACGCCGGACCTCTTCAAGGAGCGTCTCAACGCCTCGCATGACGACGTGCTTTACGCCCCGCACAAGACGCCGGAAATTCGCTTGCCGGAAGTTCGCATGATCAAGGACGGCACTACCGAAATTCTGATCGAGCACTACAAGCCTTCGGCGTACTTTATTGGCCTTGTCGAACAGGAAGCCGCCGCGCCGGTGGCCTAATTTCCGACACAGCGCACCTTTGACACAGGCGGGATCGGCAAACGGTCCCGCCTTTTGTGTGGCCCCGGTTGACCTTGTTGGCTCAACGTCTTCTTTTGCCACGCTATGCCCGAGAACCCGTACGAGACCGACAAGCTCCTCGCGGAGTATTTACTTTTCCACTACGGCACGCCCGACGAGGTGTTGCCGTGGCCAAGCGGTCCGAGCGAGGCTCTCGACTTTGCCGTGCGCAGTGTCACCCGCACGCTGGATGCTTCCGTTCTTCCGAACAACGCCCGCGCTCTCGACATCGGCTGCGCGGTTGGCCGAGCCTCGTTTGAACTGGCTCAGCACTGTGAAGCGGTGATCGGCATCGACTTTTCGGCGCGCTTCATCGAGGCCGCTTCGACCATCGCCCGTGACGGTCGCCTGTCCTACCGGCGTCCGCTCCACGCTCACCAGTTCGCACAGTCCATCGCCGCGTTGCCTTCAGGTATCCAGCGCAGCCGTTGCGCGTTCGAGGTGGGCGACGCCTGCAACCTGCGCGCGGATCTGGGCACCTTCGACGTCGTGCTTGCGGCCAATCTGATCTGTCGCCTGCCTGAACCGCTGCGCTTTTTTGACCGCGTGCCCACCCTGCTGAAGCCCGACGGACAGTTCATTCTCACCTCGCCGTACACCTATCTGGAGGACTACACCGACCCTGCACAATGGCTGGGCGGGCTCCCGGGCGGTCCTACGCCCACCGAAGCGGTGGCCGAGGTCTTGCGGCAACACGGACTGCAGCGTTTGCGCGAAGTCGACCTGCCGATGCTCATCGCTGAAACCCCCCGCAAGTTTCAGTGGACCATGGTGCACGCCTCCGTCTGGACGCTGGAGTCTGCATAGATTCGACGCCGACGCAGCTTGCCAAAGGCTTGCCGGCTTCCCACACTCGCAGCCATGGCATCATGGGTCATCCCGGTCGTCCTCATTGTTCTGCTGCTGGCTGTCGTCTTTTGGGTGGTGGGCATCTACAACGGCCTCGTCCGCCTGCGTAACCGCTTCAAAAATGCCTTCGCTCAGATCGACGTGCAGTTGAAGCGCCGCTACGACCTGATCCCCAACCTGGTCGAGACGGCCAAGGGCTACATGGCCCACGAGCGCGAGACGCTCGAAGCCGTCATTGCCGCGCGCAATCAGGCCGTTACGGCCAACCAAAAAGCCGCCGCCGCACCGGGCGATGCCGCCGCCATGCAGGGGATCATCGGCGCGGAGGCCGCCCTCACCGGCACCATGGGCCGCTTCTTCGGGCTGATGGAGGCCTACCCCGACCTGAAGGCCAACCAGAACATGCTCCAGCTTTCCGAGGAACTCACCTCCACAGAGAACAAGGTCGCTTTCAGCCGTCAGGCCTACAATGACTCGGTGATGACCTACAACACCAAGCGCGAGTCCTTCCCCTCGGTCGTCTTCGCCGGGATGTTCAACTTCGGCGAGGCTCAGCTCTGGGAGATCGAGGAAGCTGCCCAGCGCGAAGCCCCCCAGGTGAAGTTCTGACTTCCTGCCGGCCGGTCGAGTGCCCGCCATGGACTTTTTTGAACGCCAGGACCAGGCGCGGCGGCGCACCCGCTGGCTTGTGGTGTACTTCATCGTCGCCGTGGTGCTGATCATCGTCGCGCTCTACGCGGTCGTGTTTTTCGCGGCACCTTACACGCCGCTGAGCAAGCACCTGCCCGAAGGCGGCGGCTTCTGGAGCCCGGTGCTCTTTCTACAAACGGCCGCGCTCGTGTTGGTCACCATTGTCGGCGCGATGCTCCTGAAACTCGTTGAGCTGCGTTCGGGTGGCGGGGCGGTCGCGCATTCGCTCGGCGGGTCCAAGGTCGACCCCGACACACGCAACCGTCAGGAGCGTCAGTTGCTCAACGTGGTTGAGGAAATGGCCATTGCCTCCGGCACGCCGGTGCCCGAGGTCTACATCCTCTACGGCGAGCCGGGACTGAACGCCTTTGCCGCCGGTTACTCCCCCAACGACGCTGCCGTCGCCGTAACCAAGGGCCTGCTCGACAACAGCACCCGCGATGAATTGCAGGGCGTCATCGCACACGAGTTCAGCCACATCCTCAACGGCGACATGCGTCTGAACATTCGGCTGATTGGGATTCTCTTCGGCATTCTGGCCATCGCGGTCATCGGCAAAGGCCTCTTGCGCGTGATGGTTTACAGCGGTTTTCGCAGCAACCGGCGCAGTGGTAAAGAGGGCGGCGGGGCGGCGGCCCTGCTGCTGATCTTTCTCGTCGGGGTGGCCGTCATGGCCATCGGCTACATCGGGGTGTTTTTCGGACGCCTGATCCAAAGCGCGGTTTCACGCCAGCGAGAGTTCCTGGCCGACAGCGCCGCCGTGCAGTTCACCCGCAATCCCGACGGCATCGCCAACGCCCTCAAGCGCATCGGGCGCACCTCCGGCGGTTCGCGCATGGGCAGCGCCCACGCCGAGGAAACCGCCCACCTGTTTTTCGCCTCGGGGCTGCGCGGACTCAACAACCTCGGCGCGCTCTTCGCGACCCACCCGCCGTTGGAGGTACGCATTCGCGCCCTTCAACCCAGCTGGGAGGGCAGCTTTCTGGACGGGCCATCGCGCCGCCAAATCCACGAGCGACGCAAAGCGAGCGCCGAACGCCGCGCCCGTCGCGAGACGCCGCCACCCGTGCCCCATTTTGCGCTCTCGGCGGCCAACGTGATGAACGCCGTTGGCTCGCTGAACCCGCAAATCGTCGAACGCGCCTACGACCTGCGCGAGTCCATCCCGGCCAAACTGAGCGAGGCCATCCACGAGACGGTCAACGCCCGTGCGGTCGTCTTTTGCCTCTTGCTTGATCCCGACGGGGGCGTGCAACAGCGCCAGCTCGCGTGGCTGCAAGAGGGCGCGGGCCCGGGACTGGCGCAAGCCGTGCACCGCTTGTGGCCACTGGTGCAATCGGTCGGTCCCGGGGCGCGCCTGCCGCTGCTTACGCTCTGTATCCCGGCTTTGGCGCAGATGTCGCCCGAGCAGTACGCCGCTTTTCGCGACCGCGCCGAAACCCTCGTGCGCGCCGATCAGCGGGTCACCGTCTTCGAGTTCGCACTTCTGCGAATCCTCAAAGACGCCCTGGAACCGCGGATTGTCGGCGAACCGCGACGGACGCGCCGCCGATCCAGGTCGCCCGTCGGTCCGGCCCAGGTGGCGAAGGAGCTTTCCCAGGTTCTCTCGTGGGTCGCCCAGACCGGCGTATCAACGCCAAAAGCCGCTGCCGACGCCTTCAACCAGCGCTTGGAGACGACCATCCCCTACCTGAAAGACCACCTGCGTTTTGTGCCGGAGGACCTGCTCGACCCCGACCAGCTCAACCTCGCCTTTGACCGCCTGGCGACCGCCGCCTTTCCTGTTCGTCGCAACGCCATCCAGTTTGCGGCACACCTGGTCACTGCCGATGGCGAGGTGACCATCGAGGAAAGCGAACTCCTGCGCGCCTTTGCCATTTCGCTGGATTGCCCGATTCCGCCGCTGCACCTGAACGCAACGAAGCCGCCGGTTTCTCAACCGACGGCTTCATGAAAAAGGGCGCGAAAGACGTTCGTGCTAGCGCAGGTAGCTACGCAGCATCCACATCGTTTTTTCGTGTACCTGGATGCGGGCAATCATCATGTCCTCGGTTTCGGTGTCACCCGAATCGCCCGCGACATCACGCGTTTCCTTGATGTGCGCGACCGCCTGAGCGTGCTGTTCGAGCAGGCTTGAGACCATGTCATTGGCGCTGACTTCTTCGCCGATTTCGTTGAAGCCGGCCATGCTGGCGAGACGATTCAGCCCACCGGGTGCGTAACCGCCCAGGGCACGCAGGCGCTCGGCAATGTCGTCCACCGCGTTGAACAATTCGGTGTATTGTTCTTCAAAGGCGGCGTGCAGTGCGAAAAAGCCGGGTCCCTCGACGTTCCAGTGGCAATGGTGAGTTTGACCCATTAGGGCGTAGGTGTCCGCAATCACCTGACGCAAGCCGTCGCGGATTCGTTTATCAGTATCGGTAGCAGGTGCTGTAGTCATATCCTCAGGACTATGCCTTCTGCCTCAATGGCGATCAAGGGAATGTCAGAATCGTTGCAAGTTGCAGGCAATCGCCGGTGTGCCGCGCAGGTTACTCGACAGGGTCGATGGATGAGCCCGCTTCCCAAAGCTGCTCGGGCGCAACACCTTGGGCGCGCAGGGCATGCAGGCTCAGCGCGTCGGTGCGTTTGGCCAGACGTCGACCTTCAGCGTCGCGCACCAGCGGGCAATGGTACCACCGTGGGGGACTTAGCCCCAGGGCTTCGTACAAGAGCAGTTGCCGCGCGGTGGATTTGAGCAGGTCCTCGCCGCGGACAACTTCCGTGATCGCCATGGCCGCATCGTCCACCACCACGGCCAGTTCGTAGGCCGGAATGTCGTCCCGATTCCAGAGGACGAAATCCCCAAAATCCCGCCCGGCCACGAAGCTCTGTTCCCCCAGTCGCTGATCGATGAACGTAAGGGAACGTCCATCCGGCACGCGAAAACGCCAACTGGGCGGGTGCGCGTCGTGTTTTCGGGCCTGGCCGGGAATGGAAAACGCTTTTTCGAGTCCGGGCGCGGGCCGCCACTCGTTCGGATAGAGCGCTTCCGTAGGTTCATCCTCCTCGTGCGGCGCCAGTGGTGCCTCACGCAGGTCTTTGCGCGAGCGCCAGCAGGGGTAGATGTGGCCGCCGTCGCGCAACTGCCGCCAGGCCGTTTCGTAATCATGCTTTCGCTGGCTCTGCACGTAGGGCGCATGCGGTCCGCTGACGGGCTCGGGGCCCTCCTCCCAGTCCAGGCCCAGCCAGCGCAGGTCCTCCACGGCCGCCGCGGCGTACTCCGGTTTGCACCGCTGCGGATCGAGATCTTCGATTCGCAGGACCAGCGCCCCCGTGTGCGCCCGCGCGCGTCGCCAGACCGTGTGAAAGGTTCGCGCGTGGCCCAGGTGAAGGTAGCCCGTCGGAGTGGGGGCCACGCGCCCGCGGTAGGCAACGGGGGTGCTCATCGCGGCGTTCTCCTTGGCTTACGCGTGCCCGCCTTAGGTTTTTCCCTTGTTGAGCGCACAATCGGGCGTATGGTGCGGGTTTCCTTCGATATCAATGACATTTGACGAACTGGGCCTGTCCGAGGCCGTCAGCCGCGCCGTCGCCGATTGCGGCTACGAAAAGCCCACCCCCATCCAGGAGCAGGCCATACCGGTCATCCTCAACGGCCGCGACGTGATTGGCTCGGCCCAAACCGGTACGGGCAAGACCGCCGCCTACGCGCTGCCCGTGCTCACCCTGCTCAACGAACCCAAGGGCTTTCCGCGCTGCCTGGTGCTTGTGCCCACGCGCGAGCTCGCCGTGCAGGTTGAGGAAAACTTCCAGACCTACGGCGTCTACTCCGGCCTCAAGCGTGCGTTGCTTTACGGCGGCGTGCGTTACGGCAAACAACTGGAAGCGCTCGAAGACGGTGCCGACATCGTGGTGGCCACCCCGGGCCGCCTGCTCGACCACCTGGGCCAAGGTAATCTCTCGCTCGAAAAAATCGAAATCCTGGTCCTCGATGAAGTCGACCGCATGCTCGACATGGGCTTCATCGACGACGTCACGCGCATCGTCAATCGCTGCGGCAAGGAACGTCAGACCCTGCTCTTTTCGGCCACCGTGCCGGACAAGATCCGCAACCTCGCCGGCTGGGTGCTCGACAATGAAGTCGAGGTCAACATCGGCGCGCGCAAGAGCCCGGCCGAAACGGTCGACCACGCGCTGTATCCCGTCGACGGCATCCAGAAATACGATCTGCTGCAATCGCTCTTGGAGAAGCTCGACTACGAGAGCGTGCTGGTTTTCACCCGCACCAAGCGCGATGCCGAGCGCATTGCCCAATGGTTGATCGATCACGAGCATCCGGTGGCGATCATGCATGCGGACCGCTCCCAGGGCGACCGCGCCAAGGCCCTCAAAGGCTTCAAGGAGGGCACCTACAAGGTGCTCGTGGCCACCGACATCGCCTCGCGTGGCCTCGACATCAGCGGCATCACCCACGTCATCAATTACAACGTGCCGCAGCACCCCGAGGACTACGTGCACCGCATTGGCCGCACCGGCCGCGCGTTGACCGAAGGCGAGGCGTTCACCCTCTTCTCCTCGGAGGAATCCAACTTTGTCGCGGAGATTGAGCGCTACATCGAGCGCCCCATCGATCGGCGCAAGCTCGAGGGTTTCAACTACCGCAACGAGCCCGTTCTCGACAGCAAGCCTGCGCCCGTGCGCCGTAAACGCAACCGCGGCTTCACCGCCCCCGACAGCTTCGCCTCCTTCCGCAAACGGCGGTAGCGGGACAGGCAGGCGGCGGCCAGTTTCACGTGCGCGGGCTTGAAATTGGCAGACGAAATGCGAGGGATTAGGCCGATGCCTGACCCGGATTCAAACGCACCCCTTCCGCAAAACGACGTTCCCCAGCGCCTGCCGGCCAACCGCAACGCCGGGCGGCGGACCAAGGTCGTCGTGCTGGGTGGGGGCTTCGGCGGGTTGGCGTTCGCACAGGCGCTCGACACCCGCAACATCGAGCTGACGCTGGTCGACCGGCGCAACCACCACCTGTTTCAGCCGCTGCTCTATCAGGTGGCCACCGCCGGTCTCTCTGCGCCCGACATCGCCCAGCCGATCCGCTCCATTCTTTCGGGTAAGGAAAACACCACCGTGGTGATGGACACGGTGAAGTCCATCGACGTGGAGCAGCGCACGGTGCACCTCGAGGAGGACGCGCCGCTGCAGTACGATTACCTCGTCGTTGCCCTGGGCGCGCGCTCGACCTACTTCGGCAACGACCACTGGGCCGACTTTGCGCCTGGCCTGAAGAGCCTCAACGACGCCCTGCGCGTGCGCAATGTCATCCTCAATGCCCTCGAGCGCGCCGAAATCACCGAAGACCCTACCGAGCGCGCCAAGCTGCTCACCATTGTCTTTGTGGGGGCGGGTCCGACCGGCGTCGAGCTGGCCGGAGCCACCTCCGAGTTGGCCCGCAGCGTCCTCAAGAAAGACTTCAACTTCATCGCCCAGGAGCGTGTGCGCGTCGTCTTGATTGACCGCAACGAACGCGTCTTGAAGGGCTTCGACACAAAGTCCTCGGCGCGTGCGCAGAAGCAGCTCGAGCGGCTGGGCGTCGAACTCAAGCTGGGTTCATCGGTCGAGGACATTCGCCAGGACGAAATCATCCTGACCGACGAGGTCATTCACTCGGGCTGTATCATTTGGACGGCGGGTGTGGAGGTGGCTCCGGTGGTGCGCACGCTGCCCTGCGCGCAGGACCGCGCCGGCCGCCTCAAGGTTCAGCCCGACTGCAGCCTGCCGGACTATCCGGAGGTGTTCGCGCTAGGCGACCTGCTTCACCTGACGGACGCCAAAGGCCAGATCGTTCCCGGCGTGGCCCAGGGCGCGATTCAGACGGGCAAGTACGTCGCCGACATCATCGAGGGCGAGGTGCAGGCCAACCATGTGCCCGGCCAAGGCGAGCGCAAACCTTTCGCCTATTTCGACAAAGGCAACATGGCGACGGTCGGGCGCTCCAAGGCCGTGGCGGAAATCGGCACGTTGCGTCTGGGCGGCTTCATCGCCTGGTTCCTCTGGCTGAGCGTGCACCTGCTGTTCCTGGTGGGCTTCCGCAACCGGCTCTCGGTGCTGACCAACTGGGTTTTCCAGTACGTCACGTTCCATAACGGGGCCCGCGTCATCTGGGGGCGCGGCAAGGAAGATCGCGAGCAGCCGGCCCAGGAAAAAGCCGGGGCCCCTGCGGCAGGTACCCCGGCTTGAAGAAGTGAACGTCGGCTGGGCTCAGCTGGCCTCGAGGACCTTAGCGTCTTCGATGACGATGTCCTTGGCGGGCTTGTCGTTGGCGCCGGTCCGGGTCTTGGCGATGGTGTCGACGACCTTTTTACCTTCGACCACTTTACCAAAAATGGTGTGGCGCAGGTTCAGGTGCGGCGTCGGTGCCACCGTAATGAAGAACTGGCTGCCGTTGGTCGTCGGGCCGGCGTTGGCCATGGCCAGAATGTAGGGTTCGGTGAAGGAAAGGTCTTCGTGGACCTCGTCCGGGAAAGGCTTGCCCCAGACGGATTCTCCGCCAATTCCGGTGCCCTGCGGGTCGCCGCCTTGAATCATGAAGCCGTCGATCACGCGGTGAAAAATGATCCCGTCGTAATAATCGTTCTCGATGTGGGTGACGAAATTCGCCACAGCCAGCGGAGCGCGATCCGGCATCAGTTCCAGCGTGATATCGCCTTCGGTCGTTTGCAGCGTCACACGGATGGGCCCGCGGTCCTGCCATTCTTGTTTGATTTCGTCCATCATAGCTTGGGAAAGGGCGCGCGCCTCCTGGGCGGCTTGGGCCTGTGCGCGGCGGCGTTCTTCGATGCCTTGCTGCCGTGCCCGTAGGTAACCGGAAATGCGCTCGGACATCTGGATGGCTTCTTCGCGGCCATTGATACCGGCATTGAGTCCGCGCACCAGCCCAGCGTTGATCTGGTTGAGTTCCTCCTCGTTGTACTCGAGCACGGCGAGGCCAATCTGCTGGGCCACCAAAAAGCCAATCACCTCCGGGCTCGGCTCCGTGCCGTTCACGCTCGTCTGGACGCCTTGTAAAAAGGCTTGCTGCTCCTCCTCGGTGAAGGAGGCCGTCGGCGGGCGTCCGCGCATGCCGATCTGCGCCATGAAAAAGCCCAGGTCCTCCGGCGTGATCGCGACCACGCGGTTGGCCGGCACCGAATCCGGCGTCACGCGGATGGGCTCCGAGGTTGTGGTGATCACACGCGGCTGCGACGGCGTGTCGTCCGCGACTGCCGCGTCCGGCTCGGCTTCGGCGGCGGCATCGTCTTGGGCCCAAAGGGGCGAGGCCCACAGAAAGGTTGCGAAAACCGCCGCCGTTAGCAGCGGCTTCCAGGATGCGGGGGACGAGAACGAGATCGGGTGCGAGTCGGGTTTCATTGCGGTTTTTTTTCGGTTGGGTGGCCGGTCGGGTCAAGAACCGAACGGTCGGGCCAGCCCGCGACGGGCAGCCCACCTGCGGCCGGAGAAAGTGTCGCCCCCTTAGGACGGGCAAGCGGTCCGCGTGTTCCCGATTCCCGCTTGCGCTCACTCAATGCCTGGGGAACTGTTCACTTTCTCAGCCGACAAAGTCATCATGCGCCTTTCTGTTCAACGCCGACTGTTCAGTGCCCTGCTGGCCCTCTCGCTGGGCTTGTGGAGCCACTCCCTCACCGCCCAGGTTCAGCGCTCCAACGAGGGCCTGGTGGCTGCGTTCAACGCTTTGCTCGTGGCCGACACGCTCACGGACGAAGTTCTGCAGGCCGGCCGCGACGCTGGTCTGAAGGAGCTCAACCTTTTCGAGGCGCGGGCCCTGCGGACGTTGCGCGGCAGTGATTCATTCGCAGGCATTCTCGAGGCCTACGAGGCGACCGACGCTGACTTTTCCCTGCTCGAGAGCATGGTTTTCGGCACCGAGATGGAGTGGCAGGGGATGGGCCATCTGCTGCGCGCGCGCCAGGCTCAGCTCGATGACGACACCGCTGCCTTCGAGCGCCACTCCAAAGAAGCTTTCTGGCTCGCGCCGGACTACGCGCCCTTGCTCATGCAGTGGATCAGCGACTACCGCCTCGACGCCGCCATGGCCGAGCTGCAACTTCCGATGGATCTCGAGCTGGCCCGTGTTGATGGCGAGCCCGTCACGCTCGCCCAATTGGCCGACGGACAGAAGGCGCTCTTGATCGATTTTTGGGCCTCGTGGTGTGTGCCCTGCCTCCAAAAGCTGCCCGCGCTCAAGCAGCAGGCGGCCCGTTTTGCCCCGGAAAACGTGAAGGTGGTCAGCATCAACGTGCAGGACCTGGCCGACGCGCAGCGAATCTACGACGAAGAAACCATCGAGCATCCCTGGCTGGTCGAGCCCATGGCGCAGCCGTACGTGCGCGCCCTGCAGGTCGACTCGCTCCCGCGAATGGTGCTGATCACACCGCAAGGGCGCATCCTCTTCAACGGTTTCCCCAGCGATCCGGCCCTGGAAGCAGCCTTGCTCGAACTCGGCGTCTCCCTGACTGGCCCCGTCAAGCCCGGGCCGGCTACCGCCGCAACTGATAACTAACTGTTGCCTGCGGTCCGCGCCGCGTCATCGGCCTGCTTTTCCAGCGAGGTGACGAGACCGTCGACGAGGCGCTCGATGAGGCTGAGGCTGGCGTTGGCCGGGGCGCAGTCCACGTCGTCCACCGCCCAGAATTCGGTGCGCCCTTCCAGGTGCGGAAACTTCATGCGCACCAGCGGGCGGTGCTCCATCTCCTTCAGCGCGATGATCCGCGCGGCCGCCGCCCAGTCCGCCGGGGTGGCCGGGCGCTTGCGGTCGCCGCAAGAGCGCAGCGGGATGCCCCGCCGCATCAGTGCGTTGCGCGTGAAGGGCGACAGGGTTGGGCGCTCCGGTGCCAGCTCGATGGAGAGCCCCCGCGAAAAGGCCGACCAGTCCAGCCCGCGCGCCTGGGCCAGATGGTTGAACAGCCCCTCGGCAAAGCGGCTCCGAAAATAGTTTCCCGTGCACAGAAACAACACGCGTTGGTGCGCCATTTCTACAGCATGACGGCAGGATGCGGGTAAACGCAAAAAAAGAACCACCCCCCGGGGTAGGAAGGTGGTTCTTAATCGACCGGCTTCACGAAGAATACCGGTCTCGCTACTTCGGTTTGCTATGCTACGCTACTCTGGTTGCCGTACTCCTATTTTTGGGCACACGCCCAAAAGTAAAAATGTTCTTGAGCCGAAACGGCAAAACGCTGGAAGGGAGGGAGTTGAGGTCGATGGCGGGCAATCTTTCAACGGTCTTGATGCTCAAAACCTGATAGCCCTCAGGCGGTGCGTGTGTTGTATATCGCTACCGCGTCGCCCAAATTTACCCGATCAGGTGAAAACCCCGGCGAAGGCAGGCGTTTCCCCGTGTGCGCGTCAAAGACCTGTCAACGCCCGGCTGAAAACGTCCCGAAAATGAGTCGTTGGCAGCGGCTAGTCGCTGGCCGAGGCTTCGGTCTGCGATGCGTCGCCGGTATCCTCGGACGCCGGTGGTTCCAGCCCGCTGGGCCGTGTTTGGCTGCGACGCTCGCGCAGGCGTTCACGCAGTTCCTGACGCTGGGCATCGGTCAAATTGCCTTCCTCGCGCAGACGCTCCAGCCGCTCACGGCGAAGGGATCGCGGCAGGCCATTTTCGAGCACGTTCTCGTGGGCCCGTGCCTGAAGTTCCTCCAGCGTAATGCCCGTGGCGCGGATGGTTTCCAACTGTGCCTGAAGGTATTGCGCCCGCTGGTCCGGCTGCAGGACGCGCAACTCCTGAAAATGACTTTCCCGCTCCTCGGGGGGCAGGCTCAGGGTGTAGAATTTCAGCCACTCGCGGTCCTCTGCCGAAATGCGCTTGAAGGTTTTGCGCATTTCATCGATGCGCTGCTTGAGCACCTCTTTTTGTTCGGGACTCATCTCCTCGACGCGCTCCAGAAACTCGATCAGGCGGCGCAGCTTTTCCGGCTCCAGGTCCACGAGGCGCTCCATCAGGGCGAGTTCGTTGGTGTCCGGCAGACGCGGCGGGGGGCCGCGCCGGTTCACGCGGGGTCGTTCGGGTTTCGGGGTGCCTTCGATGCGCTCGACGGCAGGGGATTCCGGTGGGCGGCTGCTGGTATCCTGCGCCCAAAGGGCCGCACTCAAACCGCCGCCTCCCAGCAACAACGTCGCCGTCAGCACGGACACGTACCCGCGGCGTTTCGAGCAAGGGTGAACGTGCGCGCTCATTGCAGGATGGAGGTGTCCAGCCCCTGCAAATCGGTGTCGTCGAGCAGCATCGCGATGGCGAACAGATCCTCTTCGAGCACCATCAGCTCGGTCATCTGGGCCGACAGGAGCGGATCTGTGCCGGTGGCCTCGGGTGCCCAATTGGCGGTCGCAGTACCGTCGACTGCGGCGGGCGTGTCCTGCTGAGCGATGGCGTCGTTGCCGCTATTTCGCTGGGCGGGATTGATCCCGTAAAAGAGCCAGAAAAACGCCGCCATGCCAACCGCCATTGCTGCCGCCATCGAGCCCAGGGCGACAATCCACTTTGGAAAGCCCACCACCGTGTCGCTGATGGCGGCCTCAGTCGAAGTGGTCACGAACGTGGCCGCATCCCGGCCCTCGGCTTCGATGCGCGCCAGCGTGCGGGCCGTGAAATCCTCCGACGGACGCAACGGTGCCTGCTCCAGCAGAAACTCCACTCGGGCGTCCACACCTGCCTCCTGGGTCGATCCTTCCGCGCGCACACGCTCAAGCGTGGCTTCAGTGAACGCGGCGTCTGGGTCCTCCGCCGACGCGCACAGCAAATCGTCCAGACGCGCGTCGAGGGCGTCGCTCGGGCGCGATTCGTCAAACGGTGTGGGCGGTGCACTCATGGAAGGTACGGGCAAAAGGCTTGGCTAAACGTAGGCTCGTGGCGCGGGTCGTTGGATATCGTGTGAAAAGCGTGTGCGTCCGCTCATGGGGCGGCACACCGGGTAGTAACCCCACAGGAAGGGCGGAAGTTACGGATTTTTCCATCAGCGGGCAAACTCCTTCAGGGCTTCGCGCAGGCTTTGGCGCGCGCGAAAAATCCAGGTCTTCACCGCGCTGACCGACGCATCCATCGACGCGGCGATCTCCTCGTAGCTCAGCTCCTGCTGCTTGAGCAACAGAATGGCCGTGCGCTGGTTTTCGGGCAGGGTTTCGAGCGCCTGGGCAAAGGCTTCCTCAATTTCGAGCGTACCCAGCGCCTCGCGCCCTTCGACGGTGCCGCCGAGGTCCGCCGGGTCGACGGTTTCCAGCGGCTTTCGCTGCTGGCGGCGAAACTCATTGATCAGCAGCCGCCGCGCGATCTGGAAGAGGTAAGTGGTGAAGCGCGCCGTGGGCTGGTAGCCCGGTGCCGCACGGTACAGCCGCACAAAGACCACCTGCGTGAGGTCCTCGGACTGCTCGCGCGAACGGATCGAGCGGTAGAAAAAATTGATCAGCGGGCCCTGCCACTTTTCCACCAGGGTGCGCAGGGCCGCCTCGTCGCCGGCGCCCACCGCCAGCATCAGGCGGGCGTCTTCGTCTTCGGGCACGGCAGCATCCTCGGGCATAGGTGGCAGCGATTGGCGCTCAGGAGTCGACATTGCGGGCATCCTCGGCGGTGCCAAGCCCGAAGCCGTACCGTCGCGACACGCCAATCGGGTTCAACCCGCCACGTCGGTCGAAGTTACACTGCCCCTCAAGCACATTCCTTACTCATTCATTCACAGCGTCTTGGGGTGGTTTTGTGAATAAGTGCAAATAAGACGAATAAGAAAAATAAGTTAAATTTGCCCGACTTTCGGCACCGAGGCAGTCTCTTCCCATGCTTCGCCCGCGCTGCCCGCATCACCCCCAAAACGTGCCGCACACCGTCCGCACATCTCCGGTTGAGAAGGCTTTTTCATTTCTTGCTGGGCTGGAGCGATTTACCAAATTCTTGCCGGGCGCACTAGATATGGGTCGGATTATCTGCCCAAACCCTACATTTAGGGATTTACAGAATCGACACATCCATCTAGGTTCTCACCCAGCGCAGGAGGACACGGGGGATTGTTGTTGGGCTGCTGCCGGTGCTTCGCGCGTACAGACACCTTCACTGGACCTGTTTTTTCGGGCGACCGCTTCGGGAAACTTTTCGTAATATTGGTATAAGCAATCATAATGGAAACCACGACCTATTCCTTTGGAGACAAGAGCTTCACCCTGGACCGTCAGAAAGCTGAAGCCGCCTTTGCCGCCAAGCGCGTCATCAACGGGCGCGACACCATGTATTTCAACATCCTCCCGCTGAAGTACGCCTGGGCCTACAATCTGTACAAGAGCATGAAGGCCAACCACTGGGAGCCCGAAGACGTTCCCATGCAAAAGGACGTCGAGCAGTGGCGCGACACCTCTGGAGCCGTTTCCGACATCGAGCGGTGGATCATCAAGATGGCCATTGGCTACTTCTCCGCTGCTGAGGGCATCGTGGGCGACAACATCCTGCACGTGGTGCGCGAGCTGATCACCGCGCCCGAACTCAAGCTGGTGCTCGGTCGCCACGCGCACGAAGAAAACATCCACGCCGACAGCCTCGTTTACATGATCGCCTCGCTGGGCCTGAACCCGCACGAGTGCGAAGCAATGTTCGAGGACATCCCGACCATCGACGCCAAGAACAACTTCCTGGTCACCAACTCGCGCGCCCTCCGCCGCGACCTCGACCTGACCCAGACCGCCAACAAGCAGGAGCTGGCCAAGAACATCTTCCTCTTTGGCCAGTGCATGGAAGGCACCCAGTTCTATGGGCTCTTCGGCATGGTGCTTTCGCTCTACCGCCAGAACAAATTCCCGGGCATCGGCCAGATGTTCCGCTACACCCTGCGCGACGAGTCCAACCACATCGAGCTGTTCCGCAACCTCTTCATGGACCTGGTCGACGAGAACCCGGACGTCTGGACCGAGGCATTTCGTGCCGAGCTGGTCGAGTTGATGCGCGAAGCCGTCGCCCTCGAAAAAGCGTTTATCGACGACTGCCTGCCGATGAACGCCGTGGGCCTGTCCGCCGACGAGTTCAAGACCTACATCGACTACATCGCCGACCGCCGCCTGGAAGGGGTCAACCTGCCGCTGCTCAACCCGGGCGTGCGCAACCCCTTCCCCTGGCTGGCCGAGATGATGGACATCCAAAAGGAGCAGAACTTCTTCGAGGGCCGCGTCACCGAGTACCAGAAGACCGGCGCCCTCCAGGCCGCCTCCGACGACGAGCTGTAATCGGGCGGAGTCTCACATTCACTACAGAACCAGAAAGAGCACGGAGTCACAAAGTGCTGCCCGCCGGCACGTGCAGACTTCTAACTTCTGGCATCTGAATTCTATCTTCTCCATTCCACCTTCTTCCAAGAAAGCACCGTCCCTTGCGCACACCACACATCGATGAAGACCTCGCGCTGAAGCGCGCGATCGCCACCCCGCACGACCAGAAACCGCGCTTTGACTGGCGTGGGGTGGTGCGTTCCCAGCACCCGACCACCCACGGAAACGGCAATGGCAACGACCACGATCACGACGAGGCCGACGGCGACCTGGCACGCAACGGCTTGCCCATGGACGTGGCCGAGATCGCCGAGATCGTTGGCGAGGCCCTGACCGACTTGTTGATCGCCCGCGAAGAAGGCGATAGGATCGACAACGAGCGCAACCGTCATTTTGTCGCCACGGTGGCGCGAGAGGTTTTTGAAAACATCGCCACCGGCTGGGAGAAAAATCCCGCGCGACGCTTCACCACGCAGCAGATCAATCTCATCATCGAAAATGCCCTCATCAGCCATGACGCTTACGATGTGGCCCGGAGCCTGGTGGCCCGGCGGGGGCACGACCTGGCGCTGGAACGCGCGCACGCTGCCGACGTCGAAGGCGGACATACCCTGGTGTCCTCGCAGGCCGAACCCGGAGGACCCGTCACCGTGCGCTTGATCCGCCGCAACGGCATGGTCGTGCCGTGGGACCCGAACAAGGTCGAGATCGCCGTGCGCAAGGCGTTTTTGTCGCTCAAGTTGGACTCGGGCGCCGCCGTCGATGTGGCGCAGGCCGTCACTGAGCGTGTGCGTCAGATCGGCCAGGCCTTCATCAACATCGAGGACGTGCAGGACCTCGTCCAGGAGGAGCTGATGCGGGCGGGCTTTTTCAAGGTGGCCGAGGCCTACATCCTCTACCGCGCGCACCGCACCCGTCTGCGCGATGAGTCCGCGCAGGCCGCCCCCGGCGACGTGCGCCAGGACGCGCTGTTGACCATTCGCGATGCCGACGGGGCCACGTTCCTTTGGGACGGCTCCGAACTGCGTAAGCGCATGGACTTCGCCCTCATTGGCCTGGAGCTGTGCCTCACCCGCGACGAGATCGAAGCCGAGCTGCGTCGCTCGCTCTATGCCGAGATGACGCGTGAGGAACTCCAGCGCACGATCATCCTCAACGCCAAGTCGCTCATCGAGCGTGACGCGGATTTTGCCAAGTTTGCCGGGCGGATTCTGCTCACCTACATTTACGAGGAAGTCCTGGACTGGGATATCGAGCGTGACGGGCTGGAGGGATTGAAGCGCGCCCATCAGGAGCATTTCCGCAAGTACATTTTCCGCGGTATCGAGCTGGAGCGCCTCTCCGCCGACCTGACCGTCTTCAACCTGGCCACCCTGGCCGACGCGCTGGACCCGTCCGCCGACCTGGATTTCGATTACCTGGGCATTCAGACGCTGTACGATCGCTACCTGATCGTGGATAAGTCGCAGAAGCCTGTCCGCCGTTTGGAAACGCCGCAGCTCTTCTTCATGCGCGTGGCCATGGGCCTTTTTCACGAGGAGGCCGAGGGGCGCGAGGACTGGGCCATCCGCCTGTACAAACTCTACAAGAGCCGACGCTTCTGCTCGTCCACGCCCACGCTCTTCAACGCCGGCACGCCGCACTCGCAGCTCTCCTCCTGCTACCTCTACAAGATCGACGACAGCCTCGACTCGATCATGACGCGCGGCATCGCCGAGAACGCCCGCCTGTCGAAGTGGGCCGGCGGCCTCGGGGGCTCGTGGACAGCTGTGCGCGGGACCGGTAGTTACATCAAGGGCACCAACGGCGAGAGCCAGGGCGTCATCCCCTTTCTCAAGCTGCACAACGACCAGCTCGTCGCGGTCAATCAGGGCGGCAAGCGGCGCGGCTCCGGCTGCGCTTACCTCGAGCCCTGGCACAACGACATCGAGGACTTCCTCGAATTGCGCCGTAACACGGGGGACGACCGCCGCCGTACCCACGATATGAATACGGCCAACTGGATTCCAGACCTCTTCATGAAGCGGCTGGAAGCCCGGCGAGACTGGACCCTGTTCCGCAGCAGCGAGACGCCCGACCTGCACGAATTGTACGGCAAGGCCTTCGAGGAGCGCTACGAGGAATACGAGCGCCTCGGCGCCGAGGGCAAAATCTGGAGTAAGACCATTCCCGCGCTCGACCTTTGGAAGCGCATGCTCGGTCTGCTCTTCGAGACGGGTCACCCGTGGATCACCTTCAAAGACGCCTGCAATGTGCGCAGCCCGCAGGACCACGCCGGCGTCATCCACAGTTCCAATCTTTGCACCGAGATCACGCTCAACACCAGCGAAGAGGAAACGGCCGTCTGCAACCTGGGCTCGGTTGTGCTCGACACGCACCTCGACGCCGAGGGTAAGCTCGACCTGAAGAAACTGCGCGAGACCATCCAGATCGCCGTGCGCGCGCTGGATAAGGTCATCGACATCAACTACTACCCGACCGAAGCCGCCCGTACGGCCAATCGGCGCCACCGCCCGATCGGTCTGGGCGTGATGGGCCTGCAGAACGCCCTCTACAAGCGGGGCATTTCCTTCGCCTCGCCTGAGGCCGTTGAGTTCAACGACGAGTTCATGGAGGCAATCGCCTACTACGCCTACGAGGCCTCCAGCGACCTGGCCGCCGAGAAGGGCCGCTACCAGTCATACGAAGGCTCGAAGTGGGACCGGGGTCTGCTCCCGCAAGACACGCTCGACGTGCTGGCGGACGAACGCGGCGAGGCCATCGACGTGCCGCGCGGTGGCCGGATGGACTGGACGCCGCTGCGCGAAAAGATCGCCCGCCAGGGCATGCGCAACAGCAACGTGCTGGCCATCGCGCCCACCGCGACCATCTCCAATATCATGGGCACCACGCCCTGCATCGAGCCCGCCTACAAAAACATCTTCGTCAAGAGTAACCTCTCTGGGGAGTTTGTGGTGCTCAACAGCGAGCTGGTTCGCGACCTCAAGCGGCGCGACCTGTGGAACCAGCAGATGCTCGACAAGCTGAAGTATTTTGACGGCGAACTGGCCAGCATCTCGGAAATTCCGCTGGATATTCGCGAGCGCTACGTCACCGCCTTTGGGATTGTTTACGATTGGTTCATTGAGGCTGCGGCGCGCCGCCAGAAGTGGATCGACCAGGCGCAGTCGGTGAACCTCTTCCTGGGCTCGCCCGATCTGAAAACCCTCTCGCACATGTACCGCGCAGCCTGGCACAAGGGCCTCAAGACGACGTACTACCTGCGCACCCTCGGCGCTTCCAACATCGAGAAGGCGACCGTCAGCGTGAAAAAGGAAGTGCGCGGACGCGCGGGGGGAGCCCAGGAAATGGCCGTGGCCCCTACGACAACAGCCCAGACTTTAGCCAAAAGCAATGAATCCACCGCTGCCAAACCGGCGGCAACTATCCAGGAAGAGGCGAACCGCACACAGGCTTGCCGCATCGACGCCATGATGAATGGCGGCGAATGCGAGGCCTGCCAGTAATCACGATCCGGGGCCCATCACACCCGCGATCTCTACTTATCGTGTTTGGGCCTGTCTGAAAAATCCAAAGATGCGTTGGCAAGAGCGAGTTTTGGGCCTGAACAAGGCGGGCATTCGACAAGCTCATAGCTTCGAGCCTGTCGAGACGGCCGAGCGTTTGGAGGGCTTCAAGCCCTGCCTCGCTCGGGTCAACGCCGTTCAGGTTCAACAGCGCCGCGTCCCTTACGGGATGGGGCTCGCTCGGCGAGCACCCACCAACACGCTTTCGATTTTTCAGACAGGCCCTTTTTGGGGGAAATAAAAAAGGGACATCGATGGCCGACGCAGTCCGACCATGGAAGTTACCGCAGCGCATCCGCCTTCGTGGTTCGGCGGAAGACGTGCTGAAATAAGGAAAAGGCGGCGTCGTGGGGAAACGGCGCCGCCTTTTTTAAATGATTCGGACCGCTCTCTAACCCAGCGGGCTGAGCTCCGTCGGCTGGGCGCGTGCGTTTGACCCAGGCTCTGGGGCAAATGTTTGCTTCGCGAAAAATCCGGAGTGACGGGTGTCTGGCGGAGGGCTCGATGACGGAGGCAAACAATGTCGCGTTGGGCTTGCGGTCGATGGCTGCGTGGTGCCGTCGATCAACTGACGTAGGGCTTGCACATTCAGACGCAATTGTTCGGCCTGTGCCGTCATCTCCTCCGCGGTGGAGGCGCATTCTTCGGAACTGGCTGCATTGCGTTGAGTGATTTGGTCGACTTCGGACACGGCGCGGTTGATTTGCTCCACGCCTTGGGCCTGGTCCGACGAAGCCGCCGCGATGCCCTTGATCAACTTGCCGGCTTCCAGGCTGCTGGCGTCCACGTCGGCAAAACACTGGCTGGTTTGCTGCGCCAGTTCGTTACCGTTGTTGATGTTCTCGACTGAGCTTTGAATCAGCGCGGAGGTATCCTTGGCCGCACTGGCGGCGCGCATGGCAAGGTTGCGCACTTCGTCGGCCACCACCGCAAAGCCGGCACCGGCTTCGCCCGCGCGGGCAGCTTCCACCGCCGCGTTCAAGGCCAGCAGATTCGTGCTGAAGGCAATCTCGTCAATGTCCTTGATGATTTTTTGCGTCTGCTCACTGGCCTGAGAAATTTCGGCCATCTGCGTGATGAGCGTCTTCATCGATGTGTTGGCTTGGGCCACCGCCTGAATCGCCGCCTCCATATGGCCATGTGCCTTCTCAGCGCTCTCCGCGTTTTCGCGGGTCATGGCGGCGATTTCCTCCAGGGACGAAGACGTTTCTTCAATGCTCGCTGACTGTTTGGACGCGCCATCGGCCAGGGACTGGCTGGCGGATGAGAGTTCGGTGGAGGCGGCGGTTACTTCATCCGACCCTGAGGCGATTCCGTCGGAAAGCTGCCGCAGGGAGCGAATCAGATTTCGGGCAATCAAGCCGGCCATGACGATCGCAGTCGCCATGGCGATACCGCCAATCGCGCCGATCGCCAGCACCGAATTCAGCAGCTGCGCGGCCGCCGTGGACTCGCTGACCACTTCCTTTTCGTCGATTTCGGCCAAAATGGCCCAGCGTACCCCAGCAAAGTCCAGCGGAGCCCATGCCGAGAGCACCGGATTGCCGTTGTAGTCGACGATGATGCCGCTGCCTTCATCGCCATCGAGGGCGGCACGGGCGGCTTCAGTGTCCACCGACCCACGCGTTGGGTCAGCAAAGGAACCTTTCACCGAGTGCCCCTGCGGGTCGAGGTAGCTGTCCGAACGCATCAGCAGATCCGACCCGACCAGGTAAGTCTCCCCGCTCTCTCCCATGCCGGAACGTTCGGTCATGATTCGATTGATCGTGTCGATGGAAATCTGCAAAGCCAGCACACCGGCTACGGCTCCGGATTCATCGCGGATGGGCGTGCCCAGAAAAGCCGCGGGCTCATGGTTACTGGGTGCATAGGGTTGGAAGTCCTCGAAAACGGAACGACCCTCGCTCACCGCCCGACGCCATACCTTGGCTAATCCAGAGTCGCGATACGGCCCATGATCCAGGTTGCTGCCCACATCCGCCTCGCGGGCCTCGGTGAACATGACGTGGCCGTTTTCTTTACTGATGAGGAACACGTCATAGTAGCCAATCTGACGGATATACTGCGAAAAGTAGTCCTGAAACGGTCCGACCGTCGTCTCATACTCGGAGCCGTCGACGGGGAAAGCGCCCTTGGGCAAGACCTCCTGGGTGTCTCTAAAGGCGTGCAGGCCATTCAGCAGCTCGCGCACATCGGCGCTGTTGGCCAGTACTTCAATGTCGTCGAAGCGTTTTTCCAGGTAGTCGCTGACGGCCTGCTGCTTGATGTTGCGCGCGGCGACCAGCTGGTCGAAGCGCTGTTCTACGAAGGACTCGCGCGCCGTTGAGACCGAGCGCATGGCCAGCGCGATGAACGAGATGCCCGATGCGACCGCAAGCAAGCCAAGGGACAGGCCCAGTTTCTTTCCGATGGATAAAGTCATGGTCAAAGGTTTCGATCTCCAGAATCGATTTCCTCACCCAGTTACTTAACAATTTAATGTGAACGGATGCGTGTTTTCGTGAAAATCGTCACATACGCTACGGCCCTTCCCCCAAGTCGGGATAACTTCTGGTAAAATCGGCAACGGTTCGCGCCGTTGATTCTGGCCCAACCTTAAACGACCGATTCGCGGAACCGGCTGCGGTGCCTACGCTGGACTGTGCTTTTGTTGAGGATGATCGCTCTGCCGCAGGACCTGTTGCATCGACGCGAATGCGCGCCCTCGTTCAGCAGCTGCGCAGATAATCGCGCGAGAAGCACAGGCCGTCTTTTTCGCCCTGTTCGCTGCCGTTGAAGTTCTGGTCTTCCAACTCGATGCTCACGCAGCCCTCGTAGCCGTTGGCTTTGAGCGTCTCAAAGGCGCCGACCCAGTCCGTCGTGCCGTGTCCGGGAATGGTGTAGCGCCACGCGACGCCGCCAAAGCCGAACCCTTCCGTATGGTCGGCTTCGGTCTCCCAACCGGCCTGGTACAGGCGCTCGGGATAGACGCGCGCGTCCTTGCCGTGGGCATGATAAACGCGGTCCCTGAACTGCTCCAGAAAGCGCATCGGGTCGATGCCCATGCGGATCAGGTGCGAGGGATCGTAGTTCACCCCGAGCGCGGGCGAGGGCACCGCATCGAAAAAGGCCTGCAGGCTCTCCGGTGTGCAGCACAGCGACTGCTTGCCCGGCCAGCCCTCGATGACGAGCTTCGCCTTGTGCTTTTCCAAGACCGCCGCGCCCTCTTTCCAAAAGGCAGCCATGTGCTCAAAATTCTGCGAACGCGGCTTTGCCGGGTCCTCGGGAAACATCACAGCAAAGTGATTCATCGGACCTAGCGCGGCCCATTTTTCCACGTGAGCTGAGAGCGTCTCGAGCGCCTCGGCGCGCTTGCCGGCGTCGGCACTGTGATAGATCGCCCAGTCGCCGGGCAGGTCCACCGACCCTACCCGCAGGCCAGCGTCCATGCACTGCTTGGCCTCGTCAAAGGCTTCGCCTGGCCAGTCGATGCAGCCAAAGCCCTCGCGTACGGCGTAGGCGATCAACGCCGCAGTGTCTTTCTGCCAGTCGCTCCAGCCGCGGCGAAAGCCTATCGGAAAATCTCCCGTGCGGGTGCTTGCGCGCGAAACCTGACTCATGCCGTCACCTTGCCTTCCTTCAGCTCGCTGGCCTTGACGGGCCGGTTGACCTTGGCCGAGGCGTAGATGGCGTCCATCAACTCGGCCTGGTACACGCCGTTGATCGGGCCGGTGCGGGGCGTGTCCTCACCGCGCAGGGAACGGATGAAGTTCTCCATCGGGGTCATCGGCTTGTAGGGGATTTCTGGATACTTCACCGGTTTGCCGTGGTGCTGCACCTTGATCCAGTCGCAGATCCAGCCGTTGGTCTCGATGATGCCGTCCTCAAAGATGAAAGCCATGTAACCGGCGAAGCTGGCCGAGTTGCCGCTGACGGTGATGCTGGCGAGCACGCCGTTTTGGAAGCGGATGTTGGTCACGCTGTTGAAGTCCACCGGCGTGTCCATGAAGTCCACTTGCGCGTAGACCTCCTCGATGGGCGACTCGACCGACCACACCAGGCTGTTAAAGAGGTGCGCGCCGCTGTCGTAGGCCTGACCGCCGCCGGAGAGCGCCGGGTCCTGCCGCCACTTGCCGACGGTGGCTTTTTTCCAGTTCTGCGAGAGAAACCCGGTCACCATCTCCAACCGTCCCAACCGCCCCTCGCGAATGCTCTCGCGGATGTAGGCAAACTCCGGCGTGCAGGCGGTGTTGTAGCCGATGACCAGAATCTTCCCGGCGGCTTCTACGCGGGTTTTCAAATCGTGCGCCTGAGCTGATTCGGTCACCATCGGCTTTTCGACAAAGATGTGGCAGTCGGCTTCGAGCGCCTCGCAGGCATGCTGGTAGTGGAGCGTGTGGGGGGAGGTGATGACCACCCCGTCGAGACCACCTTCGGCAAAGAATTCTTTGGTGGTGGTGAAATGGTAGGGCTCGGCCGCCTGCGCTTCGAGATGGCGCGCGGCAAAGCCACGGGTGATGTCCTCGCTGACGTCGCACAGCGCCGTCACGTTGGCTTCTGGCATGTCGGCCAGCGCCTTGGCGTGGAGGCCGGCGAAGCCGCCGCAGCCGATGATTCCGATTTTTTGCATGTTCTGGAGTAATGGAGGGTTTTGAGAAAGCGCGTCAACGCACGCAGCTTGGGTCTGCCCGCAGCGCGTCTGCGTGCTCTCTTCCGAGCGCTATCGCGATGCCGTTGCCTGCGTCGAGCCAAACCCGCACACCTCGCCAGATAAAAAGAAAAGCACGCTCAAATTTGCGCCGGACTGACCCCCGGCATCTCTTCACCGTATGAAGCGTTGCCTGTCTTTGCTCTCCAGCCTGCTGTGCGTCTCGGCTTTTGCGGCCGACCCCCTCGAAGTCGGTGCCTCCGCCCCGAAGCAACTCAAGGCGCTCAACCAAAAGGGCGAGACCGTCGAGTTGTCCAAGACTCTGGCGAGTTCCGGCCAGGTGCTGGTGTACTTTTACCCCAAAGCCGATACACCCGGCTGCACCAAGCAGGCCTGTTCGTTACGCGATGCCTACGAGGTCCTCAAGGACCTGGGCGTGACGGTTTACGGGGTGAGCATGGACTCTGTCGAAGCGCAGAAGGCCTTCCACGAAAAGTATCGCCTCACCTTCGAACTGATCGCCGACCCTGAGGGCAAGGTGGTCAAGGCCTTTGGCGTACCCACCCGGGGCCGTTTTCCGTCGCGCCAGGCGTTTCTCTTTGAGGATGGCAAACTCGTTTGGCGCGACCTGAAAGCGTCCACCGCGAAGCAGGCAGATGACGTGCTCAAAGTGCTCGCACAGCGCTCCGCGACCGAAGAAGAGACTCCGGCCAATACCTCCGGGTAAGTGCAGCAAGGCAACGCACCCTAATCGGCGCGCAAACTAAGCGAGCGCATCAAGCAACCCGGCTCGGCTGAACCGTTGTTAGACAATGGCGTTCGTCAGCAGCGGGCTAACGATGTAGCTTGCGACCAGCAGACCAACCGCTAGTGCGGTGGCCCCGGTGGCGCGCAGGTAAATGCAGACACGCTTACCAGCGCGAACTTCGCGGTAGTCCCCGGCGTGGCCCGTCAGGCCGTAAACGACTGCGGAAAAACGTTCCAGCAGGCGATCGCGGGATGTGCAGAGAAGAAACAGGCCCGCGGTGAGTGGAAGCAGAGCGAAGGCGACGTAGCAGGTCGCCTGGAAAACAGGTAGGAGCGGAAGTGTGCTCATGGGAATACAAGGTGCAGGTGAGAAGGCAATCGCTGAGCCGGGTAACCGGTGGGGGTGCTACCGGGGAACCGTCTCAGGGATTTCCTTATACCTTACCCTGCATTCAGCACCAAGAAAAAAATCGTGATGCTCGCCGCGACCAAGACCAGTCCGGCGGTCTTGAGCATCGCGATGACGCGCCCAAGCTTACCGATGAAGTGCTCGTCCTTCAACGGAGTGTAGGTGCGGCGCTGGCAGAAGTTCATGTAATGAAACGCCAGACTGCTGCGCGGCTGCGCCAGCAGGAATAGACCAAACCCACCAGGTGCAATGATGCTGGCGGAAAGTATCAACCAAAAGAATGCCTCGATCATGGTGCGAACGCTTCTCGGTGCCGTATCTATAGAGTCGACCGGATTGGGGACGGCGTAAGCTTTAAAGACGACGCACGTTAGCTCATGAGAGTCCCCTTGACCAGTCGTTATTCCCACTCTGGCAGCGAGATACGTAATTTAGTGGACTCCCCGAAGTGATTCTCAGGACCATCCCTGATGCCCGCCGTAGCCAAGCTCGGAGGCCTCGCTAAGGCCACCATTAGGAGACTTCTACACGCAATCCTCAGGACTTTGCAGCCGAGCCTTCAAGGCGTTCCAGCTGGCCCTGCATGTCGCTGATTTCATCACGCAGGCGCGCCGCCGTTTCATACTGCTCCTCACGGATGGCTTCTTGCAGTTCCTCTTTGGCGCGAGCCATGCGCTGCTGCAGCAACTCGGAGGACAAACGGTGCGTGGGCACCTTGCCCAGGTGCCTTTCATCCCGGTGCATCCGCTTGAGCATCGGCTGAATGACGCCAGCAAAGGTGCGGTAGCACTCGGGGCAGCCCAGCCGCCCGGAACGCTCAAAATCGCGCTGGCTACACCCGCAATTGGGGCAGCGCATGGAATCGTCCGCCGGCTCGGGCGCCGCCTCCTCACTGCCGGCCAGCAGGCTGTAGGCTTTGGGGTCGAGAATGCCCTCCTGCTCGGCGTGAAACTGGCAGTAGCCCACTTTCGTCAGCTTGCCTTGATGCACGTACGAGACGAAGACCGTGGCGGGCTGGTCGCAAAGCTTGCAGGTGATGGGCTCGGGCATCGTAGTGTTAGGCTTCTGTGGAAAGAACGCGGCAAAGATCGGGAAGGTCAATCGCGAGCGGAGTTCCTCCCGTCAAAAACTCTGACATCGGCGCGCCCCTTGGGTTCTAAAGACCGTTCCAAAGCCGCTGAATGTGGGCTCTAAATTGAGAATGCGCACTGATTTGCTAGAACTTGGGGGATTTTGAGAGCTTTTGACTTTTTTTCTGCAGTTTCGATTGACACCTTTAGGCAAAACTCTAGTCTCCTGTGTTATCGCTTTTCGATCTTCTCCCGTAAAAAGGAGATGGGGTAACAAGCAACGAGATAAAGTAGAAATCAATGGCGGGCTGTTTAGGGGTAGGCAGCCCGCCTTCTTTTTGCCTGATGCCAAGGCGTGCGTGGGCTTGTTCGTTGGTGCAAGTGAGTTGTCTCTGCGTCGTGCCCTTCGGGCTCTGCGCAGTTCAGCGCACATTTTCAGGCCGGTCCTGCGCCTGAGTAGAGAGCATAGGCACCGACGATTTGTAACAGGCCTGCCGGGATTGGGCGTGTCGGGCCGATACCGGTGGCCTTACCCGTTTCGGGGGGTATTCGCAGTGGCTTCCAGCGCCGCTTTGATGTGCTCAATGGCCTGCACATCCTGCTGCTGGGCTTCTTTCAGCAGCTCGATGATGCGCTGACGCGTTTCAGGCTGGGCGAAGCGCTCCAACTGCTCCGAGCCACAGGTGTTGCCGCCACAGCAGTTCCAGACCTGCCACATCAGGTCGTGAATGTGCGTGTAGCTACCGGCTGCCTGCAGAAGGTCGGCCCGCATTTGGGGCTCTTTTTGCGCCACGCGAATAAGGTATTTCGAGCCATAGTGCCGAGCCTCGGCCAGTTGGCCTGAAATTGCGCAATGCACCTGGTACGGTTTGTCCCCCACGCCCTCGGGCACTGAACCATCGGCCCGTATCGCTTCATCACAGCGCAGATGCCCAATCCAGGCATCGTAAGCGGCCAGTCCATTGTGCCGCGGCCCATCCCAGGTCTCGGGAATGCACGCGCAGTGGGTGGCCCATTCCAGGCTGCGCCGTCGCACTTCTGCCAGGTTGGGCGGTTCACCACGATCGCCAAAGAAGATCAACTCGAAGGTGTCCTTGTCCGCATACCAATCCCGTATGCGAAACATGCCGTTGGGCTCGAATTCAACTCCCTGGTTTTCTGCTTCTTGGCTTTGAAAGAAACTCCAGCCAATGAGAACAGCGGCAGCTTCATCGTAGCCGCAGATAATGCAGGTTTCCGGTGGGCCGACCACACCCTGCGCAAGCACCGGCCGCCCGGCATCGATACTCTCTTGGATCAACCGGCGGGCCTCTGGCTCACTGACGGCATCTGCGCCTTTGAGCGTCACGTGCTGGCCTTTGGGGTAGCCCGTGGAGGTGAACGAGTCTTCGAACAGACGCTGATGCTGATTGAAAGGCGCCATGTAATAGATGGCCGCGCTGTCGTGGTGCCAGCCTTCCCTCCAACCAAGAAAGGCCATTGCACCCGAGACACCGACAAAGTGCACGTAGTCGTATTCAGGGTGGCCGAAGTACTGCATGACGGCGCGCATCGTCGCCGGAAAGATGATGTCTTCGGGTTCGCGCTTGGGTTCATGCTGGCGCAGGTCTGGGTAAAAGCCCACGCGCGGGACTTCGGTGAGGATATGTCGGGTGCGCGCAGGGTTCTTTCTGTGCGGTGACATAGGCGGTACGGGGCGTTCGGTTTTAGTCGGCAGTATTCAAGGTGCGCTGCTTCCACGCCACATGCAGACCAGCACGATCGGCGTGAGGGTTGAATGCATGATTACGATATCCTTTGATATGTAATTTAAGTAAATTTTATCAATTAAAAACATTTCACTCCAGGCCAAAGTCCAAGATGGCCAGAATTATAAGACCTGCTGCCGACTGAATAAGGCCGCGTAGCCGAGCGTGCCCGAGGGATTGCCGATAGGGGCTATCCGCGTTCCGATGCGTCTTCTCCCTCCGCAACTGAACTTGCTCAGGCTGGGTGCTTGAGCGCGGGCAACCGGCTTGAATCTACGGGCTGGGCCGGTTGCGGTTTTGCACGAGCGCGCGCAGTAGGGCGCAAAGTGTTTCCAGATGCGGCATGGCAGCGCCCTTGGCCTGACCGCGCCGCAGGGGCTCCTCAAACATCGTCTCCAGTTCCACGGGGCGTCCGTCGAGGTAATCCAGCAAACTGGAGGGATGGTAAGCACCCATCCTCGCGGTCGCTTCGAACTGCTGTTGCAGGAAAGCTTCCTCGATGCGGTGCCCATGCGCCGCCGCCCCCGCGCAAACGTCGTCCATCAGCAGCCGCGCGAGTTGGCGCAGCCGTTCGCTGCCCATAATTACATCGGTGGTCACGCCCCCGGCGGCAATCGCCAGGCCATTGAAGGGGATGTTCCAGCAGAGCTTTCGCCAGAGCGCTTCGTCCAGGGAGTGGCTGGCTTTGCAGGCAACCTCGGCGCGGTTAAAGCGCTCAGTCAGTCCATCGACAAGCGGTCGGTCTTCCGCCGCGGCCGCGCTCAGCACCACGCGTCCGCCGCCGGGCAAGGTGTTCTCAAAGACGCCGGGCGCGGTCCGGTTGACGCAGACAAAGCACAACCCCATGACAATGCGCCGGCCCGGAAAATGCGCCTGCAGAAACTCCAGGTTGCCCATCCCGTTTTGCAGCGAGAGCAGCACGGTGCCGGACTGGAGCAGCGGTTCGAGGAGTGCGGGCAGGGCGTCGTTGGCGGTTGTTTTGGTGGCGATGACAACGAGGTCGCACGGCCCGATGTCCTGGGAATTTGAATACACCTTAGGTCGTTCGAGGGCGAAATCTTCGGTATCCGCGTCGATGCGGGTGACGCGTAAGCCATGTGCGCGTACCTGGGCATAGTCGCTGCGGCACAGGAAGTGCACGTCTTCACCGGCGCGCGCCAGCAGGCAACCGTAGAAGCCGCCAATGGCCCCCGTCCCGACAATCGCAATGCGCGGTCTTGCTTGGTTTGTCACAGGTGAAGGGGAGCGATGGGCCTCGCGCGTGCGCGAGAATTGATTCGCGCCTCAAGCCAGCAGCGGGAGGCGTTCGCGGGTGACTTCGTGTTGAAGGGCCTCGCCGCGTTGCCAGCGGTCGAAGTCCTCAATCATGAACTGCGCCATGCGGTGGCATTCTCCGCCTTGGGCGCCAGCCAGGTGCGGGGTCAGGAAGACGTTGGGCAGCGTCCACAGCGGTGACTCGGGCGCGGGCGGCTCGGGCCAGGTCACGTCCAGGCAGGCAAAACAGTCGGGGCGCGCTTGCAGAAAGGCGACGAGGTCGGGCTCGTGAACAACCGCGCCGCGAGCCGTGTTGATGAACGAGGCACCTGGGCCCATCCGCGCAAAATGCGCCGCGTGGATCATGCCCTCGGTCTCCGGCAGCCACGGTGTGTGCAGGCTGACCACCTCGCTGCGTTCAAAGACCGCCTCCAACGCGTCGACTTTCTCGATACCCAGCGCCTGCATGGCCTTCGCCTTCACAAAAGGGTCGTAGGCAATGACGTTGACCTCGAGCGATTGCAGCCATTTTGCCAGCCGCTGACCGATTTGTCCCAGCGAAATCAGCCCCACCGTCGTTGCGTAGGCGCCGAAGCGTCCCGGCCAAGTCAATTGGATGCCCTGGCGCGCCTCGCGGTACGCCGCGGACAAACGCCAGGCCTGCTTCAGGCAAAGGACAATCTGCGCGAAGGCCCACTCGGCCACGGGTACGGCGTTGGCCCCCCAGGCCCCGCACACGCGCACGCTACGTTCCCAGACCGCGTCGGTCAGGTAGGGCTTCACGGTGCCGGCGGCGTAGAGGTAAAGCTCCAGCGCGGGCAGACGCTCGAGCGCTTTGGCGATCAGCTTGAGCCCGCCCCAGCCCGACCAGACAACGCGCACCCCCGGCAAGGCTTCGACGAGCCTTGGATCCGCCAGTTCGTCGGGCGCGCAGATCACGCGCAGGTCGCAACGTTCGCGAATCTGCGCCAGCACCACGTCGCTGTAGATGCGCTCGCGTTGGTGCGGATCGAGGATCAGCGCAGACGGCACACGGTCGGACATTTCAGACAACCTTGCGCGGCTCGGGGGTTCCGTAAACCCGAAAGCGTCCCGCTCCAAGCCCGTCCCCGCCGATTTTCCGGAACCCGCTACACCCCCGGGTGACCTACTCGGAGTAACCTTGTGTCCGCAGGCATTGGCCTGTTGACTCACCCTCTCTCGAATACGCATGAAACTGATGAACGCTCCCCGTTGCGGATGGCTGGCTGCGGCCGCCATCGTGTCTCCCCTCCCCATGAACGCGCAGATGCCGACCGTCGGCGAAGCCTTCCACGAGCCCGCCCGCTTTGTCGTCACCACCGACGTGGTCAACGAGGACGTGCCAGGCATCACCGCCACCATCGGGTCCATCGGCAACAGCTGGCTGCGCAGCGGCGGAGGGTTCGAGCCGGTCAACTGGCGCTCACGCTGGTTTGCCAGCAAGGACGGCGACAACCGCATTTTCGCCAATAACCTGCACCAATACGACAGTTTGCGTGAAGGCTTTCTCGACGGCGCGCAGGTGCGCGTCTACCGCATCGTCGACGGCAAGATGACCCTGGTCCGCCAGGACACGGTGGCCGAGGGCGGGCACGCGATCAGCAAGTGGCGCGGCAACATCGGCCGCCTGATCGCTCCCGAGCAAACCAGTTACACCTTTGCCTGGGCCTCCTTCAATCGCCCGGATGTCCCCTACTACTTTGCCCTTCAGGCCATCGACAAAAACGGCAACCGCTCCGAGCCCTCGAACGCGTTGTCCTTCGTGCGCCCGGCGAACGTTGGCGGCAAGTCGGGTCCGACAAAGCAGTTTCGCGCACCGGGCAACCCCTCCGAATCCGATGCCCCGGCGGCCCCCGGCAATCTTCAAGGCACCCTTCAGGAAGATGGCTCGCTGCAGTTGACCTGGGACGCCTCGTCCTCGGACGACCTGGCCGGTTACCTCCTGTTGCGTTCGGATTACGCTCCGGAAAATCACCGCGGCGAGTACCTTCAACTGGCAGGGCGCGCGCAGTCCGAGCAGGAAAAGATCCGGCGTGGCGACATGTTCATTGTCTCCAAGACCTTTTACGAAGGATCGCGAAAGAAGCATCACGCCAACCGCGTCTGGGATGCCAACCGCAACAACAAGGACACGCTGCCAGGCCTGTTGGCGAAGTTTTACCCGGACGAAAACCCGGACAAGACTTGGCGTCTGGTGCCGCACACCGCCGACACGCCCGTGAGCGAGCCGGGTGAAACCTACCTGGAGATCGAATTGGGCGCGGGCCAGAGCCATACCCTCTCCGATTACAATCACTCAGGTTCCGCCCAATACTGGTACGACGTGCTCGAGCCGGGCAAAGATTACGTCGTCGAGTTTTGGATGAAATACGAAGGCGCGGAAACCCCGCAGGTGACCTTCAAGGGCTCCGGCCTGCACGAGAACGAAATCGCCCCGGGCAACTTTACCCCGACCGGCGAATGGCAGCAGCACCGCCACACCTTTCAGGTCAGTCAGGTAAAAGATTCCTCCCGCGCCTCGCAGATGAGTCTCCAGATGCAGGGCAGCGGCAAGTTCTCCATCGACAACTTCCGCATCTACCGCGCCGACACCGAGTATCTTGACTACCTGCCGCGTTTTTACGACCGCCTGGAAGCCTCGGGCATGATCAGTCTGCGCACGCACGGGCCGATCAAGACAGGCACCACCACCTACTCGATGGAGCAGTACACCAACCCGGGCGGCGTCATCGAAAATATCCGGTTGTCCAACACCTTGCCGCAGGCTCTCAAGATCATGCGTAAGGCCGACGTCATCCCGTGGCTGCAGATCGAGTGGCACATGTCGCCCGAGGAGTGGCTGGGCTTTGTCGAATTTATGGCCGCGCCCTATGATCCGGCCGTCGACACGCCCGAGTCCAAGCCCTGGGCCTTCAAGCGCTACAGTCAGGGGCAGGCTAAGCCCTGGGTCGACGAGTTCGACAAGTTCTGGTTCGAGATCGGCAACGAGAACTGGAACTGGCTCTTCAATCCCTGGGTATTCGAAGGCATGCCCGACGCCGTCACCGGTGAAAACTGGCAGCGCGGCAAAGTCTACGGGCTGTTCCAGGAGCACGTGCGCGATGTGCTGCGCTCCAGCCCGTACTGGTCCGCCGAGCTGGACGAAAAGTTCGAGTACGTGCTTGGCGGCTGGCGTCACCAGAACTTCAGCGCGCAGGCCGCGGCGACCTCGCCCAACTCCCTGCACGTGCAGCAGGCCGCCTACAACGGCGGTTGGGACGAGGGCGAAGGACCGCCCAGCACCACACCGCCCAGCTACTTCAACGTGCTCGCCCAGGTCAATCAGACCGCCGGTCCCGCCGCCCGGGATTTGCTGGAAATCATCCGGGATGCCAGCGCCTCGCACGGCGGCACGCAGGTTCCCGGCACCTACGAGGCTGGCCCCGGTTACGCCTTGAACGGGCTCAACAACGCGCGCGTCTCCAAGGAACAGGCACGCCAGCAGGAGGAGGTCATGAAGAGCCTTGCCGGTGGCACCGCCACGCTGGATTCCTTTCTCATTCGCGCCTACTACGGGGCCAAGGTGCAGAACTTTTTCACCTTCAGCGAAGGCGAGCGGTGGACTTCGCACGCTGAGTGGTACAACGGCGGACAGGCCTTCCCGTGCTGGAAGGTGCTGGAGGTCTTCAACAAGTACGGCACCGGCGACATCCTGCGCACGCAGACCACCTCGGTCCCCACCGCCGACCTCGCGAAGTTCAAGCGTCGCCAGGGTGTCGACGACGCGCCGCTTGCCGCAGTCTACGCCTCGCGCGACGGCGATCGCCTGACTCTCTTCGTGATCTCGCGCAAAATCCCGAACTTCCCGATCGAGGGCGACGACGGCTTCATCCCGCTGTCGGTCGAGCTGCCCTTCACCCAGTTCGAGTCCCTGCGCGTGCTGCGCATGGCCGGCGATCACACCGCGCACAACATCTTCATCGACCAGGTTGGATTTGAGGAGATGGAGATGCCGGCGGGTCGATTCGACGGGACCTTCGTGCTCAACGCCAAGGTGGGCGCGGACGATCGCGGCCTCCCCCCGGCGGCCACGCTGGTCTACGTCTTTGAGGGCACCAACATGGGTTCGGGCCAGACGATCGACCCGGTTGCGCTGCTCACCAGCGACAACTGATCCGGCCAGAGCGCTCGTTTGCTGAGGTAACCGCTGAGCCCACGAAAAAGGCGCTCTGCACGTTTTAAGCAGTACTCATTTTCACAGGCGATGTCTCCCAGAGTGCGGGGGCATCGCCTGTTTTTTGCTGCCCCCTGCGCGCTCGCCAACAGGCTTGTATCCGAAAAACAAGGACACGCAGGTTGAACGCCCGTTCGCTTGGGTGCTCTGCCTTTTTGGGGTGCCTCAATCGCGCACGCGGCTGAGGGTGACGCCGTCGCCGATGGGCAGGATGAGCGTTTCCACACGCGGGTCGTCGCGCAGCTGGCGGTTGTAAACGCGCATGGCCTCGAGGTGACCCTTCGTGTCGTCCGGATGGTGAATGCGACCGCCCTGCAGCGTGTTGTCCGAGAGAATCGCGCCGCCCGGGCGCACCAGCTTGAGGCACGCCTCGAAGTACGCCGGATAAGCCGGTTTGTCCGCGTCGATGAAGGCCAGATCGAAGGCCGGCTCGGCGTTGTTCTGCAAGCGTTCCAACGTCTCCAGAGCGGGGCCCAGATGGAGCCTCACGCGCTCGCCCAGCCCGGCGTCCTCCCAATAGCGTTTGGCGATCGCCGTCCACTCCTCGGACACATCGCAGGCCACCAACTGCCCCTCCGGCGGCAGGCAGCGCGCCATCGCCAGGGAGCTGTAGCCGGTGAACGTGCCAATCTCGAGCACCCGCCGCGCACCCATCAGCCGTACGAGCATCCCGAGAAAAAGTCCCTGATCCCAGCCGATTTGCATGCCCCGCTGCGGGATCGGCGCAGTCTCGTGGTGGAGGCGCTCGAACAGTTCGGGCTCTGGCTCACTGTGCGCCAGCAGGTACGGGTAGAGGTCCTTGAGCGGGGGCAGGCAACGCGGTTCCATGCCTGAGCCAACGGCTGACTTCCAGCGGGAGCAAGCCCGCAAGGCGCGCGGGATTAGGGCTGGGCAACGCGGCCCGCCGTTGCGACGGGCAGCACGGCTTGCTCGGGCTCAGTGGCCGCCGCTTGGGCCGGTGCGTCGAGGCCGCGCCGCTGGATTTCCGCGCGGGCCACCAGCGGCAGTAAAAAGCAGGCTGCCAACAGCGCCAGGTAGCCCAGAATCAGGTGGGCGGCCTCGGCACGCTGGGAGAAATACGTGGCAAAGGTGGGTAACATTGTGGGGGGGGGTCGGGGGTTGCCTTGTTGCAACTCCCTACTATCCGGCACCTTACCTGCAGAGTCCACCCGATAGGATTTTATCAATGCATTCCCACCCGATATGTCTAAACCACTGTCCGCCAACGCTTTAATTGACGCGCTCCAACTCCAGCCACTGCCCGAGGAAGGCGGCTTTTTTCGCGTCGTTCACCGCAGTTTCCACGTAGTACCCGCCTCCGTCCTCCCCGACGGCTTTGACACCGCCCGCCCGCTCGGCACGGCCATCGATTTTCTGGTGACGACCGACAGTTTTTCGGCGCTGCACCACCTCCAGGGTGAGGAGCGCTATGTCTTTGTCCTGGGCGATCCGGCCGAGCAGTTCCGGCTCCACCCCGACGGCCGGACCGAAACCGTGCTCCTGGGTCATGATTTTGAGGCCGGCCAGCAGTTGCACACCGTGGTCCCGCCCAATGTCTGGCAGGGCACGCGCCCCAGCCCGGCTCACAAGGCGTTGGGCTACAGTCTTTTTTCCATTTCCGTGACCCCCGGCTTTGAGCAGGCGGACTTTGCCATGGCCGATGTCGAAGCGCTGCGGCAGGCGCACCCGCACGCCGCCGAGTCCATCCGCCGGTTTGCCGCACCTGCGTGAGGCCGAAGAAAAATCGCGCCCACGCGGGATTCATCGTTGAAAACCGGTCTCAAACGCAATTGGCTCACCCCACCGTGTCATCAAACCCGACCCCCCGACCAGCAACGGTTCCCCTTTCCAAGCTTCGCCCCGGCCAGCAGGGCGTGGTCGAAACCCTCGATACCAACGGCCCCGCATCGCTGCGCCTGCGCGAGTTGGGCCTGTTGCCGGGCACTCCGGTGCAGCTGCTGCGCTTTGCCCCGCTGGGCGATCCGCTGGAAATTCGCCTGCGTGGCTTCTGCCTGTCTTTACGCAAAAAAGAGGCCGCCGGCATCTTTCTGCGCGTGAGCGAAGCAGGCGCGGCCTAGGCGCTGCGGCTTTTTTTTTCCGTCCGTCTGGCCGACCATGACCGTCGCCACCGCTGCCAACGACACGCCGACCCACGGCGAGTCCGGGTCCCCATCCACCGCCGGGCGCACCTTTGCGCTGGTCGGCAACCCCAACAGCGGCAAGTCCACGCTCTTCAACAAGCTGACGGGCCTGCGCCAAAAGGTGGGCAACTACCCCGGCGTGACCATCGAGCGCAAGGAGGGCTTCGTCACCTCGCAACACGGCCAGCCCATTCGCCTGATCGATTTGCCGGGGGCCTACAGTTTGTCCGCTCGCTCGCTCGACGAGGCTATTTTGCAGGACGTGCTCCTGGGGCGCCGGGAAGACACCCCGCACCTGGACGGCATCGTCTGCGTGCTGGATGCCAGCAATCTCGAGCGCAACCTTTACCTGGCTACCCAGATGCTTGAGCTGGGCCTGCCCGTCATCATCGTGCTCAACATGATGGACCTGGCCCGCGACGGGGGCATTCAGATCGATGTCGACGGGCTCGCCCGCGAGCTGGGCACCACCATCGTCGTGACCGAAGCCACCAATGGTGTTGGCCTGATCGAGGTGCGCCTGGCCATGAGCCAAAGCCAGCTGCCGGTCTCGGTCCTGGCCCAGCAGGGTCCGCCGCTCTACGAGGAAGCGCTACAGGCGGTGGTCGAGTCCTTCAAAGTCAACGGGCAGCCCACTCTGGCGCAGGCCCGCGGCGAAGCCTACCTGCACCTGACCCAGGGCGTCTGTTCCGGCCCCTGCCCGCCCGGCACACGGGAGACGCCCTGTGCGGCGCGCGAGCTGGGCCTGCAATGGAGCCAGCGCCTCAATCAGGAGCTGCCCGGCTGGAAGGAAAACGCGGTGGGCGAGCGTTACGCCCGCATCGGCCAATGGATGCAGCGCTACGTCCAGCAAGGCGAGCGCATCGGCCCCTCTTTCACAGACAAGGCTGACCGCGTTCTGCTGCACCCGATCTTCGGTTGGCTGGTCTTGCTGGGCGTGCTGGGGGGATTGTTTTGGAGCATCTTCAGCCTGGCCGCCACGCCGATGGACTGGATCGACGGGGCCTTTGGCTGGATCGGCGCGCAGGTGGCCTCGGTCATGCCCGAGGGCGTGCTGCAGGGCCTGGTGGTCGACGGCATCATCGCGGGGGTGGGCGGCGTGGTCATTTTCCTGCCGCAAATCCTGATGCTCTTTTTCTTTCTGGGTCTGTTGGAGGGCACCGGCTACATGGCCCGGGCGGCCTTCATCCTGGATCGATTGATGGGCCGGGTGGGCTTGAGCGGACGCGCCTTTTTGCCCCTGCTGAGTGCCTACGCCTGTGCCATTCCCGGGGTCATGGCCACGCGCACCATCAGCTCCAACCGCGAGCGACTGGCCACCATCATGGTTGCGCCGTTCATGAGCTGTACCGCGCGGCTGCCGGTCTACTTTGTCATGATTCCCGTGCTGGTGGGCGCGTCGGCGGGTGCCCTCACCCAGGCGTTCGTGCTGCTGGCGGCCTACCTTATCGGCACCGCCGGAGCCTTCCTCACCGCGCTGGTCTTTCGCAAGACCCTCCTCAAGGGTGGGCACGACGGCCAGCTGATGGAGTTGCCGCCCTACCGCATCCCTTCCTTGCGCACCGTGGTGATGGAAACCCTCGACCGCGGTTGGGTCTTCATTCGCAAGGCTGGCACGATCATCCTCGGGCTCTCGATCCTCATCTGGGTCGCCATGACCTACCCGCAGGCCCCCGAGCCGGCGGAGGGCGCGCCCGAGATCAGCGCCGCCGCACAGGCCGAGTACAGCGCCGCGGGCCGCCTGGGCAAAGCCATTGAACCGGTTATCGAGCCGCTGGGCTACGATTGGCAGATCGGCATTGGCGTGCTGGCTTCCTTTGCCGCACGCGAGGTCTTTGTCAGCACCTTGGCGATCGCTTACGGTCTGGACGAGGACGCCGCCGAGGCCGACGAAGCCGGCACGATTCCGCTGATCGACACCCTGCGCGCGCAAACCCGCGCCGACGGTTCGCCGGTGTTCACCCTGCTGACCTGTCTGAGCATTCTCGTCTTCTTCATCTTCGCGCTGCAATGCATGGCCACCGTCGCGGTGGTCAAGCGCGAGACCAACTCCTGGCGCTGGCCCCTCTTTCAGCTGGGTTACATGACGGCCTTCGCCTATCTGGCCGCGCTGGTAGTTTACCAAGGAGGCAAGCTGCTGGGCTTTGCCTGAGCCCTCGGGCCCTTCCCTCGATCATGTCCGACCAATGGCAACATGCACTGGTCTGGCTGGCGGTGGCGATCACCCTGGCCGCCTTCGGTTTGCGATTCTGGAGGCAACGCCGCCGGGCCAAAAAAGGTGGCTGTGGCAGTCGCTGCGGGTGCAAGGCCACGCAGTTGCCGGAGCAACGCCTGCAGGATTGGCGGCAATCCCCGCGGTAGCCGGTCGGCCGCAGTGCCAGCGGATCGCTGCCGCTGCCAATCGGGTGCGGGCGCTTTATTTTCGGCGCGGCGGCGGTATCTTCTGCAAATGAAAACCTCCCATCGAATCTTCAGCACGGTTGGTGGTCTGCTTGTGGCCGGTACTTTTCTCTGTGCAGTCACCGGTTGCAGCGAAGCCGAGTCGGCCAACGCCGC
Organism: Opitutales bacterium; assembly: GCA_050331595.1. GTDB lineage: Bacteria > Verrucomicrobiota > Verrucomicrobiia > Opitutales > JBHJGM01 > JBHJGM01. The sequence goes on from JBHJGQ010000001.1 coordinate 208,940, forward strand.
CGAGGCCATCTCCGGCCCGGCAGACGCTGCATCGTTCGAGCAGTACTGGTTTCATCAAGGTGCCGAGATCAGCCGGTTCCGCCTGGTGCAGTCGCGCTACGGCGATCAGCACGAGGGCGACTTGACCCTTGTCTACGTGACCGAGCCCTTCAATCCGGAGACGCAGGTCAAGGCCGACAACCCCAACGCGACCAACCCCGCCCCCGTGCCGGTGCTCAAGCTCAACGCCATGCGCGCCTTCAACACCGGCCTGTACCGCTACAACATCATGAAGTCGGTCTTCGCCCCGACGGACTTGGACATGCATCCCTGGCCGCTCAAGGTGACTCACTCGGTGCAGGATTGGTGCGGGCAGACCTTCGCGCAGCTCAACCGCCTGGACGAGGGCTACCACCTGCGCTCGTTCTCGTACTTTCAGTCCGATGGCGACGTGGATGCCGAAATGCCCGAAGCCATGCCCGAGGACGCCATTTGGACGCTCATTCGGCTCGACCCCGAGCGGCTGCCCACAGGTGATTTTTCGCTGATTCGCGGTCCGCTCCAGGCGCGCGTGGCCCATGTGCCCACTCAGGTGGTCAACGCCGAAGCCTCGCTCGGCGTCAATGAACGCGGCCAGCCGGGCGGCGAGGGTAACCTGCGCTACACCGTACGCGTGCCCGCGGAAGGTCGCACGCTGGCCTGGGTCTTCCAGCCCAATTTCCCTTGGCGCTTGGAGTACTTTTCCGAGGAGCGCCGTGGCCTGCCCAAGACCGAAGCCTTCCGTCAAGAAACGATCTTCTCCTGGTACTGGAACGAAAATCGCCCCGCCCAGGAATCCAAACGCCAGGAAGCCCTCGGCTTCGCTTACTAGCCGGGTGGCCGGGTGACCCCGGCTGGACTGAATTGCTGGCGCAATTCGTTGGAGGCCACACCTGTTGGCGGGAGACGTCGGTAAAATGGGTGGACACGACGTCTCTCGGTCGGCCCCGACCCGACCGTCGTTGCGAGGAGTCCTGAGCCTGCGAAGGGCGACGTGGCAATCCAGGCGCATGTCCGAACCAAGCGGCAGCCCGAGCGCTGCCATTTGTCGAACGCTGCCAACGCGATGCGCAGCATCGATGTCCCGCCCAGGTCACAGAGCCCGGGTGACCCCGGCCGGACTGAATTGCTGGCGCAATTCGTTGGAGGCCACACCTGTTGGCGGGAGGTTACGGCAGCATCGATGTCCTGCCCAGGTCACTGGGCAAATTCAGCGTGGCCAGAAAGGCGGGCGCTGTGTGAGCCTTCCACCGTGTTCACTACTTCCATCGACGTTCTGCGCGACCCGGCGGCCTTCCTGCGCGCGGAAGGATTTCCGGCAGCCGAAGCGGTTGTCTTGCCCGGCGGGGTGACGGGTTGGCGCGTGTCGGCGCAAAAACGCTGGGCCTTGGAGAATTGCGTCATCCGCGCGCGCCGGTCGGTTCACGAGGCCGGCGGGGCGCTGTTGATTCAATTCGACGAAGCTGCTCCGGAGCCGGTGGATGCGCTCTGGCTCTTTCCCGAGCAGCAGCCCGTCGAACTGTTCCCGGTCCTACGCGCGATCGGCTATCTGGAAGGGGGCCCGGTGGATCGTGTTGCGGCGACCGAGGCCATCTACCGCGAACTCTGCACCGAAAAGCCGTGTCTGACGCCCACGCGTTTGTCACGGCGATTCGTGAACCTGCGTTGCCTGGATGGGCAGATTCCATCGGCCCTGGCCCGCCGCGCCCTCAATTTCAGCTGTGCGGTGCACGGGTACCTGGTCGATGGCGAGGTCTTCGATGGCGCGGAGGCGGAGGCTCACTACTGGGCAACCAAGGGCTCGCTGGTTTTGGGCGGGTAGCTCAAGCTCCGAGGGTTTTTACGGCACCCGGAGGGTCTGTGCCGGACGCGGCTCGGAAAACGCGGGGAGCTTGAGCGTTCGGCATTTGGCCTGCATGGTTTCGAGTTATGATGGCGCCCGACACCGAACACCTGCCCGAGCCTGCCTCACACCTGGAAACCCTGCGGCGCGATTACACGCGTGGCGGTATCGACCGCGACGAGCTCAACGCCGACCCGCTGGCGCAGTTCAAGACGTGGTTCACGCAGGCCGAGGACGCCGGTATTCTTGAGCCAAACGCGATGACGCTGTGCACGGCGGATGCGGCGGGCCGTCCCAACACGCGCACGGTTCTGCTGAAGGACCTCGACCACGGCTTTATTTTTTACACGAACTACAACGGCACGAAGGCGCGCGAGATTGGAGAAAACCCCGAAGTGGCGCTGCTCTTCCCCTGGCTGGCGCTGGAGCGTCAGGTGAAAGTGCTCGGGCGCGCGGAAAAAATATCCGCGGCCAAGTCGCTGTCGTATTTTTTGAAACGGCCGTTGGCCAGCCAGTTGGGGGCGTGGGCCTCGCCGCAAAGCCAGGTCATCTCCAAGCGCGCGGTGCTGGAGCAGAAGTTTGCCGAAATGAAACGCAAGTTTGCCGACGGCAAGGTGCCGCTGCCCGAGCATTGGGGCGGTTACCGGGTGGTGCCGCACCAGTACGAGTTTTGGCAAGGGCGCACCAGCCGCCTGCACGACCGCTTTCAGTACCTGCTGGAAGGGGAGTCGTGGCGCATCGAGCGCCTCGGGCCGTAGTCTGAGAGCCACGAATGGGCCGAATTATGTTTAAGGCTGGATAACACGATAACAGGAAAGACGTTTGTTCAGAACCTCGATTTTCAATCGGTCCGTCTTTGGGATTTAGCGATTCAACAACGGTAGCGAGTTAGCGGATTTTTTTGATCGGGTGGGCCTTGGACTGGACTCGGCGTCTGGGGGTGCCAGTTTCGGGAAAGGGTCTTTCCTGATTCAGTGGGATTCAGATATTTTGTTATCCTGTCTTCATTCAAGATTCGTTTACATTCGTGGTTTGTAAACGCAGTTTGCCGGGGCCTATTCGCTTTTGGGCGGCTTGATGGCCCAGTTGTCTTTGGAGACGCCGCGCAGGTCGCGGATAGACTCCAGCAGGAAGGGCCGGGCGCGGATCGCCAGCCACACGTAGATGATCAGAGCCTTCCAGGTGAGCACGCCCTCGACGCCGCCGGGCACAAGCAGCGCCATCAGTGCGAAGGAGCCCAACAGGAAAAAGCGAATGCGTTGAAACCAGCTGGTGCCCGGATAGGTTTCGCGACCAAAGCGATAGATGAAGTAGGTGACCCAACGGGCCATGGCGTGGGCGACAAACACCAGGTAGCCTACCAGGCTCAGCGGCGTGACTAGTGCAAAACCAAAGTTTTTGGTGAACTGCATCGGCAGGTACAGCCAGGTGCGCGAGAGCTTGTCGATGCGGTTGTAGATCCAGAAGACCGCCCAGACGCTGACCAGAAGGGCGGTCCACAGGCCGACGTTTTGCCAGAGTTCGGCTGAGCCTAAAACGCGCCCGAGGTCGAGCCCTTCGCTGGGGAGAAAGCGGTAGGTGCGGGGACCCCCGTCGATGGGTTGGCCCAGCTGCACCAGTACGAGCGCGGGCACGGCCAGCAGGATGCCCCAAAACCACGGCTCGACAAAGCTGATGCGGTCGCGGTTGTTCATGTACATGTCCGACAGGTTGGGGTCCTTCTCCTTTCGCTCGGCGGTGCGGTCGTTTTCCATGTAGCCGAGTTCGTAGATGATCCAATAGGAGAGGACCAAGAGGAAGAGGCCGGCGGCGTGAAAGGCCGGTGCGGTGGCCAGCCAGCTGAGGCAGAGCACCAGCAGCGGAAACTCGTCGGCCATGACCACCGAGCGCATGTGAGTCCAGTTGCCGTACTTGGCCTTCACCGAATACATGAAGGGCACGTAGTGCGAAAAAATGGGCGCACTGGATTGCGGGTCCCATTGCAAGAGACAGCAATCGTCGACGACTTCGGCCAGGTCGAGATCGTCGGGTGAGTCGGTGATGAGCAGGGCCTGGCTGAGGGCTTCTTCGCCGATTCTTTCGCGGAGTCGGTCGGGCTTGCCGCGCAGGCGGTCGCGGCGAAAGGAGCGCAGGCCGCAAGCATCCACTTCGTAGGCGGGCAAGTCCATCGCCTTGAGCACCGGCTCGAGCAGCGCGCGCCAACCGTAGGAGGTGATGATGAGGCGGCAGTCGGGGCGCTCGCGCAGGGCCTCGATCAAATCGCGATTGCCCCACTCCTGGGCGATGGCGGCGGCCTTGCCTCGCCACAGCCAGAGCGTCCACGGGAAAAAGAGCATCACCGTGAACAGGCGCACCCAGTCGCGCAGCAGAATGGAGCGCCCGTCGGCGGGCAGGAGGTTCCACGGCTGCAGCTTCTCCATCACGGCAAAGAGCAGGGCCGAGAAGAAGTAGGGTCGGGCGGCGCGAACAAACGTTTGGGTAGAGTTGGCCTGCAGGAGCGTCTCGTCGAAGTCCACCAGCAGAACCGAACCGGGAGCAGCGTCGCGGATGCGCTGCAAGGTTTGCACGCGGTTGGTGTGAAACGGTGCTCCTGAGCCCACGGAGTGGCGTGCCTGCGGGCGTTGGGGGGCGTCGCCGGGGCTGGCGGATGTTTGCGCGGAGGGCTCGGACATGGGCCGGTGCAGTCTGAAAGAATGTACGGAAACTTAAAGACCGCATTTAGGCACGGGCGTGCACGGTGCAAAAAAAAGGCGGACAGCACCCCAAATTGCTGCCCGCCTAATCTACTTGATCGTGTATTATTCTACCCCAACTCCCATGGGAGAAAGTCGTTCGCGACCGAGGCCGCGAGGATTGGGCGAAACGTGTGTGAAGCTACAAGGCAAAGGCGCTCTGACAACAGAAATTGAGGCAACGTGTATGTATTGACGATTTTTTTACGTTTTTAGAGTCAGGATTGAGCGCTTCGAGTTGTTCAGCGCGCTTTGCATCCTTCAAAATGAAGCGACAAGGGCTGGTTTGCGGAAACAAGCGCACAGCGTTTGGCCCAATTATATCAAAGAATTTTTACAATTTCCAGGGCTGACCTCTAGCGCGCGCCGATGCGGCGAGCGCGCAGGCGTTCCTGGTCGGAGGCAATCACCAATTCGCGAGCGGTGCCGCTTTGGAAGCCTTCGAAGCGCAGGCGCGAGTCGCCGTCGGAAAAGACAAAAGTGTTTTCGGCCTTTGGGTAGATGCGCTCGCGGGTGCCATCGCTCAGGCGCACGTAAAGGTGGCCCGCTTCGCTGATCACCTGCAGCTCGCGTCCCGGGCGGATGCGGTAGGTCCCGGTGAGGCGGGCGAGTTTGCGCTGGTCGATGTCGATGAAGGGTCCGTAGCTGGGCAGGTCGAATTGGCTGGGTGCGAGTACGTGAAAGCCGAGCGCTTCGACGGGTCGGGCGGTGGTGGAAAGCACCACAACGCCTTTTTGCTGAATCGGGCTGAAGCCGACAAAGGCCGCGTGCCCGCCGGAGATCCCGCTTTGCCAGATGAGCACGTCCTTGCCGTCGGCAGTTGTGCTGATCTGCCAGCCGTAGCCGGCGAAGGTCGTTTCGTTGGGCGTGGGCTCGCGCGGTTTCATCATGGCGGCGAAAACGCGGGCCAGCGGCGTTTGCTCGCGTAGCATGGCGGCCTCGAGGAAGGTAATGAGGTCGTCGGCGTTGGAGACTCCCGTGCCGATACCGGGCAGTGCCGGATTGCGAAAAGGGGGGGCCGGATCGATGCCGCGATGGCCCGGGGCGATGCGGCCGAGCTGCGCGGGCGGTGGCGTCACCCAGGTGCTTTTTAGGCCGAGCGGCTTGGCCACGCGTTGCTGGAAGAGTTGATCGAAGGGCGCGCCGTTGACTTCCTCGATGACGGTGCCCAGCAGGCCGTACCCAAGGTCGGAGAATTCGAAGCGGAAGCCTTCCGGGGCAGTCGAGTGCGCGTAGTGGCGCATGGCGTAGGCGTCGGAGCCGATGTAGCTGAAAAGGCGGTCCCGATCCCAGTCTTCGTAGCCGCTGTCGGGGTTGGAGAAATCGTAATCAGGCGGGATGCGCGGGAAGCCGGCGATGTGGATGGCCAGCGCACCGACGCTGGGTGCGGGCTTGTCGCGCAGGGTGCGCACGCGCGCCTGCTCGGGCAGGTAGGTGGTGACCGGCGCGTTGAGCTTGAGCGGGCTGGTCAGCGCGAGGATGGCCGTGAAGGGTTTGCCCACCGAGCCCAGGCGAAAGAGCGTCTGGGCGTTGGGCGGTGCGCCGGTGTTGGCCAGCGTGCCGGCGGCGAGGGTCTGGCGTTGGCCCTTTTCGGTGACGGCGATGAGCAGGGACTGGTGGATTTCGAGGGAGACCTGCTCGTTGATGGCGTCTTGCAGGCTGGGCGTCTGCGCGCGGGCGGCGAGCGTCCAGACCAGGATGATCATCAAAACGAGCACGACCCGATGGGTCAGGTTCAGCCAGGGAATGTGTTTGCCGGAGGAGTGCGGTTGCATCGTCGTGTGTCGCGAATTGGTGTGGGGCCCGCGCAGTGCAGGCAGTGGTGGGGCGCTGGAACGCCGCCAGTGCGTGTATCGGTCGAATCGCACGATGCTTTCGGGTGCTTTTGGCAGATTTTTTACGAGCGCCGGAGCAACCGCATGGCTTCCACGCCGTCCTGCCGCGATTCGAAGACTTGCTTGGGTCTCCAGCTGCGCAGCGTTTCAAAGTGGCCGTGAAAGAGGGCGTCGAGCTCGGCGTCGCTGATGGGGTGGGGCGGGCCCTCGCCATCGCGTTCGCCAACATCGAGGAAGAAAATCCCCAGCAGATGGGCGCCGGGCTTGAGCGCCTGGTGCGCGCTGTGGACGTAGCCGCGCCGGCGAGCGGGATCGATGGCGCACAGGCAGGTGTGCTCGAAAAGCCAGTCGAAGCGGCCGTGGAGATCGGGCGGGAGTTCGAGGAAATCGCCCAGTTGGAAGCGCACGTTGTCCGAACCAAACCGTGCACGGGCCCGCACGACGGCCGTCGGGGCGACGTCCAGGCCGAGCACGTGGGCGGAGTGCGCAGCAGCGCTGGCCAGCGCATGGACGTCATGACCGCCGCCGCTGCCAGGAACGAGGATTTGGCCCGTCGGGGCAGGGTGATTGGTCAGGTATTCGACCAAAGGCGGGGCGGGGGCACCGTGGTCCCAGGGCGTTCGGCCCTCGCGCCAGGCACCCTCCCAGCCGCCGCTGGGGCCTTGTTGAGCATCCGGTATCGATTCCATGTGGCAAACAGGAACGAGAAATCGGGAAAAATCGATCAGCGGAAATGGATTTCCGGAATAAGGCGGGCTTTCTTAGCGGTCGCAGCTTTATAAGTAGAATGAAAACAGTTCTCAGAAGCCGTTGCATTTTTGAGCCGACGTATTAGAATCATTCTTAGTCTAAACAAATGATCCTCGCACCTCAGGCAAAAGAAGCATTGGAACAGTCGCTGGAGCGGCTGGGATTGCGTTCTACCCGGCAGCGCGAACACGTGTTTGCGGTTTTGCTCGACAAGCGTGATCACCCGACGGCGGACGAGGTGTACACGCGCGCCCGCTCCGACATGCCGTCGATCTCGCTGGCGACGGTTTACAACTGCCTGGAGACACTGGTGCAATGCGGTCTGGTGCGCCCGGTCAACGTGGACCGGCAGCCCTCACGTTTTTGCCCAAACCTGCAAAAACACGCGCATTTTCACGACGAGTCGTCGGGCCGGGTTTACGATATTGATTTGCCGTCGGATTTTTCGGACCGCCTACGCGACATACTGCCGCCGGGCTACGAGCCGACGAGCTTCGAGCTGTCGTTTCGCGGGCGTCGCGGCGACGAAGACGGCACGGCCTGAATTTTTTTCCAAAACACCTTCACACTCAGACCAACGACTTTTCCAACCACCCATGAGTAGCCTCGAAATCAAAAACCTGACTGTCGCCATCGAAGAGAATCCGATCCTGAAGGGGTTGGACCTGACCGTGCCCAAGGGCGAGGTGCATGCCATCATGGGCCCGAACGGCACCGGCAAGAGCACCCTGGCCAAGGCCTTGGCCGGGCACGAGGATTACGAGGTGACTGGCGGCGAAGTGCTGCTGGACGGCGAAAATATTCTGGGGCTGGAGCCCGACGAGATTGCCCGCAAAGGCTTGTTCCTGGCCTTTCAGTATCCCAGCGAGATTGCCGGGGTGAGCATCGCCAACTTCATTCGCGCGGCGGTACGGGCGCGCCTGCCGGAGGGATCGAACTTCGATGCCCCGGCATACTACAAGGATTTGTACGCGAAGATGGATGCGCTGCAGATCGACCGCTCTTTCACCGCCCGCGCGGTCAACGACGGCTTTTCGGGCGGCGAGAAGAAGCGCTGCGAAATCCTGCAGATGATGATGCTGGAGCCCACCTACGTGGTGATGGACGAGACCGACAGCGGTCTGGACATCGACGCGCTCAAGATTGTGGCCGATGGGGTCAACCAGATGCGGGGAGCCGATCGCGGTTTCCTGATCATCACCCACTACCAACGCCTGCTCAATTACATCCAGCCCGACGTGGTGCACGTGATGTACGGCGGCAAGGTGGTGCGCAGCGGCGATAAGGACCTGGCACTGGAACTGGAGTCGAAGGGCTACGAGTGGGTGAAAGCCGAACTGGCCACGGCCTGAGTTCCAAGTCCGCCACGAACGACATTTACAGTCCCTCCTGGCAATCCAATTTTCTGACAACCTAATATTTCAACGGAAGGCACACCGATGACCATGCAAGCCGAAACCGAAACGCCACAGTTCGACATCGATCGCAGCAAGGGCGACTTTCACTACGAGACCGACTACGCCTACGATGCGGGCAGCGGGCTGACCGAACAGACCATCGACTACATCGTCGACGCGAAGGGCGAGGACGAGTGGATCCGCGCGTTCCGCAAAAAGGCCCTGGGTATTTTCCAGGACAAACCGATGCCGACGCATTGGGCTTCGGATGACCTCAACAACATCGATTTCGACAAAATCCGTTACTACTTGGCCAAGGGCCAACGCCCGAGCCGTTCGTGGGACGAAGTGCCGGAAGAGGTGAAGCGCACCTTTGAGCGTCTGGGCATTCCGGAGCAGGAGCGCAAGTTTCTGGCCGGGGTCGAGGCGCAGTTCGACTCCGAGGCAGCGTACTCACGGATGAAGGAAGACCTGGAGAAGCTGGGCGTCATCTTTGTCGGACCGACCGAAGGCCTCAGCGAGCACCGTGAGATTTTTGAAAAGTATTTCGGTAAAGTCATTCCGTCGGGCGACAACAAGTTCTCGGCGCTCAACAGCGCGGTGTTTTCGGGCGGCAGCTTCATCTACGTGCCGCCAGGGGTGAAGGTGGCGCAGCCGCTGCAGGCGTACTTCCGGATCAATGCCGAGAACTTCGGCCAGTTCGAGCGCACCCTGATCATCGCCGACGAAGGCAGCGAGGTGACCTACATGGAAGGATGCACCGCGCCGAAATTCGAGACGAGCACGCTGCACTCGGCGGTGGTGGAGTTGGTTGCGCTGAAAGGCGCGAAGATCCAGTACATCACCGTGCAAAACTGGTCCGAGAATGTGTACAACCTCGTGACCAAGCGCGGCGTGGCTGAAGAGGATGCAGAGATTCGTTGGATTGACTGTAACATCGGGTCGCGCCTGACGATGAAGTATCCGGGCGTGATCCTGAAGGGCCGGGGTGCGCGCGGCGAGGTGCTTTCGATCGCGCTGGCCAACGATTTTCAGCATCAGGACACCGGTGCCAAGATGGTCCACGCGGCCGACGACACGACGTCCAACATCATTTCGAAGTCGATCAGCATCGGCGAGGGGCGCTCGTCCTATCGCGGGCTGGTGCACATTCCCAAGCACCTGAAGGGCTGCAAGAATAACACCGAGTGTGACGCGCTGTTGATTAACACCAACAGTCGCACCGATACTTACCCGGCGATCACGGTGCGCGGCAACGGCAATTCGGTGCAGCACGAAGCGAGCGTGTCGAAGGTCAGCGCGGAGCAGATTTTTTACATGCAGCAGCGGGGCTTGCCCGAGGACGAGGCGATGAGCCTGGCGGTGAACGGCTTCATCAACGATTTGGTACGCGAGTTTCCGATGGAGTACTCGGTGGAACTGAAGCGCTTGATCGAACTGGAGATGGAAGGCTCGGTGGGCTGATCCGAATCGCGATTACTTCAAACACTGCTCATCGATCCAATTCCTCCGACCATGACGGAAACGCCTGTCCTGACCTCCCCCACCCAATCGACCGACGACGTGCTCGACCCGGCGGTGTTTGCCGCCGCGCTGGAGCAGGCGGACCTGCCGGCGTGGGTGCGTGAACGCAAGCAAGCAGCCTGGGAGCGTTTCAACACGCTGCCGTATCCAAAAGTCAAGGACCAGCCGTGGCGCTACGCTTCGGTGCGCGGCCTCAAGCTGGAAGGGTATCGTCCGGCGCTTGAGCCGCTGGCGGACGCTGCGCGGGCACGCGTGCTCGAAGCATCCAAGGTGCTGGATAAGGTGTCGGCGACACTGGTCTTTGCGGATGGTCAGTTGCTTGAGCAGACGCCCTTGCCTCCGGAGTTGGCGGCGCAGGGCGTTATTTGGGAGCCGATCCGGGTGGCCATGCGTGAGCATCCGGAATTTTTGCAGCGGTACTTTTTGGCTGAGCGCACGCGGCTGGGCTCGGACAAATTTGAGGCTCTGCACGAAGCTTATTTCGATGCGGGCAGCGTGCTATACGTGCCCAAGGGCGTGGAGATCGAGGAACCGTTCGTGGTGTACCATTGGGCCGCCTCGCCGCAAGTTGCTCTGTTTCCGCACACGCTGATCATCGCCGAGGACAACGCCGGGGTCGACCTGGTCGACTTCTACGGCTGTCTCGACAACCACGCGCCGGCGCTGGCGTGCGGGGTGGGCGACGTGCACGCCGGCCCCAGAGCCCGGGTCTTCCGCAAGGTTGTGCAGAATTGGAGCCGCGAGACGCTGTCGTTCCAGACCGACGGGATTGCCGCCGACCGTGACGCGGACGTGAAAACGATTTCGGTGAATCTGGGTGGGCGCCAGGCGCGTTTCGAAAATCAGATCCGCATCGTCGGTGCCGGGGCCCACGTAAAGATGTATGGCCTGACCGTGGCGGACGGGGAGCAGGAGTTTGACCAGCGCACGCTGCAAATACACGAGGCCCCGAACGCAGTCAGCGACCTGCTTTACAAGAACGCACTGATGGATACGGCCCACACGATTTTCTCGGGGCTGATCAAGGTCGCCAAGGATGCGCAACAGACCGACGCGTATCAGACCAACCGCAACCTTCTGTTGGACTCGACCGCGGAGGCGAATTCGTTGCCGGGCCTGGAAATTGAGGCCAACGACGTGAAGTGCTCGCACGGCGCCACCTCGGGACAACTGGACCCGAGCGAAATGTTTTACCTGCGCTCACGCGGGATCCCGAAGCGCGTCGCTTACGAGCTGATGGTCTTTGGGTTTTTCGAGGAGATCGTCGAAAAAATTTCGTACGAACCGCTGCGCGAGGTGCTGCGAGCGTTGGTACAGGCGAAGTTTCGGACGCACTCCAGCAGCTGACTCATTTTTTTCATTACCACACTCGCTCTACTGAAAGAACGAGCTCCGCGGAGGCTCGTTCTTTTTTTGGGGCTGTTTGGCGAGGTGCCGGAATAGGATGAGGGTGCGTCGGCTCCAATCGTAATGAAGCAAGCGCGGTGGTTGGGTACATTGGGTCTGGGTGGATTGGCATCAGCGTTTGTGGTGGTTTTCGCCACAAGCGGAACGGACTCCAGCGCGGCCATCGAGTCGCTGGCACAGGACGGGCAGTCCGTCGTTGTGGTGGAGCTGTTCACCTCGCAGGGGTGCAGTTCCTGTCCGCCGGCGGACAAGTTGTTGGGTGAGCTGGCGGACAAGCCGGGTATCCTGGCACTGTCCTATCATGTGGATTACTGGGATTACCTGGGATGGAAAGATCCGTACTCGTCGGCCCTGGCAACGGAGCGCCAGCGCGCTTACGCCCAGAACTTGAAGGCGCGTGGCTTGTACACGCCCCAGGCGGTGATCGATGGCCGCCTGGAAACGGTTGGGTCGAGTCGCTCGAAGGTGCTGTCGCTGATCGCCGAAAGCCTGAAGGACGGACCCGATCGCGATGTACTGATTGAAGTGGTCGAAACGGACGGCGGCTACGGGATTGTTGTCGACGGTGCGCAAGGCACGACGTTGAAACTGGTGGAGTACCTGCCGCTGGCGGAAACCGCAATTCCACGCGGGGAGAACCGTGGCCGTACGTTGACCGAGCATAATGTGGTGACCGATCTGAAGTCACTGGGCAATCTCCGTGACAAAGTGCAGCGCGTGGAGGTGGGCGCTGGGGACTTGCGCAGCGACCGTGCGTACGCGGTGCTGGTACAGGTGCGCGGGCAGGGTCCGATTTTGGCGGCAGCGCAGGTGCGCCGTTCGCAGGTGTTGACCAGCAGTCTTCATTCGCCTGGCCGATGAGAGACTTGCAGGGTTTTGACGTGAAACCCTCGCCAGGCTGCGTATAGTGTACGCCATGAGTGTGGACAACCAGCGAACCCTGACGCGCGACGTGGAAGCTTCGGTGATCCCGGAGGGGCGGATGATGGTCTTGCCCAAGGAGGGCGAGGTCACCGTGACGCACCGGTTGGGTGGCAATTTCACCGTGCTGTTTCAACACGGTCTTTTCCGGATTGCCGGCAAGGATGCCGACGCGCTGGGCGAGGCCATTCCGGAAGAAGCCGCGCAGGCTCCGGCCAGTGCATCGGCGGCTTCGGGCCCGCCGGAAAAGGAGCAACTGTGGGACGCGTTGAAGCAGGTCTTCGACCCTGAAATTCCGGTGAACATCGTGGACCTCGGCCTGGTGTACAGCCTTGAGGTGCAGCCGCGGGAAGGCACCGAGCAGCAGTACACGGTTAACGTGGACATGACCTTGACCGCACCGGGCTGCGGCATGGGACCGGTGATCGCCGATGACGCGCGTCAGCGGGTGTTGACCGTTCCGGGGGTCAGCGACGCGGAGATCAACCTGGTGTGGGATCCGCCGTGGAACCAGGAAATGATCTCCGAGGAAGGCAAGATGCAGTTGGGTCTGATCTGACGGTATATCCACATGGGTGCGCGGATGATATTTGGCGCAAGCCTTGCCGGGTGCGATGCGTGCAGGCGAGCGGCAATAGCGTTGCCAGTGCGCGGTTGCGCGATTGACTGCGAGCCATGAGCGATGGAGCCAAGCCAACGATTTCTTTGGGAACCGACCACGCCGGCTTCGCCTACAAGGAGGCGGTGAAGGCGTTTCTGGAAGGGCGCGGGTACATGGTGAAGGACTGCGGGGCGTACTCGGCTGAGCGATCGGATTACCCGACGTACGTGATTCCGGCGGCGGAAGCGGTGTCGCGCGGCGAGGCGGACTTGGGCATCGTTTTTGGCGGCAGCGGTAACGGGGAGGCGATGGCGGCCAACAAGGTTAAGGGCATTCGCTGCGCGGTGTGCTGGAGCCACTTCACGGCGGAAAAAGCCCGCGAGCACAACGACGCCAACTGCATCTCCATCGGTGCGCGGACCGTTTCCGAAAGCGAGGCGCTGGAGATTGTCCAGACCTGGCTGGAGGCGCGCTTTGAAGAGGGCCGTCACCTCAAGCGCCTGGAGCTGATGGCCGCCTACGAGCAGGACCGCGCGGACCCTTGAGCCCAAGGGTGGCTTAGCGGAAGAGCGGAGCGGTGTCGCCGGCGGGGTTGGGTGCCGGGGTTGGGCCCTCGCCAAAGAGCCCGACGATGCAGTCGTGCAACTCAGCCGGACGAACGGGTTTGGTCAGGTATCCGGAGAGTCCGGCCCGTTCGCAGGTTTCGCGGTCGTACTCTGCGGCGGCAGCGGTCAGGGCCACCAGGTGCGGCATCTGGGGCAGTTGATCGCGCTTGCGGTGGATTTGCGCCGAGGCGGTGAAGCCATCCATGACCGGCATCTGGATATCCATCAGCACAAGGTCGAAGGCATCTTGCTGAACGGCGTCGAGGGCCTCCTGTCCGTTTTCCACACAGGTGATCTCGTAACCGAGCTTGCCGAGGATGACGCGGATGACCTTCTGGTTCACCGGATTGTCCTCAGCCACGAGGATGCGCAGCGGCAAGCGCGTGCCCAACGGTGTTTCTTCGGTGTAGCGGGCGACATCGCCACTGCTTGAGGTTGTCTCGGCCTCGGGCTCGGTTTGGCTCAGGCAGTTGCGTTGACCGGCCAGCAGTCTGGGCAACAGGTCGCTCAGGTAGGGAAGGGCAATCGGTCCGGCAAGGCAGACCCCTTTATCTTTGGGCAGCTCAATGGGTGCGCCCGATGCAGCCGGCGAAGCAATCCACAGCAGCGGTGCCGCGTTGGCGGTCGCATCTTGGTTGAGCAGGTCGACCAACAGCGCCGAAGGGGCGCAGTGCAATAGGGTTGCGTCGGCGTCGTCGAGGGAGGGCAGCGGCAGTTCGACCGGCGACGCATTCACCAGCGCAATGGTTGCGTTGCCTCCCCAGGCTTCAACCAGCCCGGCAAAGTGAGCGGCGTCGCGTTCGTCGTCGGCCAGGATCTGAATGCGTTTGCCGCGAAGGGCGGGGACATCGTGCGTGTTGAAATACGGAACGCTCTTGGCGTCCAGGGGCAGGCGGATGGCGACGGTGAAAGTGCTGCCGACCCCAGCCGCGCTCTGCACGTAGATGTCGCCATTCATTTGCTCGGCCAGACGCTTGGAGATGACCAGACCGAGGCCGGTGCCGCCGAAACGGCGCGTGACGCTGGCGTCGCCTTGCTGGAAGGGCCGGAAGAGCCGCTCGCAGACCTCGTGGCTCATGCCGATGCCGGTGTCGCTGACGCGGAATTTCAGGTGCGCCTGCTGGCGGTCGGGGCTGTGGCCTTCGAGGCAGAGACGCACCTCGCCCTGTTCGGTAAACTTGATCGCGTTCGAGAGCAGGTTGAGCAGGATTTGCCGGAGGCGGGTCGGGTCACCCAGGACGCGACCGGGCGTGTCGGGCGCTACCTCGACGGCCAGGCGGATGCCTCTTTTGAGAGCACGCGCGGCCAGGATTTGCAGGCAATCGTCCACCACGGTGGCCAGATCGACGGGGATGTCTTCGAGGTGCAGGCGCCCGGCTTCGATCTTGGAGTAGTCGAGCACGTCGTTGATCAGCGTAAGGAGGATGTCGCTGCTGGTGCGGATGGTGCGCAGGTAGTCCTGCTGCTCGGGATTAAGCGGGGTGTCGGTGAGGACCTCGGCAAGGCCGACGATGGAGTTGAGCGGGGTCCGGATCTCGTGGCTCATGGTGGCCAGGAAGGCGCTCTTGGCTTCATCGGCGGCGCCGGCCTGAATGGCCATGCGGTTGGCCTCTTCGATGGCCGCCTCCAGCTGGAGGTTGGTGGACTTGAGTTCCTCGCTACGGGCAACCAGCGCGCTGATGTCGGCGGAGATGCTGCCGGTGCCAATGAGTTTGCCGCGCGCGTCGAAGATGGGAAATTTGCGCGTGAGCAGTTGCAGGCAGCCGCAGCTGGGCAACTCGAGGGCTTCCTCACGAACCAGACTCTGGCCCGCAGGCATCGTCTGGGCTTCGAGGTCGTCCTCGATCAGATGACGCAGCGGTTCTTCATCGACGGAGCCGCCAAAAATTTCTTCGTCGGTCTTGCCCAGGAGGCTGTTGACGTCGGGCAAGCCAGCGGCGGCGCTGGCAAAGGCATCGTTGGAGGCCACGATGCGGCGGCGCAGGTCCTTGACCAGGATGAAGTCGCGGCTGTTCTCGACGATGGAGGCCAGGGCGCGGTTCTCGCGTTCGGCCAGGCGCTGATCGGTCACGTCGTAGTTCAGGCCGACGATGCGCTTGGAGTTGTTGGATTCGTCGAAGCTGACGCGCCCGTGCGCGCGGACGATGCGTTCGAGGCCATCGCTACGGCAGATGCGAAACTCGCAGTCGAAGGGTTTGATGCCATCGATGGCGTCTTCGAGCGAACGCAGAACGTAGTCGAGATCTTCGGGATGCACGTGCCGGGTCCAGTCCCGGAATTCATCGGCGAGATCGGTGGGAGCGATGGCATAGATCTCGCGCATGCGATCGTCCCAGAGAAGCCGATTGCTGGGCAGCTCGAGATCCCAGATGCCGAAGTTGGCGGCATCCACGGCGACCTCGAAGCGGTGGTGCAGCGCCTGGAGCGATTGCTGGGTCTCGACCGTTTCGGTGATGTCGGCAATGAAGCCATACCAGCGCACATAGCCGTTGCGGCGGGCTTCGGGAGTAGCACAGTTTTCGACCCAGAGAGTTTCGCCCGGCCGCGGGCAAGTGCGGTAGCGCTGGCGGCGTTCCTGCAAGTTGAGCGACCCCTCGCGAATGGATTGGCGGACGCTGTCGCGGTCCTCGGGGTGAATGGCCTGGAAGACGACGCTGCAGTCTTTTTGAATCTGCTGCGCGGTGGCACCGAACAGGCGCAAGCAACCGTCGCTGATGTAGTGGACCTGGATGGAATTATCGGTGAGGCAGACGGTGTACTCGAAAAGGAGTCCGGGCACCTTGGCTCCGAAGCCGCGTTGCTGCGCCTGCATGCGGCGCTGGTACCGCCGCCAAAGGATGATGACGCCGATGAAGGCGACGGCCTCCAGCAGCATGAGCAGGCAGATGGTCGTGATCTGGCCGCGGTATTGCTCAAACCATTTGTAGGGTTGGTGAATGACGCGAACGTGGCCGGTAACCGGTTCGAGGTTCAGCCCGAAGCGGCTGAGGGCCTTGTGGTCGAAGAGGAGAAAGGGCGTTTCGGCCTCGATTTCGATGGTGTCGGCGGAGGTGCCGTCGAGGATCTTCGCGGCGGCCACGGCGGCGTGACGTCCCTGTTCGCTGGCGGAAATGACCGAACCGCCGATCACGCCCTGGCCGATGTAAAAATCCCAGGCGCTGTAGACGGGCGCGGTGCTGGTGCGCGCGATGTTGGCGGCGGCTTCTTCGTAGTCCAGGTAGTGCCCGTGAACGTCGCGGGTGTAGACGCCCAGCAGGACGCCATCGGTGCGGGGATCGAGCATTTGCAGGCGCGTGCGCAGTGCCAGGAAGTTGTCATGGCACCAGTATTCGATGCGTATGTGATCCTGTTGTCGCCCGAGCGTGGTTTGGATGTTCTCGATGAGGCGGTGGCTGAACGGGGTGTCGTCGCAGACCACGATGCAGCGCTTGAGGCTGGGCTGCAGCGTACGCATGACCTCAAAAGTGCCACGGATGTCGAGTTCTTCGCGCACCCCGGTGACCTTGGGCAGGCAGTCGTGCAGCTGGGGGTCGTAGCCGTTGACGCCGCAAAAGACGACCGGGACGCCCGGAAGCAGTTCGGGCAGGTGGGTGTTGGCCCAGGCGAGGGCGGCGTTGTCGCTGGTGATGACGATGTCGATCGGGCTGTTGGCGTGTCGTTGAGCAACGAGGTGACGGATCGAGTCGCTCACCTCGGCCAGCGGGTAGCGGCGGGCGTCCAGGTGCAGCGTGACGATCTCGCAGGAGGGACGGTCCTCCAGCGCAAGGTGGATCGCCTCGGTGATGGAGTCGGTCCACTGCAGCCCGGGGTGGTAGCTGTGCAAGAGAAGGATGCGCTCCGGCTTGGCGGGCGCGAACTCCTCGGCCTGCGCTCGAGCCCAACAAGGCATCACCAGGAGCAAACAAAGGCTCAGGGTCTGGATGCGGTTGCCCACATGCAACGACCTGGATATCAACAGCTTCAGGTGGCCAATGAGGTGCATTGAGGGCAGCGTTCGTCAATCGAGGCCCCTCAAGGCCAGGATTCGCCCAAGTTGCCGGTTGCCCTTCTAATCGCTTAAACTGGGGAAAATTAAGGACATACCCACAGTGGCGCGCGCTGTGGATACTACGGACTAGACGTACCTGTGCAGGGATAGGGTGCGCTTGCACACATCGTTTGGAACCCTTGACCCTGTCGTCTGCCATGGGTGACGGGAACGTGGACGCCTGTAGGAACGCACTGGCGGCGTGCGCGAGTACGTTACCGGGACACTTAAGCGGGTCTAGTGGGAAGACGGGACTCGGTCGTTCGGCGTGCAGGAATCGATCAGCCGGTCGACCGAGGCCCGGGCGCTTTGGAGAATTTCGTGGGCGGTGTCGGCGTCAGGCATGCCGCGGGCCAGGGTGAGTCCACCCACCAGGGTCACCAGGATGCCGATGAGCTGCGCGCGCGTCTCCGGGCCGGTGGGGAGCTTCGTCAGCAATCTTGCGAGGCGATCCTCGACGGCGTCTTGCAACTGACGCTTGGTGCGCTTGCCGGAGCGAGCGACATCGGCGGTGAGGCTTGGCAAAGGGCAGCCTTCAGCGACTTTTTTGAGGTGCCCCTCTGAGAGGTAAGCGTGGGCGTAGGCGCGGATGCCTTCCCAGCCGTCGATGTCGGGCAGGTGCTTGCGCAGGAGTTCTTCGCCGTCGACGGCAGCGGCCAACAGGGCGTGCTGAAAAAGGTCGTCCTTGTTTTTGAAGTGCGCGTAGAAGCCGCCCACGGTCAGCCCGGCGCCGGCCATGACCTCGTCGACCGAGGCGGCGGCGTAGCCCTTGCGGCGAAAGACCCGGGCCGCCGACCGCAGAATGTGCTCCCGGGTGCGGGTTTTTTGCTGAAGGCGTTTCATCATATGATGGTTCTCATATGATGAGATTCATCACAAAGCGCCAAGCCCGTTCTTGGTTTTTTCGTTCGAGTCGGCATGGGATGCGCGTTGAAAATAATGTGGATGCCTGAACCGAGCGCGGCGAAATCAAACACGCCCAGGCGGCGTAGCTGGCACTGGCAGGTGCGGCGTCTGCTGATTTTTTTGACCGTCTTGTACCTGGGGTACGGACTTTTGGGGTGCAGCCTGCAGCGTTCCTTCACTTGGCCGGGGCAGTACCTTCCCCTGGCGCAAGCGCCCTTGCCGCCGGAGGCGGAGCGATGGTGGCTGGACATCGGTGACGGCGACCGGGTCGAGGCGTGGTACTTTCCGCATCCGGATGCAACCGCGGACACGCCGCAGCCCGCGGTGGTCTACTTCCACGGTAACGCCACGCTGATCGATTACTGCGACGACGTTAGGGAGACGTACGCGGGGATGGGCTTCAACGTGCTGCTGCCGGAGTACCGGGGTTATGGGCGTTCGGATGGGTCGCCCTCCCAGGAGCGAATCGGCCAGGATATGGAGGTGTTTCTGAACCGGCTTTTAAAACGCCCCGAGGTGGATGCTGAGCGCCTGCTGTTTCACGGGCGATCCGTGGGGTGCGCGGTGGCGTTGGATTTGGCGCGTAAGCGCGAACCGACGGCGGCGATCCTGAATTCGCCCTTCCGGTCGGTGCGCGCGATGCTGGCAAAGTTTGGTCTGCCGGGTTTCATCGCGCTGGACGCCTTCGATAATGAGGCCGCCCTGCGTGCGACCACGTTTCCAGTCTTGATCACGCATGGACGCGAAGACCGGACGATTCCGCCATCGCAGGGAGAGACGTTGTCGCGGACGCGCGAAGGCGTTGAGTTCGTCCTGCACGCGGGGCCGCACAACGTGGAGACGTTGGCGCAGCTGCGTGAAATTCAGGCGGCCGAACGCGCTTTCATCGAACGATTGGCTTGGGTCGCCGCGTCCGATTGACGGCACGGTTGGTGCTGCCAGGAGACTCGTATGCGTGGGTCGATGCGGAGATTTGCCAGGACTGTGAGTGTGGTTGCGCTGGGTGTGTGTGGCTTGAGCCTGGGCAGCGGTTGCGAGAGCACCTCCGGGCAGGGCGACACGGCCGAGGCACTGTACTCGGGTGCCGTTCCCGGGGAGGCGTGGCTGGAGACGTCCCTGTATTTCGGGCTGGCGCGGCTGGATGAAGGCGGTGCGCCGCTGGACGAACTGACGCTTGCGCAGTGGCAGGGCTTTTTGGACACGCAGGTGTCCCCGCGCTTTCCGGACGGGCTGACCGTGTACGACGCCTACGGGCAGTGGATGCGCCGGGACAGCCGCGACGGTCAACCCAATCGCCTGATCAGCCGCGTGCTCGTCATTCTGCATCCGGATACGCCCGAGGATAACGCCAAGATTGAGGCGATTCGACAGGCCTTCCTCGACCAGTATGGGCACGAGTCGGTGCTGCGGACAAGCCTGCCGGCGCGGGTCAGTTTTTGAGGGTGGGCAACTCGTCGTACTCCAGCCGGATAGCGCGCAGCGACAACAACATGTCGGCGACGAAGAGCATGGTCGCGCCCAGCAGAAAGAGACAGGCGCCGATCAGCAGGATGGATTTCACCTCGTCCAGGCCGGTGCCGGTGAAGCCCTCGAGCACGGTCAGGCCGACCATGGCCGCGCTGCAAATGAGCCCGCTCATCATCGAGATGACGCAGTTGCGCAGCAGCTTGCACCGGCGGTAGAGGATGTCGACCTCGCAGCGCAGCGCCCGGCCTGGGCTGGCGCGGAACTCGTTCATCAGGCTGCGCACACGGGCGGTGGCGTGGGTGTAGCGGTTGGTCATGCTCAGCAGCAGCAAGCCGACGCCGGAGATGAGCGTGACCGGGGTAAGGGCTGAGCCAAGGATTTCGTCGAACGGCAATTGCATGGGAACAGCAGTTCGCCGTTTGAGGCGCCGAAGGCAATGGCTATCGCAGCGAGGGTGTCCGACGGAATTCGCCGCCGAGCACCGGAACATTGGTCGGGCTGAGAGGATTCGAACCTCCGACCCCTACACCCCCAGTGTAGTGCGCTAACCAGACTGCGCTACAGCCCGCCGTGAACGAAAGAAGCCCTTGGTGAAGGACCCGTCCTAAGCTGAAAGGCAAGCTCAGAGCGGGCGCTCTGTCAAAGGGATTCTGAGAGGGTGTGGCCTGGCGTGCGCGGTCAGGAAACGGCTTCCGGCGCGGGCGGGGTCTGGTGCTGGAGGCGCAATTGGCCGCAGGCGGCGTTGATGTCGTGGCCTTTCTCGCGGCGCAAGGTGACCGAGACGCGCCGTTCGCGCAGAACGTTGGCGAAGGTCTGCTGGCGCTTCAGCGGCGGGCGCTTCCACTCCAGGCCGCTCACGGTGTTGTAGGGGATGAGGTTGACGTGGGCGTGCAGATCGCGGGCGATGGCGGCGAGTTCGCGGGCCTGGTCGAGCGAGTCGTTGATGTCCTCGATCAGAATGAACTCCAGCGTGAGCATGCGTCCGTGCTTTTCGCTGAAGGCGCGGGCGGCGGGCAGGAGTTGTTCCAGCGGCCAGCGCCGGTTGACCGGCATGATTTGCTCGCGCACCGCGTTGGTCGCGCCGTGCAGGGAGAGCGCCAGGCGAAAGCCGATGGGCTCCTCGGCCAGTTGGTAAATCTTGGGCACGACGCCCGAGGTGGAGATGGTGATGCGGCGTGCACCAAAGTGCAGCCCCCAGTCGGCATTGACCACGGTGAGCGCCTGCAAGAGGGCGTCGTAGTTGGCCAGCGGCTCGCCCATGCCCATGACCACGATGTTGTCAAAGGAGGCCAGCTCGGCTTTCGCGCGCGGCGTGCGCGCGTCTTCCTGGGCGCAGACGGCCAGCAGCTGAGCCACAATTTCGCCGGCGGACAGGTCGCGCTTCCACCCGGCCAAGCCGGAGGCGCAAAAGCGGCAGCCGTAGGCGCAGCCGACCTGGGTGGAGATGCAGATGGTTTTGCGCGAACGCTCCTGGCCCACGCCGTCTTGGGGCGCACGGATGATGACCGTCTCGATCAGCGCACCGTCGCGCAGCTGCAGGAGCAGTTTGTCGGTCACGTCGCTGGAGCGCTTGTTGAGCACGAGGCGGACGGGCTCGAAGTCGAAGGTGTCGGCGAGCCACGCGCGGGTGGCTTCGGGCAGCGAGGTCATTTGGCTCGGGGCGGCGACGCGCTTTTTGTAGAGCCACTCCAGGATTTGCTTGGCGCGAAAGGGCTTTTCGCCGCGCTCGGCCAGCCGCGCCTTCAGCGACTCCGGGGTCTCGCCCGCGATGGGCGGTTTGGGTGGCGCGAACTTCATCGGCAAGCGCGTGCTTACGCGATCCCCAGCTCCTTTTCAAACGCGGCCATGGCCTGGCGGTCGTGGGTCAGCTGGGCTTCGTCGCCAAAGCCGATCCACTCGCCCGAGAGCACGCCCGGGTACTCGACCGAGTGCAGCAGGCGCAGGACTGTGCGGTGGTCGATCTCGCCCTCGCCGATTCGGCGGAAGTCCAGCTTGTCCGGAACGCACAGGGCATCGTGAAAATGCACGTGACGTATCCAGGGTTTCAATACGGTGAAGGCCGCTTCCAGCGAGTAGCCCAGCATGCGGGCGGGGTGCATCACGTCCCAATTGACGCCGACGTTGGGATGGTCGGCGAGAGTCATGACGGCGGCGACGTGGGCGGCGTCGCACCAGGCATCGTGCGTTTCCAGCGCGAGTGTGACGTTGCGGTCGGCGGCCTGGGTGGCCAGGGATTTCAGGTGGGCGGCAACGGCTTCGATGGCGGCTCCACGCGAGACGCCTTTGCCCAGCTCACCGCCGAAGACGCGGAGGATCGGACAGTCGAGATCGCCGGCCAGGTCGATGGTCTTCCGGGCCTCGTCGAGCCATTGGTCAACTTCGGACGGATCGGCAAAGCGGGCGGAAATCGCGAGACACGCACACCGGATGCCCGCGTCGGCGAACTGCTGTTTGACCGCCGCGCGTTCATCGCGAGTGAGGCTTACCTCGACGCCATGGGCGTGGTCGCCGCCGGCGCGGATCTCGACGCCGTCATAGCCAGTGCGCCGGGCCAGCGCGAGCACATCGGCCAGCGACGACTGTTGGCAGGAGAAGGTCATGAACGCGTAGTGCATCGGTTCGTCGGGGGTACAAGCGATGGGTGTATCAGATGGGTTCGCTGCGACCGGAGGCGGCGGAGCGGTAAAGCGCGTCGGTGATGCGGGTGAGGGTGAGCGCATTCTCGAGGGTGGTCAGCGGCGGCCGGCCTTGTTGAATGGCTTCGGCAAAATCGACGATCGGGCCGGGGTCGTGGTTGTCCTCCTGGCTGTCGGGGTCGTGGTGGAGCACGCTGGTTTGCACGCCTTTCTCCGGGTCGATGCGGTCGTGGTAGACAGGGTCCTGAGGGTTGAGCATGCCCATCCCCGGGATGCTGGAGGTGAGGCGGACGGTGCCCCGGTCGCCGGTGATGGCCCAGGTATTTTCCATACTCGCAGGGACACGTTCCCCCCGCTCGAAGTGGAGCACCGCGCCGCCCTTGAACCGCACGCAGCCCACGGCGTGGGTCTCGGCGTCGGAGCCGGGTGCCTGGTGCGCCAGAAGGTCGGGCGGCATTAGGAAGTGCGCGCCGAAAGCCACCTCGGGCTCGAGCGACCAGCCCGCCATGCCCAGCAGAAAATCCAGATCGTAGACCCCCCAGTTGACGAGGATGCCGCCGCCATTGAGATCGCGGCGCAGACGCCAAACCGGCGGCGGACTGCCTGGAGGCGGTCCGGCGGGAACCGAAGCGCGGCAGTGCAGCAGGCGCAATTGGCCCAGGGCACCGGAGGCAACGAATGCACGTGCAGCTTTGGTCGTGGAAAGGGTGTGCGGTCGGCAGGAACAGCAGCCGCCCACGCGGTCGCCTTGCAGCGCCAGGATGGATTCCAGCTCCGCTGCGGACATGGCTGCCGGTTTCTCAATGAGGACGTGTTTGCCGGCGCGAAAAGCGGCCTGGGCCAACGAGGCACGGATGTTGGTAGGCAGGGCAAGCACAACCGCTTCAATTGCCGGATCGTCAAAGAGTTCCTGCGCGCTGGTGGTGGCGCGCGCGACGCCATACTCGGTGGCTGCGTTTTGGGCTGCATCGCCGTTGACGTCGGCGACAGCTGCCAGATTGACCTGCGGTGCCTTGGCCCCGGCCTTCAGGTGCATGCGGCCAATCACGCCGCAGCCGATGACCGCAAAGGAGACGGGTTTCACGCGTTGGAGCGTGTCGAGGTTGGCCGGGATTGGCAAATAAAACCGGTGCGCGGGGGCATTCGAGAGTTGTCGCTACGTGCCGGATCGGAGAGGCTGGCAGGCGTTGCTTGGAGGTTACCCTGCCTATGCCCAGGAAAATCAACGTTGCGATCGCCGGCCTTGGTTTCGGCGCAGAATTCATCCCCATCTATCAGGCTCACCCGCGCGTGAATCTGGTCGCGGTCTGTCAGCGCAATCGGCGAAAGCTCAAGGCCATTCAAGAGGCTTTTGACATCG
The DNA here is from genome assembly GCA_050331595.1 of Opitutales bacterium. GTDB lineage: Bacteria > Verrucomicrobiota > Verrucomicrobiia > Opitutales > JBHJGM01 > JBHJGM01. The sequence continues at coordinate 232,969 of JBHJGQ010000001.1, forward strand.
AGAAGGCCTATGCCAATTACGAGGCGCTGTTGCAGGATCCGCAGGTGGAGGCCATTCACATCAACACGCCGATTCCCGATCACGCCGCCCAGAGCATCGCCGCGCTGAAGGCGGGCAAGCACGTGGCTTGCACGGTGCCGATGGCGACCTCCATCGAGGATTGCCGGCGGATTGTGAAGCTCTGCCAGAGTACGGGTCTGAAGTACATGATGATGGAAACGGTGGTGTACTCCCGCGAATACCTTTACGTGAAGAAGCTGCTGGACGAGGGCAAACTGGGGAAGCTCCAGTTTCTGCAGGCCAGCCATCAGCAGGATATGGATGGGTGGCCGGATTACTGGCCGGGCCTACCACCGATGTGGTATGCCACGCACTGCGTCGGGCCGATGCTCGCCCTGGCCCAGGCACCGGCGGAGTATGTGAGCTGCTTTGGTTCGGGCACCGTTCGCCCGGAGTTGGTCAAGCACTACGGATCGAGCTTCGCGGTGGAGACGGCGCACCTGAAGATCAAGGATTCCGACCTGACCGCGCGTATCATCCGCTCGTTGTTCGACACCGCGCGTCAGTATCGTGAAAGCATCGACGTGTATGGCTCGAAGCAGTCGTTTGAGTGGACGCTGGTCGAGCATGAGCCGCATGTCTTGCACATCGCCAAGCGGCCCGAGCCGAAGATCCCGCGCAAGGTGACGGTGCCGGACTTTGCCTCCCGTCTGCCCAAGGCCATCCGCCCGTTCACGACGCAGGGCGTCTACGATTTGGGCAAGAAGACGCATTTGAGCTTCACCCAGGGAGCCGGTCACGGCGGTTCGCACCCGCACCTGGCGCACGAATTCGTGACGGCGCTGCTGGAAGGGCGCGACCCGTATCCCAATGCGGTTGAGTCGGCCAACTGGACCTGCGTGGGCTTGTGCGCCCATCAATCAGCCGAAAAAGGCGGCGCGATCGTCCGCCTGCCCGCGTTCACATTGAATTAACCCTCCCACCATGCACCTACTGTCTTTCTGGCCACACGGGGCCCTCGCGGGCCTGCTCACCTTATCGAGCCTTTCCGCCGAAGAATCGAGCACAACGACCGAGCGCGTTCTGTTCGAGGACGACTTTGAGACGCCGGAGTCCTACCACGAGGCGCTCACGCTGAACGCCACCTTCAAGCAGTACGTCGACCGCTCGCTCTACGACGGGCACCTGCTCAAAAAGTGGCGGATGTGCTGGGACTATGCCTACGAGGGTCGTTGGACGCAGGCCTTTTGGGTGCGCCACCCGCAGGAGGGCGTGATGATTCAGGGCGGGCGTTCGGCCTGCAACGATCCGGAGCCTTACCGCATCGTGGCCGACGTGGAGATCCCGGCCGAAGCGGTCGCATACACCATCACCTTTCGCCAGCTCAAGAAGGACAACGACCCCATCCACTACCTGTTGGGCGCGGATGCCAACGGCAACGGCGGCGTGGACTTCGGCTTCATGAACCAGCTGCCGCAGTCGGACGTGACCACGACCGACTTGTACACGCGCGGTGTTTTGTTCGGTGACCACATTTTGCACCGCGACCGTGTGCGGATGAACGTGTGGGTCGACGTGGAGATTCAGGTTGACGTATCCACAAAGATGGTACGCTGGACGCTGGACGGCCAGTTGATTGGCGAAGCCTGGGCCGAGGATTTGGAGTCGGGCGGTTACTTCGGCATGTATGCCTGCTGGGATCGCGACAGCCGCTTCGACGATTTCAAAATCGTCGTCGTGGAGCCTGTGGCTTCCGCCACGCAGACGCCTTAATTCTTTGAGGAGCCGCTGTCCTGCCCCAGCTTTTCTTCGATGCCGGGCAGGTGCAGGGTTTGCGTCGGGAAGGCAAACTCGATGCCGGCTTCGTTGAACTCGCGCAGCAGGGCGGTGTTGAAGTCGTCGGCGTGCTGCATGTAATCCCAGTATTTGGGCGGGTGGTACCAGTAGATGACGAAGATGTTCAGCGAGGCCGCATTGAAGTCGTTGAAGTAAACGCGCGGGACCATGTCGCCTTCGTTGACCTCGGGTTGCTTGAGCAGGTCGAGGATGATGCGCTTGCCCTCTTGGATTTTTTCGGGGGGCGTGTCGTAGGTGACGGTGACGTTGAGGATGCGGCGGATGAAGGGGCGCTTGGCGATGTTATGGATGGCCTCGTTGGCGAGGATGCCGTTGGGCACGGTGACCAGATGGCCGTCCAGCCGGCGAATACGCGTGGAGCGCACGCCCACCTCCTCAATCGTGCCGTCGTGATCGCCAAAAATGATCCGGTCGCCCATCTCGAACGGGCGGTCGGTAAAGAGCATGATCGAGCCGAAGAAATTCTTCAGCATGTCCTGCGCGGCGAAGGCGAGTGCGAGCCCGCCGATGCCCAGGCCGGCGATGATGCTGGTGAGGCTTTTGTCGCTGACGGCTTCGACGACGTTGAGCAGACCCAGGATGATGATGGCCGCGCGCAGGCTCGAGCGCACCAGAGGCACCAGCATCTTGCCAAAGCCAGACTCGGAACTCTCGGCCTTGCGCCGGAGCAGTTCGACGGGCACCTCCACGAAGCGAAAGGCCAGCAGCGCAACCGCGACCACCAGCAGCACCTCCACGATGGTGTTGTAGAAGCTTTCGACCGTCGGCGTTAGCGACAGGAAGATGCCGCCGATGCGCATGCCCAGCACCAGGCCAAAGAGGACCAGGCTGTGCCCCAGTGCGTTGAAGGCCATCTGGCGCACGGAGCGCTGGCTGATGTCGAGCTTGCCCGCCAGACGCGAGAGGACCATGCCAATGAACTTGGCCAGGACCATGCCCCCAAAGATGCAGCTGAACAGAGCGATGAACTGCCACAATTCGTTACGCTTGGTGACGACTTCGATCAGCTCGTTGCCGAGGTTGGCCGCTTGTTCGCCGAGCGTGCGATCCGGGGAGGCATCTTGCTGGGCGGTCTGGTCGCCGGTGGTGTCCTCGGAGCCGCTAGCGTCTTGCGCCATCGACTCGGGCGAGGGGAGCATCTGTGCGCCGACCCAGGTGCCCGGCAGCAGCACCGCAAGGACGAGGACATAGAACCGCCGGCAGCGGCTGGCGTGTATCCAGAAAACGGGCACGGCTAATCGGCAGTTTCCGCGAAAAACGCTTCGACGGCTTGGACGATGTCGGGGACGAAGGCCAGCTTGCCCTTGCCCTCGTAGCCGCAGGCCAGCATGCCTTCGGCAGGCTCGACAAAACGCACGCCGCGCGCCTGCAGGGTGCGGATGTTTTGCTGGGTGGCCGGGTGGGCGAGCATTTTTCCGTTCATGGCGGGGGCGGCCATCACCGGGGCGGGCGTGGCCAGGTAAATCGAGGTGAGCAGGTCCGGGGCCAGCCCTTGGGCGAAACAGGCCAGGATGTGCGCCGTGGCCGGGGCGACCAGCAAGAGATCGGTCGCGTCAGCCAGTTCGATGTGGCCGGGCTGCCAGCCCTCCTGCTCTTTCCACAGGTCCCAGGCCACCGGATTTTTCGAGAGCACCTGCAGCGTGAGCGGGGTGATGAACTCGGTGGCCTCGCGGGTCATGACCCCATGCACGTTGGCCCCGCGCTTGCCCAGTTCGGACGTCAGGTCGGCCGCTTTGTAAGCGGCGATGGAGCCGGTCACGCCCAGCAAAATGTTTTTCCCCTCCAGCGTCATGGTACGTTGACGAGGATAACCACAGAACCCGCGAAAAGCTCAAGGCGGAATCGGCGGGGCGCAGGCTTCACCGTTACGTATGTGAGCTTTGTGGGTTGTGTGCTCGATTTGCCGGCCGGGTTACCGGGCACGGTTCCAGGCGCAGACAAGGGCCTCCAGGCCGGCTTGCTCGATGGAAGGGTTGATGCCCACGCCCCAGATTCGCGCGCCGTCGCTTTGGCGTTCGATCTGGATGTAGGCCGCGCTGTCGACCGCCGAACCCGCGCCGATGGCATGGCTGCGGTAGTCGGTCAACTTGAAGTCTTTAAGGCCGAAATTTTCCAGCGCGTGGACAAAGGCGTTGATCGGGCCGTTGCCGCTGCCCTCGATGGTGTGCTCGGCGTCATGGTGGCGCACGCGGGCCTGGCAGACGGCGTTCTTTTCGGGCGGGTGCCCGACCTGGAGTTGGTGCTCCATCAAGGCAAGGGGCGCGCGGCGTTCCACAAACTCGCGCACGAAGTAATCGCGCACCTCCGCCGAAGACAGCTCGCGGCCTTCGGCGTCGGCAAAGTTCCAGACAGCCTCGCCCACCTGCGGCGCCATGGACTTGGGCAGTTCCCAGCCATAGTCGCGCTGCAGCACGAAGGCCACGCCGCCCTTGCCGCTTTGGGAGTTGATACGCACGATGGCTTCGTAGTTGCGGCCGATATCTTGCGGATCGATCGTGAGGTAGGGGACCTCCCAAAGGCCAGCACCGCTTCCGAATCCGGCGCCTTCGCCAGAGCCGTCGGCATTGCCAGCACCGCTTCCTTCACCGGAACCGTCGCGCGCGCGGCTGCGGTCCATACCTTTTTTGATCGCGTCCTGGTGCGACCCGGAAAAGGCGGTGAAGACCAGCTCGCCCGAGTACGGCCAGCGCGCATGCACGTCCATGCGGGTGGTGCGTTGATAGACTTCGCGGATGGCGTCGAGCTCGCGAAAATCCAGGCACGAGTCGACGCCCTGGCTGTGAAAGTTCAAGGCGACGATGACGATGTCGAGGTTGCCGGTACGTTCGCCGTTGCCAAAGAGCGTGCCCTCGACCCGGTCCGCACCGGCCAACAGGCCCAGCTCGGTCGCCGCCACGCCGGTGCCACGGTCGTTATGCGTGTGCAGGGAAATGATGGCCTGCGCGCGGCGGCTCAAGTTGCGGCAGAACCACTCGATCTGGTCGGCGTGCACGTTGGGCGTGTGGTATTCCACCGTGGCCGGGAGGTTCAGGATGATCGGTTCCGCGGTTGGTGCTTCGTTGGAAGACGCGCCGTTGGTCACCGGGCTTTCCGCCTGCTTGAGATACCACGCGTCCATGACGCCCTCGCAGATCTCCAGCGCGAAATCCATTTCGGTGTCGGAGAAGCTTTCGGGCGAATACTGAAAGCGCACCTTCGTCGACGGCACGCTCGGGACCAGTTCTCGGACGAGCGCGGTGTGGTCGGTTGCGATCCGGCGAATGTCCTCGGGCGTGGCCCCGCCAAAGGTGACCGCGCGCTGCAAGGCGCTGGTGGAGTTGTAGAGGTGGACGATGGCCGTGTGGGCCCCGTCGATGGCCTCAAAGCTGCGCCGGATCAGGTGTTCGCGGGCCTGGGTGAGCACCTGCACATGCACGTCGCCAGGGATGCGTCCCTCCTCGATCAAGCGGCGGCAGAAGCGGAACTCGGTGTCGCTGGCCGAGGGGAAGCCGATCTCGATTTCCTTGAAGCCGATCTTCACCAGCAGGTCGAACAGCTCGAGTTTCTCCTCGACGTTCATCGGCACGGGCAGGGCCTGGTTGCCGTCACGCAGGTCCACGCTGCACCACATGGGCGTGCGGGTGAGTTGGCGGTTGGGCCATTGACGGTCGGGCAAATCCACGACGGGCCGCGGGCGGTACTTACGGAGTAAATCGGCGTTCATCGGTCATCGGCGCCGGGATGGCGCGGCTAGAGAAAGTTCGGTGCGGGTCAATGGACGAAGGCGGTCCGTCTTGGACCGAGCAGACCGGGCACAGCACAGCCCGGCAGAGAAAAAGTGCGTGTTGTTTTGAGGGCCGCGCCCGGCCACACCGCATCATTCCACTCCCCTAGGGGAGCAGCGTTTCGCGCAGGCCTAGTAGCTGGCCCATCTGGCGGCAGATGTCTCGCATCAGATTCATGCACTATCGGCGGAGGACAGGGTGAGTCAAGGGCAAGCTGCCGGGTTCGCGCCCGGTGGTTGACCGGACCGGCGCACCGGAAGATGCTCCGAAGATGTCTATTATCTGGCGGGTTTCCGGCTACCTCTTTCGTTACCGCGGTTTGTTTTTCCTGACGCTGCTGCTGGCCGCGCTCTCGACGGCCTTCATGATCCTGGTGCCGCTGAGCGTGAAGGGCATCCTCGAAGGCGTGCAGGCGGCCACCGGGCTGACGAGCCTGCTGTTAGGCGTCGGCCTGTTGATTGTGCTCTATGCCAGCAGTCAGGTCTTCGACGGGCTGCGTATCCGTGTGAACAATACGCTGGAGCAACGCGTGCTGATGGACATGCGCGGCGACCTGCACTCGAAGCTGCTGCGGCTGCCGATCAGTTTCTATGACGCGCGCAAGAGCGGCGAAATTTCCTCCCGTGTGATTGAGGATGTGTCCAACGTCGAGCGGGCGCTGCTCGACGGAACGGAGCAGGGCTCACGCGCGCTGCTGATGATCGTCGGGGTGACGGCGGCGCTCTTCACCCTCCAGCCGTTGTTGGCCGCGCTGGTCTTCCTCCCGCTGCCGGTGCTGCTGGTCTACGGGATTATTTACGCGCGAGGTTCGCGGCGGATCTGGAAAAAGGTGCGCGAGGCCGCCGGCGAGCTCAACAGCCTGCTGGTCGAAGACATTCAGGCCAACCGGCTCATCCAGACCTTTGCCCTGCAGCGGCGCGAAACCCGTCGCTTCAACGAGCGCGCCACCTTGCTGAAGGATCGAACGCTCACCGGCATGTACCGCTGGTCCGTCTACAACCCGTCGACGAATTTCATCACGAACCTCGGCACGGTGGCGATCATCGGGGTGGGCGGCTGGATGATCCTGCAAGGGCGCGCGGACTTCGATTTCCCCAAGCTGATCGCCTTCTTTTTCCTTGCCTCCATGCTGTATCAGCCAATCAGCATGTTGCATGGGCTCAATCATTTGCTGGCTCAGGGCAAAGCCTCGGGCGAACGCGTGTTTGAGATCCTCGACGCGGCGGAATCGGTGGTCGATCCGGCGCAGCCCAAACCGATTCCCGCGGGCTCGCTGCGGGTGGATTTTCAGGCGGCCAGCTTCGCCTATCCGGGGCGTCCCGAGGTGCTGGAGGATTTCAGCCTGCAACTCGAACCGGGCAAAGTGACGGCGCTGGTCGGTCACACAGGCGCGGGCAAGAGCACCGTCGCCAATCTGGCTATGCGCGCCTACGACGTGACCGGCGGGGTGGTCCGGCTCAATGGTGTGGACGTGCGCGAGATCTCGTTGGCCGATCTGCATGATGCCATCGGCCACGTGGCCCAGGATCCGTTTTTGTTCGAGGGAACTGTAGAGGACAACCTGCGCCTGGCCCGGGAACACGCCACCGATGAAGAACTGCGTCGCGCCCTCGAGTGTGCCTGCGCGTTGGATTTTGTGGAGCGCCTGCCCGAGGGTTTGCAAACCAACATTGGCGAAAAAGGCATCCGCCTGTCGCAAGGCGAGAAACAACGCCTGACGATTGCGCGTGTGCTCCTGAAGAATCCGCCGATGGTGATCCTCGACGAGGCGACTGCCAGCGTCGACACAATCACCGAACGTCAGATCCAAACCGCGCTCGACAACCTGATGCAGGAGCGCACCGTGCTCGTCATTGCGCACCGGCTGTCCACCGTGCGCAAGGCCGACACCATCGTGGTGCTGGAGCGCGGCCGCATTCTCGAGCAGGGCACCCACGACGAGCTGTTGCAACGCGGCGGCCGCTACGCCGAACTCTGGCACCACCAGGTGGACGAATCCCTCGACGCGCAACTTGCTTCGTCGTTGGCTTAACGGGGTTAGCTGTTGCCGAAGGGCGAGCGAGTCAGGCCGTTGCGGGTGACGGGCAGTCTCAGGGTAAAGGTGGTGCCTGCGTCCACGCTGGAACTGAAACTCAGCACGCCGTCCAGGTAGCTCTCGGACAGCAGCTTGGCGCTCCAGCAGCCCAGGCCGCGAGCTGGGCCCTTGTTGGACTGGCTGCGCTTGAAGATGCCGGTCTGCTGCTCGGGTGGTATCGGCTCGGGGTTGTGGACCGAGGCTTCCACCCAGTCACCGGCATAGTCCAGACGCAGGCGGATGTGTGCCTGCCGGTCGCTGGCTTCCACCGCGTTTTTGAGCAGATTGATCAAGATGCGGCGCACGAGCACCGGGTCTGAGCGCGTCAGCACATCCACCAGCGTCGGGGCCAGGATAAAGGACTTCTTGGCGGCCTGCGGGTAGGCGGAAACCGTTTCGATGGCGGTCTCGGCCAGACGCGTGAGCCGGACGGTTTGCAGGCGCACTTCGAGCGAATCGTCAGCCATCTGCGAAATCACCTGTTGGGCGGCAATTTCCTCTTCCAGCACCAGGGCCTGGCGTTTGACGAAGCGGCAGAGCGCGGTGGGGTCATGTCGGTACAGATCGCTGAGTTGCTCGAGGTTGCGCAGCGACCCCACGACATTGTTCAGGTCGTGTAAAAAGGTGTGCAGCATCTCCTCGCGGTGGACCTCCGCCGAAAGGTCTTGCACGACCATGACCACGTAGCGTCGGCCGCCCTCGACGAAAGCGTGCGCGGTGACTTTGCGCGGGGCATCCTGCTTCGGATCGAGCGCCTCGTGCAACGACACGGCGCGACCGGCGCCCTGTTCAAACGCGCGCCGGACGGCATCGCGGACTTCGCATTGTGCGCAGTGCTCGCTCGTGCCGCAGGCGTGGTTGGGCACATCGGCGTGGCGGCAGCCCAGCAGATCCCCGGGCTGCACCGAAACGAGCTCGTCCAGGTGTGGCAGCCCGCGTTCCGAAAGCAGGGTGTGATTCGCGGCGACCACGTTGAGCGCTTCATCGAGGATGAGAGCAGCGACCACATTTTCTCCCACGGCCTGCTGGACCGCTGGATGGCCCAGGAGAAATTGCGGGTCGTGGAGGCCCGTCTGGGGCGTGATCGAGGTTTGGAAATTCATGAAAAACAAACGACCTGCAGTGTAGCGATAAAAGTGCGGTTGAACGCTTGCTCAAATCGGTAGGTGCAGGAGTGACCTAAATGCGTTCTGACGTCTCGGGCGTAAACTATATGTAAGATTGAGTAGATGAATTCCGGATGAACGCAGACGGCTCGGTTTTCCGTGCGAATTGCAAACAGGAGGTTCGGTACAGGGCGCATGCACGCAGCGTCCACCTTCGCACCCGCATTCTACGAACGCGGCGTATCGAAATCGGTGCACACCGCCGGTGCGAGTCGTCGCACCCGATTGTGCAAGCGCTTGCGGTAAGCCCCGAGCGCGTCTGATGGCTGCCGGGAGAGCCATTTCAGGGGGCACAAACGCCCTTGGCGCTTGTCTCTGGCAACGAACACGATTACGGTTTTCTTACGATGAAAAGGCTGGATTTCCTCCCGCTGCTGGCCCTTTCAAGTGCACCGGTTTTGGGTGCGCTCGTTTCCGATGTGCCTCCGACGCATGTACCCAATCCACCGGCGGCGGTGGCGGTGCCCGACTTTTCGCAGGAATGGCTTGAGTTGAGCAATCCCGACGGCGAAACGCTCCGTGCGCGTTTGCACGATTTCATCCCGCGCGATGAGATTGTGCGTCTGTACTTGCGGCGCCAACCCACGCGGTTGATGGCGGCCTCGCTGAGCTTTTTCTCCGAAGGTTCGCAACAAATCATCCGTGATTGGCACAACCGTCGCATCATTCAGCAGAACCTGCGTTTCGACCGCGACCGGCGCGCCGGCAAACGCAACGGCATCCTCTACGTGACCTATCCTTTCTCGGTGCGGAACAACACCTTTCACACCATGCGCGACATCGAGGTACGCTACGTGGTGGATTCGGAGCTGCACTCGGTCGAGAACTACCGCCTGGTGGATGATTATCGACGGTCGCGACGCGTGGGCGTTTTTCACATCGACCAGCTCAAGGACGGTGGTCGCTGGGAACAGGCCACCGACGCCCTGCCCCTGCGCGAATTTACCTTCGAGCGCGTCACCACCCGGCACATCAACGGCCTGCCCGTTTCCGAAATCGACCAGAAGGTGCGGCGCGAACGCCTGCGGGGGAAGTGGTTTGGCATTTATTACCGCGGCGAGCTGCTCCAGGAGTACTCGGACCCGGACGCCTTCGCGCCGATCGCCCGCCGGCTGGCCGCTGAGCAGGATTTTGCCGAAGGACGTCAGGACGTGGCGCTCACGCCGTAACTCCCGTCTGAAAAATCGAAAGCGTGTCGGTCGAGTGACCGCTGGCCGCAGTCCAAGGCGGGCCTCGGCGATCCACTTTCCGAGGGTTTGACCAGCCCCTAGTGGTGGGCGTTCGCCGTTGAAGACGCGGACTTCGTCGCAATGTCGAGGCGACGGATCCAGGATTCGATGGTGTCGAGCACCTCGGGCGTGTCCGGATCGTGCAGGAGCAGGTGGCACGCTTCGGGCCAGCAAGCGAATTGCTTCTCGGTAGACCCGATTTGCTCGAAAAAGCGGCGGCTCTGGGCTTGATCGATGAAGAGGTCGCAGCCGGCGCACAGCTGCAGCACAGGCAGCTTCAGGTTTTTGGCGGCTTCGGGACAGGCGTCGATGAGCTGCCAGACGTTGCCCAGGAAACGCAGCGAAAACTTGCGGACGCGGTGCGGCGCGCTTTCCAGCCATTGGCGGTACTCCGGCAGGCGGCTGACCGGGTGTGGCTCGGGCTTGGCGGCGTCGGCCTTGCGCTTGCGGGTAAAGAGGCCTGGGCTCAGTCGCACGCGTGGAAAAAGCCGAATCAGCCAACGCGTGAGCCAGATTTGCCGGGGCGTCAGGCTCACCTCGACGTAGGGAACGGGAGCCAGCAGCAGGAGACCCTGCGCACGGCTGAGCGCGCTCGCGTCCTGCGCCGCGCCAACGCTCAGCAGCACCGCACCCAGGCTCTCGCCCGCCAGGATGAGTGGACAGGCCGGCTCGCGCTCCAGCAGGTGCTCGGCGAGGGCATTCACGTCGGCCAGCCACTGATCAACGGATCGGAAGTGCCCGCGTTGTCGTCGCTTCGGGTCGCAGCCCTGTCCGCGCAGGTTCAGCGCAAAGGTTTCGATGCCCTGCTCAGCGAGGCGGCGGGCCAGCGGCTCGAAGTCGCCCGCGCAGCCGCCCAGACCGTGAATGGCGAGCAAGCGCAACCGGGGCGAAGACGCTCCGCCGACGGACCAATGGGCCAGCTCGAGGGACTTGTTGCCCGGGGCGGTCCAGTGATGCGCCTGCGCGGTACTCTCGTAAGGCATAAAAGCATTGAAACAAACCTCTCACTGGGGTCGGGTGCAAGTCCCGGGTACGGGCGGCGTCCGCCGACGGTTTTCACGCCGATGCGGGCGGCTTTGATGGCTATAGTGTCTCCATTCAGTGAAAATTTACAAGTTATTGACCAGAAACCAATAGGGGAATCCCGTACTTTGCCAAGATTGACGCTGGATCGGCTCCAGATCGCTTGCTGAGAAGCGACTCTACGTTAAGATTACCACAGTCGCGCAGCGGCTCTGGAAAATCACTGTCACCGACCCCTCGACAGTTTTCGCCCTGAGACCAAACCCCGCGGCCCCGTGTGGCGCCAACCCTTGCCACCACTACGGGTGTTGCACCCACCCCACAAAAACCCGTGAAAGAACAACGAGATACCCGCCAACGCAAAGCCATCAAGCATGCCTTTGCCCACGGTGCCCGTCCGCTCAGCCCTAAAGAAGTTTTGGAGATCGCCAGCGAGCAGGTGCCCAACCTGGGCATCGCCACCGTGTACCGCAACATCAAGGGCATGGTGGAGCAGGGTGAACTCGACGTTGTCGAGTTGCCCGGACAGGCCCCACGCTACTGCTTGCCCAACGGCAAGGAGCGCGCGCCTCTGCTCGTTTGCGAGCGTACCGACCGCGTGTTCCAGCTGAGCGGCCCGGAAGTCCATGTAGACCTGCCCGACCTGCCCGAAGGCTTCAAGTTCAAGCGCGCTGAGATTTTCGTCTACGGCGAATTCGCCGAAGATGCTGCGAAGGTGGAAGCTGCCGAAGCGACGCACCCGCGCGCCAGCAACGGCAACGGCTTTCATCCCACGCCGGCGTTCATGCGTCCCTAACGCGGGGCGCGCAACTGCCGAAGCCCTTTCCAAAACCCTCCGGTGGCCGCGCTGGCTGCTGGAGGGTTTTTTTATGGCTGTGGGGGTACGGTGATCGATTGGCAACCAGCGACTGCGGAGCCCGTAGCGAAACTGCGCGTGCTCAGGCAGCGCTGGTGGCCAGGCCGCCGGTGCGCCGAAAACGAAGCACGCGCTTGAACAGCCAACCGGCCGTGAAGCACCCCCACAGGACCAGCACGATGCTGGAGGCGGCCGGCCAGTCCCGGTCGACCGAGAGCACCATCCCCCCGACACCCCCAACCGTGGCCACCACTGCACCGATTACAATGACCATCGCCAGGGAGCGGCCAAAGAGCGTGGCCGTCGCCGCCGGGATCAGCAGCAGCGCCGTGGTCAGCAGGGCACCCATCAGCTTGAGCGCGGAGACGACGCTGGCCGCCGTCAACACGAGGATGAGCACGCGCATCCATCCGGGGTGCGCCCCGATCTGCTCGCAGTAAGCCGGATCGACCGTGGAGAGTTCCAGTTCCTTGTAAAAGGCCGCCACGCAGAGCAGCACAAAGGCCGTGATCCCACCGATCAGCCAGAGGTCCCCCGGGGCCACCGCTAGAATGTTGCCGAAGAGAATCGAGGAAAAATCGGCGAAGGAATCCACCAGCGCCATCAGCAGCACCCCCAGCGCGAACATGCCCGAGAGCATCACGCCAATGGCCGTGTCCTCGCGCAGTTCACCCTTGGCCGCGAGCAGATTGACCCCGGCAGCGGTCAACAGGGCGGCGGCAAAAGCCCCGAGGTAGAGGCTGACTTCCAGCGCATAGGCCGCGACCACGCCGGGCAGGATCGTGTGCGTCAGCGCCCCGCCCATGAAAGCCATGCGCCGCAAGACGATAAAGGCACCCACCACCGCGCCGCTGAGGCCCGCCAGCAGGAGCGCCGCCAGAGCCCGTTGCATGAAGGGCGCCTGAAAAATCTCGATAACGTCGGTCATCGCGGGGCACTCAAGGCGGAGACGGTGGACGTGTGCACGGGGGCGTGGCAAGGGGCGGGCGCTCCGGGCGGGCTGTCGACCCTGCGCCCGTCGACCAGGTAAGCCGCGTGGTCGAAGGCCCCTTCGGTCCGTCCCAAGTCATGCGTGGCCATCACCACGGTGCGGCCTTCCGCGCGCAGGCGTTGCAGGCAACGTTCAACGACCTGTCGCGTCTGGGCATCAACGGCGTTGAGCGGTTCATCCAGCAGCAGCAGGGAAGCGTTTTGAACCAGCGTGCGGGCAAAGAGCGTGCGTTGCTGTTGGCCGCCTGAAAGCTCACCCACGCGCCGGTGCCGCAGCGCGTAGAGGCCCATCTGGTCGAGCGCTTCGCGGGCGCGGTCGCGTTCGGCGGCGACGGGACGTCGAAACCAGCCGGTGCGTCCGTAGGCACCGCTCAACACCAGGCGCTCCACCGAAATCGGAAAACGCCAATCCAGCTCGGCGCGCTGCTCAAGGTAGGCGACCCAGGCGGGCTGGCTGCCGGGCGCTTGCCCAAACACTTCCAGCTTTCCCGAGCGCACGGGCAACACGCCTGCGAGCGCTTTGAGGAAGGTGCTTTTGCCCGCCCCGTTGGGACCGACCAGCGCGATGCAGCCGCCTTGGTTGACGCGCAGACTCAGGCCACGCAGCGCGAGGTCTTGCCGATCGGGGTAGGCGACCTTGAGATCGGTGGCCGCCAGGGCGGCGACGTTTGCTGGCGGGACCGCCGTCTGGACGCCGCCGTAAGCCCCGCGCCGCTGGGCCGGTTCCTTATCGCAGGGCGTTGACAATCGTGCGGGTGTTGTGGCGCATCATGCCCACGTAGGTGTCGCCCTCGGTTCCCGGGTCGGTCAGAGCCCCGGTGATCAGCACGTGAGGCGTTCCCAGCTCGGCTTCGCGCGCGATCTGTTCGGCCAGCCGGGTGGAGGCGATGTTTTCGCAGAAGACGGCCGGGATCCCCTGAACCTCGATGCGCTTGAGCAAGCGATTGACCGCGAAGGGCGAGGGGCCGGCCTCGCCCGTGGAAAGCGATCCGAGCAATGAACCGGCCAGAGCAAAGCCGTAACGCTGGGCGTAGTAGCGCATGTTTTCGTGCTGGGTGAGCAGGCGGCGGCGCTCGTCGGGCACCTCCTGGCAAAAGCGGAAAATCCACTGGTCCAGCGCGGACAATTCATCAAGGTAGGCCTCGCCCGAAGCGACGTAGGCGGCCTCGTTGGCGGGGTCCAGGCCGGCCAGTTCGGTGATCAAGCCATCGACCATCGTGCGCACCAGCGAAACGTCCATCCAGACATGCGGGTCCAAATCGCCATGAGCATGGGAGTCGCCGCCGGCCGCGCAGCAGCTACCGGCAGCTTCCAAAGCGTGAGGGTCGGAATGCGTGGTCGTTGCGAAAGACCCACCGGCCAGTTCTGCGGTGACCGTCGACTCGCAGCCTTCACAGCCGCTGTGCGCCTGCGCCGAAGCGGCCAGAGAAATGTTGCGCTCATCCATCGCCAGGGTCACGGCAGGTTGAGGCAGCAGGTCAGCGTATTTCCCGGCACAACAGGCCGGCAATTCCCCGGCAACAGCCATTCCTGGACGCGCGATCCAGTCGTCCGGTGACGTATTGCGGGCCAGCAGCGGCAGCCCAACGCTCAGTTCGAAAAACTCGGCTTTGCTGTCGGCACCCTCGTAGGCGCGGCGCAGCCAGGGCTCCAGACCGTTGCCAATGGAAACCACCAGGTCGGCCCGGTTGAGGGCGCGTACCTGGCTGGGGGCCAGCTCCAGATGGTGCGGGCTGGCATTCGGACCGGCCAGCACAGTAAGTTGGACGCGCTCCCCGGCGACTTGGCGCACCCAATCGGCAACCAGGCTGGTGGAGGCGACAACCCGCAGGCGATCCGAGGAAGTGGAAGCCGTGTCACTCGGCGAAAGAACGAAGCCCGCGATCAGCGCGAGAACGCCGAGCAGACCGATGGTGTGGACGAGAGCCTTTTGCATGTGTGCTAGCCGACACTCAAACCAGCGCCGGGCCGAATGGCAAACGCGAAATTCTTGCAGCAGACTGGCGATGCGTAAGCAAAACTTATGAGCGGAACCTTGTGTAGGCATCAATCGTGAAGATTGGGTGACGCGCCCAAGAAAACCTTGCCGACCCGATGCTGAATCGCATGCTCAAATTTGATGCTGCATGTTTTCTCTGTTAAACATGAACTCATATCGTCCCATCCCCGATGCGAATTGATTCCTTACTCACCCTTACTTGCGCCGGGCTCTTGTGTGCCGGCTCCCTCTCTGCCTTGACCTTTGAAGAAGGCGTGGGCGGTCTTGTTGACTTCAGCTCAGACCCGCTTGCTCCGACCGCCGTTGACCTCGAGGTCGGCGTCAACACCTTCATTGGCACGGTGACCGCTGATGGCGGCGCCGATGTTCGCGACTACTTCACCTTCGAGGTGGGGGTTGGTGAGTTACTGACCGACATTCGTGTGGTCAGCTACGAGACCTTCTCCGGAGGTTCGACCACGCCCGACCCGGTGGCCAACACCGCGTTTGCGCACATCGACGAAGGCGCCACCAGTGTGATTCCCGGTGGTGGCACGATCACCGACTTTCTCGGTGGCGCGCACATCAACAACACGGTGTCACCGCCCACGGTGAATCTCCTGGATTCGCTGGCCGCGGCCTCGCAAGGCGGCACCGGTTTCACCGCGCCGCTCGGTCCGGGCATCTACACCTTCAACATCCAGCAAACCGGCCCGCAGCTGTCCGCGTACGAGCTCGATTTCACGATCGTGCCCGAGCCCAGCACCTATGCGGCCATCGCCGGTGGTCTGGCCCTGGGTCTCGCTGTTCTGCGTCGTCGCTTGCGCCGCGCCTGAACTTCCGAGCCACGGAGGACCTTTCCTTAACCAAAACGCCTGCTCCGTAACCGGGGCAGGCGTTTTTGCTGTCTACGAAAGTGGGCAGCGGTGCTCGCTGCGCAGTGGCGTGAGAAGGTGTTCGGTCAGCCGACGGGCTCGACGGTCGAGTAGTGCGCGGTGGACTCGGCGGAATTCATGTGGCGGTTCAGCGCGGTGCGCCCGCCCGAGTGCGCATCGCCCAGCGCGCCGAGGTTGGCGATCAGGTCGAAGAGGAAGGTGCCGTTGCCGTCGCTCAATCCGAGGGCCTTCTTGGTCGCCTGGACCTCGACCTCGTAAAACATCTCGGTGGTGGACTGAGTGGCTTTGATGCCGCGCGCGGCGCCTTTGCCGTCGGGCTTGAGCACGGCAGGGTCGTCCTTGCCGTTAGTGGCCGGTGCGACAAAGAATTGCGAGGGCCGCGTCTTTGCGTTTGGAGCCACGAAGAACTCAATCATCGAGGGCTGGCGCCAGAGGGGCCCGTCGTGGCGGCGGATGTCGGAGTCGTGCACCTTGAGCTTGAGCGAGAGACTCTTGGCCGAGTGCGTGAGGCTGCCTTCGACCGCGGTGAAGCCACCCAATTCCAGTTCAAAGGCTCCTTCAGAACCGTTGATGCGCGAGCGCGCGCTCACGGCGGTGCCCACGGCGAGGACATCGGTGCTGTCGGTGTTCAAATCGACGTAGCCGCTGCGCTCGGCCTCGCTGGCGTTGGTCAGTACGACGGTCTGCTCGAGGTGCTCGCCCGCGGGCACCTTGAGGCTAAAGCTGCGCTTGCCCTTGACGCGGATGGCCTCGCCGCGCGGCTCGACAGTCAGCTTCACGCGCGCGGTTTTGGGATTGGGATTCTCTACGCTCAGAACCAGTTCGCAGGTGGACCCGGCGGCAGTTTCAAACTCGGTCTGCGGTTCGAGGCGGGCGATGACGCGGTCGGCGGTGCCGGCGTGGGCGCGGCCGGTGCCTTGGATGGTCGGCTCAAACTCGCCCAGGAAGCCGTCCTTCTGGTGGGCCTCGATCAGCTCGTCGCACATATTCCAGATCTTGTCCAGGGGCAGAGAGGCGGCGGTGTGCGGGTCGAGCATGACGGCGTGGTAGATGTGCTCGCGGCGACCGGTCAGGGCGGCCTCCACGGTCAGGCGCTGCACGCTGATGTTGGTCTCGCAGATGCCGGCCAGCTGGGAGGGCAACTCGCCGATGGTGACCGGCTGCAGGCCGTTGCGGTCGACCAGGCAGGGCACCTCCACGTTGCAGTCCTGCGGGAGGTTCTCGATGATGCCGCGGTTGGGCACGTTGCCGTAGACAACGCGTTCAATACCGGTCTCCATCGAGTGGATGATGAAGGAGCCGTATTCGTGCGAGGGCGGGCGGATCGAGATGCGGCCCTTGCCGCCGATGATCTCCTTCTCGGTTTGCTTCCAGTGCGCCATGATGGCTTCGCAGCGGCGCGGGTACTCATCCAGCGGCACATCAAATTTTTTGATCTGCTCGTCGCCGAAGTGGATGAAGTGCGGAACGTATTCGGCCTGGTGTTCGCTGGATTCGGTGACGAAGTAACCGGTGCGGCGCATCATTTCAAAGCGCACCTTTTCGCGGTTGAAGTCCGGGTCGTCGAGCAGCTTGAACAGCAGCGGGTACAGGTCCTGGCCCTTGTGCTCAAACTGCAGGAAAAAGGCCATGTGGTTGATGCCGGCGACGCGGTAGTTGACCTCCTCAATCGGGATGTTGATGAAGGTGGCCAATTGGCGCGCCGTGCCAAAGACCGAGTGGCACAGGCCTACGTGCGGAATGCCAACGGCTTCCTCGACCGCCCAGCAGTTCATGCACATGGGGTTGGTGTAGTTCAGCAGCAGGCAATCGGGCGCGCCCAGGGTGTCGATGTCCTCGGCGATTTTGCGGATGACCGGGATGGTGCGCAGGGCGCGGAAGACGCCGCCGACGCCGAGGGTGTCGGCGATGGTCTGGCGCAGGCCGTACTTTTTCGGAATCTCGAAATCGCGGACGGTCGAGGGCTTGTACCCGCCGACCTGAATGGTGCAGATGACGTAGTTGGCGTTGCGGATGGCCTCGCGCTGGTCGAGGGTAGCGGTGCAGGTGGCCGGCACGCCGAGCGCCTCGATCATCTTGCGCGTGACGGTTTCGGCCACCTTGAGCCGGGCCGGATCGATGTCCATCAGGCAGATGTGCGCCCCGGCGGTTTCGGGCTTTTGCAGGATATCGCCGATCAGCGTCTTGGCGAAGACGACCGAGCCGGCGCCAATCAGGGTAATTTTACAGCTCATGTTCGAGGAGGATTGGAGGAGAACGCGCCCGCGAAGACCGCACGGACTGGACAGAATGACGTTGCCAACTGCCGCAACCTTTACATTCTAACGCACGAGGCAAGAAGATATGGACTCAGTGTCGGTTCACGGGAAGGTCCGTTGGACTCGGCCCGGCAGAAAGAGGTTTACAGGCCGATCCCTGCCCGCCACATTCTGAAGTTTTATGGAAGTTTCGCCGCAGCCACGGAAAGTGTCGGAAGAGGAAGAGGGCAACCTGCGCGACACGCTCAAGCGCTGTTCCCCGGAAACGATCGAGGCCGCCCTGGCCTTTCGCCGCAATGGCAACACCGACCAGGTTCCGGCGATCGTGATGGGCATCGTCGAGCGCTATCTGGAGCCGGATGTTCGGCCACGGCTGAAGCAGGGAGGTCCGGATCTGCGTTTTCTCGAAGATCTGGGCATCGACTCGCTGACGATGGTCGAGATTGTGATGCTGATCGAAGGCACGCTCGATATCACCATCGAGAACGATGAGCTGAAGGACTTGCGCACCGTGGGCGACGCCCAGGCCTTTATCGACGCCAAGCTCAAGGGGCTGCCTCCGCCCGAGAAGGCGGTCAACTTGGACGTGGGCGAGATCGTCGAGACCCTCCCGCAGGGCCACCCGTTTCTTTTCCTGCAGGATGCTTCGCTGCGCGTGAACGAGGCCAAGGGCACCTACAAGATTGCCGGCGACGAGTTTTTCCTGGAAGGGCACTTCAAGCATCAGCCCGTCTTTCCGGCCTCGATCATGATGGAGGCTGTCGGCCAGCTGGCGGTGCTGCACCTTTTGCGCGACCCCGGCAAGCAGCTCGACCAGGCCGTCGACGCTCAAAAGGTGTACTTCAAGTCAGCCGAGGGTCTGCGCTGCAATCGTATCTGCAGCCCGGGCGACGTGCTGACCCTCCATGTCAAACAGCGTACCGTGCGTCATCCGGCGGCGTCGTATCAGGGCAACATTGTATGCGGGACGGAGAAGGTGGCCACCATCGACGAGCTGGTCCTGACCTTTGACTTTGCCAACGGCACCTCGCTGCCCGAGCCGGGGACCAACGGCAGCCACCCGGTTTGAAGGTCGCCGGCAGGGCGTCCGACGTTGGGCTTGCCACCGCTGGCGGGCTGCGTGAGAACTCAGCACAGCGATGAACGAAGTTGTCGTTACAGGGCTGGGCTTTGTTTCCAGCATCGGCAACGACCGCCCAGCGGTCACCGACAGCCTGCGTGAGCTGCGCCACGGCATTGCCCCGCATCCGGGGATGGCGAAGATGGACTCGCCGGTGACGCTGGCGGGTACGTTGAAGGGATTTGAGACCGAGTCGGTCGAGCCGGAAGATTGGGTCTTTCCGGAGCGTTACCGCCTGCGCCGAGACATGCTGCGCGGAATGTCGCCGCACGTACTTTACGCCTATTGCGCGCTGGAGCAGGCGCTCGAGGAGGCGAAGCTGACGCGCGAAGACGTCGCCCACGATCCTGGCACGGGCCTGTTCACCGCCTCCAGCGGCTCGACCATGATGCTCAACCACCAGATCAATCGCATGCACGAGCTGGGGGTGATGCGGTGCTCGCCGATGGGCATCGTCAACTCGGTACCGGGCACGTTGAGCTTTAACCTCGTGGCGCTCTTCAAGGTGACCGGTTCGTCCTGCGGTTTTGCTTCCGCCTGCGCCAGCAGCGGCCATGCGCTGGGCTTCGCCCATGACGAAATCGCGCTGGGGCGTCAGCAGCGGATGATCGTGGTGGGTGGCGAAGATTGGCACGTGAACACGATTTTGCCGTTTGCCGGAATGCGCGCGCTCTCGCCCTCGACCGATCCGCAGACGGCCTCGCGACCGTTCGACAAGGATCGTGACGGCTTTGTCGGAACGGGCGGCGCGGTCGTGCTGATCCTGGAGTCCGAAGCCCTGGCCCGCGAGCGCGGCGCACCCTGTCAGGCGCATTTTCGCGGTTGGGCGCAGGCCTCCGACGGGCACAGCCTGGCCATTTCGCACCCCGAAGGCGACGGCCTGGCCCGCGCGATGGAGCGGGCCCTGAAGTCCGCGCGCCTGCAGCCGGAGGCGATCCGCTACGTGAACGCGCATGCAGCCTCCACGCCCATCGGCGATGCCTCCGAGGCGAAGGCGCTCAAGCGCGTCTTCGGGACCAACGGCCACTCGCCCAAAGTCAGCAGCACCAAGGCGCTGACGGGTCATGGACTTTCGCTGGCAAGTATTTTGGAGGCGGGTCTGAGCATCGCCGCCGGGCAAGCCGGGATGACGCCAGGCTCGGCGCACATCCAGACCCTCGACCCCGAAGCCGAGGGCCTGAACATTCCGCGCGCGAGCGAAGACGCCGATCCCTGGCCTCTGCTCAGCAACAGCTCCGGCTTTGGCGGGGCCAACGTCTGCCTGGCGTTCGACAAGCCGCTGTGGTGAGCGCCTCGCCCGACCCGAAAGCACCCGCGGCGGCGACGGGTCCGCGCGAGCCTGGCCCAATCGTTTTTCTGTGCACCACCTTTCCGAAAAACACGGAAACGTTTCTGCAGCGCGATTTGCGAGGGCTGCTCGCGCAGGGGCTGCCGCTGGAGATTGTCTCGATCTGGGGCGGCAAGGACGAATGGGAAGGCCACGTGGTACGTCGGTTTCGCCGGCGTCGCCTCTGGAGTTTACTGTGGAAACTACCGTGGTGGGCCGTGCGCCGGCCCCAGCCCCTGGCTCGGGTCTTGGAGTTGGCGTGGTCGCGCGGTTTGCCGGATCGGCTCAACCTGCTGGAAACCGCCATGGGTCTGGGCTTCGCGCTGGTCGAGGCCGGGCGTTACCGCAAGCTGCGACCGGCCTTGTTGCACGGGGCCTGGGCGACTATGCCGGCGACGGCAGCCTGGTTGCTGAGCCGCTTGTGCGACTGTCCCTACAGTTTTGGCGCGCATGCCTACGATGTTTTTCGCCACGGGGGTGACTGGTTGCTGCCGGCCAAGCTGCGCGGTGCCGCGCTGGTGCACACGAGTACGGCCTCGGCGCGCGACGAGCTGCGACGGCGGGGTGCGCGGGACGAAAGCCTGCTGCTGTCGCGACGCGGCCTGAACGCATTCCCGCCGTTGAAGCCGTTGCGACGGAATCGGCAGCGCCTGCGCCTGCTCAGCGTGGGGCGCCTGGTGAACAAGAAGGGCTACCGCCGCCAACTCTGGGTCTATCGAGGATTGCTGGACGCGGGCGTTGATTTTGAGGCGCGGGTGATCGGCGGGGGACCGCTCCAGGCTGAGTTGGAGCGGCGCATCCGGCAGCTGGGCCTGACCGAGCACGTGCAACTGCTAGGCGCGCTGCCCGGACCCCAGACGCAGGCCTTTTTCACGTGGGCCGACGTGTTTTTGTTTACGGGACGGGTTGCGCCCGACGGCGACCGTGACGGGCTGCCCAACGTCATCCCCGAAGCCATGGCCCACGGGCTGCCGATCGTCACCACGCCCATCGCCGGCACGACGGAAGCCATCGAGGACGGCAAGCGCGGCCAGGTCCTGGTGCTTTCCGAAGAAGCGCATGCACCCGCCTGGGTGCAGGTCCTGCAGCGGTTGCAACGGGACGCTGTGCTGGCGGAGTCGTGGCGGCTGGAAGCGCGCCGCTGGGTGGAAGCGAACTTCAACGCCGAACGTAACACCCAAGCCCTGGGCAATGCGCTGCGCCGCGCGGCCAAACTCGGCTAGGGCGTCGTTGCTTGCGTCGGTGTTTCTTCGGCGGCGGGCGTTGGGTCTGTTGCCTCCTCGATCACCTCGTCCAGGATCTGGCTGACAGTGGCGGAGGTGTCTTCGGCCGGACTTGGCGCAGGAGCGGGCGCAACCTCGGGCTGGGTCGGCGCAGACGCGGAGGGTTGCTCGGCTTGGGTGGCTCGCGCGCGGGTGGCCTGTTCAGCAATCTCCGCTGAAATCAGTTCCGGGTGGCCCTGCAGCAACTCATTGGCCGCTGCCTTCCACGGTGTGTTGGGCACGACGCCGATGTCGCGCAGGGACAGAAACGTGGTGCGTGCGTTCACAAAATCGCCTTCGCCCAGGAATAGCGTGCCCAGATGAAAGCCCGCTTCGCGCCGGATGGAGTTGAGGACGACGGGGTCGCGAAAGATTGACTCGAGGTTGGCCCGCGCCAGTTCGGCATCGCCCTGCTTGAGGTACGACATCGCCTCGCCCAGGCGGGCCACGCCAAAGAACTGGGTCTGGCGCAGCGCTTCCTTGGCTTCGGCATACTGGGCGGCGGCGGTTTCCCAATCGCGCTCGGCGAAGGTGCTGTGGGCGACCTGGAGCAACGCCACGCCACCCAGGGCGGAGTCGACATTGGCGCGGCCGAATTCAAGCCTGGCCTCGTTGGTGGTGGCCTCCTGAAAACCGGCTTCGAGCGCCTCCTGCTGACTGGTCTGCCAGGCGCTGTACCCGGTTACAGCCAGCACCGCGAGAAAGAGGGCGACGACCGTCGCCAGGACCCAACCACGGTATTTTTGCCAGTAAAACCAGATGCGGTCCTCAAAATCGAAGTCCTTCTCGATGGCCACGAGGTTACGGTCGTCCTGCGCGGCAGCTCCCCGGACAATTTCCGAACCGCTGGGCGGGGGCGGACCATCGTCGCGCGTGGCGGCCGCGTTGCCGTCGTCGGGTTTCTTCGATTCAGGATCCCGGGTCATGGGCTGAGGGGTCCAAGGTCAATGGATGCGAAAGGGTAAAGCCGAAGATAATCGGCTCCGCCGGTGCGCGCGTCAAGGCTGCTCCGCGCCCGAATTGCGCGGATGCCAACGGCCCTCAACCCCCGCCGAAGCTGAAGAGCGTCGACGGATCCAGGATGAGCGCAATGGTCCCATCGCCTAGGATCGCGCCGCCGGCCACGCCTTCCAGGCCCTGCATGAGGTTGCCCAAGCTCTTGATCACCACCTCCTGTTTGCTGATCATTTCGTCGACCAGCAGTCCGTAGGGTTTGCCGAAATGCTCGGTGATGACGATGATGCCGTCGGTCAGCGACTGGATGTCGGTCTGGATGCAGAAGCGCTCGTGCAGGCGGACGATGGGCACGGTTTTGCCGCGCAGGTCCAGTACCTCGGCCCGTCCCTGGATCGTGGCGAGTTGCTCGGAGGTGGCCCGCAGAGCCGCTTTGACGGACGTGGTCGGCAGGATGAATTTGTCCTCGCCCACGCGCACGACCAGCCCGTCGATGATGGCCATGGTCAGCGGCAGCTTGACCTTGAAGACCGAGCCCTTGCCCAGTTCGGAGGCGATCTCGACGGTGCCGCGCAGGCGCTCAATGTTTTTGCGGACCACGTCCATGCCCACGCCGCGGCCCGATACGTCGGTCACTTGCGCCGCCGTGGAGAAGCCGGCCATGAAGATGAACTGGAAAATTTCGGCGTCGGTAAAGCTGTCGTTTTCGCCGCACAGGCCGCGCTCGCGCGCCTTGGCCAGGATTTTGTTGCGGTCCATGCCACGCCCGTCGTCGGAGAGTTCGATGACGATGTTGCTGCCCAGGTGGTAGGCGGACAGGCGGACGGTGCCCTCCTCGGGCTTGCCGGCGGCCACCCGATCCTGGGGCGACTCGACGCCGTGGTCGATCGCGTTGCGCACCATGTGGACCAGCGGATCGCCGATCTGCTCGACGACGGTGCGGTCGAGTTCGGTGTCCTCGCCTTCGAGGATGAGGTGGATTTTCTTGTCGCACTTACGCGCCAGGTCGCGGACGAGGCGGCTGGTCTTTTGGAACGTTGGCTTGATCGGCACCATCCGCAGGGCCATGGAGGTGTGCTGCAGCTCCTTGGTGATACGGTGCAACTGGCTGAGGTTGCGCTGCATCGGGGTGTTTTCGAGCGCTTCCTCGCGGGCGCTTTCGGCCAGCTGGCTCTGCACGATGACCAACTCGCCCACCATGTCCATGAGGTTGTCGAGCTTGAGCGTGTTGACTCGGACGGTGGCGCGCTCGGCTGCGGTGCTGCCGCTGGCGGCGGCGCTCGAAGCCGCGCTTTCGCCTTTGGCAACGGCGGCTACGGCAGGCTCGACCTCAGGCAGAGCCACGGCGGTGTTGCCGGCATCCTCTCCGGGTTGACCATTGCGCGGAAAATCGGCAACGGGTTCATCCAGCGATTGCGGTTGCTGGTCGAAAAAGCCTTTGGCGTCGCCCGAAGGAGCGGGTTCGGCTTCAGCGGGTGCCTCGGGGGCGGCTTCTATGGGCTCGCCGGCGAGGGCGGCGGTAGCGGCTTTCTGGACGCGCCAGACCAGGTCCGACACCGCAATGACTTCACTGGGAAGGACGTTCTTATCCAGCGCCAGGCTGATCTGGTCGACCTGCTGTTGGAGCGTGTCGCGTGCTTCGAGCACCAGGTTGATCAGGCTGGAGTCGAGCGCGAACTTCCCGTTGCGGGCGTGATCGAGCAGGGATTCGACCTCGTGGGCGAGGCCCTGCACGGGACCCAGATTGAGAAAGCCGGCGACCCCCTTGATGGTGTGAAAGGCGCGAAAGAGCGCGGACATGCTGTCGGCGTCCTCGGGCTCGTTTTCGATGACGAGCGTGGCCTGCTCGATGGCTTCGAGGTGCTCGAGCGCTTCGGTCTGAAACTCGCCCAGCAATTCACGGTCGGCTTCCAGGTTCAGCGAGAGGAGCACATCCAGGTCGTCGGCCAGCTTCTGGCGTGCGCAGGCGTCGTTGCTTGCGGGTTCCTCCGCTGCGGACTCGGTGCAGGTGCGCCCCTTGGCGGCGGTGAAGGCTTCGATCGACTGGTAGACCTCGACCCCCTTGCCCGATCGCACCGCCGTCAGCGCAGTTTGGGCCCAGGTCACAAACTCGGACACGTAGGCAATCGTCGGCTCGGTCCACGGCGAGGCCTGGTCGAGCAGGCCGTCAAGTGCCTGGCGGCAGCGTGTCACCGAATCGGTCAGCACGTCGTCCTCGAGGCAGGCGTCGGCCAGATCGCTCAAGAGGGAGTAAGCTGGGAGCAGGCCCTCGTCGGTTTTAGGGGCCGCCAGGACAATCTCCGATGCCAGGCGGTTGAGGGTTGTCTCGAAAGTAGCGAGGTTTTCAGCATTCATGGCCATGGCAGGCAGGGTGTCGCCGTACTCAACGTGTGCCCAAGCCGGCGACATTCCCTTTTGGTTCATCGGGCTTTGGGCCAATGCCTAAAGGGTTTCGCCGGGCTGGAGACAGGCCTGCCGGGAGCAGACGCGTGTCCTTCCCCGCATCGCTCACATCCTGCCAAAAAAAACGGGCCCCGGTGAACGGGACCCGTCGAAAATGCAACGATTGAGCGAACGGGCGCTTACTCGCTGTCGGAGCTGCTGCCAAAGTCCACCCTCCGGGTGATGGGCCCGCCGGGAGTGAGGATAGTCGAGGGCTTGAAGATTTCGTTGCGGACCTCGGTCTCCTCGTTAAGGGGAGCGCCACCGGGCGAGATGAGGCGTGCCGTCACGAAGATCATGAGGTTGGTCTTCAGCGAGGATTCGCCCTCCGAGCGAAAGAGGCGACCCACGACCGGAATGTCACCCAGCACGGGCACCTTGTCCTCCACGCGGGCAACCTCTTCGCGGGTCAGACCCCCCATGATGACCGTGGCACCGTCGAACACGGTGACCTCCGTCCGAATCTGGCGGACCGAGAAAATCGGCTGGAAGAAACCCGAGGGAACTGTCACGACCGTGCCGCCCGAGATGGCGACGCTCTGGCCGCCGTATTCCACGAAGCCTTCGAACTCGGTCACGGTCGGCTCCAGGCGCAGGGAGATGCGGTCGCCGCCTTCCACGTTGGGCTGCACTTCCATTTCCACGCCGACGCGGCGGGTGGTGAAGTCCTGCGGCGTACCGGCGGTCACCGCCACACCCGCGCCGTCGCCGTCGCCGTCTCCTTCCGAAACTTCAGCTTCAACATCGCCGAAGGACTCGGGGTAGCGCAGCTCTTGCGCGACAACGATTTCGGCGGTTTTGCCCGAAAGGACCGTCAGTCGCGGTGCGCTCATCAGGTCGGTCCCGCTTTGCTGTTCCAGCGCGGTGATGATGAGGTTGACGTTCCAGTCATCCACCATGCCGAAGATGTTGGCCGAGGAAACCGCATCCGCCGCGAGGTTGAGCGCGCCCGGAAAGGTCGGCGCCTGGTTGATAATCGGCGTGCTGATGGTCTCGGACGTCGTAACTGGTGAAGTGGTAATACTGGTCAACCCCGAAACCGGATCCGTGAAAAACGAATCTACCAATAGGGTGTTGGAAGTCGTCTGCTGAATGTTGCCGTTACCCAGCGTGGAACTTGCGGTCGCGAAAGCCGACGAGAGCGCGCGGTTGTTCGCGCCCGAGGCAATGCCATTGATGGAGGAGCCGCCAGCCTGGACGGTGGGCGAATCGAAGGTGCGGTAGAAATTGTTCGCGCCGTTGTTGATGTTCCAGTTGAAGCCCAACTCCTGCAGGGCGCCCTCTTCGACTTCGATGAACTTCGCCTCGATTTCGACCTGCTCGATGCGGACGAATTGGCGCAGGATATCGCGAACCTGTTCGTGCGCCTGAGGCGTGTGCGTTACGATGATCTGCGTGCCGGTGAAGGCCAGGCGCGCACCGTTGGTGCTTTGAAAATCGATGCCGGCGTTTTCCAGAAAGTTGCGGATCTGTTCGCCGCGGGCATCGTTGCCGCTGCCACCGCCGCCACCGCCACCGCCGAAGGGGTCGGCCGCCGGTGCTGCAAAGGGGTCGAAAGCTGCTGCACCGCCACCGCCGCCGGTACCATCATCCACGCCCATGCGAATGAGGGCTGCTGCGCTGACGTCATAAAATTCAGTGCGCAGGCGACCGCGCGTGGTGTCGCTGCCCGGTTGCACGCGAATGACGCCATCGTCGCCAATCACGTACTCCCATTCGACCGTGTCGGTGACGAGTTGCAAAATAACGTCGAGCGACTCCTCTTGATTGAGCGTTACGCTGACGTTGGGAATCTGCTGACCGCGGGCGAAAATAACGATGTTCACGCCAACCGAGTTGCCTTGGGCATCTACGACCGGGCTGTAGCGTCTGGATGCTTCTGCCAGCGTTTCCATGGCCCGGTCCAGCGGCACGTCGGTAAAGCGTACAAACGGGATGAGCGTTCCGGCCAACTGCTCACGCACGCGCTGGATTTCGGTCGTTACGACTTCAACATCGCCGTCATCACCGCCCCGGTAGATCCCTGGCAGGGTCCAGCCGCGGTTGACCGCTTCCACAAGGGTCTCCCGGGTGACGTAGCGGTCGTTTTCGGCCCGGTCTGACAGGGTTTCAGCGATGCGGGCAAGAAACGCTTTGGCCTCGGTGTTGTTGGGGTCGATTTTGCTGGCTAGGTTAAAGTCGCTGCGGGCGCCATCCAAGTCGCCCATCAGGTAGCGCGCGCGCCCTTCCACGAGGGCCTGTTCGACGCGTTCCTGGTTGGCGGCAAACTCGGGGGCGAGTTCTTCGAGGCGGTAGTTGAAGGGGTCGTTACGGTAGCTGCGGATGGCCCGGCGGGCGTCAAAGACAAAATCGTCGTTGCCGGCAATTTCCTGGTAGTCGGCCAGCACGCCGTTGGCGGTGGTCACGTCGTTCTCTTCCAGGGCCATGACGATCTGGGCCTCGCTGACGTCGGCCAGCGCTTCGATCAATTCCTCGCGTACATCTTCGGTGCCCGGGGTCGCCGGAATGCCGGCCAGGGCGGCCCGAAGCTGGGCGGAGGCGGCGTCAAACTGCTCGGCTTCGGCCAGCTGCTCGGCGTCGTAAAGGGCCTGGTCGGCGGCGGCTTCGCTGTCGGCCACGATTTGGTTGGCCGAGTTCAAGAGGGCGTCGATCGAGCCGGGGTCGGACGAAGTGGCGGTCGCGGCTGCGCTGCCGGTGCCCACACTGCCAACGCCGATCGGAGTCACGCTGGGTCCGCGGCCTTCCAGGTCACGCTTGTTCTTTTCGTAGAGGGTCTGGACGGCGGAGTTGCCGGGGTCCAGGCGGATGAGTTCCTCCAGCAGTCCATCGGCTCGCTGGTAGTCCCCCTGCAGACGCGCCTCCATCGCCTGGCCCAGAAGCTCACTGCGCGCTTCGGCCGAGGTTTGGGCGGCTGCCGGCAAGGGTGCAAGGGACAATCCGCCAACCAGCCCGGCCAGGATCAGTACCAGCAGAGCTTGGAGGGCGTTACACAAGGGGAATCGTTTCATTGATAGCTTTCGAGTTTGGATAGGGGCCCCGGCAGGCCAGGGCGTTTGGCGGGGTTTTTGGGTTGCATGCAATCCAAAGGGGAAAGGGGACTTTATTGGCCGAAGGAACCTGGAAGGGTGAAGTTCTGGCCACCGGAATCGACGGGTTGATCCGGCAGGGTGGTTTCATCTCTGGGCTCGGCACGGGGGGCGCTGCCACGCTCCGAACGCTCCACGCCCAAGATCTGCTGAAGCGGTTCCTGGCCTTCGGGGAGTCGGCGGCGGCCTTCCAGGCGCGGCTCGGTCTTGACGATCTCAGCTTGGCGGGTCTCCGGAAGCAGCCGGAGCAATTCGTAGCTGACCTCGGCATCGTCCCAGGTCTGAGCAGCTTGCGTGAAACCGAAAGTCTCCCCAGGCTCCTGCAAGCGGAACTGGTCAAAGGGGCGCACGTTTTGCTCGAAGGTCAGCAGAAACTCGCCCGTGGTTTCCTTGACCGAGTCGGTGTCCAACACCACTTCTTCGCCCAGTTGCTCGTCGAAGATGGTGACAAAGCCCACGCGGCGAAACTCCATGTTGGCCGTGCCTTCCTTCTCCATGACCTCGCGGAGTTCTTCGCGTCCGCTGACCACACGAAAACCGTAGGGCGCGAACTCGTCGGTTTCGTCCGGGTAGCCCTGGATGGTGATGGGCGGCTGACCCGGCTCGGGCACCACCTTGAAGAAAAACTGCGCGTTGGGCGGCTCGTTGGTGGGGTTGCGCGGGAGGCGGCCCAGGTAGCTGTCAAACTGGATGCGGTAGGGCAACGGCTCGAAGGCGACCATCTTCGCGCCAAAGGGAATGGGCAGGCGGAAAACCTCGGGCGTGATCGGGATGAAGACAAACTCGCGCTCGCGGGCGTCCCAGAAAATGCGCGGAGGGGTGAACAGATCGTAAAACTCCAGCGGGTCATCGGCTGGCGGCGCGGGTTCCTGCCAGGCGGGCTGGCCCGCCACGACGACATCGGCGGTGACATCGCTGTATTCGAACCCGGTGGGCGGCGCGGCGACTTCAGCATCGGCGGAGCGGTCCAACCCGCCCTGGCTCACAAACATAAAGGCAAACGCCGAGCCGAGGATGACGAGGGCGATGATGAAGAGGACTTTGTCGGAGAGTTGGCTCATGGGTTTCGCATCGAGAGGGGGTTACGCGGGCGGGCCTTGGGTCCTCCTTATTGGGCGACCGCAGCCAGGGCGGCGGCTTCGTCGCCGGCGGGCGCTTCCGGACGTTCCTTCAGCTGGATGTACTCGAGCGTGACGGTGAAGCGCGACTCAACGATTTCGATGACCGGCTCGAGTACTTCCTCCACTTCGGGCTCGTTGCTGCTGTCAAAAAACTCGTCGCCAAAATCCACGTTGGCGGTCCGCCGCCGGCTTGTTTCAACGGGCGCAACTTCAACCGAGCGCACCACGATCGGAATCTCGTAGGACCCCAGCTGGCGCAAAAATTCGCGCAGGGTTTTGGAGTAGGATTCAAACTCGACCTGAAAGGCGATCGTGTCGATCAGCTCGGTTTCGGCGGAGATGGCCGGCTCAATTTCAAACACCCCGGGTATGTCGCGGGTGGAGCGGATGGTATGCGGCAAGGCGTTCTCGCGCTTGACGGCGGTGAGGCGCAAGGGGAAGGGCTCAATCTCGGCGTCCGGGTCGATCATGTCTTCGCCGGGGGGCCAGCTCTCAGGCGCAGACTCAAAAAGAGTCTTGGTCAGGTACTCAATCACGCTCTGCTGCAGGAAAAGGTCTTCGATCAGTTGGCGCTCTTCGGGGGTGCCAATGGTGATGCCGGACGGGGGCCAGGCCTCGTCGAAGTAGCGGTCGAAGCCGAAGCGCAGGTTTTCCTCGAATTCGATGTCGACGTTGGCGGCGGCGGTTTCGGCGGCAAGCTGGCGCATGCGCGTGGGCAGTCGCAGGAGGTTGCCGCGAAGGTTGGCCCCGCGCAGGTCGCTGGGGGCCTGCTCGATGTTGCCGGCTGAAGCAACGGCTTCCAGCAGTTGGGCTTCCTTGCGCTTGAGCAAATCGATATTGGCTTGCGCTTTCTCGATGTTGGCGTCGGTGGGGGCCATCTCCACCTGGCGGGCGGCCCGTGTCTGGTTGCGCGCGCTGTCCAGACGGTCCTGAGCGTCGCCTGCGTCCATCCAGGCGAGCACGGCCAAGGCAACGCCGCCCAGAAAGACGAGCGCGCAGAGGGCGAGGATGGCGGTGAAGATCGGGTTTTCCTTGGCGAAAGGCATGGAGATAGGGCGCGAGCTCAGAGGGGTTTTTCAGGACTGACCTTGAGGGTAAACTCGAAGGTCACCAAGCGGGGGTTCTCGTCGAAATTGAAGTCGTCGACCGAGGTGATGTAAGGCGACTCAACAAAGGAATCGAGCAGGTCCTGGATGCGGTCAGCCACGCGGTCGTTGGTCGGCGCGAACTCGTCCTCGCCCTGGAAATTGCGGATGAGGAGCTTGCCGGCCATGCTCAGCTCGATGGTCTCGGCGGGGGCGGCGGGCGGCTCGGGTTGGTTCAGGTTGGGCCGATTGCCGGGCAGGTTGACCCCGGCCGGCAAATTAGGCGGGCGGTTGGGGCGGCGCGTCGGAGCTTCGGCCACGCGCTTGACCTCCAGCTGGTCCAGCCAGACGTCGTCGGCGTCGACCAGCTTGGCCTGCAAGTCACTCAGAAACTCGATCCAGTTGTACTTGGTTTCGGCGAGGCCTTTGAGGTTCTCGATGCTGACCGAGAGCGCTTCGGCCTCGGTTTGCAAAGCGGCAAGCTGCGCGCTTTTGCTTTGCAGTTCGCTGGTGCGGGCCTGCAGCGGGGCGATCTTGTCTTCGTAGGTGGCCCCGGCGTCGCTCAGGTAAAAGTACAGGGGAAGGGGCGCGAGGGCGAGCGCCGCGGCGGCCATCGCGTAAAAGGGCTTTTGTTTGCGGAAGCGCCGCTGCTGCTCGAAGATTGGCGGCAGTACGTTGGCGCCGACACCATCCTCGCCGAGCATGGGAGCGACCGCCGCGCCGACCAACTCGGACAACTGGTAGATGCAGTTGTTGATCTCGTCTTCGTTGACGCCGCTGCCCAGTTCGACGTTTTGCAGCGGATTCAAAAAGCCTACTTCCACCTTTTGCTTTTCGGCCAGAAACTCGGGAAGATTGGGCAGGAGGGAACCGCGACCGGTCAGCAGGATCCGCGTGGGCGCCTTGGCTCCCTTGCGGCGGTAATTGACGATACTGCGCGTGATTTCCTGGTTGAGGCGCTTGACGAAAGTGTCGGCGTTGTTGCGCAGGACTTGCCCGGCGGAGTCCTCCTCGTTGTAGCTGGTTTCACCCGAGAAGAAAGCGACCTTAACCTGCTCGGCCTTGACGAAGGGCGTGCCCATGTTGTCGGCCAGGTTCTGAGTCAGGGTGTTGCCGCCCAGGTTGATGTTGCGGACGTTGAAGCCCTGGTCGTTGATGAACATCAGGTTGGACGAGCGCGCCCCGATGTTGATGAGCAGGGTGTCGTCGGCCTCGCCGTTGTGGCGGAAGGCATTGTAGTCCAGCAGTGACGCGGCCTGGATGGACTGCGGATTGACGCCCGACTGCGCGATACGGTTGCAGAAATTCTCGGCCTGGTCAGACTTCAGCGCAATGAGCACCACCTCGGCTTCAACGCCGTCGTCGGAAATCACCTGGTGGTCCCAGACAACGTCGCTCAACGGGTAGGGAATGTTGTTTTGCGCTTCGTAGGCGATGATCTGGGCGCGACGCGAGGCCTCCACGTGCGGCACCTTGATGATCTTGGTGAGCAGCATGTAACCCGGCGCGATGATGGTGCCGGGCCCGCGGAACTTGCCGCTGGAGGTCAGGTCGGCAAGGGCCGACATCACCGCGCCCAGCCATTCGGCTTCGTGCGAGGCATCGTAATCGAGTTCGTGCGAGGTAAAGTCTTCCAGCACCAGGCTGGCCCCTCGCTGGTCGAACACGGCGGCCGACACGTGCGTCGACCCGCAATTGATGATCAAAGATTTCGGGGCACTCATCTACGGGGAAAGCGGCTTAAGCCTTCCTTATACTGGAAAGGCTTGGCAAGCAAAAAAGGGATATTGCGATAGGGGAAACGAGAAACCCAGATCCCTCAATCAGGGTTCGGAGGGGAAGAAAAAGGTCGGGGCCGGGCGATGGATGGCAATCACACGGCTGGGGTCCAGTTGCTGCTGCGTGAGCAGGAAGCCCTCGGTCTTGCTCAACTCGGGATTCACCGCGGACTTGAACGCCTCGACCGTGGTCCGGCCGGAGGAGTTGTCGTAAGCGCGGCCTCCCGGGCGGGGGATCGGATCGCCGTCCACCTCGAATTCAACCAGGTAGGCAAAGGGTTCACCGCTGATGCGGTCGCGCTGCACAATCTCGTGCGGCAAATAGAAGTAAATGGTCGTGTCTTCGTTGGCTTCGACCGAGACCAGCCGGGCGGTTGTCTGGTAGGCGCGAATGCGCGTGCCCGCGCGTTGTGCGGTCTCCTCGTCCAGCACGAAGGCAATCGTCAGCGTGACGAGGACCTTGTCGATCCACTCCGGGCTGGGCGCGCTTGGGTTGGGGTTGTTGCCAAACTCGAACTCTACCTCAACCTGCAGCAGGTCGTCTTCGTAAAGCTGAAGATCTTCGTACTCAAAATCGACCTGGCCCACTTCAACGGTGGGAACGTTGGCCGAGGGCTGTGCGTAGAGGGGGGCGGTCAAGACGGGGGCGGCGCACAGTATGCCGCAAAGCAGCCGTCGGGCGGGGTTTGTGCCAGACACCATTTATCTCGGATAGGGGTCCTCCAACAGCGAATCAATCCTTTTTTCAATCATCGGTTTGACACCTCGCGAACATGGTTTTCGGCCCGATTGAGTTTGCGCTGAGGGCGGGTTTGCACAGGTTTCCGGCTCACATGTCCACACGCTTCGAACCCGCCGCCAGCGGCCTGCCGTTTCGCATCAGTACCCTCATTTTTTTGCGCAACGCGGCGGGCGAACTCCTCCTGCTGGAGCGGCGCAAGGCACCCAACCTGGGCTGCTGGAGCCCGATTGGCGGCAAGCTGGAAATGGCCCAGGGCGAGTCGCCGTTTGAATGTGCCGCGCGCGAGGTGGGCGAGGAAGCCGGGCTGGCCGTGACGTTGGCGGACCTGCACCTCTTCGGCATGATTTCCGAGAAAGGCTACGAGGGCTCGGGGCACTGGCTGTTGTTTCTCTTCGACTGCCGCAAGCCCCTGCCAACATTGCCGCCCGCCTTCGATGAAGGTCACCTGGCGTTTTTCGAGCGCCCGGCGGTGGATGGCCTGCGCATTCCGGAGACCGACCGTCAGTTGATCTGGCCGCTCTACGACGAGCGCCGCGACGCCTTCACCGTCCTGCGGGCCGACTGCAATCCCGCCAACAATCTCAACATTACAGTTGAAGAACGTCACTGAGGCAGTCAGCGTCTTAGTTTAGACAATTGTTGGATCAACCATTGCGGGCTCGGGCTTTCTGACGCGCTCGCTCCTTTCAACGTCAGCCCTTTCTCTGAATCGTGGGTAAGAAAGCCGCGGCCGCCGAGGCCGAACACACCATCCACTCGCCCTTTCCGACGGACGACCCCGATCTCGAGTCGCTCGTCCAGCACGAGGCGAATGCGTCCCTGTCCAACGAAGACATGATCCGCCACTACACCGACATGGTGCGTATCCGCCGCTTTGAGGAGCGCTGCATCCGTGTGTACCAGCAGGGCAAAATCGGGGGCTTCCTGCACCTGTACATTGGTCAGGAGGCCGTCGCGGTGGGCACGCTCAACCTGATGGGTGAGCACGACCATTGCATCACGGCCTATCGCGATCACGGGCACGCGCTGGCCGTGGGTATGACCATGAACGAGTGCATGGCCGAGTTGACCGGCAAGCACACCGGCTGCTCCAAGGGCAAGGGGGGCTCAATGCATTTCTTTGCCCCGGACAAGCGCTACTGGGGCGGGCACGGCATTGTGGGCGGGCAGGTGCCGCTGGGCACGGGCCTGGCCTTCGCCCTCAAGTACAAAGGCCTGAAAGGCTGTTGCCTGACCTTCATGGGTGACGGCGCGGTCAACCAGGGCGCCGTGCACGAGGCGTTCAACCTGGCGGCTCTGTGGGACCTGCCAACGGTTTTCATCATCGAAAACAACGGCTACTCCATGGGCACGAGCGAAGCGCGTTCGTCGGCCCACCCGGGCAACCTTTCCGAGCGGGCGCACAGCTACGGCATGGAGAGCGACACGGTCAACGGCCACGTCCTCTACGACGTGCGGGCCAAGACGTTCGACGCCATGAAAAAAGCGCACGAGACCTCGCGGCCCATCGTGCTGGAGATGTTCACCTACCGGTACCGCGGCCACTCGATGTCGGACCCCGACAAGGCCTACCGCAAGAAGGAAGAGATTCAGGAGTATCGCCGCACGCGCGACCCGATCACGGTCTTTGAAGAGCTCCTGAAAGAGGAGGGCGTACTCGATGCCGAGACGGTGGATTCCGTTGACAAAAAGGCGCGCGCCGAGGCAGATGCGGCCGCCGAGTTTGCCGACCAGAGCCCCTTTCCCCCGCCCGAGTCGATCCTCGAAGACATTTACTGGGAAGAGGACAACCGCACGCCCGATACGCCCAGCAAGGGCACGATCATCTTCGAATGAGGCAGCTGGGGCGCAACGTTTTGCTGGCGCTGATCCTGGTGGTGGCGCTCGGTCTGTTGGGTCAACTGTTGACCCGGCACAGCCCCTTGCACGGGCAGTCCGGCAGTTCGGCGGTTGAATCCTCGCAGACGGCGCAGGCGACTGCCGAAACGGAATCCAGGGAGACGGTGACCATTCGTCGCCGGGTCGCGGTCCCCGTCGGCGGTGAGCAAACCGAACCGGGTACTTTCGGCGCGGGCCTGCCGCTTCGCTCGTCCGCCAGCATCGGCAAACTCCCGACGGAATGGGCGAATTTTGAACTTCGCTTTTACTTGAAGTCAGAGATGGTGCCGCCGTCGCTGCCCCGTGATGTCGATGGCGTTTTCTACATCGATGCCCGCCTCGCCCGCCAGGATGCCAACGGCTTCGTCCTGCGCGAAATCGTCTTTCCCGAACAGTTTTCCGAGAACCTGCTTTGGCTCCCCGCCGAGAACGTCCTCTTCGTGGCCCGCCGCTAACTTTTTCACCGCACCGTCACCGAGTACCTCCAAGCCCATCGATGGATTGCTTCTCCTTGCGAAGCGAACCAATCCGAGCTTTTGCCCTTAGAAGCGTCCAAACTGTCCTCCCTGTGCCCAGTGCCACCCACACCTTTTGAATTGAACGATGCCTGAATTCACCTACCGCGAAGCTGTCAACCAGGCCCTCGACGAAGAGCTGGCCCGCGACGAAAACGTCGTCCTGATGGGCGAGGAAGTGGCGCAGTTTGACGGCGCTTACAAGGTCACGCAGGGCCTGCTCAAGAAGTACGGCGACAAGCGTATTTTGGACACGCCGATCAGCGAGGCGGGCTTTTGCGGCCTGGCCATCGGCGCGTCGATGCTGGGGGTTCGCCCGGTGGTGGAGTTCATGTTTTGGAGCTTCGTCTACGTGGCCTTCGACCAGGTTTTCAACAACGCGGCGAGCGTGCGCTACATGTCCGGCGGTCTCATAAACTGTCCGGTCGTCTTTCGAGGGCCGTCCAACGGCGGTACCAACGTCGGCGCGACGCACTCGCACACCATCGAGGCGATCGCCGCCAGCCACCCCGGTCTCAAGGTGGTCTGCCCGGCCACCGCCTACGACGCCAAGGGGCTGATGAAGACCGCCATTCGCGACAACGACCCCGTCCTTGTCCTGGAAAACACCATCCTTTACAACGACCGCGGCGAGATTCCCGAAGAGGAGTACACCATCCCGCTGGGTGTGGCCGAGGTGAAGAAGGAGGGCAGCGACCTGTCGCTGATCGCCCACGGTCGGGCGACCATGACCTCGCTCAAGGCCGCCGAAATCCTCGAGGACGAGTACGACATCTCGGTCGAAGTAGTGGATTTGCGCTCCATTCGCCCGCTGGATGAAGAGGCCATCCTCAACTCGGTCAAAAAGACCAACCGCGCTATTTACGTGGAGGAGTGCAAGCCCTTCTGCGGCATCGGCGCGCAGATCAACAGCATGCTCCAGGAGCGCGCTTTCGATTACCTCGACGCCCCGCTGTTGCGCGTGACCACCCTCGATGCCCCGCAAATTTACTCCATGCCCCTGGAGAAAATCCAAATCCCCGACGCCCAGCGCGTCGTCAAAAAAGCGATGGAGATACTTTGATCTAAGGGAATCGGACGCAAGAAAGCACGGAGACCAGGGTGCGTCGCCCCGACAACCTCGCCGCCCAAACGTGCCAATCTCCGCGATCCGACAGGTTTTTCTTCTAGATTCAAAGGCCTCCGTTCTAGATTCTGCTCTTTCCCATGGCTGAAATCATCGAGATGCCCAAGCTGAGCGACACCATGTCGGTCGGCACCCTGGTCAAGTGGCTGGTCAAGGAAGGCGAGAAAGTCGCCTCCGGTGACATGCTCTGCGAAGTCGAAACCGACAAAGCCACCATGGAGGTGGAGAACTTCGTCGATGGCGTGCTGCTGAAGCGCTACGTGGACGAGGGCGGACAGATTCCAGTAGGTGCGCCGATGTGCGCCGTGGGCGAGAAAGGTGAGAGCGCGCCTGAAGTCGACAGCCAGGCCACCCCGCCAAGCGACTCCAAGTCTGAACAATCGGAAGCCAAGGAAGTTGCCTCCGCGCAATCCAAAGAAGCGGACGCGCCGGCCTCGAAGAAGCCCAAGCCCATTCAACCGCGCGAGGCCTCTACGGAAGACGCGTCGACCTCCGATTCGGAGCCGGAACCCGCCCCCGTTGCCGCCGAGAACAACGGGCAGCGCGTGCGTATCTCGCCGCTGGCGCGCAAACTGGCCGAGAAAAAGGGCGTCGACGTAACGCGTTTAACGGGCTCCGGTCCGGGCGGTCGTATCGTGCGGGTCGACGTGGAAGCCGCGGCCAGCGCCGGCAACGCCCAAAAAGCTCCGGCTGCCGGTTCGAGCAAAGCCGCCAGTGCCCCCGCGTCGGCTCCGGTCGTGCTTCCGGGCATGGAGGTTCAGCCGGACGAAGCGCAAAAGGTGTCCAACATGCGCGCCGCGATCGCGCGCCGCCTCGTTGAATCCAAGACGCAGATTCCCCACTTTTACCTTGAAACGGAAATCAACGCGAAGGCCCTGCTGGATGCGCGCAAGGCAATCAACGCCAGTCTGCAGGACCTGCCGCCGGAGCAGGGCGGGCTCAAGCTGACGGTCAATGATTTTATCTTGAAGGCGACGGTCGATGCCCTGCGGCGGGTGCCGGGGGTCAACGCCTCGTGGATGGGCGAGACCATTCAGAAGCATGGCCCCGTGCACCTGGCCTTTGGCGTGGCCATCGAGGACGGGCTGATCACCCCGGTGATCAAGGACGCACACGCCAAAGGGCTGCGGCAGATTTCCGCCGAGGCCAAGGAACTCATCGGCAAGGCGCGCAACCGCAAACTCAAGCCCGACGAGATGACCGGCTCGACTTTTACGGTGACGAATCTGGGGATGTTCAACACCACGCGTTTTTACGGCATCATCAACCCGCCCAACGCTGGCATTCTCTCCGTCGGCGCAACGGTAAAGCGCCCGGTGGTCGACGCCAGTGACAACATCGTCATTGGCCACCGCATGAGCATCGGCTTTTCGGGGGACCACCGTGTGGTGGACGGCGCGACCGGCGCACAGTTCCTGAATGCCTTAAAGTCTGTCTTGGAGACTCCGGCGCTGATGTTGGTTTAGGCTCCCCGCATCGCCTGGATGGAGCGTGCGGCGCACAGTTCCTGAACGCCTTAAAGTCTCTCCTGGAGACTCCGGCGCTGATGTTGGTCTAGCACGGCCCAGCTCACCGGAACGTCGTCATTGCGAGGAGCCCGGCGTGGTCGCGCGCCTGGGCGACGTGGCAATCCAGGCGTAGGGGGCGGGAGTTTTCTCTGCGGGCGAACGGTTCCGCAGTGCTTGGAGTCTCCGGCATATCCCTGGATTGCGACGCTCACAGCGTTCGCTCGCAATGACGTCGGGCTGGTCGGGATGGTGAAGCCTTGCTGGCGGCGGCGCGGGCTTGCTCCAAGCAGCCTGCGCCAAATCGATGTGCGCGAGCAACTCTGTCCCCTGGCGGTCACGCGACACTGGCTTGCCCTCAACCAGATGCGCAGCATCTGCGTCCTG
>JBHJGQ010000002.1:0-169375 GCA_050331595.1 Opitutales bacterium
CGGTTGCAGGACGGCACGTGGTTGAAGCAATGTCGGCACTCAACGGCTCGCGCCTGGATTGCCACGCTCACGTTGTTCGCTCGCAATGACGAAGCAGGTCGGTGAATATTGACAGAGTGCCTCACACAACCCCGTCATTGCGAGGCCGGTGCAAAGCACGGGCCGTGGCAATCCAGTAGAGGTCTCTTCGTCGGTGATG
Organism: Opitutales bacterium; assembly: GCA_050331595.1. Lineage (GTDB taxonomy): Bacteria > Verrucomicrobiota > Verrucomicrobiia > Opitutales > JBHJGM01 > JBHJGM01. Next base: position 200 of record JBHJGQ010000002.1, read on the forward strand.
GAGACTCTACCGGAAAATTCCGCAATCTTACCGCGTTGGGCTCCCGCGTAGAGGTCTCTTCGTCGGTGATGGAGACTCTACCGGTGCCGCGATCTTAGCTGACGGTGGTTGCCGATGCGCGTTGGCGGGCCAGATCGACGAAGGATTCGAGGACGACACGACCTTGCGTGTTTGGATGGAAATCGGCGACGGCGCGCTCGGGGTGCGGCATCATGCCGATGACGTTCCCAGCGTTGTTGCGGATGCCAGCGATGTCCGCCAGCGAGCCGTTGGGATTGCCAGAAGGCGGGGCGTAGCGAAAGAGGATTTGCCCATTGGCTTCCAACTGTTGAAGCGTGGTTTCGTCGGCGCGGTAGTTGCCCTCACCATGCGCAATGGGCAGGCGCAGGGACTCGCCGAGGCTCGCGCGCCCGAATGGGCCGTCGGGCTGGACCACCGCGAGGTCAGCCAACTGGCAGCGAAACTCCAGGCAGGCGTTGCGCACAAGCGCGCCCGGCAGCAGGCCGGCTTCGCAGAGGATTTGAAAGCCGTTGCAAACGCCCAGGACGGGTCCGCCGTTATCCGCAAAGGCCTTCAGCGCCGACATGACCGGGGAGAAGCGCGCGATGGCACCGCAGCGCAGGTAATCGCCGAAGGAAAAGCCGCCGGGGACGACGACCGCATCGACGGCGGAGAGGTCGGCGTCCTTGTGCCAGTGCAGGTAAGCGGAAACGCCCTCCATGGCCTGCAGGGCCGCAAGCATGTCGCGGTCGCAGTTGGAACCGGGAAATTGGAGGATGGCGCTATGCATGGTTGGTCTAAAGTCGATGGTCCGGCGGCGCTCGTTCAGTGTCGTTACAATCCACAGATTTCGCAGATTACACAGATTGAGCGGCCAACGTGATCGTCTTAAGCATAACTTTCAGCTTAGAGTCTGGAGCATCTGTCATGGAAAGCAGGATACGGGATTCACGCAGGGGTGGCATCACTTCGGGCAAATCTGCGGAATCTCTGTTGAAAATAACGACGCTTAGGATTCTTCGACGACGGAGTTGGTGAGGGTGCCGATGCCGTCGATTTCGATGTCGATGACGTCGCCGGGGCGCGCGTAGCGCGGCGGATTTCGCTGCTGCCCCACCCCGGCGGGCGTGCCCGTGAGAATGACCGTGCCAGGCAGCAGCGTCGTACTGCCGCTGAGAAAAGCGATGATGTGCTCGACCGAGAAAATCAATTCCGACAGCGAGCCGTCCTGGACCACCTCGCCGTTGAGCTTCTGGCGGACGCGCCGCGTGGTGTAGTCGCCCAGCGCACGGGGCGGGACGATGATGGGCCCCAGCGGGCAAAACGTGTCGAAGGTTTTGCCCCGGCAGAATTGGCCACTGCCCCACTCGAACTGCCAGTCGCGCGCGCTGACGTCGTTGGCGCAGGTGAAGCCCAGAAGGCAATCGAGGGCGGCCTCGGGCGCGACGTTGCGAGCGGTCTTGCCGATGACGAGGGCCAACTCGGCTTCCGGGTCCACCTGGTCGCTGCGCAGGTGTCGGGGCAGGACGATCGGGTCGCCGGGATGGGCCACGGCCGAGGGCGCCTTCATGAAAATGAGCGGATGCTGCGGATCCTCGCGACCGGTTTCGGCGGCGTGTGCGCGGTAGTTCAGGCCGACCCCGTAAATGGCGCTGGGCGTGACCGGAGCCCGCAGCTTACCCAGATTCACGGCCTGGTCGGTGACGTAGGCATCGGCGCTGAAGGGGTCGCCCTCCACGCGGCAAAACGGCCCGTCCTCGGCCAAAGAGGCGATCCACTCGGGCTGGCCCTCGGCGTTGAGGTGGCGTCCGATGCGTTTGGCGGAAAGAACGAGCGAATTCATGGCGGGAGCGAGGTCGTGCGCGGCGTGTATCCGTTCAGTCGATACGGTAGGAATAATCTTCGATGACCGGGTTGCTGAGCAGGCCGGTGCAGAGTTTGTCGAGGGCGGCGCGGCGCTCGGCGGAGTCATCGCCAGGGAAGTCGAAGGCAATGGTTTTGCCCACGCGCACGCCAGCGACCTCGGGGTGCCCCAGGCTGTGGATGGCGTGCTCGACGGCGGCCCCCTGGGGGTCGAGAACGTTCTTCTTGGGGGTGACGAATACGGTGACCTTCATCGCGCTGAGGTTATGAAGGCGCGTCGGCGTCCTTGGCAAGCGCTTGGGCGCGCGCCCTGGCTTGAGCCCGACGCCCGCGCGGATGAAACCAGTCGTGCTCCTCGATGAGGCGGTCGCGCGCGACGTGCGTATAAATCTCGGTGGTGGCGATGTCGGCGTGGCCCAGCATCTCCTGAACGTGGCGCAGGTCGGCCCCGCCCGAGACCAGGTGCGTGGCGAAGGAATGGCGCAGCAGGTGCGGCTTGACGGGCTTGCGGATACCCGCGCGTTCGGCGAGTTGGCGCAGGTTGTACCAGACCGTTTTGCGCGAAATGGGCAGGCCGCGGTTGCTCAGGAACAGAGCGCTGCCGGTGCGGGGGCCCACCAGCTGGGGCCGGGCCAGGGTGAGGTAGCGCTCGATCGCTTCGATGGCCGGACGGCCCAGGGGCACCAGGCGTTGCTTGGCCCCCTTGCCCATCACGCGGACGAAGCCCTCGGTTTCGTCGACATCGGTCAACTGCAGCCCGCACAGCTCGGAAACGCGCAGGCCCGACGAGTACATCAGCTCCAGGATGGCGGCTTCGCGCAGGCCTTGGGGCGTTGCCGGATTCGGCGCGGCCAGCAGGTCGTTGACTTCCGCGTGGGTCAGCGTCTCGGGCAAGGCGCGCGTCAGGCGAGGCCCGCGGCTGAGCTGGGTGAAGTCTTCAGCGATGCGGCCTTCGCGCAGCAGGTAGCGGGCAAAGGTTCGCAGGGCCGAGCGTTTGCGCGCGAGCGTGGCCGGTTTGTGGTCTTTGCGGCTAAATTCGATCTGCGCCTGGGCGATGAGAGCCGGACGGACGGCCTCCCAGGAGCTGGCACCCAGCCTGCTGACCGACTGCGCCCAACCGACCAGGTCGCGCAGGTAATTTTCGACAGTGTGCGGGCTCAGTCCGCGTTCAAATGACAGAAAGGCACGATAGTCCTCCAAAGGCCCCACGAATGCGTGGGGGCATCCCTCAATCGTGTAAGTTTGCAGTGACTTTTCCTCCTCAGTGCGGATAATCGTGCACTTCACCTTATGGCGGCTATGAATGCGCTTTATGCACGCTCGGTCCAGTACATCCTCATCGGCCTTGTCCTGTGGGCGTTTTGTGCGTTGCTGGCCGTCCAAGGGTTGAATGCACCGGAAAACGACTACGGGCAAACCTTCAGTTACTTTGCCATCGGCGATGGCTTGATCGCGCTGTTCTTTACGGGCTGGGGCCTGAAGCTGGCGGTGCAAGGGAAGTAGCCGCCCAACGCGAGCCCCGTCACGGGCCGTGGGTTGGGGCAGTGCCGTTTCCAAAAAAGCGCCCTTGCTTGCGGGCGCCTTAGGCGTTTTGCCCATTTGAGAGCGATGGCGAGGGCACCACAGAAGGAAGGGAACGGTTCGGCACAGGCCGCGGACGGGCCGGCGGCCATCAAACCGGCCGATCTGCACGGCATTCTCAAGTACGTGCCGCTGTTTCGCGAGCACACCTTCGTCATCGCGCTGGATGGGGCGGTGGTGCTGGACGAGAATTTTGCCAACGTGATGCTGGACCTCGCGGTCCTGCGCAGCCTGCAGATTCACGTGGTTCTGGTGCATGGTATCGGTGCGCCCCTGGTGCGCGCGGCCGAGGCCCGCGGCCAGACGCTGAGCAATGTCCACGGCGACGGCGCGACGGACCCTGCGACGTTTGCGCTGGCCGAAGAGGTCTCGGCTCAGGTGGCCCTGCAGCTGATGCAGGGGCTGACTCAACAGGGCTTGCGGGTTGCCGTGACCAACGCCCTGCGCGCGCTGGAAGCTGGCATCGAGCAGGGCCAATCCCTGGGGCAAACGGGCAAGGTCGACCGGGTGGACGCGGCGCTTTTGCGCGGCCTCTTGCTGCAATCGATCGTGCCGATTGTTTCGCCGATCGCTTTCGACCGGGAGGGGCGCGGGCTACGGGTGAACTCCGATGAAATGGCCACCGAACTGGCCGTGGCGCTGGAGGCCTCGAAGCTGATCTTCCTGGCGCCGCAGCCGGGCCTGATGGTCGATGGGGAAGTGCTGGTCAACGTGCCGTTGGAGGAATTGGCCCAGTTGCTCCAGCAGAAAAAGCGCGTGGTCGAACCGAGTCTGCGGTCGAAAGCCCAGCAGGCCGTGCGCGCTCTCACCGCGGGCGTTCCGCGCGCGCACCTGCTCGACGGGCGCGTCTACGGCTGCCTGCTGACGGAGGTCTTCGACACGGTGGGCTCGGGCACGATGGTGCACGCCAACGAGTACCAGCAAATCCGCCCGGCCCGCAAAAAGGACGCCCAGGCCTTGTTCAACATCACGCGCAACGCCGTCCGCAGCGAGGCCCTGCGCGGTCGCACGCGCACCTCCATCGAGCAGGCCATCGACACTTATTTCGTGCTGGAAGTGGACGAGAGCATCATCGCCTGCGCCTGCCTGCTGCCCTACCCCGGCAGCAAAACGATGGAAATCGCCTCCGTCTACGTGCAGCCGTTTTACAATGGGCGTGGCGCGGGACAACGCATGGTGGCCTTTTGCTGCGAGGAAGCCGCCCGTCGCGGCGCGAGCAAGGTCGTAGCCCTGACCACACGCACGGCGACATTTTTCACGGAGGTCTGCGGCTTCGAGCCGGGAACGGAAAGCGACCTGCCCAAGACCCGCCGGGAGGATTACGCGAAGAACGGGCGCAACTCACGGATTTTGAAAAAGGTAGTGCCCAAGCCCGCGCCAAAGCGCCGCTGAGTGCCTGGAAACGAGAAAAGGAAAAGAAAGGTTTGCGTGTTTCACCTTAACATACCAACTAGTCGGTATGTCCACAAAGCGCACACGCATCCGTGACCCCGAGCAGACCCGAGCTGCCCTGATCGCTGCGACTGTGCGCTTGATGCTGCGTCAGGGTTACGCGGCAACCTCGGTCGACCAGATTTGCGCGCAAGCCAATGCGACCAAGGGCGCCTTTTTCCATCATTTTAGCGGGAAGGAAGCCGCCTGCGAGGCCGCCATCCAGTGGTGGGGACAGATGGGCGCTTCCGAGTACGCCGCGGCCTGGCGCAACGCGTCAGCCAGTGCCCGCGAACGCCTGCTGCAGATGATCGACATCATGAGCGGATTCACCCAGCGCGGTGAACCGGTGCGGTGCATGGTGGGCATGATGTCGCAGGAGTTGGGGCAGACGCATGTCTTGATCCGCGCCGCCTGCGGGCAGGAACTGGACAACTGGAGCCACGAGGTCGCTCAGATGCTGGAAGCGGCTCGACTCGAGGCGAACCCGTCCCCCGATTTCGATGCGGCGCAAGTCGCCTGGTACCTCAACAGCCTGTGGCAGGGCTCCATGCTCGTCAGCAAGGTGAAAGCGCAGCCGCAAATCATCCGCGACAACCTGGCTCTGGCCCGTGACTGGATCGAGCACCTGCTGGGCGAGCCGGCGAAAGTATCTCATTCGGCGGGCTGAGCGTCCGCCCGTTTCCTCCGCAAAAACATCAAACGTTCCCCGATCAACCACTGTTCACGAAAGATTCGTTATGACTTCCGCAACGACTGAGTCCCTGACCGCGCAGCTGCAGGCTGCTTGTGCAACCTTCGCCGCCGGCGACGCGCCGGCGATCCAACAGCATCTGTCTGAAAACGTGCGCTGGAATCTCGTTGGCGAACGCATCATCGAGGGCCGCGAAGCGCTGTTGGCCTTTTGCGCTGAGATGGCCTCTGGTGGATGTCCGCCGTTTCAGAACAACCACGTCACGGTCACGCCCGAACGTATCATCGTCCAGGGCCAGTCTGCACCGGACGCTTCCGAGGCGATGCACTACTGCGATGTCTTCGACCTGGCCGACGGCAAAATCGCGGCGATCACGTCCTACATCCGCTGTCCACAGGCGGGAGCGGATGGCTCGGTGATTTCCGAGGGGGAGATCCGCAGTCAGCTGCAGCGCTTCGATGAAGCCGTCTCGCGCAAAGACGCGCCGGCGATGATGGCCGACTATGATGCGGGCGTCACCTCCTTCGACGTGGGCAGCCAACACGAAGGTCGTGACGCGCTGGAGCAAATGTGGGGACAGTGCTTCCCGTACTTCAGCGACGAAATCGGCATCGAGCGCAAGGACACCCGGATTTTGACCGGCGGCGACATGGCTCTCGTGTACGGCTACACGCGGATGAAGGGGACCCCGGACTGTCCGGCGGCAAAATCCTGGCTGCGCATGAGCGCCTGCTACCGCAAGACTCCAGATGGATGGAAGGTGGTGCACGAGCACATCTCCTACCCGACCGACTGCGAGAACGAGAAGCCGCTCTACATCCTCGATTGATCGACTTTGGGCAATCGATTGCCCGTGGCTACGCCTGCCGGGCCTTTGGAGCCGTGCAACGGTTCTGGAGGTCCGGCAGGATTCCGCCAAAGCTGCCGTTGGTGAGCAATACGGCTTGAAGCGGCGCATCGGCGCGGGCCGCATCGAAACAGCGGAGGGCTTCGTCCCGCAGTGCTTCGAAGGAGGCGCACGCGGTGGCCGGGGTGCCGTCGCTTGTCAGGTCCAAGGCCAGCCGGGCGGCGTCGAGGCGACCGGCGGCACTCACGCGAGCCTCCCCGCCTTGAACCGGCGCGAGCAGGACCTCGTCGGCCAGGGTGAGGGCCGCGGCAAACTCCCGCTGAAAGACGGCGCTGCGGGCGGTGTTGCTGCGCGGCTCAAAGCAGGCGAGCAACCGGTGCTTTGGCCGGGCCGCGCGCAGGGCTTCGAGGGTGTGGCCAATGGCCGTGGGGTGGTGCGCGAAGTCCTCCATCAGGACGACGCCGTCGCTTTCGGCCAAAACCTGCTGCCGGCGCCGGACTCCGCGAAACGAGGCGAAGTCTTGGGGAGCGGGAAGGTGTACCGCCGGGTCCAAGCCCTGGATGAGGGTCGTACCGAGGGCAGCCATGGCGGCGTTGGCGGCGTTGAAACGTCCGTGCAAGGCCCACTCGATGCGCGTACTGACTTGCTCGCGCCAGCGCAACTCGAAGCGGCTGCCGGCGGGCGTCTCGGCGCAGGCGGCGATGCGCAGATCGCAGCCATCGCCAAAGCCGACGGAGAAGCGGCGGCACCAGGGCGTTTCGGGCAGTTGTGCCAGTTCGGGGTCGTCGCCGTTGACCAGGATCGCCCCCGACCGGGGCACCAGACGGCAGACGTGCTCGAAGCTGCGGCGAATATCCGGGAGGTCGCGAAAGATGTCGGCGTGGTCGAACTCGAGGTTGTTCAGGCAGAGCACGCGCGGGCGGTAGTGAATGAACTTGCTGCGCTTGTCGAAGAAGGCGCTGTCGTACTCGTCGCCCTCGCAGACGAAGAGCGAGGTGGCGTCACCGGGCTCGCAACCGCCGGGTAGATCCAGCGGCACGCCGCCCAGCATCCAGCCGGGTTGTAAACCGCGTTGGCGTAGCAGGTGGGCAGCCAGTGCCGTGGTGGTGGTTTTACCGTGGGTGCCGGCGATGACCAAACTCGGGCGGCTGCCGATGAGCGTTTGCCCGATGAGCGCGGGCATCGACAGAAACGGCACGGCGCGCTGGTCGAGGAGCCATTCGACCTCGGGATTACCCCGGCTGGCCGCGTTGCCAACGACGACACAGTCAGGCGACAAGGCTGCGAGGGCCTGGGCATCGAAACCTTCGCGGTAGTCGATGCCGGCGGCGGCGAGGACGTTGGACATAGGCGGGTAGACGTTGGCGTCGGCCCCGCTGACCATGTAGCCCATGCGTTGGAGAGCAACGGCGAGGCTGCCCATGGCCGTGCCGGCGATACCAAGCAGGTAGATGCGCGCGCCTGGCGTAAGTTGGGTGCCCTCCATGAGCGATCAGGTTAGGCCGCGCGGGCCGCGTCACGAAAGCCAAAAGCCCGGGCGATGCAGCCGTTGGCAAAGTTTTTCTCGAAAGGCGGCGGGCCGTGGCGTAGGCATTCAGGCGACAGCCGATGCGGATTCTGATCATTGGAGGGGGTGGACGTGAACATGCGCTGGCCTTGGCCTGCACGGGCAGCGGCCGGCGGACAAATGCGGTGACCGTCGCACCGGGCAACGCCGGCATTGCCCGCGCGTTTGCCTGCATTGCGCTGGAGATGGAGGACCCGCAGGCCGTGGTCAAGGCGGCGCACTCGACCCAGGCCGACCTGGTCATTGTGGGGCCGGAAGCCCCCCTGGCGGCCGGTGCGGCCGATGCGCTGCGGGCGGCGGGCTTCGACGTGCTTGGGCCGGGCCGCGACGGGGCGCTGCTGGAATCCAGCAAGTCCTTCGCGAAGGCGTTCATGGCCAAGTATGGCATCCCCACGGCACCCTGGCGGGCCTTTCGGGCGGTTGAGCCGGCGCTGAAATACCTGCGGGCGGTCGGCGCGCCGGTGGTGGTGAAGGCCAGCGGATTGGCCGCGGGCAAGGGTGTCATCGTGGCCCACACACTCGAGGAAGCCGAGGCCGGGGTACGCTCGATGCTGGAAGAGGGCACCTTTGGCGAGAGCGGACGCGAGGTGGTCATTGAGGGGTTTTTGCAGGGCGAGGAGTGCTCGTTCATGGTACTGGTGGCCGGGCAGGAGTACCGGCTGTTTCCCGTCAGCCAGGACCACAAGGCCGCGCAAGAGGGCGACACCGGTCCCAACACCGGCGGCATGGGCGCCTACGCCCCAGCGGCGGTGGCCACGCCCGAGTTGCGTCGTCAGGTGGAAAAAACGATCCTGCGGCCCACCCTGCACGGACTCTACACCGAGGGAATCGACTATCGCGGGATCCTCTACGTGGGCGTGATGCTGACGGCTGAGGGGCCCCAAGTGCTGGAGTACAACGTGCGTTTCGGTGATCCGGAGTGTCAGGTGCTGCTGCCGCTGGTGGAGAGCGACCTGGCGACGATCTTGCGCGATTGTGCGCGGGGGCACCTGGCGGGCGATGATTTCGTGTTGCGCGCGGGTCACGCAATGACGGTGGTGCTGGCCTCGGAGGGGTATCCCGGACCCTACCCGACGGGCAGAGCGCTGACGCTGCCCTCCAATTTACCGCCCGAGTGCTGGTTGATTCACGCCGGGGTGGGTGCCGGCAAGGACGGCCAGCTGCAGACAGCCGGGGGACGTGTGCTGTGCGCCACCGCACGCGGGGAAACGCTGGAAGCCGCCGCCAAACTTGCTTACAGCCTCTGCGATCAGGTGTGCTTTGAGGGGATGCAGTACCGGCGTGACATCGGCCACCGCCAGCTGCGCCGCGAGGGCATTTCTGCGGACTGAGCCGCACGCCGGCGTAGACGAATGCACGCTTTGCTTTGCCTTTGATGGGGAGGGACTGTCCAACTGCTGGGGTGAGGACTCGCCTGACGCTGACAACGGCCTTTGCGCTGCTCGCCACCGGTGCGCTGCCTGGCGCCGAAACGCCCGCAGAGCTGGACGACGCCGCGGTGTTTCCGCCCGCGCTGTTTCCGGGCATCGCGGCGCAGCCCAGCGACCGCATTTTTTGGGAGGGCCTGGCCGCCGTGTACCCCGGACGCGTGCTCTTGAAAAAGCCCGAGCCGGCCGAGCCGCTGCATTCCGGCGCGCTGAAGCAGACGGCCATCGCGCCGACGCTGGTCTACCGGCGCCCGTTCGGCGTGCAACAGGCCAGCCGCAGCGCGCTGACGGATTTGAAGCCAACGCAGCAACTGATCCTTGATCTGCGCTATTTCGATACGCAGGTGGAGGATATGCCATTCCTGGCGGACTTTGTCTCGAGCCTGAGCCGGCCAAGCTCAGCCGAGCCGGTCGTGGCGGTTGAAGGGAACTACCCGACGGCGGCGGATTTCGAGGTGGCGCGGGAGGCACCCGTGAGCTTTGGGGGCAAACGCCCGGTGTTCGTCCTGGTCAACCGGCGCACGCGCGGTCCGATCGAGGCAATGCTGGCCGGCTTGCAGGCACAGGAAGCGGTCCTGTTGATCGGCGAGGCCACCGCGGGCCGCACCGGCAGTTTTGAAAGTTACCGCGGCAATGGTCCGGAAGCGCCTGAGGTGTTTCTGCTGCGAGGCGAACTGCGTCCGGGCACCGGCGAGAGCCTGATTCCGGGGGGCGCGCAGCCGGCGATCCGCGTGGCCGTGGATCCGGCGGACGAAATCGCGGCGTGGTCGCGCCACAATGAGGGCGCGGCGCTGGATAGCCTCTATTCGGCGGAACTGTTTCGTAACGATGCGGCGGAGGCCGACGAAAACGAAGCCGTCGACCAGACGCTGGAGACGGCGCTGCGGGTCATCTCGGCGCTACAAGTGCTTGAGGGTTCGCCGATTCGACAGTAACGGTAGACGCAGCCATGAGCGAGGGAAACTCCAGCGGCGACCGCATCACGGTGGTCTGCACCGCCAACATCTGCCGCAGTCCGATGGCGGCCAGCTTGTTGCGCCATGCTCTGGATGCCGAAGCCGAACCGCTGCGCAACCTCCAGGTGGCCTCGGCCGGGGTTTCCGTGCACGAAGGCCAGCCGGCCTCGGAGAACTCCATCCGGGCGCTCAAGAACGTGGGCATCGATCTGGAGGACCACCGCAGCCAGGTGTTGACAGCCGAGGGCATCGAGCGCTCGCGCCTGCTGTTGTGCATGACCGAGAGCCACCGCGCGCTGATCGACTTGCTCTACCCTCAGCGCCAGGCACCGCTGAAACTTTTCCGCGAGCTGATGGACAATCCTCAGCCGCCGGAGATTCCCGACCCCTTTGGCGGACCCTTGAACGAATATGAAGCCTGCCGCGATGCGATGGTGGAGGCGATCCCGTCCATTCTCGAGTTTTTGCGCAAGGACGTCGGGGCGAACGGCGCACCCTAAGGCGAGTTCGAAACACCGGATGGTTGCTGGCGGGTAGCTGCATGCCGGTGGGGGTTTGGATTGTGGCTTTGGGGCGCGCCTGGCAGGCGATGGAATCGGGGAAAGCGCTTGAAGCCGGGGCGGGCTCGTGAGACTATATTCTCTTGTTTTTGGACTCCATGGGCACGCCGTGGCCCGAACCTGCGAAACCAACGCAATGACCACTGTAACTACCGACACCCACCTGACCCTGGCGACCGAGCCGCTGCGCGTACTCGACCCGGCCGTGGCCGAAGCGGTTGAGGCTGAGCGCCAGCGCCAGCAAAGCCACATCGAGCTGATCGCCTCCGAAAACTTTACCCTGCCCGCCGTGATGGAAGCGGTGGGCAGCGTGCTGACCAACAAGTACGCCGAGGGCTATCCCGGCAAACGCTACTACGGCGGTTGCGTGCACGTGGACGTGGTCGAGCAACTGGCCATCGACCGGGCCAAGGAACTCTTTGGCGCCGAGCACGCCAACGTTCAGCCGCACTCCGGCAGCCAGGCCAACACGGCGGTGTACCTCGCCTCGCTGGAGACCGGCGACAAGATTTTGACGATGAGCCTGGAGCACGGCGGCCACCTGACCCACGGCCACCCGATGAACTTTTCAGGCAAGCTCTACGAAGTCGTCAACTACGGTGTAAGCCTGGAGGACGGCCGCATCGACTACGACGGCATCGCCGCCACCGCCCGTCAGGAAAAGCCCAAAATGATCACCGTCGGGGCCTCGGCCTATTCGCGCGAGATCGACTTTGCCCGGATGGGCGAAATCGCCCGGGAGGTGGGCGCGTTGCTGTTGGCGGACATTGCGCACATCGCCGGTTTGGTCGCCGCGGGCGAGCATCCCAGCCCGGTGGGCCACGCGGATTTCGTCACCACCACCACGCATAAAACTCTGCGCGGTCCGCGCGGCGGGTTGATCCTTTGCAAGGCGGACTGGGCCAAGAAAATCGACTCGGCGATGTTCCCCGGCACACAAGGCGGTCCCCTGATGCACGTCATCGCGGGGAAGGCGGTCTGCTTTGGGGAGGCGCTCAAGCCTTCCTTCAAGGCTTATCAGAAACAGGTGAAAGCCAATGCGGCAGCCCTGGCAGAATCGCTGGTGCAGCGCGGCTACGCGATTATCAGCGGCGGCACGGACAACCACCTGATGCTGCTGGACCTACGCCCGAGCCATCCCGATTTGACCGGCAAGAAGGCCCAGATCGCCCTGGAAAAGGCTGACATCACGGCCAACCGCAACACCGTGCCGGGCGAAACCCGCAGTGCCTTTCAGACCAGCGGCATCCGCCTGGGTACACCGGCGGTCACCTCGCGAGGAATGCTGGAGCCAGAGATGGCGCGCATCGGCGAAGCGATCGACCTGGTACTGGGTGGTCCCGAGGACGAAACCCGGCTCTCACAAGCGCAACAGATTGTGGCCGAACTGGTTGCGGCGCATCCTCTACCCTATTGAGGTGCCCCTGGTGCCTTCTCTGGCATCCTCATGGAAGCCGGGTCCGAGCGCATTTAGGGCTTCACCCACAGGTGCAGTCCGAGTAGTCTAGTGCTATTCCCTAACAATCGAAAAGCATTTGTCTGCGGCTCGCGTAGCCGTTGCATCAAAACTTATCCAACTACCCACAGTTATGAAGCATCGTAATCGAAGCGCCCTGCGTAAGGGCTTCACCCTCATCGAGTTGCTCACCGTTATCGCCATCATCGGCATTTTGGCGGGCATTTTGATTCCCGCCGCCGGTCTGATTCAGGACATCGCCAACCGCATGTCGTCCGCCTCGGACATGGGCAACATCGCCAAATCGCACATGACCTACCGCTCCGCCAGCGGCAAGACGCGCGTGGTGGTGACGGCCAACCTGAGCAGTTCCCCGGAAACCTCGCACGGGCTCGCGCTCTTTCTGGCCGACCGTGTAGGTGAGGAAATGAACAACCCGGAACTGTGGATTCGCTCCGATGACCCGGAGGTGGTCGAAACAGGTTTGGTCATCCCCTCCAGCATGGGCACGGAGGCTGACGATGGCACCTTTACGCCAAACTCAGATTTCATCTCCCTCCCGTTGGCCTACTCTGCGGTGATCAACATTCCCGGCAGCGTGGACGCCACACGCTACCCCTTCCTCTTCACCCGTGGCCTGCAGCCCAGCGGTGAATGGGACGAAGATAGCCCCTGGAGTGGCGACGGCGGTCATATCGCTTTCCTGGGCGGCAACGTGGAATGGTTCGACGAGCTGGACGACACGACCGATGAGTCGCTGCGCAACTACGACACCCCGGAAGAACAGACGGCCAACATCGAGTTGGCAGTGAAGGCGGCGGCGGACATTCTCCCGGGCTCTTCTGGCTCGTAAGCCTCCGCGTTTGGACACACTCAAAATTTCCAGCCGGGTCCCAGCAAGGGGCCCGGTTTTTTCGTGGCGTGGTGCCTGCTTTGGGGAGGGCACGGTCCGACCGCATTGAGTTTGCGTCCGGCGCCCCTTGAGGCATCTTTACCGAAGCACTTATGCCGCAGCCCATTTACGTTATCGGCCACCGCAACCCGGACGCCGACGCGGTTTGCTCCGCCATCGGCTACGCCGCCTTCAAACACGCGCAAGGCCAGGCGCAGTATACACCGGCGCGTTGTGGAAATTCCAATGCCCGCATCGACGCGATTCTGGGGCGCTTCGAGGTGCCGCTGCCGCGCTTCATCGGCGACCTGACGCCGCGGGTGCGCGACATCATGGTGCGTGATGTGTTGAAGGTGCCGCTGGATGCCACCTGCGCGGAAGCCCTGGAGTTGATCGACCGCTACGATGTGCGGGCACTGCCCGTAACCAACGCCAACGAGCAGGTCGAGGGCACGGTCAACATCTTCAGTCTGGGCGAGTTTTTCATCCCCAAGCCACGTGAGCCACGCAAGATGCGCCACGTGCACACAAGCATCGCCTCGATCGTGAAAGCGCTGGATGCGGAGGTGCTGTGCTCCAACGATCCGTACCGCGTTGAAGACCTGTACGTGCGCATCGGCGCGATGGACATCCGCTCGTTTGGGAAGTTTGCCGAGAGCGAGAACATCCATCCAGGGCAAAGCATCATCGTGGTGGGTGACCGCTGGGACATTCAGCAAAAATCCGTGCAACTGGGCGTACGCATGCTGGTTGTGACGGGCAAACTGGCCGTGGACGAAGACATTGTAGAGCAGGCGCGGGCGCACAACGTGAGCCTGGTGGTCAGCCGCTTTGATTCGGCCACCACGTCGTGGATCATCCGCACGGCCACGCGGTTGTCGCCGATGGTGGAGCGCGGGGTGGTCACCTTCAGCCCGGAGGAAAAACTGACGGCGGTGCGGCGCAAGGTGGCCGGCAACTACAAGCCGATTTACTGCGTGTGCGACGATGCCGGTCGACTGCTGGGCATCTTCACCAACTCGGACATCCTCAAGCCGGTCTCCACGCAGATTGTGATGGTGGACCACAACGAGATCACCCAGGCCGTGCCGGGCGCGCACGAGGTGACGATCGCCGAAATCATCGACCACCACCGCCTGGGCAATCCCCCTTCGCAGCAGCCAATCCTCTTTCGCAACGAGCCGGTGGGCTCGACCTGCACCATCGTGGGCGACCTGTTTCGCAAAGCCGGGCTGGAGCCGGAAGCCTCGATTGCCGGGGTGCTGATGGGCGGAATCATCTCCGACACATTGCACCTGAAGGGTCCCACCTCGACCGAGAAGGACGACGAGATTTTGCGCTGGCTGGAAACGCTGGCCCGCCTGCCCAGTCAGGAACTGGCCGATATCATCTTCCGCAGCGGTTCCATCATTCTCAGCGCCACGCCCAAGCAGGTCATCCTAAGCGACTCGAAGACCTACGAGGAAGGGGAGGTGCGCTTCAGCGTGTCGCAGGTGGAGGAGCTGGGCTTCAATAATTTCTGGGACCATAAGGATGAGCTGGTCGAAGCATTGACGCAGTACCGGCGGCAGGAGGGCTTTTACTTCTCGGCGCTGCTGGTGACGGACATCAACAAGCAGAACTCGCTGCTGGTGCTGGCGGCCGAGCAGGACTTTCTGGACAACATGACTTACCCGGCCATCGCACAGCCAAACATTTTTGACCTGGCGGGCGTGGTCAGCCGCAAGAAGCAGCTGATTCCCTTCATCACGGGGATGTTGAAGGGACTGGGCGTGGCGGCAGGCGCGGCGACGGTGTGACCGGAAGAGCTTCGCGAATCGTTCCAGGTGCTTCGGTGTTGCTGCTGAGTTGGAGGCGGCTGGAGGCTTGAGCGAGCTGTTGGGGGCGCGAATGGACGCAAGGGGGAGTTTGACCGCGGCGGTTGGGTGGCCTTGACTGCGTGGCTTTATGGAGGGGGAATCACTGGAAGACCGGTTGATCGCGTTGATGCGCCAGCCAAGGTACGTGCCGCTGGGTCAGCCGGAGCTGGCCGAGGTACTTGAGCTGACCAAGGCCGACCACAAACGGCTCAAGCGCACGATGGGCCACCTGCTGGACCAGGGCGCAGTGGCACGGGTGAAGGGAGATCGGTATGTGTTGCCGCGCGATGCCGACCTGGTCAGCGGGACGATGCGTTTTCGCCAAAGCGGAGCGGCCACCCTCCTGCCTGACGGCGAAACCGGCGGCAATCACCACGCCTCGCTGCAGGTGCGCGCGGAAGATACCGGCGTGGCCTTTCATGGGGACAAGGTGCTGGTGCGCCTGATTCGCAGGCCGCGCGGGCGCCAGCGCCCCGGCGAAGACGACCAGGCCTACGCGCGCGTCATCCGCATCTTGCAGCGGGCGCACGACACCTTTCCGGGCACGCTTCAGCGCAGCGGGCAGTTCCATTACGTGGTGCTGGACGACCCGCGTTTCGTGCAGGACATCCTGGTGCCGGACCCCGCGCGCGGTGAGCTCTTTCCCAAGCCCAAGGTCGATGACAAGGTCGTGGTGCGTTTGCTGGAGTGGCAGCAGCGGCACCTCAATCCGCAGGGCGAAATCCTGGAGGTGCTCGGCAGGACCCACACGCCGGGGGCCGAGTTCAAGGCGCTGCTGCACAAACACAAGCTCAACCCGGAATTTCCCGAGGCGGTCACCCGCGAGGTCGAAAAGATTCCCGACAAGGTCAAACCGGGACAGCGCCGGGGGCGCATGGACTGCCGCAAGCTCTTCACCTTCACCATCGACCCGGACGACGCGAAGGACTTCGACGACGCGCTGTCCATTGAGCGGCTCAAAGGCGGCAGTGTGCGCGTGGGCATCCACATCGCCGACGTCAGCGCGTACGTGAAGCGCAGCAGTCAGCTGGACAAGGAGGCGCAGCGCCGGGGCAACTCGACCTACCTGGTCGGCTGCGTCATTCCGATGCTGCCGCACGCGCTGTCCAATGGGATCTGCTCGCTGGTGGAAGCCGAGGACCGGCTGACCAAGGCCGTCTTTCTGACTTTCAACGCCAACGGCAAACTGACCGAAACGCAGTTTGCCAACACCGTCATCTGCAGCGACAAGCGCCTGACCTACCGTCAGGCCTATGCGTTCCTGAAGGAAGACGACCTGGAGAAAGTCCGGCGCACGCCGCTGCCGCCAACGCACCAGACGGGCTCAACCGGTCGGAGCCTGGACGATCTCAGTAAGGCCGAACTGCAGCAATTGCAGGCAGGCATCCGCACGCTCTGGGACATCGCCAGCGGCCTGCGCCGGTCGCGCTTTGACAAGGGCAGCCTCGACCTGGACATGCCGGAGATGAAAATCTTCGTGGACGAGGATGGTTACGCCGACCGGATCGAGCGGATCGAAAATGACGAGAGCCACCAGCTGATCGAGGAGTTCATGCTGGCGGCGAACGAGGCGGTGGCGAAAACCCTGCACACGCAAAAGATGGCGTTTATCTCGCGCGTGCACGATGCGCCCGAGGCCGAGAAGCTGGCCGAGCTGCGCGACTACCTGATCACGGCGGGGGTCCAGTGCGGCGACCTGACCCAGCGCAAGGAGGTCAATCGGCTGCTGAAGAAGGTCAAGGATCACCCGCAGGGCTATACGCTGAAAATCCAGTTTTTGCGCAGCCTCAAGCAGGCTTGCTATCGAGCTTCGGCCGACGGCCACTACGGACTGTACAAAACGTATTACGCGCACTTTACCTCGCCGATCCGCCGCTACGCCGATTTGATCGTGCACCGGATCTTTGATTTCCATCTGGTGAAAAATCAGCTGGAAACCGCCCCGGCGCGGCCACCCAAAGCGTACCGCAAGGGCGAACTCGATCACCTGGCGGCGCAGGTCAGCATGACCGAGCAAAACAGCACGGAGGCCGAACGCGAATCGGTCAAAATCAAGCTACTGGAGTTCTTTGAGCGCGAACTCAACCGCAAGGACAAGCGCCGGTTCAAGGCCATCGTCACGGATACGCGCAACCACGGAATGTTTGTCGAGCTGGTGGAATCGCAGGCCTTTGGCCTGGTTCACGTGTCGACGCTGCGCGACGATCTTTACCGCTTGAGCGATGACGGCACCACCCTGGTCGGGCGCAAGACCGGGCGACGCTTTGCGGTGGGGCAGGAAGTGCAGGTGGAGGTCGAGCGCGTGGATCGGTTCAAGCGGCAGATCGATTTCGCCGTAACCGAAGACCCGAAGCAGCGTGCCGAAACCGACGCGGCCATTGTGCGGCAGGCGCGTGCGGAGCGTTACCGACGCAACGGCGAGCGTGGGAGCAAGAAACGCGGGCGGCGGCGCAATCGCTAGGGCAGCGGGTTTTCTCCAGCGGGGTTGCAAACCCGCCATTCCCCACGCAACGGTACTGAAGGCCCACTGGACTGACTCCCTCAACGCTCGGCTTTATGAATAACTACACCTACCAAAAGAATCTGCATGCTATCTGGCAAAAGGCCGGCGACCTGTACGGCAAGGGTCAGCGCGGCGCCGGCACGTACTTCGACGCCGAGGAACAGGCGTTTCTGGACTCCATCGGGGCGACCGCGCAGGAGGTGTATGACTTTGCCGAGGACTTCAACAACAGCGGTGACCCGGACTTTGCTACGTTTGCGATGGTGCAGGACCAGCGTCGCTCGTACTTCCTGGAAGTGCAGCAGGGCCAGCGCAGCAGCAAGGTGGTCGGGCCGCCGGACCTGCCGCCTAAGGATGCCGAAATCGAAGGGGTTGCCTGGCTGCCGCGCATCCTCGAAAAGGCCAAGGTGAAGCTACGCGGTGAGATGGACCCGGACCTGATGTACGGCTGCGGCGGCGACCGCAATTTCTTCAGCACGCACGACATTCACCCGTCGGAGTTCTTGCGAGTAGTCTGGCAAAGCGACGGCAACGATCGCCAGGTCATCGACTGGGTGCTGGCGCGGTCGAAGGCGACGACACACGTGTCCTAGGTCTTTGTTCTTGGTTTTTTGCGCTTTGTATCGAGCGGCTCCTCGCTCGTTTCGGAACCGCAACAACAGTTTCCTGAATCCTAGACCGAACGCCCAAAGAAGGTGATCGTCTGCTAAGGTTGAAGGCGCCTGCGGACCTTTAGCGCATTGACTGGGTCGTTCACTCGGTGGCCCTTGCCGTGGCACACGGGTTCTGTGTGCTCGGCTGGCTGCACTACACTGCAATGCTGAAGCACGCACGCTAGCGGGCTACATCCTCTCTTCATATGGAATCGATGAAGTCGGCGATAACGGCGTCCTGTACTTTTCAACGCCCTTACTGTTTGGCCTGTTCGCCTACAGCTGGTGGCGACAGCGTTCAAAAAACCTACTGGGGTATTCGATGCTGTGCCTTGGTGACAGCAGCCACTGCGTTTCTATTGTCGTTAAGCGATCGATCATCCGCGTTCCCATGTCCAAGCTGCCGTAATGATCAAAGCAGTTCGGCCTGGGTGGTGGCCGTCGAGCCAGGGAGGAACTCGCCGTAGCGTTTTTCCCAGTCGTCGAGTTTGCGCAGGTAGTAGGCCGGGTCGTAGGGCATGGATTCGGGGTCGAATTTTTCCAGCGGGCGGGCGCGCTTCCAGTCGGGGTCGCGGGCTTTTTCGCCAGGCGTGATGAAGTAGGCCACCTGCTCGCCCATACGGGGCTGCGGTTCGAGCATGAGAGCGACTTCAAGCGAGGCGCGGCGCGGCTTTTTGCTGCCCTCAACCGCTTTGGCATAGGCGGCGGGGCTCTGGCTCAAGTACTCGCGCTTGGCCAGACGGTCGACCGGACAGGACTGATCGGCCAGGCGTGCGCGCAACTCGGTCAGCAGCTCGACCGGATCGGTGCCGCTCGCGCCGAGCTGGTGCGCAATGAGCGCGTCGGTCAGTTCCTTGAGGAAGGGCTCCATGCCGCGTGAGCGCAGTGCCGAGCCGCGAATGGTCACCTTCTGACCGTCGTAAAGGGCGTAGTTCTTGGCCTTGTAGCAGAACATGGCTTCGAAAGCGCCGTCGAACTCCAGTTCGATGCCTTCGGGCAGCGTGGCGTTGGCCTGGGCCAGGAGGGCTTCGGGGTCGGGCTGTTCGGGCGGTGCACTGAGGTAGATGCCGTCGGTGTCGGCTTCGAGCACGGTGCAGCCCATTTGCTGAAAAGCTTCGATGAGGCCCTGCAGCAACTGGCGGCCCTGGCGGGTCACTTCGGCCGCCAGGTCCCCGTCGCCAAAACGCGCGCCGGAAAAACCGAGGTAGCCGTAGAAAGAGTTGATGAGGATCTTGAAGCTGGTCTGCCGCGCGTTGTATTCGCGGCGCAGTTCGTCGGAGTCGGCCTCGCGGGCGAGCTGCTTGTAGCGCAGGCGATACTCGCGCAGTTGCCGCAGCGTTGGCACGAACACCGCCAGCGAGTCGCCGACGGGGTTGCGGTCCATCGTAAGCAGCAGGCTCGGGTAGAGCGAAGCCACGTCGAAGTGTAGCACGTTTTTGAATACGCCGGTCTCGAAGCTGCGGGTGTAGCCGCCCTCGAAAGCGCCGACCTCGGTGGGCGTGGGCAGCGCGCGATTGGCCGGGTAGTATTGCTCCAGCAGCATGAGGTCGACCTTGGCCGCGGTGCCGCGCAGGCAGGCTTCCTGCAGGAGCATCGGCACGTTTTTGACCTGAGCCACGTAGGTCGGCAGCAGGATGTCGGCGATGCCCCGGGTCTCGCGCAGGTCACCCTCGAGGTAGCGGCGGAAGGTGTCGCGGTCCTCGTCGAAGATTTCCTTCATTCGGCTGGCATCGACGTAGGTGCGCTCCTCCTGGGCGGCGTCGGCGGAGGTGATGCCCAGATACACCGCCACGTCCTTGAGGCGGTACGAGGTGAGGTCGCGCGTGGAGACGTCGAAGACCTGGATCATCAGGAAGGAGTCGAAGACGGTGCGCCCGGGGATGTCGAAGCGCGTGTAGTCCAGCCAGCGTTCGGCCACGCGCAGGCGCGAGTTGCGGCGCGACACCTTCTGGCCGAAACGCCCCCAGTCGGGCTCGAGCCGGAAGCGTTTGCAACGCAGGTAGAGGTAATCGAGGTCGAAGCTGAAACAGTTGTGGCCTTCGAGGACGTCGGGGTCGGCCTCCTGCAGGCGCTGGTTGAAACGCTTGAGTAACGCGCGCTCGGCCTTGTCGGTGAAGTCCTCCAGCTCAAGGAGTTCAGGTCCGTGGCCGAAGTCCAGACCGATGGCGAGCACGCGGTCCTCCTTTTCGCGCGCGTTCGGAAAGTTGCCGGAAAGGCTCGCCACCTCGATGTCGAACTGGCACCGCCGCAGCTGACCGAAGTTCAAATCGCCAAAGTGTCGCTGCCGTTGCTGGAGCAGATACTGGTGCTCGAGTTGGCGAATCGTCTCGATGGCGTCGCCGCGCCCGTGCGCTTTCACGAAGTCCCGCCAGGCCTCCAGCGCGGCAAAGTCCAGGCGACGGTTGAAGGGCCCCTCGCCTTCGAGTTCGACGCTGTCGAAGTCCGACCGATCTTCGGGCAGACGTTCGGCGGCCATCCAGGCAAAGGGACGCAGGTCGGCGGTTTCGGTGACCCGTTCGCCCTGGCCATCGTCCAGGCACAGATGAACGGTGCCCGCGGCGTCGACGTGCAGGCCGCAGATTGGCTGGAGCGATTCGCTGGGGGGAGAGCTGGCCATGCGCACAGTCAAGGCCGTGTCGGCGTGCTTGGCAAACCGGTGCTGGCTCTGGGCGGACGAGACGTTCGCTAGGCTTCGAGTTTGACCTCGATCTCGTGGCCCTTGGCAGCGGATTCGTACAGGCCGTCGAGGATCTGCTGGATGCGGATGCCGTCGTCAGCGGTCGCCAAGAAGGGCTTGTCGTGGAGAATGCAGTGCACCATCTCGCTGTACGGGCCGCGGATGTCGCCGCGAGGCAGCGTCAACTCGGCGTGGGTCACGTGGCCGGCCTCCTCCTTGATGATCTCGGCGGTGAAGCCGTAGCCCCCGTCGTGGTTGCGCTGGATGAGCGTACCCTGGTCGCCCATGACAACCGTGCGCATCATTTCTTTGTGCTCCTGGAAGCCAGCCCACGAGATTTCGAAAATCAGCGACGCGCCGCCGGCCAGACGCACGAAGCCCGTGGCGAAATCTTCCACGTCGAACTTCTTGCCCGCCGCCGCCGCGCGGGGGACGCCCAGCTTGTGGTGCGCGCTGCCACTGACAGTGACCGGCTGCGGCGACCCCATCAGCCAGAGCGCGAGGTCCAGACGGTGCACGCCCAGGTCGATCAGCGGGCCTCCGCCGGACATGCCCTTTTGCCCGAACCAGCCGCCAAAACCGGGGAAGCCGTCGAGGCGGGTCCAACGGGTGTAAGCATGGTAGACATCACCCAGCAGACCGGCGCTGGCCATATCCTTGAGGGCGCGGGCCGGGGGCGAAAAACGGTAGCTGAGGTTGAGGCCGAAGCGCCGACCGGCCTTGTCCGCAGCGTCGCGCATGCGTTTGGCTTCGTCGACGTTCATGGCCATGGGCTTTTCGCCCAGCACGTGCGCGCCAGCTTGCAGGCAGTCGATGGCCACGGGGGCGTGCAGGAAATTGGGCAGGGCGACGCTGACCAGGTCAGGCTTCACCTGCTTGAGCATGTCCTTGTACTGGGTGAAGCAGGCGCTGGGCCCCGGCACGAGGTGCTCGAATTGCTTGAGGCGGTTTTCGTCGAGGTCGACGATGGCGACGAGTTCGGCGTCGGGGTCCTCGGCGTAACGTTCGGCATGGCCTTTGCCCATGCCCAGGCCGATGACGGCGCAGCGGATTTTGGAGTAAGAAGCGGGCATACGGATCTTTGGAGCGAGCGTTTGGTTCGGCGGAAGACGGTGAGGATGTGAAGTGCGTCCGATTCAACGCAAGCCGGGAAAAGGCTTGCGGCAGGCGGGGCGGCCCAGCGAAGTGCTCGCCATGCGGTTTCACAAGTATCACGCTCTGGGGAACGACTACCTGATGCTCGACCCGGAGGACTGCCCCGAGCCGCCTGCGCCCGAGGCCATTCGCGCGATTTGCCACCGTAACTTCGGGCTCGGCTCGGACGGTATTTTGTATGGGCCGTTGAGTGACCCGAAGGGCGAATTTGGGCTGCGCATTTTCAACCCCGACGGCTCCGAAGCGGAGAAAAGCGGCAACGGCCTGCGTATTTTCTGCAAGTACCTTTTCGACGGCGAGCGCGTGACCGAGGCGCCGTTTCACGTGTCGACGCTGGGCGGTGTGGTGACGTGTCAGGTCCGCGGCGGGGGCGCGTCCATTGAGGTCGAGATGGGCCAGGCAACCTTTGACAGCACGAAGATTCCGATCATGGGCGATGCGCGCGAGGTGCTCGACGAACCGATCGAAGCTGCCGGCGAATCGCTGAAGTATTACGGCGTGAGCGTGGGCAACCCACACTGTGTGGTGCCGCTGCCGGACATCTCGGAGGCGCTGGCCCGCCGCCTGGGCCCGGTGTTGGAAACACATGCGAACTTTCCCAACCGCACCAACGTGCAGTTGCTGAAGGTCATCGACCGGCAGACGATCCAGATCGAAATCTGGGAGCGCGGCGCGGGCTACACGCTGGCGTCGGGCACCAGCAGCAGCGCCGCGGCGGCCACCGCGTTCAAGATGGGCGCGTGCGATACGCAGATCTCCGTGCGCATGCCCGGCGGGGAGATCGGCATCGAGTTGAGCGAGGATTTTTCGATCCGCATGACCGGCCCAGCCACCCGCGTGGGGGTGTATTTCATGGATCCCGGGGTGCCGCTGCAAAGCGTGCCGGGGTGAGCGGAACGAAAGCTTCAGGGCTTTTGTGCGACCCAGAAGCGGCAGTCGTCGGCGAAGTCGCGGACCTCGGGCGGCTCGTTGGCGATTTGCTCGCGCAGGACGTGGGTTTCCAGACGCAGGTTGGCCTGGGCGAGGTCCTCGGTAACCTCCTCAATCGAGGGGGAATGGATGAAGTGCAGCTTGCCGTTGGGCGCTTCGACCGCGACGTCGCCAAATTCCTGCAGTCCGGCCTCGGGCGGCCCACCCCGCCACAGGTCGTGCTGCTCGCGCCAGAAAGCACGCCCGCCGTGGCTGTCGCGGTCGTGGGTGGTGAAGACGAGCCAGCTGGCCGGACACAACACGCGGTGAATCTCGCGCAGGGCGCGCTGCCGGTTGGCCCGGCCGGGGATCTGCATCAGGCCATTGAAGCCGAAGATGGCCCCGTCAAAGGTCTCGTCGCCGAAGGAAAGCGCGGTGGCGTCTTCGCGTTGAAACGGGATGCCGTACTCCAGCACGCGGGCAATGCGGCGGGCTTCCTCGACCATTTCACGGGCAAAGTCGGTGCCCAGCACGCGCTGAAAGCCCAATTCCCACAGGCCGATGGCGATGCGACCGGCACCGCAACCCAATTCCAGGATCGACTGGTCAGGCTGAAAGACACGCTGAAAGATCTTTTCCTCGGACTGCCACAGGCCCACGCGATTGACCGCGAGTGCATAATGCTCAACGACATCGGGAGCGCGGTAATAGTCCTTGACGGTCTCTGGGTCCATGAGGCTTGAGCAGGATTGGGCTTGCCAATCGGGCAAGTGTACGTCTTTATTCTCTGTTTTCCATGAAAGCAACCATCCGTACGCAGGGTCGCCAGTTCATCGTGACCGAAGGCGATGTCTTGAAGGTCAATCGCTTCCGCGAGACTAGTTCCGGCGACACCGTCGAGATCAACGACGTGCTGAGCGTGGGCGAGGGCGACGGCTTTCGTCTGGGCACACCGCTGGTCGAAGGCGCCAAGGTGACCGCCAAGATTCTCGAAAACAAGCGCGGGGAGAAAGTGCGGATTTGGAAGAAAAAGCGCCGCAAGGGTTACCAGCGCCGCCGCGGTCATCGCCAGGAGCTTTCCGTCATCAAGATTGAGTCGATCCAGGCCTGAGTATTGGGCCTAGCTACGCATTTTTTGCCATGGCACACAAAAAGGGACAAGGTACCTCCAAAAACGGTCGCGACAGCAATGCGCAACGTCGCGGAATTAAGAAGTACGGCGGTGAACGCGTCATCGCCGGCAATATTCTGATTCGTCAGTGCGGCAACCGTTTCCATCCCGGCGACAACGTGGGCCAGGGCCGCGACTTCACGCTCTTTGCGCTCAAGGATGGGACCGTGCAATGGGATAAGCTGCACCGGCGTGTTTCCGTGGTTGAGGCACAAGCTGCCGTGGCCGCCGCCGCGCAGTAGCGCGCACCGCACCGCTTTCCGAAAGCCCGCTGGATGACGGCGGGTTTTTTGTTTGCCTGCGTTCGGTGAGGCTTAAGCTGGAGGCGTGTCCAAGGACGATGAACTGGAACGGCAAATCCGTTCGGTGGAGGCCCATCTTCACTGGCTGAAACAGCAGCGTTTGGATGCCCACGCGCCAGCACCGGCGGAACCAGCCGTGGCCCCCGGAGCAACGCCGACGGCACCTTCGATGAATCCAACGACTTCGTCCAACCTGCCGACGGCGGAAACGCTCGGCCTCGGGACGAAAGTTGGCTGCATTGCCGGCGCCGTCGTGTTGCTGATCGCTTTCCTCCTGGTGGTCTTTTTGCTGCCGGAGTTTCTCTACGACTAGGTTTTGAGTTGTTTCCGCGCGGGCGCCCTCGCAGGTTGGGCGCATCGCTTTGCCCCGCACCCATCGACCATGACGACGCCGCTGTTCCACTGGCTTCAAAACCGCTCTGCCGGTCTGCTCCTGCACCCCAGCTCATTGCCCAGCGACTCGGGCATCGGCAATTTTGGACGGGAGGCACGTCGCCTGATCGACTTCATGCAAGCGGCGCAGCTGCGAGTCTGGCAGGTGTGCCCGCTCGGGCCGACCGGCTACGGCGACTCACCCTACCAATGCTTTTCTGCCTTCGCCGGAAATCCGTATTTCATCGATCCGCAGCCGCTGGTGACTGCCGGACTGGTCGATGCGCACGCGCTGGCCCCGCTGCAACGACTCGACCGAAATCGGGTCAACTACGGCGCGCTGTACGAAACCTTTTGGCCGGTCCTGTCGCGGGCCTTCGAGCGCTTTGCCGGCGACCCGCACGACCTCGACGGTTACGGCAGTTACGACGACTTCAAGCGCCGTCACGCCGAGTGGCTGGAGCCGCACGCGCTCTTTCAGGCCTGCAAGCAACACTACGGCGGGCAGCCCTGGTTTGAGTGGCCCAAGGCGCACCGTTCCTTTTCCAGCGCGCTCAAGACGGACCTGCCGCAAAAGCTCGCGCATGGCTGTGAGGCCCAGCGCTTTTTCCAGTACCTGTTCTTTGGCCAGTACGGCTTGCTGCGCACCTACGCGCACCAGCGGCAGATACAGATCATGGGCGATATTCCGATCTTCGTCGCCCTGGACAGTGCCGATGTCTGGGCCAATCCGGAGATCTTCCAGCTGCAGAACAGCGGCAAGCCCAGCCGGGTGGCAGGCGTGCCCCCGGACTACTTTGCGCCCGAGGGCCAGCTGTGGGGGAACCCGCTCTTTGACTGGAAAGCGCTCGCCAAAGACCATTACGGCTGGTGGCTCAAGCGCCTGCAACATAGCTTTGCGCTGTACGACATCGTGCGTATCGATCACTTCCGTGGATTTGAGAGCTACTGGTCGGTGCCGGCAGCCGACACCGACGCGCGCAATGGCGAATGGGTCGAAGGCCCCGGCCTGGATTTTTTCAAGACCGTGGCTCACGCCATGCCCGAAGCGCGCCTGGTGGCGGAGGACTTAGGCGTGCTGACCGAGGCGGTGCTGAAGCTGCGAGCCGACACCGGTTTGCCCGGGATGGGCGTGCTGCAGTTCGCCTTTGGCGGTGACAACGACAATTTTTACCTGCCGCACAACCTGGACCTGAATTGCGTGGTGTATCCAGGAACCCATGACAACAACACCAGCCGCGGCTGGTACGACAACGCGCCCGAAACCCAGCGTGACCACTTTCGCCGGTACCTGCGCGTGAGCGGCGAGCATGCCGGGTGGGATCTGATTCGAGCGGCCTACGCCAGCGTGCCGAAAATGGCCGTGTTCGCGTTGCAAGATTTGATGAGCCTGGGCGGCGAAGCGCGCCTGAACACACCCGGGCAGGCCGCGGGCAACTGGCAATGGCGGTACCACCCGTGCCAACTCGACCAGACCTGGCGCGAATCGGCCGGCTACCTGGCGGAGCTAGCCGCGCTTTATCGCCGGGACGCCTCGGCCTGAAGGTCCTGGTTGAAGAAAGTCCGGGCGGCCCGCAGCACTTCAAGCCGCGCGTCCTCGAGCACCCAGTGCCCGGCGTTATCGAAAGCCATCACCTCGGCCTCAGGCATGCGGTTGCGCCACTCTTCCAGAAAATGGCGGTTGAAGCAAAAGTCGCGCAGGCCCCAGCAAATGAGGATGGGTTTATCGGCGAGGTGGGCCAGCCCACGTTCGACCTGCCGTAGCGCGGGCATGGAGGGGTGATCCTCGCGCATGGGGATGTCGCGCACAAAACGCAGCGCGGCCAGCCGCCCGGATCGTTTGCGAAAGGGGAAGCGATAGCCGCTGATCACCTCCGGCTCCAAACGGTTGCGCACCGCCATCCGCAAGGCGGCCCGCAAAAAAGCGTTGCCGCGCAAGAGAAGAAACTCGCCCAGCCCCGGCCACCGGCAGACGCGGATGCGCAGCGGCAACCGGTGCGAGGGAAAAGCCGCCGTATTCATGATCAGGATACGCCCGATCCGCTCCGGCATCCGCGCGGCAAGCCCCAGACCGATCGCTCCGCCCCAGTCGTGCACGGCCAGATCGAAGGAGCCCAGGTTCAGGCTGTCGATCAGGCGCTGGGCAATGTCGATGTGCAATTCCAGGCCGCCGCCGATGTGCTCGGGCTTTTCGGAAAGGCCGCAGCCGATGTGGTCCCACGCCAGGCAGCGCCGGGTGCCGCGCAGCAGTTCGATCAGCTCGCGGTAGTAAAAGGACCAGGTTGGGTTCCCATGCACCATGA
Source organism: Opitutales bacterium (assembly GCA_050331595.1). GTDB lineage: Bacteria > Verrucomicrobiota > Verrucomicrobiia > Opitutales > JBHJGM01 > JBHJGM01. Next base: position 27,378 of record JBHJGQ010000002.1, read on the forward strand.
GGACCGGCCGCGCGTCGCGGGGGCCCTCGTCGACAAAATGGAGCCGACCGCTGGGTGTGGGCAGATAGCGGCTCGCAAATGGATACCGTTCACGCCATGCCTCCGCTTTACTCATGCCCCCAATCGGCAGGATTAGAATTCTAGTCCCGCCATCAGGCAAGCCAGACCGCTGCCAATCCCCAGCAGGGCCACGCGCTCACCTTGGGCGATGGCACCGGCTTCCATCGCCTGAGCCAGGGTAATCGGGCAACTGGCCGAGCCCACATTGCCCAGCACTTCGTAGGTCGAAAAATCCTTGGCCAGTGGCAGGCCAAGCGCCTCGTACAAGCGCTGCCGGTGCTGCCGCCCGACCTGATGGCCGATCACACGCTGGATCGCCGGCTCGCTCCAGCCCGTGGCTTCGGTAAAGGCAGACCAGGTCCGTTTCGCCAGGGCAATACCGGCTTCGAGAAGGGCCTCGGCATCCGTCTGCATTTCCAACGCGCCGCCCTCGCCCACACCACCCTGGCACAGGCGACTGGATTCGGTATCGGCCAGGCTGACGCCATGGGTCAGGCGAGGGCTTTCAGGAGCCAGATCGGCGTGGCACAAGACCGCAGCCACCGCGCCGCCGCCGATGGTCAGGTTGGCAAAAAACGGCTTGGTGTCCGCGCGGGTCATCGCGGGGTCCAGCAAGCGGTCGATGGTGCGTTCGAGCAGCGAGCGGCCGTTTTCGCCCGAAGTGAGCAACACGCGTTGAGCTTGCCCGGACTCGATCCAGCCTGCGGCGAGCGTCATCGCGTTGAGAAAACCGAGGCAGGCGTTGGAAAGGTCGAAGAACTGGCAGGTGGGCGGCAGACCCAGCCGGGCATGCACGGCAGCGGCGGTGGCCGGTTCCAATTGGTCGCGGCAGACCGCACAGTGCATCAACAGATCGAAGTCCCCCTTCTCAAAGCGGGTCTGTTGCAACACCGCCTCCCCGGCCAGGGCGCTAGCCTGTGAGGGCGGAAAGTCCGCCGGCCAGAAACGCCGCTCACGGATGCCGGTCATCAACTCGAGTCGGCCCGGCGGCAAGCGCAGACGCTCGTAAGCGGGGGCGAGTCGTTCCTCGATCTCGGCGGAGGTGACGACCTGCTCCGGCAGCGCGTAGGCCAGCGCTTCGATGGCAACGTGAGCAAAGCGCATGGCTCAGCTGTTGGGCACGCGCGTGACCGCGTCGACCACGGCGGCGTCGAAGTAATTCAGGTCCATGCCCGCGTTGACCACAATACCCTGCGCATTGATACCACTGGATAGCGGGCTGAGCAGGAAAACCGCGGTGCGTGCGACCTCCTCGGTGGTAACGGCGGCGCCACGCAGGGTGAGCTTCTCGGCGTAGAGGTAGTTTTCGAGGTAGCCGGGGATGCCTGCGGAGGCCTTTGTTTTGAGCGGGCCGGCGTTGACCGTGTTGAAGCGTACCCGCGTGTCGGCACTGAAGGATTTGGCCAGAAAACGCGTGCAGCCCTCCAGGCATGCCTTGATAGGTGACATGTAGCCGTACTTTTCCGCAAGGACCTGGGAGGAGATGCTGATGGCCACCACGGAAGCGTCGGGGTGCAAGGACGGTTTCAACGCGTTGGCCAACTCGACCAGGGAAAACGCCGAGATTTGCGCGGCCTGCAGGAAGTCTTCGCGGCGGGTTTCGTGAAACGCGCGCGCACCAGCGGAGTAGTTCGCAAAGGCAATCGAATGCACGAAGCCATCGAGCTGCTGATCGTTGGTCTGAACTTGTTCGCCCAAAGCCTGGATGGAGGCAGTGTCCTCGACGTCGCAGCAGACCACCTCGCGCGATCCGAGCAGTTTGCCCAGTTCGTCGGCGCGCTCGCGGTTGCGCACACCAACGATGCAGGTCGCGCCGTTGGCCTCCAGTTCCTGGACGATTTGCCAGGCCACACTGCGGCGGTTGCCCACCCCCATGACCAGGATGCGCTTGCCCTCCAGTTGCAGGTAACTCATGCGCCTTTCAACCGCTCACGGTGACTCCACCATGGCAAGTGCAAACTCCAACTGCAGGGCGGTCTTGCCCTCGGCGTTGGTCACGACGGCCTTCAGAAAGCCGAAGCGCGCGCGCTGTTCGATGAAATCCACGGTGATGCGCAGGGGTTCCTCCGGCGTGACGATGTGCTTGAAGCGGGCGTCGGTGATACGCGAGAGCACCGGGGTGGCTCCTTCGTGGAGTTCCGAGCGCGAGGCCAGCAGCACGGCGGCGGCTTGGAAACAGCTCTCGCACAAAATGACTCCAGGTGTGATCGGATTGCCCGGGTAGTGTCCTTCGTAGAAGCCCTCGCTGGTGACGAACGTTTTTTCGGCCACCAGGCGTTGCTCGTTTTGCTTGACGATGCGGTCGAGGAAGAGAAAGGGCGGACGGTGCGGAATCGCCCGAAGGATCGCTTCCTGACTCATGAGGCGGGCTGCGCCAGGGCAGGCTCGGCAGGTGCGGCTGCGGACGCCACCGAGTGGTCCAGGTAACGGTCCATGCGTCCGGCGGTGATTACGCCGTAGTTGATGGCGCCGAGCCAGCCCGACATGATGATGCCGACCGAGCCCGCGTGGTAGAGCCCGGGGACCAGGTCGGGCAACTCCTGCGAAACGCCCAGGCCCTCGAACTTCGTGCCGAAGCTGGTACCCAACGAGTGGCGCGTGTAGCGATTGATGGTGCGCGGGGTCGCGGCTTCGATCCAGTCGACCTTTTGGCGAATGTCGGGAATCCAACGCTCCAAACCGTCCAGCGCGTCTTCGCAGAGGCGCTGCTTGTGGGCTTCGTAGTCGGCCTCGGACAGGCTGGACCAGTCGTTGAAGCGCGCGTTGAGCGAGGCCACCACGGCGTAGCGCGGGCTTTTGCGATGCGGGCGCGTGTCCGGATAGTAGACCGAGTATGTCCGGCTGGTGGTACGGAAGTCCAGCAACTCGTCGCTTGAAAACGTCTCGGCGTCGGAAGTGAAGACCAGGTCGCCAATTTCGGGAATCGCTTCGCCTTCGCGGATGCCGATGTAGACCTGGCAGGAGCTGGAATTAACGCGCACCTTTTTGGCGCGCTGTGCAAAGGCGTCCGGCAAAACGGTTTTGTCCAGCAACTCGAAACAGGTGTTGCGCAGGTTGGCGTTGGACAGCACGGCGCGGCAGGCGATCTCGCGACCGTTGACCCGCACGCCGCGCACGCGGGCTTCGCCGTCGACGGTCTCGGTCAGGATTTCTTCGGCCAGGCACCGCTTGCGAATGTCAACGCCGTTGGCCTGGAGTTCGGCCGCCATCTCCGTGACCAGCGTGTCGGTGCCGCCCTCGAAGATGTACACGCCCTTGGACATGAAATTTGAAAAGACGATGCCGTAAGTGATGGCGGGGTCGTCGAGGGTAGAGCCGTTGGCATAGGCGATGGGCTCCAGCAGAAGGCGCTGCACATCGCTGCGGCCGGGAAAATAGCTCTCGAACAACTCGCGGGTGGTGCGCTCGTCGCGGTCGTAAAAATTCATCCGACGCAGTTCGTCAAAGAACGCCTCCACCGTCCGCCGGGCCACGCCGAAGACCTCGGTCAAGATGCGGATGAAATCGCTCTTGTCGAAGGTGGTGTGGATGTCGAACTGCGGATTGACGAAACGGATGTTGCGCAGCTGGCGGATGCGGTTGGCGATGGCGGGGGTCCAGTAGCGCCGGCACGATTTGATCATGCCCACCGGGAAGCCGTGCAGGGAAATGTCGAAGATGTGGCCGCGCTTGCGGGGGAACCACGTGGCCAGGCCGCCTAGCTGGTAGTGGTGCTCCAGCAGCAGCACGGAGTGACCATGCTTGGCCAAAAAGTTCGCGCCGGTCATCCCGGCCAGGCCGCTGCCGATCACGATGACGTCGTAAAAGTCCTGCGCGCCCTTCAGGAAATCTCGTGGCATGGGAGAGGCCCTAGGTTGGAAGCTCCCTGCGGTCAAGCCCTTGCGCACTTTCCGGCGCGCCAAAGGTGAAATTGCGCCACTTCGTGCAGCAGCGTCGACTCGGTCGGGCGGGCTGCAACGTGTGTGGCTTCATTGGCGCGGTCGTATTCAGAAGCCGGAGATGCTGGCCGGGGCCTTTTCCTGGGCTTCTTCTTCGGCCTGCGCCCGCTCCTGGTCACGCTGGCGCAGGATCATCTCATCCAAGTCGACCAGGTAGAACGTCAGGGCGTTGCGGACCTGACCGCTGCCCTTGACCGCGCGCAACTCGCCATCCTCGCGCAAAAAATCGTAGCCCAACTCGGACGGCAGCACCTCTTCACCCTCCTTGCGGACCCACACGGACGTGCCTCGCTGCACATGGAGCAGGCCGTTGAGTTCATGCTCGGTCATGGCCGAGCCGTTGCGCCGGTATGTCTCCATGACCGAGCGCCCACCCACGAAGACGACATAGATATCCCAGCCGGGCGGGTTCTCGCCATCGTCCAGGTCCTGCGAGTTGGCCTCCTTGCGGTAGTCTTTTTTGTAGTACACGCGCACTTCATGCCCTTGCGGAAAGTACTCGCGCATTTGGATAGGCGGCACCGGGTCGTCGAGCTTGGCCCGCAAAAAATGGCGAGTATAGCGCGTGCCGCCTCCTTCGTTGAAGAGTCTCTGCTCGAACCGTCCCACCGTGTCGCCGATGCGCGCGGACGATTCGACGGGAGCAAGCCCCAGACCCAGCAGCCAAAAACAAGCGGCGCAGCGAACCCAGGGTCCGACCCCGCCAACACAAACAAACAGGGATTTCATGACAGCAACGATTCGTAGAACACCTGGAAGCTAGCGGTGCTACCCGAAGAATGACAAGCGTAGCCGCAGGACGGTTCCGCGCTTGAGTGCGAGCGACAAGCACCCTGAAATGTCGCATTCGCCGCACGCATGCCTGAACCTTTTTACTGCGATTTTGACACCGAGGCCTTCGACGACGGCGGGCCTGGACGGGGCAAGGAATCCGATCCGCGTTTGCCCTTCCAGATTGATCGGGACCGCGTAGTCTTTGCCTATCCATTTCGCGCGCTGCAGTCGAAGACCCAGGTCTTTCAAACGGGTGAATACGACTTTTACCGCACGCGGCTGACGCACTCGCTGGAGGTGGCACGCATCGGGCGGTCGCTGTGCGAGGAGCTGCGCCGCCAGCCCGAGGGGGTCGCACTGGACCCGGACCTGATCGAAGCCATTTGCCTGGCTCACGATTTGGGGCACCCGCCCTTCGGTCACATTGGCGAGCGCAAGCTCAACGCCCTGATGGCGGACTTTGGCGGTTTTGAAGGCAACGCGCAAACCGCTCGCATCCTGACCGGCCTGATCTACCGGCGACGCGACGGGCAGCCTCGCGGGATGTCGCCCACGCGCGCGTTTCTCGACGGCATCCTCAAGTACAAGCGCCTGCGCCGCGAATGCCCCGAACCGGTCCCGGCCAACCACTTTCTCTACAACACGCAGGCTGCGGTGCGGGGCTTCGTGCACGGCACGCAGCCTTTGCCCCATGGCGAGGCAGCGCTGGAGCGTTCACTGGAGTGCCAGGTGATGGATTGGGCCGACGACACCGCCTACTCGCTTCACGACATCATGGACGGCATCGAGGCCGGCTTCCTCACTCTGGAGCGCCTCGGCCAATGGCGCGAACGCACTCAAGCCGGGGCCACGCCGCTGGACACGGAAAGTCTCGGCTGGTTCGAAAAGCTCTGCGACCTCATTCGCGAGGACCGCGTGGTACCGGCCTTCAGCGCGAAAATCGGAGCCTTTATCCGGGCAGTGCACCTGGAGCCGCGCGAGCATCCCCTGGCCGCGCAAACGCAGCGTTACCGCTGGGATTTGAGCGTCGATGCGATCATCGCCCGCGAATGCCAGCTGTATCAACGCATCGCGCTCGAACTCATTTTTAAGTCCCCCGGCATTCAGCAAACCGAATTCAAGGGCGGGTTCATTCTGGAGCGGCTCTTCCACGCGTTGCGCGAGCATTACCTGGAACAGAACACCCCCGACAGCGATCGCCTGCAATTGCTGCCCGCCGCCGAAACGGCTTTCATCTGCGCCGCGCCCGTGGAGGACTCGGATGAACGCGCCCGCCGCCTGTGCGACTGCATCGCCTCGCTGACCGACCGAATGGCCATCCGCACCTATCGCCGGCTCTTCGACCCGGACTTCGGCTCGATCACCGACCTACTGTGAGCGGGATGGATTCTTCTCGCCCGAACACGCGGCAGTGATTTCACCACAGAAGGCGCACAGAACGCAGAAGGCAAAAAGCAGTCGGTCAGGCATACCATGTCTTCGCTGGATGCCTTCGGTTCAATCCGCTAGCCGAAAAGCTGCGCCAAAAACAAGACGCTGAAGGTGGCAAAGCCGGCGATACCCAGCACGCTGAGCGTTTTCAGGATTGTGCCCGGGCGCATTGCCTGCGGCGTTTGCTTGGAGCAGACCACGACAAAGGAGAGGGTGGCGAAGATCGTTCCGGCGACAAAGGCGACCGACGTCGCCAACGTGACCAGGCCCTTGAAGTTATCCACGAAGAAGGCGATCAGCCCAAGTGCCAGCAGGCAGACCAGCCCGACCCAAACTCCGTGCAGGCGTGCGAAGGGCAGCGCTTTTTCAACACCCGGGGCGATCAGCCGGGTGCACTCCGCCAGCGAGCGCGGGTAGGCGTCCACTAGCGTCAAGGTGGTGGAAAACATCGTCAGCAGCGCGGCGGTTGAAATGAGCGGCCAGGACCAGCTGCCCAGGTTGCGCGTGTACAGCTCGATGACCTGACCGGCAAAGACGCCCGCAGCGTTGGAAAACTCGGTACCCGTCTGGTGCATCACCAGCGCACCCAGTCCGAGGAACAGCACGGCCAGAACGACGCACAGGCCGTAGCCGACGCGGAAATCTACCAGAGCTTCGGCCAGGCTGGGGCGCGTGCCGGTGGTGCGTTCGCGCGCTTGCATCCACAGGCCCTGCCAGGCCGAAATCTCGACCGGCCCCGGCATCCAGCCCATCAGCGCGATGAGGAAAGGCAGCGTGGCGATAAAGCCTTCGGCGCTGAAGACCTGGGGCACCGGCAGGGTGGGGTCGCCCGCGGGGCCATTGATCCAGGCAGCCGTAAAGGCCACCACCGTCGATAGAAACAGCAGCACCATCATGGCTTTGATCAGCCAGTCCAGCGCGCGGTAGCGCCCCCGGACCAGAATTGCCGCGCAGACAATGAAGAGAAGCGCGCTCCAGACGTTAAGCCCGAGGTTCAGCCGGGTGAGGTTTTCAGCCAGGGCGGCGGTCACGATCGTCACCGCCGCCACGCTGATGATCGCCGCCACGGAGTTTAACAGCGTGAAGAGCCAAATGAAGGCGGTACCCAGTTCGCGGTAGCCTTGCAGCAGGTTCTTGCCAGTGGTGGCGGTGAAGCGGTGTCCGTATTCGAAGAACGGATACTTCAGCAAGTTGATCAGCAGTACAAAGATCAGCAGCTGCCAGCCGTAGCTGGCCCCAGCGCGCGTGCTCTGCACCAAATGGGAGACGCCGATGGCCGCCCCCGCCATCAACAGGCCCGGACCCAGCAATTTCCAGCAGGTGATCAGGCGAGACATTGGAACGCGGCAGATAGTTGAGGATGAAGCACTTGGGGGACGGGCCGAGATTCTTTTCCTGTCTGATGAGCGGCAAGGAAAAATTTTTTCACCCGGCGGGAATACTTCGCTCATTTCGCGCTCATACGTGAAAAGCCAACTCAACGCTGCAACGATTTATGACCGCTACCGCTGAACTCCACGCCAAGGACCTGTCGAAAGAACCACCGCGCAGCCCGCATGCGCAAATCGGCGGCTACGTCCTCGTCGGACGTATCCTCGATAAATGCCGGGCTGTCCTTGCCGGAACAGCGGGCGAATACCACTTTGCCTGTCCACTTGACCAAGTTTTCTTCGACTTTGCTGGAATTGACCCGGAAGGTTTCAAGACGTTTGTGGCGACCGGCGCGGACGATGAAAAAGTGGGTGCCTGGGTGCAGGAACACAGCGAACGTTCAGAGGTCGAAGCCAAACTGTGGAATTTACAGATGAAGTCGAAACGCATCGTCGACCTGCCGCCGCACATACAGCTGTTCCTGCACGACTATGTCGAACAGTACGTTCCGGCTAACAAGCGCGTCTACGTGTGGTTCGACGTTTACGATCACGAAGAAGGTCACATTTAAATTTTTAGGTAAATTTAGGGAGAAACAGGATAGTTTGGGTGATAAGCTATTTGGTTAGCATTTTTAAGGGATAAAATCAGACACAAGGGAAGCGACCCGGCGGGGAAACCCGCCGGGTTTATTTTTGCCTGAATTCACGGGGGCGCCGTCCGCGCCCGTCTCACCGCATCTTGGGGTAGCTGCCCAGCCACTTGACCAGCAGGCAGCGCTGGTTCAGATCGGCAACCGCCGTCTGTACGTCCTTGTCTTCCCAGTGCCCCTCGATATCGATGAAGAAAAAATACTCCCAGGCACGCTGGCGGTTGGGCCGCGATTCAATCTTGCACAGATTGATTCCGCGCTCACTGAAGGCCGCCACCGCTTTCTCAAGCGCGCCCACTTCATCTTTCAGCGAAAGCAGCAAACTTGTTTTGTCACGGTCGCGGCCCAGCCGCTTGGACAGCGCCTCGCCAATCACAAAAAAGCGCGTGACATTGTCGCGCCGGTCCTGGATGCCGCGCTCGAGAATGGGCACGCCCTGCTTTTCGGAGGCCAGTTCGCTGGCGATGGCAGCAACCTCCGTGCGTTCGGCGGCAATCTGAACGGCCCGCGCGGTGCTTTCACAATCGACCAGCCGTGCCTGTGGCAGGTGACGCCGTAACCAGTCACGGCATTGGCCCAGCGCCTGGTCTTTCGAGTGCACCTCGGCAATGTGCTCCAAACTGCCGCGCGCGAGCAGGCAGTGCTCGATGGGCAGGTAGCTTTCGGCGACGATTTTCAAATCCGTTTCCGCCAGCATGTCCAACGCGTGGATGACCGCGCCCTCGGTCGAATTCTCGATCGGCACTACGCCGTAATCGGCCTCGCCGCGCTCCACCGCCATGAAGACATCGGCGATGGTGCGCATCGGCTCGTAGGTCAGACTGGAGCCAAAGTGCTTGAGCGCAGCCTGTTCGGTAAAGGTACCCTCCGGCCCCAGGTAGGCGACGTTAATCTCGGCCTCCAGCGCGATCATCGCCGAAATGATTTCGCGCCATATGGCCCGCAGCGCGCGCGTGGAAAGCAGCGAATCCGCTCCGGCCGCCGCCTCAATCCGCGCAAAGACCTCCTCCTCCCGGCCCGGCGAAAAAATCGGGCTACCCTGCAGACGCTTCGCATGACCGACTTCGGCGGCCAACCGCACGCGCTCCTGCAAACGCGCCACGATCTCACGATCGATGGCGTCGATTTGGGTGCGCAGCTTGGCGAGGTCGGTCATGGTGGGCAGCGGGAGAAACGGCGCGCTGCGGGGCTCTAAGCGGGTTTTCCCGGAACGCACGCCTTCACATCGCTAAGGGGAGCGATGGCGTTGTCAAAGGAAAGGAGCCGCGGCAATCGCTCAGGTATTGAAGCCGCCGTCGACGTTGTGCACCGAGCCCGTCATGTAGCCGGAATCCGGGCGGGCCAAAAAGCCGACCAGCGCGGCGACTTCGTCCGGCTGGCCAAAGCGACCGAGCGTGGTGGCCTCGACCTGCTGGGGGGCCAGTTCGCTGTCGGCGGGGTTCAGCGCAGTGTCGATGGGGCCGGGCTGCACGCAGTTGACGCGAATCTGTTTGGGACCGAGGTCGCGGGCGCTGGCGCGAGTCAGCCCGGCCAACGCGCTCTTGGCCATCGCATACAGGCTCAACCCGGGCGCGGGCACGCGGTCGGCGACGACGCTGCCGATGTTCACGATCCGACCGCCGGGCGGCAGCACCTTCGAGGCCTCCCGCGAGAGCACAAAGGCCAGGCGCAGGTTGATGTGGAGCACACGCTCAAAGTCCGCGTCGCTGTTGCTGGCCAGTTCCTGAAAGACGACGATCCCGGCCACATTCACCAGGACATCCAGCCGCCCAAAGGCCGCCAGCGCCGCCGGCACCAGCGCGTTGACGCCGGGCAAATCCAGCGCGTCGACCGGGAAAGTTTTGACGCGCGTGCCGTAGCTTTGGATCTCCTTCAGAAAATCATTATGAACCGACTCGAAGGCCACGTCGCTCAGGGCGAGGTCGAAGCCGTCCGCCACTAGCTGCCGGGCGATCGCCGAACCGATGCCGCCTGTCGCGCCCGTAATCAGCGCAACCTCCCGGGTAACTTCAGTCATTGCAACAGATGGCGCACCGGCTCAGTTCGGCCCGGGGGCGGTGACCGTGGACACATCCTCGGCGGACTCCTCGGGCAGGCCCACGTCGGCGTCAGAAAGCGTTTCGGGCTGGGCCGCGCGCTGAATCCAGGCGTCGAGTTGACCCGGTGAAAGCACGTCGGAGGCGGGCAATTCCTCGATGCCGCGAATGCCGCAGAACTCCAGAAATTTTTCGGTCGTGCCGTATTGGATGGGGCGCCCCGGCAAGTCCGCGCGACCGGTCACTTCGATCAACTCGCGCTCGAGCAGACGGTTGAGCGCACTGTCGACGGCGACCCCGCGGATGGACTCCATCTCGGCACGCGTGACCGGTTGACGGTAGGCCACGATGGCGAGCGTCTCCAGCGCGGCCTGACTGAGGCGTTGCGGCTTGGGGTCATCGCGCAACAGGCGCACCCACAGCGCATACTCCGGCGGAACAACCAGCCGATAGCCCGCCGGTCCTTCCGACAAACGCCAGACCTCACCGGATTCCTCGGCCTCGGCGGCCAGCGTCTCCATGGCCTCGCGAATCTGCGTGGCCGTCAGCAATGTGGGCACTTGCTGGACAATCCCTTCGATCAGCTGCTGCGCCTCGTCGGTGTCCTCGGCGTCCAGCGGCGCGGGCCGGTCGGCACCGTTGGGAGGTTGGCCCTCGACGGTCTCCAGCGCGCGGTGATAGCGGGTGATGACCGTCTGAATGTCGCGGATGGACAGCGGCTCGGAGGTCGAGAGCAGCAGGGCTTTGAGAATTTTTTTGAGGTTAAACTCCATGGTGGGCTTCGGCGGCAGCACGCCGAAAAAGGTTTGTCGCTATTCGGCCGAGACTGACAGACTGCCCGGCTCTATCGCAAAGCTCAATTGCGCTGGATTCACCCCCTTGAACGACTGTGACGACTGACGCCCAGAAGCCCCTTCCTCGCCCGCATTCCTCTATCGTGGTCGATGGCCGCGACCGTGCCGCCGCCCGCGGCATGCTGCGCGCCGTTGGCTTTGACGACCCGGACTTCGCCAAACCGCAAGTGGGCGTGGCCTCCACCTGGAGCAACCTGACGCCCTGCAACGTCCACATCGACGCGCTTGCGCGCCTGGCGGCCGAAGGCGCGGACAAGGCCGGCGGCAAGGGTATTATCTTTGGCACCATCACCATCTCCGACGGCATCTCGATGGGCACGCAAGGCATGCGTTACTCGCTGGTCTCGCGCGAGGTCATCGCCGACTCCATCGAGACGGTGGTCGGCGGCGAGGGCTTTGACGGGGTGGTCGCCATCGGCGGGTGCGACAAAAACATGCCCGGCTGCCTGAACGCGCTGGCCCGGCTGAATCGCCCGGCAGTCTTCGTCTACGGCGGAACGATTCTGCCCGGCGTGTACAAGGAGCAGCCGGTGGACATCGTCTCGATTTTTGAGGCGGTGGGGAAGCACGCGGCCGGCACCATCGATGATCAGCAACTGCGCGACGTGGAGGCCTGCGCCATTCCCGGGGCCGGTTCCTGCGGGGGCATGTACACCGCCAACACGATGGCCAGCGCCATCGAAGCGCTCGGCATGAGCCTGCCCAACAGCTCGGCGCAGTACGCCATCTCCGACGAGAAAAAGGACGACTGCCGCAACGCCGGTGCCGCCGTGCTCAAACTGCTGGAGATGGACCTCAAGCCGCGCGACATCATGACGCGCAAGGCGTTTGAAAATGCCATCGTCACCACCATCGCCCTGGGCGGCAGCACCAACGCCATCCTCCACCTGCTGGCGATGGCGCACACGGCCGGCGTCGAGCTCTCGCTAGATGACTTTTCCGAGATCGGCCAACGCGTCCCGGTACTCGGCGATCTCAAACCCTCGGGCAAGTACAACATGGTCCACCTGACGCGCATCGGCGGGCTGACCCCGTTGCTCAAGCGGCTGCTCGAACACGGTCTGCTGCACGGCGACTGCCTGACCGTGACCGGCAAGACTCTGGCCGAGAATGTGGCCGCGGTGGACCACTACCCCGCCGATCAGGACGTCATCCGTACGCTCGACAATCCCGTGAAGCCCGACAGCCATCTGCGCGTGCTCTACGGCAATCTGGCCAAGGGCGGGGCCGTTGCCAAAATTTCCGGAAAAGAAGGGCTGAACTTCACCGGCACGGCCATCATCTACGAGAGCGAGGAGGACGCCCTGCAGGGCATCCTGGACGGGCAGGTGCAGGAAGGTCACGTGGTGGTCATCCGTAACGAAGGGCCCAAAGGCGGCCCCGGCATGCGCGAGATGCTTTCGCCCACCTCGGCCATCATGGGCAAGGGCCTGGGCAAGCAAGTGGCGCTGATCACCGATGGGCGTTTCTCCGGCGGCAGCCACGGCTTCGTCGTAGGGCATGTCACCCCTGAGGCGGCGGTCGGCGGGGCCATCGCTGTCCTGCAAAACGGCGACACGATCACCATTGACGCCGTCCACAACGAGCTGAACGTGGACCTCGAACCCGCCGAACTGCAACGCCGTCTCGACGCCTGGAAGCCCGCCCCGCCCAAGGAAACGCGCGGAGTCCTGGCCAAGTACGCCTACCTTGTCAATGACGCCTCCCACGGTGCCGTGACCGACGCCAGTCTCTAGCCCGAACCTGTGCGATGAAACCTCAGCCCGGGGATATCCGTGACGGCGATTTTCTGGAGCGCGGGCTGCGGCCGATCCCGAAGCGCTTTCATTCGGTTTTCTCGGGCAAGCCATTCACGAAGTGCTCGGTCTGCGAGTGCGCGCTGCTGCAACCAGGCACGCCCTACCTGATCGAGAAACATTTTGTTGGTACGGAAGCGGTGCTGGAATACGCGCTGTGCGAGGAGTGCTGCAACGATCTGTGCGACGATTTTTCCAAGGAAAGCACCGAGCGGATCGACCGCCAGATCGAGGCCGGCGTTCTTGCCTACGCCGAAGCCTTTGGCCTGGACGAAGCCGGGCAGCTCTCCGGGGTCTCCGAGCGTTGCCTGCTCTGTCACGCACACGCACGCTCGAAGGCCTGTCACGAGCGTAGGATCGTTGGCCTGTTTCGCGGGCGCTACATGGAAGTGCGCGCCGTGCTGCCCCTGCTGCTTTGCGGCCAGTGCCACGAGTCACTCGTCAACAACCTCTCTGAGCAGACCCGGCGCCGCCTCGAGGACTTCGCCGGTACCATCCTGGACTTCCCGCCCGAATTTCAGGACCTGCCCAAGCGGCCGAAGATCGTGCTGGTCTGACTTGGCGAAAAGCCGGTCCGCGGCAGCGAACGCACTCCGGCGGGCGCGTGGCAGTTGGCGTCCCTAAGACGCGGGCTTGGCCTCGCGGGTTAGCTTGACCTCGATGGGACCCATCGCGTCCATGTGCAGGTCGCGCTGGGGGAAGGCGATGACGATGCCGTTCTCACGGAAGAGGTCGTCGATTTTGTAACGCAGATCGCTCTTGATCGTGCGCATGTCCATGGGACGCGTGAGGTGGGCCCAGAACAGCAGCGTGAAGGTCAGCGCACTGTCGGCAAAATCGTCAAAGAGGATGATCGGATCGGGCTCCTTGAGGACACGCTCGTGGTTGACCATGGCTTCCATCATCAGGTCGCTGGCCTTGCGCGTGTCCGAACCATAGGCAATGCCCACGTGCACGATGCCGCGCACGTTGTTGTCGAAAAGCGTCCAGTTCACCACCGCGTTTTCCAAAAAGTGACTGTTGGGCATGAGCACATCGACGCCATCGGTCCGGCGGATGCGCACGCGGCGGTTGCCGATGTCTTCGATGCGTCCCTGCTCGTCTTGCAGCTCCACGATGTCGCCCAGCCGAATGGGCTTTTCGACCATGATGATGATGCCGGAGATCAGGTTGTTGAACAAGTTCTGCGCACCGAAGCCTACCCCGATGGCCAGCGCCCCGCCCAGCACCGTGAAAATCGTGATCGGGATGCCCGCCATGGGCAGCGCGATCAGCACCACCACAACGAGCAGCAGGTAGTTCAACAGCTTCTGAAGAAAGAAGGCGGTGTTGCGCTCGAGCCCGCGCTTTTGGAGCACCTGCCGGCTGAAGACACTGGTGGCCCAGCGGCTGACAATGACGCCAAACACCACGATCAAAAACGCGATGAAGAGCTGCCCCACCGTGATGGACGCCCCGTTTTCGCCACTGTACAGCTGCAAATTCCAAAACGTTTTCAGCCAATCCTCCATGCCCGTCCTCCGATGTGGACACCCTCACCGAGCCGCTGCCTGCAAGCAACGGGAAAGCAAAACGAATCGTCTACCGGGGTCGTCCATCCGCGCGAAAACATCCGCCCAAGGCCTGCACGTACGAGAGGCCCCCACCTTATGAATCCCCGGCCGGAGCCGGAAAAACCTCGGGCAGGATGCGGTGCTTGGTAGCGGCATCAACCGCATCGGTGTCGCGGAGGTAATCGGTCAGACCTTCGCGATCCTGGCGACGCCACTCGCGCGCCACCCGTTCCACGGTGCGCTGGCGCTGCCGGTCCGAGGTGATCGATTCGGCCCAGCTCATCGCGCCCGAGGGATCGCGGCGCATCGTCTGCAGGGTGAAATGCGCGACCGCCTGATCGGTTTGCGGGGACGGCGGGAACTCGTTCAGCCAGGCCGCCGGAGCGTCGAAATCGTACTGCGTCCAGGCCGCGACGACGTTGGTGATCAGGTTACCGCGCCGAGGATCATCCACCGGCAGTTGCCCCACGTAGCCCGCGGCCTCGACAGGGTTTCGATCGGCCCAGCGGCGGACCACGTTGCTGCGGGCCCAGTCCATGTGCTCGCCGTAGCCGGCCTCGCCAAACCACGCCAGCGCGGCCTGCGGGTCGGTGTGCCCCCAGGACTCCATCAGCGCGGCCACCCCGTCCTGACGCAGGTTTCCTTCCTCGGGCAGACTGTTCACGAAGGGAATCGCCTGATCGAGCGTGCCATCGACGCGCATCTCAGCAAACACGTGCATGAAGCCGTAACGCCGCTGGTTGTGGGCCCACATGCGCTCGGGCCGCAGGTTCGCGGCAAAGCGCAAGGCCTCGGTCGGGTTGGTGTCACCGTAACCGCTCATGATTTTCATGAACTGGCGACGGTACTCCTGGGTGGAAAACTGCGCCTCGCGCTCGCGCAGGAAATCGAAGGCGGCGTGCGGCTCGGTTTTGGACAACTCGCGCAGCGCCGTGTCCATCGCCGCCGAGCGCAACGGCCAGGTTTGCAGCGCGTCCACGTAGGTCAGTACAGCCGACGGATCCTCCCGGGCCCAGGCCTGGATCAAGCGCTCCGACAGCTGATGGGTGTAGCGGCTTTGGTCCGGCGACAGCCGCAGCATGTCCAGCGCCTCGACCATCTCCTGCGAACTGAGGTTACCCACGAGCACCGCCAGGTCGAGGTCCTCGGGCAGCTCGTCGCGGCGCACCATCAGCAATTCCCGAAACTGTTCGGGCGTGACCGAGCTGTAGTCGGTGATCGGAAATTCGAACTCCGGCGGCGGCGGAAGATCACCGGAAACATCCTGGCTCAAGACCAGCTCGCGCCGCGCCTGGTTGGCCTGTGCCATAAAATGGTCGGCTGCGGCATCAGCCTGCACCCGCTTCTGGCGCTCCTGCTGCAACTCCAACTGCAGGGCGTGAACAGCCTCCGGCGAAAGCCCTCCCCCATTGGCAGACGGGGCTTGCGGGCTGGTCCAGCGGCCCAGGGCGAAGGCGCCAGCGGTGAGCAACAGCAGTCCCAGCGCCATCAAACCCAGGCGCAAACCCGAGCGTTGGGATACATCTGTGGGCGCTGTCCGATTCACCGGGAAAGGCGTTTGACTGGGAATAGACCAAGGGTGTCGACCGTCGAATCGACGCCGCAGGCTAACGAATCCGACGGCCTTTGCCCAGAAAATCATTTCGTTCCGCCACAGAACCGCCACACTGCACGCACCATGAGTTGGAATCGCTTCAAAGAATTCACCCTGCCCGTACCCGCCCTGGAGATGAGCCTGGACATCTCCCGGATGGATTTTCCCGCCGATTTTTTTGCCAGCAAGGAAGCCGACCTGCAGAAAGCTTTCGCAGCCATGGCCGCGCTGGAGAAGGGCGCGATCGCCAATCCCGATGAGGAACGCATGGTGGGCCACTACTGGTTGCGCAACCCCGCGTTGGCTCCCTCCGAAGACATCACCCGCGACATCGAGGCCGTTGTCGAGCGCATGACGAGCTTCGCCTCAAAGGTGCATGCCGGGGAGCTACTGGGCTCGGGCGGCAGCTTCAATCAGCTGCTGATCGTGGGCATCGGCGGCTCGGCGCTGGGCCCGCAGTTTGTCTCCGAGGCGCTGGCCGACCCGGTCAATCCGCCGCTGCGCGCCCACTTTTTCGACAACACCGACCCCGACGGCATGGCCCGCGTGCTCGCCCGACTGGAAGGCAAGCTCGGCCAGACGCTCTGTGTGGTCATCTCCAAATCCGGCGGCACCCCGGAAACACGTAACGGCATGCTCGTGGCCGAAGAAGCCTACCGACAGGCTGGTCTGGACTTTGGCAAGCACGCCGTCGCCATCACCGGAGAAAACTCCAAACTCGACCGCTACGCCGCCGCCGGTGGCTGGCTGGCGCGCTACCCGATGTGGGACTGGGTGGGCGGGCGCACCAGCGAACTGGGCCCAGTCGGCCTGTTGCCCGCCGCACTCGAAGGCATCGACATCGCCGCCATGCTCGAAGGCGCAAAGACCATGGACGAAGTCACCCGGCAGGCGGAGACGAAGGTCAACCCGGCCGCCTGGCTCGCGCTGATGTGGCACTTCGCCACCAACGGCAAGGGCGAGAAGGACATGGTCATTCTGCCCTACAAAGACCGGCTCATGCTCTTTTCCAAGTACCTGCAGCAGCTCGTCATGGAGTCGCTGGGCAAGGAGAAGGATCTTGACGGCAACGTCGTCCACCAGGGCCTCGCCGTCTACGGCAACAAGGGCTCGACCGACCAGCACGCCTACGTGCAGCAACTGCGCGAGGGCGTCCCGAATTTCTTCGCCACCTTTATCGAGGTGCTGGCCGATGGCGGCGAGCCCTTCGAGGTGGAGGCGGGCGTCACATCCGGGGACTACCTGAAAGGTTTTCTATTGGGCACGCGCCGCGCGCTGCACGAGAACGGGCGCCAGTCCATCACGCTGACCGTGCCGGAGGTGTCCCCGCGCATCATCGGCGCGCTCATCGCGTTGTATGAGCGCGCGGTGGGCCTGTACGCCACGCTCGTTCATATCAACGCTTACCATCAACCCGGGGTGGAGGCCGGCAAGAAAGCCGCCGGGGAGGTCCTCGAAGTCGTCTCGAAGCTTCAGCAACTACTCCAACAGCACCAAGGAGAAGCCTTTACCGTTGAGCAGGTTGCGCAAAAATTGGGCCTTGCCGGCCAAGAGGAGACGCTCTACAAATTATTGGAACATCTGACTGCTAACCCCCATAAGAAAGTCGCCAAGTCCCCGGGCGCCGCGTTCTACGACGCAAGCTATGCCTATCAGGGCTGACGGGCTTTCTGAGAACCCCTTATCATGAGTTCATTGTCTCTCGCTCTCCGCGGCATCGCGATCGTGGGTGCCATCGCCGCCGGCGTGTTCTGGTACCTCACCAACGGCAAAATCGACGACCTGACGCAGCGCCTGCAAACCACGCAGGCCACCCTCGACGACCGCACCGCCACCCTCACCCAAACGCAGGCACGCCTGACGGAATCTCAAAACACCGTCGAGGGGCTGACCAGCAACCTCGAACGGGCGGAATCCGAGCTGCGCAACGCCGAACGCCAGCGCACCGACGCGCTGGCCAACGTCCGTCGCCTGGAGGGAGAAATCGACCAGCAGGAGCAGACCATTCGTGATCTGCGGGTCAACGTCGACGAGCAGAAGGGCGCGATGGTCGCGGCCATCCGCTCCAAGGACGATACCATCACCCAGAACGTCCGCCGCATCACTTCGCTCGAAGAGCAAAACCGCAACCTCAATGACGAGGTGGCCAACCTGCAGCGGCGGCTGAACGAGGCGACCTCGCTGACCGCAGCCGCGCCCACCGCTGATGCACCCTCTGGGGGTGCCGCCATTCCCGGCACCAGCGCCATCCCCGCCGTCAATGTGCGTCGCCCTGGCAGCACCGTCGCGGGGGCCTCCGTCGGCAGCATCCCGCCCGCGGGCAATCTTTCCGAAGTCACCGTCTTGCGGGTCGACCCGAATTCGCGCGCGGTTGTGCTGCAGTATGGCTCGTCCGCCGGTGCCCGGCAGAATCAGGGTCTGGTCCTGCTCGAAGATGGCCGACTGCTCGCCCGACTGGAATTACTGCAGGTGCAGCCCGATGTCTCCGTGGCCTTCGTGACCCGCGAATCGCCCTCCATTCCTCGCGAAGGCGTCACCTACACGGTGGTGCGATAACGCTCGCCTTGGCTCATTACGGACCTTTGGCTAACATTCATGCGTAGGCTTCTTGTTTTGATCTTCGCGGCGGCGGCCCTCGGGGGCTCCGCGCTGCTGAGCGGCTGTGCTTCGGGCGACCCGAGCCTGTCGCAGATTCCACACTCGCGTCCGGCTGGCTTCGAGAACCAGGGCCCGGCCGGGATCGGCGGCAGTGGCCGGGGATTCTAGCACCACGCCTTGAGCAATCCCGTGCAGGCGCGCGACGGGTGTTTGTCCGTGGTGGCCACGCCGATCGGCAATCTCGCCGACCTTTCGGCCAGGGCGCGCGAGGTGTTGTCCGCCGCCGATGCAATCGCGTGCGAAGACACCCGCGTGACCGGGCGCCTGATTGCCAACGCCGGTATGCCGAAGCGTCCGCTGGTCGCCTGCCAGGAACACAACGAACGCCAGCGCGCGCCCGATTTGGCCAACCGTATCGAGCAGGGCCAACACGTGGCGCTGGTCAGCGACTCCGGCACGCCGGCGATCAGCGACCCGGGTTTCCGCCTGGTGCGCGAGTGCCGGCGGCGGGGCTTGCAGGTACGCGTCATCCCGGGTCCGAACGCCGCGCTGTCCCTGCTCAGCATTTCGGGCCTGCCCACCGACCGCTTCACCTTCGTGGGCTTTGTCCCGCCAAAGTCTGGCGGGCGTCGCAAGCTGTTGGAGGAATTCAGCGAGCGCAGCGAAACGCTGGTGGCCTACGAGTCGCCGCATCGCATCGAACGTTTGCTGGAGGCGATCGTCGAGGTGCTCGGTCCCGAACGCACCCTCTGCGTGGGGCGCGAGCTAACCAAGCGCTTCGAAGCCTCGCACAGCGGACCGGCGGAAGCGGTGCGCGAACGCGTCCTGACCGAGCCGGTCAAAGGCGAGTACGTGCTGTGTATCGCGGCCAAGGATTATGTGCTCTAACCCCAGCATGAATACGCCGCCTCCGCAGACAGCCGCCGTCATCGACATCGGCAGTAACACGATCAAGCTCCTGGTGGCGGGCGCCGAACACGGGCGGCTCGTCGAGCGCACCACGCAAACCCTTGAAACGCGCCTGAGCACCGGGCTCGGGCAGGCGACCCAGCTGACCTTCGGCGAGGAGACCATCGAGCAGGGCGTGCAGGCAGTGCGTCAGTTGCTGGAAACCGCGCGAAAACACACCCCGGACGCCGTTGCCATCGTGGCAACGAGTGCCGTGCGCAGTGCGGCCAACGGGGTTGCCTTTGCCGAGCGGCTGCGGGAGGCGACGGGTTTCCCGCTGCGCATCCTGTCCGGCGACGAAGAGGCCCAGCAGATTGCCCGGGGCGTCGCCACCGACCCGGAACTCGCCACCGCCGATCGCTTCCACCTCCTCGACCTGGGAGGCGGCAGTCTGGAAATCGTGCGGGTGCGTCAAACGAGGCTCGACCGGGCCCTCAGTCTACCCCTGGGCGCGGTTCGCCTGACCGAGCGCCATTGCCTCCGGCCCGAGGCACCCATCGCTCCCGAGACACTCCAGGCGATCGCCCGCGAGGTCGACACCGAACTTGGCCAGGCAGGCTTCGCCTTTGAGCGTCCGTTCGGGCCTTTGGTGGGCACCGGCGGCGGCGTCACCATCACCCGCAGTTTGCTCGCCCGCGAGCAAGGCGCGTCCATCGACGAGGTTTCGGCGCTCCTGCCCCTGGCCGACTTGATCCGGCTGCGCGATGCGCTGGCCCAGCTGCCGATGGACGCGCGCATCCGGCAATTTGGCCTGCCCGCCAACCGTGCTGACATCCTGCCCACCGCGCTGGCGGTCCTGGTGCGCTTGACCGAGCTTGCCGGCACCGACGGCATCACCCAGTCCTTCCACAACCTGCGCTACGGCGTGGCTGCGGAGTTGCTACGCTTCTGAGGCGGACGACGCACCCGCCAAGGTCCGCTCAAAGTCGACGAAATCCGCCGGCAAAGGCGCGCGCAGATCGATGCGCTCGCCCGTCACCGGATGATCGAGCGCCAGGTGCTCGGCATGCAGCATGACGCGCGGACTGCTCGGCGCCAACCGCCGGTCGTGCCGGTAGCCGTAGAGGCCGTCACCGCATATGGGAAACCCCTGGTGGCTGAGGTGCACGCGAATCTGGTGGGTGCGCCCGGTCTTGATCCAGCAACGCAGGCGCGCGCCCAACGCGGCGTAACGTGCCTCGACCTGCCACTCCGTGTGCGCGGGCTTGCCCTCGGGACTGACGCGCATGCGCAGCCGGGTGACCGGGTGGCGCGCAATCGGCTCCAGGCAGATTCCAGACTCCAGCTCCGGCGGTCGACTGACCAGGGCCAGGTAGGCTTTCACCACCCGGCGATCGGAAAAGGCTTTCACCATCGCATGGTACGCGCGGTTGGTTTTTGCGAAAAGGATGGCCCCGCTGGTTTCCTTGTCCAGCCGGTGCACCACCCCTGGGCGCATCGCCCCACCCGCCTCGGCCAGCGCGCCGCCCGTGTGGTGCAGCACCACGTTCGTCAGCGTGACGCTACCGGTGGTGTTGCCCGGATGCGTGACGAGCCCGGCCTCCTTGTTGACCACCACGATTTCCGCGTCCTCGTACAACACCTCGACGGGTTGAGCCACCGGCTCAATGTTGGCCGGCTTGCCCGCCGGCAAGCGCATCCGCAGCACCTCGCCCGCGGAGATACGATGATTGCGCTGGATAGACTTTCCGTTGAGGCTGACATCGCCCGCATCGAAAACCGTTTGCAGTTCCACGCGGGAAAAGTCCGCAAACTCGCCCGCCACCACCTTGTCGGCGCGTTCGCGTTGAACGCCTTCGGGCACCACAAAATCGAACGGCTCCCAGCGCTCGAGCGCCGCTGAAGCTGAAAGCTCGGTCTCGTCGTCGATGGAATCTTCGGCGCTCATGCGTCCCACTTCGCCGCCACTGCGTCGAGTTCGTCCAGCCAGGCGCGCTTGGTGGCATCGTCGACCAGCGCGCCCTGCAGACCGTTGCGCGCGACCAGGACCAAATCGCGCAAGCTGAAATCGCACCCACGCGCCAGGGCCGCGTATTCGCCGCACAAGGTATTCCCAAACGATATCGGATCATCGGTGCTGACGGTACACCGTACCCCGGCCTCCATCAGCAGACGCAGGGGGTGCTCGGCCAACGACGGCGCCACGCGCAGCTTCACGTTGCTGATCGGGCACACGTCCAGGCCGATGCCACGCTGGGCCAGCACACGCACCAGCTCCGGATCCTCGACCGCGCGCACGCCGTGCTGAATCCGCTGGGCCCCCAGGACATCGATCGCCCAACGCACAAACTCGGGCCCGCAAAACTCGCCCGCGTGCGCCTTGGCATACTTGCCGTGTTCACGCGCCCGACGCCAGAGATTAGGCGCCCAGTCGCCCACCGGCGCGTCCTCCAGGCCATGCAAGTCAAGGCCGTCGAGCTCGTCCCACTTCACGCACGCGTCGAGCGCGGGACGTATCCAGCCCTCGTAGCCGCTATGATGAATCCCCAGGAACAGTCGAACCTCAAGACCCTCCGGAATCACCTCGCGAATCGCGGCCAGGACCTCCCGCAGGTCCAGGTTCATCGCCTGAGCCATGCCCGAAGCGATGCTTGTTTCCACGTAGCGCACGTTCTGTACCCGCAGCCCGGCAAAGGTTTCTCGGGCCACCTGCTGGTAACGCTCCGGCGAGTTGAACCAGGCCATCGCGTTGTCCAGGAGTTCGTGCTCGAACTGCGCGAACGAGTCGAAACGAAAATCGTCGGCCCACGATGCGGGCGGCGTGGCGAAAGCCTCCGGGTCGAGCTGCTGCAGGAAGCTCCACGGCAGCGTAGCCTCCAAGTGCAGGTGCGTCTCGGTCTTGGGCAGCGCCTGAATGAACGCCTCCAGCGAATCGGTTGCGGCCATTGAATCCGTGCTCATGGTGGCGTGGGGAACGCGTTCAGGAATTCTCGAGCAGGTAGTCCGGGTTGAGCTTTTGCAGCGACTTGGGCACGAACAGACCACCGTCGCGAATCAGCTTGCCGTCGAAGAAAATCTGCCCGCCGCCGAACTCCGGACGCTGGATGCAGACCATGTCCCAGTGCACCTTGGAGCGGTTGCCGTTGTCGGCCTCGCCCTCATAGGCCTGCCCCGGCGTGAAGTGGAAAGAGCCGGCGATCTTCTCGTCAAAGAGGATGTCCTGCATGGGCTGCTTGATGAGCGGATTGAACGCGATGGCAAACTCCCCGATGAAGCGCGCGCCCTCGTCGGAATCCAGCACCTGATTGAGCCGGCGGGTGTTGTTGCTCTCGGCTTTGACGATTTTGCCGCGCTCGAAGGTCAGGCGAATGTTGTCGAAGGAGGTGCCCTGGTAGACCGTCGGCGCGTTGTAGCTGAGGACGCCTTCGACGCTCTCGCGGACAGGCGCGGTGAAGACCTCGCCGTCGGGAATGTTATGGGTGCCCCCGCAGGCGTTCGCCTCCAGCCCCTTGATCGAAAAGGAGAGGTCGGTACCGGGACCCTGGATACGCACGGCGTCGGTCCGATCCATCAGCTTTTTCAGGGCGGCCATCCCCGGTTTCATCCGCGCGTAGTCCATCGTGCAGACGTCGAAGTAAAAGTCGGCGAAGGCTTCCGTGCTCATGCGCGCCTGCTGCGCCATCGAGGCTGTCGGCCAGCGCAGGACGCACCAGCGCGTCTCGTTGACGCGATAATCCAGCACCGGCTTGAGCGCCCCCATGTACTCGTTTTGCGAATCCGCGGGCACGTCCGAGGTCTCGAAAATATTCTCGGCCCCGCGCAGGGCGATGTAGGCCTGCATTTGTTTCATGCGCGGGAGTTCCCACTTCTGCGCCTCCAGCTTGAACTGCGCCGCACCGTTTTGGCGGATCAACTCGCGGGTGACACGCATGCGCCGGATGTTCACGAAGGGATGGGCCCGGCGTTTTTTCACAGCACGCACCAGGGCAATGAGGATGGCGTCGGGCACATCGAAACCCTCGATCAGCACATGCTCACCGGCCTTGAGCGCGGTGGAGTGTTTCACAAGCACATCGGCCAGGGCGTGGTAACGGGCATCCATCCCGACACACAACGGGCGGACCCCCGCAACTTCAAGCGAAAGGTCGGCGGAGCGCTCGCCCGTCCAGAATGGATCAGCGTGTATCGCCCGGCGGCGGTTGTTTCGACAGAAGCGCGGCCTTGACCCGACCGATCTGCCAACGCTACCACCTGCAAGCCCTGCTGGCTGCCAAGACGTCTTTCATGCGCCATGTCTGAGACCGCCCAAACTGTCCCCAACCACAGGCCGATTCTGGTTACCGGCTCGCATCGCGGCGGCACCACCTGGCTCGGCTACAGCCTGGCCAAAGCCGCGGGCGTGCACCTTTTCTGGGAGCCCTTCTCGCTTTCGTACAAACCCTGTCTGATGCACCCGCCGGCCCCCTGCTGGTTTTATCAGGTGACCCCGGAGACCGCGCCGACCTACCAGGCCGCGCTCGAACAGTTGCTGCGGATGCGCTACGCCCTGCTGCCCCGGCTTCGGCACCTGCCGCACCACCGCGCCTTCATCCGTATGCTGCGGGACAAATGGGTCATCCACCGCGAACGCCCGAAGACACATCGGGTGCTCTTCAAGGATCCCATCGCACTGTTCTCGGCCCCCTGGATCGAGGACACTTTCAACGCCGAGGTCGTCGTGATCGTGCGCCGCCCGATGGCCTTTTGCGACAGCCTCGTGCGTGGCGAGATGAACTTCCCGTTCAAGACGTTTCTCAGCCAGACCAAGCTCATCCAGACGCGGTTCACCAACTTGAGGCCCGAGATCGAGCGCCTGGCCGCGGCCCGTGCTCCCGCGCTCGATCAGGCGATTCTCCTTTACCGCATGCTCTACCAGTTTGTCCGCGATGAAGTCCAAGCCGGCCGTTCGTCCTGGCACATCATTCTGCACGAGACCTTTGCCGACGACCCAGTCCGCCACTTCGAGCAATTGTATGCAACCCTCGGCCTGGAGTGGACCGACGCCATCGCCCAGAGTTTCGAGACCGGACGCCGCGTCGACACCACCAAATGGGCGCGCAACCTCAGCCCCGCGCAAATCGCCCAGATCCGCGCCCAGACCGACGAGCTGGAAACCTATTTTTACGGCTCACTGGCCGAGATTCCCACCGAGAGCTGAACGCTCAATCCGTCCACGGGTTGAAGACGCGCACGCCGGTGTGGGCAAAGTCGGTCACGTTGCGAGTGAACAGGTGCAGCCCGTGCCGCAAGACCGTCGCCGCAATCAAGCCATCGGCGACCGGCAGGTTGTATCCCTTGGACTGCGCAGTGCCCGTGACTTCGCCCCAAAGCCGCGCCACAGTAACCTCGATGGGCAGGATTCGGTCAGCGTAGGTGGTTTCCAGCGTCGTGAGCCAGGCCGCCAGTTCGCGGCGCTTGCGGCCGCCAGGGAGCCGCTCGACCCCTCGCACCAACTCGCCCAGCACGACCACGCTGAGGTAAAGCGCATCCGGTTCGAGTCGCGCCACCGCCGCCCGCACGCGAGGCTCGCCCTCGGGCCGCCGAAGCTCCGAGATCACGCAGGTATCCAACAGCGCCCGCACGGCAGCCGGCTATAGATCCACCTCGCGGCCGGTCGAAGGGTCGCGCTCGAGGTCGACCCCGTCAAAGTCCGGCCCCGGCTCCATCAGGAAGGCCCCCAGCGTGGGCTGCTTGCCCGTGAGCGCGTCGAAGTCCTTCTGCGAGAGGACGATCACCGCCTCGTCGCGACGGGTGATCCGCTGCGGACCCTCCGCCAGCGCCCGGCGCACCACCTCGCTGAGCTTGTTCTTGGCGTCGGCCAGCTGCCAATTTTTCGGGAAAACCATACAATCTAGCTTAGCTAGCTATTTTTTACTGTCAATTCATTTAATGATCGAGCAGGTGCCTGGGTGTCACCGTGAGCGCGCGCTTGGTAGCAGGGAAACAGCCCCCACCCGGCGATCACACCCAGGCCTCCGCCCACAATCGCCACTGTCAGCCGGTCGTGCACACCGATCTCCTCGAAGATATCGAAAAAGGTCAGCGCCGTCGTCATTCCCCAAAACCAGCCAAACCCCATGCAAACCAATCGATAACGCAGCGGAACAAGCCGCACTGCCAGCAGGCAGGCCAGCCAATTGACCAGGGCCAATACGACGAGGACTGGCGAGAAGAGCACTGTCGCGAAGACACCGATGAAAAGGCACTCTTTCAACGAAGCGCAGGACTCCGCGTCTGCCATAAACAAGAGTAGAGCGACCCCCAGGATGGGCCCAAGGACCGCAAAAAGGATCACATGCCAGAAGGGCAGAAAAGTGTCGACCCAATCGCGGCGCTTGCCTGGCCAACCGCTCACGAACGCGCTCTCTCCGATGCGATGGCGGCAGGCAATGCGCGGTCCTAGCTGCCGCGACGAATCTCCGAGCCGGCGAAGCTGACGGTGACGCGAAAGACCTTTTTGACGCGGCAGGTAATGCGGAAGGTCTTGGGATCGACGACGTCGGGGATCTCCTCGCGGCGGATGTCGACCACGGCGTGGTAACCACGCTCGGAAAAGATATCCAGCAGCATGGCCAACGCGCTGGTATCGTTGAGCAGGTCATCTTCACTGTTGATGGCGGCGCGTCCGCTGATGGCGTGGCGCAGGATGATCGGCATGAATTTCTCGTCGATGAGGTGTACGACCCGCCCGAAGAGATCGGACTGGTGCGCCTCGTAATCGTCCAGGCGCTGGATCAGGTCCTGCCGCGCGTGCTGGATAATCTGGCTGGCGATCGGCACCACGCTGACGCGGTCGTAGGTGGCCTGGTCCAACTCCAGCGAGCTTTGGTACTGCAGCTCGTTGATGATGCGCTCTTGGACCGCGCTGATCGTGCCGTGCGCATTGATGTAATGGTAGTGGAAGACCCGCCGCAGGGTGTGCAGGGCGTCGTAGGTCTGTTCCTTGAAGGTGCGGTAGCGGTTGCGCGCGGCCTCTTCGTCGAGGTCGGTCTTGCGCAATTCGATGGGGGTGCCGAAGCCGGAGGCCTCGACCTCGCGGTTGTGCTCCACGGCCTTTTTGCCGCGATTGAGCTGGCGGGCAATACTTTCGGCCTCGTCGATAAAGAGCACCAGAATGTGGAACTGCGGCTTGGGAAAATGCGAGCTGAGGAGCGTGTTGAGGAACTCGCGCCGCAGGTCGTTGAGCTTGCCGTAGAGCAGCTTCAGGCATTCCACCTGCACCTTCGTGCGGGGGTAACCGTCGACGATGGCGCCGCTGTCGTAATCGGGGTTGAGCAGCGCGCGAAAGACCAGCTCGGTCACCTCCTTATCGCCCACGAGCAGGCCGGCGTCGATGCGCTTGCGCGCCTCGGGACTTTTCAGGAGGTCGCTCACCACGATGGGCGCCTCCGTGTAGTCCCGGTACTTCATGATGAACTTCGTGTGCGTCCCCTTGCCAGCCCCAGGCGCGCCGT
This sequence comes from Opitutales bacterium, assembly GCA_050331595.1. Classification (GTDB taxonomy): domain Bacteria; phylum Verrucomicrobiota; class Verrucomicrobiia; order Opitutales; family JBHJGM01; genus JBHJGM01. Next base: position 54,416 of record JBHJGQ010000002.1, read on the forward strand.
TGAGCCAGAAAATCTCCTTGGGAAAACGCAGGTTTTCGCGCCCGTAGCTTTCCTTCAAGCCGGCCCAGACCGCCTGGAAAATGAGCTGGGCGTCCTTGATTTCAAGGTCCTGCACGGGCTGTTTGTCGCGCTGGTCATCGTACCAGGGCACCCGTGTTTCGTTGGCAGCTTCGCGACTCTCGATTTCGGAGGAGGACATCGTTCTAGGTCCGGCTAAATGCAGAATGCAACTTTCCGGCAGGATGCGCCGCCCGTTTCAATGACGCGAGGAAAATCCGATACGCGCCTACCAAGTCCAGTAGCGGGAGAATTGCAGCAGTAACCCCAAAAGCTTGTCCAGCCTGCGACATACTGATAGGTCATCATATCGTCGAGTGTGCGTTGTTGAAACAAGCTCAGCCGGGCTACACTGAAGCTGCGTTGAAATCATTGGCTGGCATGTTTCATGACTGCCTTTCCCGGCTGGGCTTTTTTTTACTTCAGCTCGTCGCCTTCGCCGGCAAAGGGAGGGCGGCTCATTTTGCGGCGGGGCGGCAAGCCCCGGCTGGTGCGCAGGGCGCGTCGTGGAAAGCAGATGCGCGAAATCGCCTCCTCGAAGTCTCCGGCCCCACTGAGGATGTCCACCTCCAGGCGCAGGAAATAGACAGGCAGGGGCGGCTCGAAGTCCACCGGCACGCGCACGGCGTCTTTTTCGGTGGTCACGACGCACTCGGCGCCCGCGTCCTGGGCATCGTCAAAAATGGAGTCGAGCTGCCGGTCACTGAAGCGGTGATGGTCGAGGAAGCGCCGCCGCATAACAAGCGTGGCCCCCAGGCGCTCCAGGAACTCCTCGAAGCTTTCCGGCGTGGCAATGGCGCTGAAGGCCCCCGCCCGCTTGCCGCGCAGCCAGGAGAGTTCGAGCCGTTCGCGGCCGACCAGGGCCTGCAGGTACTGGGGTCGGTGCGTGCATTCGATGATTTCGGTGTCGGGCTTGTGGCGGCGGATGACGCGCTCCAGTTCGAGGTCGGTGCGTCCGTCGGACTTGGTCAGAAAAACGTAGGAAGCTCGCCGGATGTGCTCGATGGGCTCGCGCAGGATGCCGCGCGGGAGCAGGCAGCCGTTGCCGAAGGGGTTGCCCTTGTCGATCATCAGCAGGTTGAGCTGCCCGCGCAGCGGCAGGTATTGGAAGCCGTCGTCGAGCAGGAGCGTGTCGGCGTTGAAGTGCTTGATGGCGTACTGGCCGGCCTTGACGCGATTCTTGTCGACCAGCACGACGACCCCGGGGAGGTTGCGCGCAAGCATGAAGGGCTCATCGCCGGCCTCTTCCGAGCCCAGAAGGACCTCGCGGCCATTGCTCACGACGCGGGGCGGCGGGGGCTCCAGGTGCGCGACTGCACGCCACCAGCGGCGCCAGAAGGGCTCCTTGCGCGACTTGTAACCACGGCTGAGAATGGCCACCTTGCGCCCGCGCTCAGTCAAACTGCGAGCAAAGGTCTCCACCACCGGTGTCTTGCCGGTCCCGCCAACGGTCAGGTTGCCGACGACCACAACGAGGCACCCCAGTGGCTGATCGCGCAGGATACGGTTGCGGTAGAGCCAGAAGCGCAGCCGCACGATCCCCGTAAAGACTTTTGAGAGGGCCCGCAGCAGCCCGCCAACGATCCGGGCTGCGCGACCCTCGGCGCGGTCGTAAACCACGTCGACCAGAAAGTGCCCGACCGACTCCAGCCGGGCATCCAGATTAGGCTTGGCCTGGGGCGAGGACGGTTCGCTCACGGGTGCCGCCTCCGCCGTGAAGTTGCATTCTCGGGCGCTGGGCTTAATCTAGGTGTGTTTGCAAAAAGAAGTCCGCCGCCGCCTGCAACCCTGCCGGTCCGGCCGTCTGGAATGGAATCAGGATTGACCTCGCTCACGCCCGTCGTTTCACAAAGCAGCCTTTATCACATCGCGCAATCATGAATGTGAGTCTTCTCAGAGCCAAGCTGCTGCGTGCTGAAGTCACTGATGCTCAACAGCATTACGAGGGCAGCCTGGCCATCGACGCTCGGCTGATGCAGCTGGTCGACCTGCTGCCCTACGAGAAAATCCTGGTGGGCAACATCACCAACGGAGAGCGCTTCGAGACCTACGCCATCCCCGCGCCCGAAGGCTCGCTGACCATCAGCCTCAATGGCGCAGTCGCCCACAAGGGCAAGCTGGGCGACCTCGTCGTGATCATGAGCTTTGCCCAGATGACCGAAGCCGAAGCACGCCAGTGGACGCCACGCATCGCCGTGCTGGGCAACGGCAACCGCGACATCGTGCGGGCCGAAAACACCGTCGCCCTGCCCGAACTGGCCCGCAGCTGACCGCCGACTTTCCTGCCCTTCCCGCGACCCACTCCCTCCACCTCCCTGAAATCCGCCGTGAGCTACAAACTCTTCATTCCCGGCCCCGTGGCCGTTTCCGAAAAGGTCTACGCGGCCATGTGCCGGCCGATGATCGGCCACCGCAGCAAAGACTTCGTGGCGCTCTTCAACGCCGTACAGCCCAAGCTGCAAGAGGCCTTCTACACCACCGATCCGGTTTACCTGAGCACCTCCAGCGCCTGGGGCGTTATGGAGGGGGTGCTGCGCAACCTGGTGAAGGACAAAAAGGTGCTCAACTGCTGCAGCGGGGCCTTTTCGGACAAGTGGCACGACGTGACCCAGCGCATGAACATCCCGTGTGAGGCGCTGAGCTTTGAGTGGGGCCAGCCGATCGATCCGGAGGCCCTCCGCCAGAAGCTGGCGACCGGCGCCTTCGACGTGGTGACACTGATCCACAACGAAACCTCCACCGGCACGATGAGCCCGATTGCCGAACTTGCCGCGGTGCTGAAGGAGTTCCCCGACGTGTACTCGGTGGTCGACACGGTGAGCTCGTTTTCGGTCGTTCCGGTGAAGAAGGACGAGCTGGGGTTGGACGTGATGCTGACCGGTTCGCAAAAGGCACTGGCGCTGCCCCCAGGCATGGCGGTGTTCTCGGTCTCCGAGCGCGCCCACGAACGCGCCGAGTCGATCTCTGGGCGAGGCTACTACTTTGACCTGCTGGAATTCCGCAAGAACTACGGCAAGGGCATGACACCCAGCACACCCGTCATCCCGCTCATTTACGGGCTGCAGGCCAAGCTGGAGGAAATTTTTGAAGAAGGGCTGGAGGCGCGTTACGCCCGGCACGCGGCGACCAACGCGCGGGTGCACGCCTGGGTCGACAAGCACGGCTTTGAGACGCTGCCCGAGCGGGCCTTCGCCTCGAAGTCGCTGACTTGCGTGCGCAACACCCGCGAGATGGACATCGCTGCGCTCAATAACGCGCTCAAGGAGCGATTCAACTGCGTCATCGACGGCGGCTACGGCAAGATCAAGGGGAAGACCTTCCGTATCTCCAACATGGGTGACGAAACCGAAGCCACCATCGCCGGTCTACTGGCCCATCTCGACACCCTGCTGGCCGAAATGCCCGAACTCTTCCCCGAAGCGGCCGCGCGATAAAGCGGGGCAGGTGCGGGACGATAGAGGAGGCATTTACGGATGAAGCGACTCGTTATTGCGGAAAAACCCAGCGTGGCCACCGACCTGGCCCGCGTGCTGGGCCGCGTGCCCAAAAAGGGCGACTTCTACGAGAACGACGAGTGGGTCATCAGCTCGGCGGTCGGTCACCTGGTCGAGCTGAATATGCCCGAAGACTACGGCAAGAAGTTTGGCTCATGGAGCCTGGGCAACCTGCCGATCGTCCCCGAAAAATTTGCCCTCAAGCCGATTGAGCGGACTGAGAAAAAGTTCAAGGAACTCAAGAAGCTGTTGGGGCGCAAGGACATCGAATCGGTCATCAACGCCTGTGACGCCGGCCGCGAGGGCGAGCTGATCTTCACCTACATCTACGAGCTGGCCGACTGCAAAAAGCCCGTGCAGCGACTTTGGATGTCCTCGATGACGACGGACGCCATACGCAAGGCCTTCGACGATCTCCGGGCCAACGAGCAGATGGTCACCCTGCAGCAAGCCGCGCGCTGCCGCTCGGAGGCCGACTGGCTCATCGGCATCAACGGCACGCGCGGGGCCACCATTCGCATGGGCGGACGTCGCAGCGGAGCGGCCACCTCGGTGGGTCGCGTGCAGCCGCCCACCCTGAGCCTGATTTGCGAGCGCGAACGCGAAATCCGCGACTTTGAACCGCGCACCTATTGGCGCATCCTGGCCGACTTTCAGGTGCAGGCCGGCAACTACGAAGGCGTTTTCCAGCGCGCCGATTTCGACAAAACCAAGTCCGACGACCCGCACGACCGCGCTGACCGTATCTGGGAAAAGGCCCAGGCCGAGGCCATTCTACAAGCGGTTCAGGCCACCGGCTCGGCGGACGTTTCCGACGAGAAAAAGCGCTCCAAGCAGTCCTCGGGGCGTCTCTACGATTTGACCAGCCTGCAGCGCGAGGCCAACGGACGTTTCGGATTCTCGGCCGGGCGCACGCTCTCCATCGCGCAGTCGCTCTACGAGAGCCACAAGATGGTGACCTATCCAAGAACTGACTCGCGCGCGTTGCCCGAGGACTATCCGCACACTGTCCGCGAAACGTTGGGCAACCTTGGCGGGGACTACGCCCAGCACGCTCGCAAGGTGGTCGACAACGACTGGGTCAACCCCTCCAACAAGCGCGTTTTCAACAACGCGCAGGTCAGCGATCACTTTGCCATCATTCCCACGAATGCCTCGCCCAAGAAGCTGAAAGAGGACGAAGCGAAGATATACGACATGATCGTGCGGCGCTTCATCTCGATCTTTTTTCCGCCGGCGGAGTTCGATGTGACCACCCGCACGAGTGCCGTCGGCGAGCACCGCTTCAAGACCGAGGGCAAGGTGCTGGTCGTGCCGGGCTATCTGGAGGTCTATGGAAAACTTCTCGGAGACGAGGGCCAGATACCGCCGCTTTCGCCCGCCGACGGCGACCCGGCCAAAGCTTCCCTGAACCAGGCCCAGCTCGACGAGGACCAAACGCGTCCGCCACCGCGTTACTCCGAAGCCACGTTGCTGGCCGCCATGGAAGGCGCGGGCAAATTCGTGGACGACGACGAGTTGGCCGAAGCGATGAAGGGCAAGGGCCTGGGCACGCCGGCCACCCGCGCGCAAACCATTGAGGGCCTCGTCAACGCCAAGTACATCGAGCGCCAGGGCCGCGAACTCGTTCCCCAGACCAAGGCCGACAACCTGATGGCCTTTTTGGAAGCCTTTGGGATCGACGGGTTGACCTCACCCTCGCTGACCGGTGACTGGGAGTACAAGCTGCGGCAAATCGAGACCGGCGAGCTGACGCGCGACGAGTTCATGGACGGCATCGTCGGGATGACTAAGGACATCGTTAAGCGCATCACCGACGCCGAACCGCCCGAGGAAGAGTGCGAACTGATCAGCTTCACCAACGACAAACCGCTGATCGAGAGCTTCCGCGGATTCCGCTCCCAGGATTTCATCGAGGTAAACGGCAAGCCTGTTTACAACCTGATGGTTTACAAGGCGATCGGCAACCGAAAGCTGGAGCGCGCCGAGGTCGAGGAGTTGCTGCGCGAGAAGAAAATCGGCCCGCTCGACGGGTTCCGTTCGAAGATGAACAAGCCGTACTCCGCCGTGCTCAAGCTGGAGCAGCAGGACAACGGCACTTGGCGCGTGGCCTTCGATTTTGGCGGTGCCGGCGGCGAAAACGGCGCCGTGCCCGAGGACCTTTCAGAGTTTCCGGTGGTCGGCCACTGGCACGGCAAGCCCGTGCACGAAATGCCCACCGCCTACGTCACTCCCGGGCACCCCGGTCGCAACGGCAGCGGCAATGGCGACTCCAAGGAGCACCTGCGCGTGAACCGGATTTTGCTGGGTAAAACCATTGAGCGCGAGCAGTTCGCCAAGCTGCTGGAAAACGGCAAGACCGACCTCATCAAAGGCTTCCGCTCCAACCGCACGCGGCGGCTCTTTGACGCGTTCCTTCTGCTGGAGGAGAACGGCAACCTGAAGTTCGACTTCCCCCCGCGCGCTCCGAAAAAGAAGACGGCCCGCAAGACCGCCGCCAAGAAGACAGCCAAAAAAGCCGCCAAGTCGGACGGGGGTTGAGCCGCCAGCGCCTCCTGGAAAATCCGTCCTCGACAGGTCCGGCAAATGCGTTTTGCTGAGCCGGGTCTCGTGAAAGAGGCTTGCCAGCGAGTTCGTAGGCATTAGACCCGCTTTTACACGGACGCATATCGCGCAACGTTTGTAATACGACCTTCAACGAATCACACACCACCATGCCCATCGCCACGCCCAAGCAATTCGCCGCCATGCTCGACGCCGCCCAGGCCGGCGACTACGCCTACCCGGCCATCAACTGCACGTCGATCGTCACCATCAACGCCGCATTGAAAGGGTTTGCCGCAGCCAAGTCCGACGGGATCATCCAGTTCTCCACGGGCGCGGGGCAGTTTGCTTCGGGCACCGACAACAAGGACGCCGCCTACGGGGCAATCGTCCTGGCCGAGGCGGCTCACCTGCTGGCCGAGCAGTACGATGTGATGGTGGCGCTCAACACCGACCACTGCCCGCCCGACAAAGCCGACACGTTCCTCGGGCCCTTGATTGAGGCCACGAAGAAGCGCCGCGCCGAGGGCAAGAACAACCTCTTTCAGAACCACAAGCTCGACGCCTCCAACCTCCCGCTGGAGGAGAACATGGCGCTCTCCAAAAAGTACCTGGCCCTGTGCGCCGAGCAGGAAATCGTCCTGGAAGTGGAGGCCGGAGTGGTCGGCGGTGAGGAAGACGGCGCGGCCGGCAGCGAGGACACGCCCGAAGACAAACTCTACACCACCCCCGAGGACATGGTCGCCGTGCACGAAGCGCTCAATGGCGTGGGCCGTTTCACCTTCGCGGCCACCTTCGGCAACGTGCACGGCCACTACAAACCCGGCGCCGTCAAGCTGCGGCCCGACATCCTGAGCAAGGGGCAGGCCGCCGTGCAGGAGAAGTACGGAGCCGACGCGCAGTTTGATCTGGTCTTCCACGGCGGTTCGGGTTCGCGCCTGGAGGAAATCCGCGAAACCCTCGGTTACGGCGTCGTCAAGATGAACGTGGATACCGATACGCAGTATGCCTTTACCCGTCCGATCGTCGACCACCTGTTCAAAAATTACGATGGGGTGCTGATGGTCGATGGCGACATTGGCAACAAGAAGGCCTACGACCCGCGCGGCTACCTCAAGCTGGCCGAGCAAAGTATGGCCCAGCGCATCGCCATCGCCTGCGAGGACCTCTGCGGCAACGGCAAGACGCTCTTCGGCAAGGTCTAGCGCGAACGTTCGCGCGCAGACCACCTCCACCTGGACGGCGGCGCCCGACCGGCGTCGTTGCTCGCGTTTCATGTCGCTGCAGATTCCACCCGGCCCGTTCGCGGCCTACCTCTTCGACTGCGACGGTACGCTGGCGGATACCATGCCGTTGCACTATCGGGCCTGGTCGCACGCCTTCAGTAAGCACGGCGGTGATTTCAGCTACACCTGGGACTATTTCTATTCGCTCGCGGGCATCGGCATGCACGATACCGTGCACCTGCTCAATGAACGCCACGAGCTCTCGATGGACGCCGACCAGGTGGTGGCTGCGCAGATGGCCTACATCGATGCGCACCACGCCGAGGTCGAGCCGATTGAGCCGGTCGTGACCTTCGCCCGTGAAGTCGCCCAAACGGCACCGGTTGCGGTTGTCTCCGGGGGCAATCGTCCGCATGTGCACACGTCGCTGCGGGTGGTCGGGGTCGGGGCGCTGTTCCCGGTGGTGATCACCCAGGAAGATATCTCACGCGGCAAACCGGCGCCCGACGGGTATCTGCTGGCGGCGGAAAGACTGGGCGTGGCGCCCGGAAAGTGCCTGGTCTTTGAGGACAGCCAACTGGGGTTGCAAGCCGCCGCCGCCGCCGGGATGCAGTCGGTTTACATCGAGCCAGCGCGCTATTCCAAAGGCGCGGGCATCTAAAGCACCATCGATTGAGCGTTACTCGCTCTTATCTTCGGCGCCCGCCTCGGCGGTTTCGCCTTCGCCTTCGGCGGGGGCTTCTTCGGGAGGCGCGGGCTTGGCCTTCTTGACCGCGTAGGGCGGCAAACCACTGCGACTGACCGGCGAACGCACGTCGACATCGCGCAGGACCGCCTTCTCGCCGCTCTTTGAACGCTGGGTGCGCTTCTTGTAGCGCTTGATCGCCTCGGCCAGGACAGGCTCCACACCGGCTTTGAGCGCCGCCTCGTCCATCTCCACCAGCTCCTTTTCCTTCAGGTAGGGCGAGTCGACCAATACGCGCAGGGCCGTGGGCGAGACCTCGACGCCTTGGTCCTTAAAATAGCTGGTGGCAAAGTTCTTGAGGGCTTCTTTGTCCATAATGGGCAGGGATCGGCGGGCCCGAAAGCCAGCCAAAGCGGTAAAAGGCGTTACGCTGTGCTCCGAGTCAACCTTGAAAACGCGGATACCTTTGACCCAAAACGCCTTTGCAGCCGTCCCAAGCGTTTGAAACGCGGCATTTTGATGTTCTGTCTGTTGCGTTCGCGATCCGCATTCTTTCAAGGCACGGCCACACAGGAAGGTCCGTGCGAGGATGCTACAGGAACAACTCGTACAACCTCTTTTGGTGGGAGCTTCCCACACCGTTCACACGCGCACACGCAGAGCGCCCGCAAAACGGGCCACTCGAACCTGCTCAGGGTTCCTGGGATAACCCGTTTGATTTGGCTGAAGGCTGCTTAGCCAACACACCCGACCCGCTTAGAGTTCCTTAGGCAGCACACCCGACCCCGCCTAGGGCAGCCAGGGGTACTTTTGGAAGTTGGGCTTTTCCTTGGCGAGGTAGGCGCGGTGGCCCTCGGAGCCTTCTTCGGAGAGGTAATAAAGCAAGGTGGCGTTGCCGGCGAGTTCCTGGATGCCCGCCTGGCCGTCGAGTTCGGCGTTGAAGGCGCTCTTGAGACAACGGATGGCCAGCGGGCTTTTTTCGAGGATTTCGCTAGCCCATTGGATGCCCTCGGCCTCGAGTTGGTCGACGGGCACCACCGCGTTGACCAGGCCCATGTCGAGGGCCTGTTGCGCGTTGTACTGGCGGCAAAGGTACCACAGCTCACGCGCCTTTTTCTGGCCCACGTGCCGCGCCAGCATCGAGGAGCCAAAGCCGCCGTCGAAGCTGCCCACGCGCGGACCGGTCTGGCCAAAGATGGCGTTGTCGGCGGCGATGGTCAGATCACAGATGACGTGCAGCACGTGGCCGCCGCCGATGGCATAACCGGCAACCAAGGCGATCACCACCTTGGGCATCGAGCGGATGAGCCGTTGCAGGTCGAGCACGTTGAGTCGCGGCACGCCGTCGGCCCCCACGTAGCCGGCCTTGCCGCGGATACTCTGGTCGCCGCCGGAACAGAAGGCGTACTTGCCGTCGGTGTGCGGCCCAGCACCGGTCAGCAGCACCACGCCGACCTTGGGGTCTTCGCGCGCGTCCGCAAAGGCGTCGTACATCTCAAAGACTGTTTCGGGGCGAAAGGCGTTGCGCTTGTGCGGGCGGTTGATCGTCACGCGCGCGATGCCCCCCGCCTTCTCGTAAAGAATGTCGGTGTAGTCTTTGGCTTTAACGAATTGGGTCACGGTTGAAACGGTTGTGCGTTCTTGGTTCTTAGTTTCTGGTTCTTCGTACTTCGTTGGAAGTATGCAGTCGCCGCGGCGAATCTCCTGGCTCCTGGCTCCTGAATTCTGGCCTCTAGCTTGTCTGTGCTTTCAAACCCTCACTCCAGGCCCTCGGCGGTTTCGAGCAGGAGGCGACCGCGGCGGGGCACATCTTCCTTGGCGTCGCAGCGCAAGTGGATCAACCGTACGCCCTGGTCTGGCAGTTTGCGCACCAGTCGTTCGAAGGTGTTCCAGTTGTCCGGACTCTCGTAAGTCCAGCCGTGGAGCTTGGCCAGTTGGGCGAAGTCGACCGATTGCGGCGTGACGAACAAGTCGGTGAAGGGCGGGTCGAAGCGCGCAATGGGCAGGTTGTGAAAAATGCCGCCGCCGCCGTTGTCCAACAGCACAATGGTGAGGTGCCCGCTGAAGCTGCGGCTGAGGAGCGCGCCTCCGCCATCGTGCAGGAGGGCCAGGTCACCGGTCAGCAGCACGGATGGTTTTTTGCTGACGTGGGCCATGCCAAGCGCGGTCGACAAGGTGCCGTCGATGCCGTTGGCCCCGCGATTGCAGACCGTGCAGAGGTTCAGGTCGTTGGGCGCCCAAAAGAATTCTACGTCGCGCACGGGCATGGAGTTGGCGACGCAGACGTGCGTCCCCTGCGGCAGCGAGCGGCTGAGCATCCAGGCGGCCTTGCCTTCGAAGAGCGCGCTCTCGTTGTCTAAGACCTCGTGCACCTGCTTGAGCGCCTCGGCTTCGAGGGCCTGCCAGCGCTGCAAAAAGTCGGAGGCCACCCCACCCTCGATGCGCAGGTCGGCGAAGAACTGCTCGAAGGTGCAGCGCAGGTGCTGCGTGCGCCGATGCAGCGGGTCGCGGTTTTCGGACGAGCCGTCGATGATCCAGGTGATCGGTTCCAGGCCCTCGAGCCAGGCGCGCAGGATCTTGCTCGTGGGCAGCGGGCCGATTTGCAGGATGGCCTCGGGCTCGAGTTCGCCGGCCAGTTCCTCACTGCGCAGGATGCAATCATACTGCGTGACCAGGGCACCGGCCTGGCGCTGGTAGTTGCGCAGGCTGCCCAAGCCTTCGGCAAGCACCGGCCAGCCCAGAAACTCGGATATCTGACCGATGCGCTTGGCAAACTCCGGCGCGCGCCGGGGGAAGTGCGGCCCAACCACGATCAAGCCGCGACGATACTTGCCAAACGCCTTGAGCCGTTCGGCGCGGTCTTCGCCGGTGAGCAGCAGGTTGGGCACCGGCGGCGCGGACACATCTTCGAAAAAAGCCGGAAGATCACCCAGGGCTTCGAGGTCCAGGTCCTCCTCGGCCAAGGGTGCCAGCGGTTCGCGAAACGGAACGTTCAAGTGCACGGGGCCGCCGGCAGACATCAGGCAGCGCTCGCAGGCGTGCACCATCGTTTGGCGCAGGTAACGCAGCATCGGCTCGGTCGCCTCGGGCAGTGCAACTTCGGCCTGCCAACTGGGGTAACGTCCGAAGAGTCGCAGCTGGTCGATCACTTGGCCGGCGGTGCAATCGCGCAATTCACCCGGGCGGTCAGCCGTCAGTACCAGCAGCGGCACGCGGCTGATGCTGGCCTCGATGACGGCGGGATAATAGTTGGCGGCCGCTGTGCCCGAGGTGCAGATCAGGACCACCGGGAGACCGCTCTGGCGCGCCGCGCCCAGCGCGAAAAAGCCTGCCGAGCGTTCATCCAGGGCCACGGTAACGTTGAAGCGCGGGTGCGCCGCGAAGGCGATGGCCAGTGGTGCCGACCGCGAGCCCGGCGAGATCACCACGTGCCTCAGGCCGAGGCAGGCCAGCGTCTCGGCCGCGAAACCGCTCCACAACAGGTTGGTGTTGGCGGTGATGTGCGCGTTTTCGAAATACCGTCCGCGGCTGGAGGATTGCTGCTGTTCGCCCATAGCTGAATCAGGCGAAGCTGCCGAGGAGGGCCGACAATTTCAATTCCGTTTCGGCGGCTTCGCGCTGGGGGTCTGAGCCGGCAACGATTCCGGCCCCGGCGTAGAGGCGCGCGCGGCTGCCGTCGACGAGCCCCGAGCGGATGCCAACGGTCATGAGCCCCGTGTCGCCCCGGGGACCCAGCCAGCCGATGAGTCCGCCAAACAAACCGCGCGCGAAGGGCTCCAGCCGGGCGATGTCTTCCAGGGCGGGGCCACGCGGTGTGCCTCCAAGCGCGGGCGTGGGGTGCAGCGCAGCCACCGCCGTCAGAAAAGGCACCTCGGCCTTCAGTGCCGCCGACAAGCGCGTGCGCAGGTGCTGAACGTTGGCCAAACGCGTCAGACGCGGGCGTTCAGCGTCACGCTTGGGTTGCAGGCCCACCGAACGAAGCCGCCGCTCGATCGAGTCGACCACCAGGCTGTGCTCGCGCAGGTCCTTACCGCTTTCCAACAGGGCCATGCCGAGCGCGGCGTCGTCACCGGCGGTCGTGCCGCGCGGCGCCGAACCGGCCAGGGCCTCCGTGGTCAACTGCCCGCCGGTGGCACGGGCCAGTTCCTCCGGAGTCGCCCCAACGAAGGACTGCCCCTGCCCGTTGGCCAGCGAGAAGCAATGGCACGTCGGGTAACGCTGCCGCAGGGCGTTGAGCAGACGCAAGGGGCGGTAAGCGCCCGACTGCTCCAGGTCGACTGCGCGGGCCAAAACAATTTTGGCGTAGGCGCCCGCTTCGATGCGCTCCAGCGCGTCCGCCACCATCGCGGCATAGGCCTGTGTATCCACAAAGTCGGTACGCTGGACCGAAGCATTCGCGGGCAAGCCCGGGGCGGTCTCGCTGGGTCCGTACGGGAAGGCGGCAAAGCGCGCGTGCGCTCGCCAGACTTTTTCGACGAGCGGTTCCAGATCGGTTTCGGCGGACACGCCCAGATTGGCCACCGCGCCGTAGCGTCCGTCTTTGAAGCCCACCTGCCAGCGCGGCAAAAAAACCGTCGCCGGTGCAAACGCGGGCGCGCCGTCGCCTTTGTGCTCCACCTCGTCGAAAAAGGTGAAGCCGCAGAAAAAATGAGGCCCGAAGAACGGCGCCTGCGCGTCGCCGATGGCAATGGTCCGTCGCACTGCCTCCGCCCGAAACGCTTCCACCGCGCGGAAACGTTCGGGACCGTCAAAGGTTCCCTCGATGATCGCTTCGGCCCCGGCCAAGCCTTCTTCGGCAGCGGTCTGCTCGAGGTAAAAGTGCCGCTCGCCGGGTTCGTAGATGGCTTCGAGCACGGCCAGCGGATCGATGTGGCGCACCTCCAGAGAAATGCTGACCAGACGCGGCGACCCTGCTTGGCGGGCCTGCTCGCGGCAGTATTCCAGAAATGCCTTCAAGCCCGCCCGGTCGCGCCGGGGGAACCGCTCTGCGGGCACAATCTCCATCATCCGTTGCTTGCCCAGAGGGGGCTAGCTCTCGGCCGCCTGCTCCGGTCGGGGGAAGAGAATGGTTTTCTGGCCCAGGCGCGCGCCATCGAGCACCGTGCTCCACTCCAGGTGCCCCTCCCAACGCGTGGGCATGGGCTGGCCCAGCAGCTCGAGGACCTTTCGGCACAACTCCGGCATGACGGGCTGCAACAGCACCACGGCCAGACGCGTGCCCTCGGCCATGACGGCCAGCGAAGTCTCGAGCGCGGCGCGGTCGGCAGGTTCGCTCGACTTGGCCAGTTTCCAGGGCTGGCGTTTTTCGGCGTAGCGGTTGATCTCGCGGATGAAGCCGAAGGTCTTCTCCAGGGCCAGGTGGAACTGAAACCCTTCGAACAGCCCGAGCACTTCGCCGCGGGTGCGCTCCCAGTGATCGCGCACGACCTTTTCGGGTTCCTCCCCGAGCGTCGCGGGGGGCAGGGTGCCGTCGCAATAGCGCCCGCCCATATTCAACAGGCGGCTGACGAGGTTGCCCAAGTCGTTGCCGAGGTCGTCGGTGTAGCGCGTCAGGAACAACTCGATGGAAAAGTTGCTGTCCTGGCCGACGCTCATCTCGCGAATCATGAAGTAGCGGAAGGCGTCCGCGCCAAAGCGTCCGGCCATTTCGACAGGGTCAACGGTCACCCCGGTGCTCTTGGACATTTTCTGGCCCGAGAGATGCCACCAGCCGTGCACCAGCAGGCGCTTGGGCAGGGGTACGCCGGCGGCCTTCAGCATGATCGGCCAGTACACCGAGTGTGCCGGCACCAGGATGTCCTTGCCGATCACATGATAGTCGCACGGCCAAAACGCCTCGAAGCCGTCGCTGCCGTAGCCGACGCCGGAGATGTAGTTGAGCAGCGCGTCGAACCAGACGTACGTCACAAAGCCTTCGTCGAAGGGCAGCGGGATGCCCCAGTCCAGACGCTCGCGCGGGCGCGAAATGCACAGGTCGTTAACCGGCTCCTTGAGGAATTCCAGCACCTGCTTCTGGCGGAAGGCCGGCACGATGAAAGCATTGCTGCGCAGGTACTCGGCCAGCCAGTCCTGATACTTGCTCAGGCGAAAGAAGTAGTTGGTCTCCGACAGTTCGACGACCTCGCCGTAGAGGTCGGGCCACTTTCCGTCGACCTGCTCCTTCTCGGTGACGAATTGCTCCTGGCGCACCGAGTAATAGCCATTGTATTGGGCCTGGTAGATTTCGCCGCGCTCGTAAAGGTCGCTCAGGATCTGGCGGACGACGGCCTGATGGCGCTCCTGGCGCGTGGTGATGAAATCGTCGTTGGAAATGTGGAGCGCTTCGCACAGTTCGCGAAAGAGCGGTGCCATCCGGTCGACCAGTTCACCCGGGGTCGTGCCCTGGCTGTTGGCTGTCTGGACGACTTTCTGGCCGTGCTCGTCCAGACCGGTCAGGAAGAAAACGTCGTCGCCCATCAGCCGGCGAAAGCGCGCGATGACATCGGTGAGCACCTTTTCGTAGGCGTGCCCCAGGTGCGGTGGCCCGTTGGGGTAGTCGATGGCGGTGGTCAGGTAAAAGCGCTTCATGGGCCTGAATTTGGTGGCGGGAGGCTCGATACCGGCAGGCCTCGGCGCAAGGCCAATCTGAGACGCCACGCCCGGCCCGTCAAACCGTGCCTGCGCGATTGACCCACCCGGACTTTGCGAGCAAGCTGCTGTAAATTTGCATCTATGAAGATTTTGCGAGCCAAGAGTGCGGGTTTTTGCTGGGGCGTGGAGCGCGCCATCGAGATCGCGCGCGAGTACGCTGAAGCCGGCAAGCGTCCGGTCTACACCGATGGTCCCTTGATCCACAACCGCCTGATGATGGAGCGCTTGCGCGGCGAGGGCATCAACGAGGTGGGCGATTACCAGAGCAAAACCAGCCTCGACCTGCCCGAGGAATCTGAGGACGAAGCGGTCATGGTGGTACGCGCCCATGGGGTTTCACCCGAGCGGCGCAAATACTTAAAGGACCTCAACATGTCCTTCAAGGATGCCACCTGCCCGGACGTGGGGATCATCGCCGGCAAGATCAAGCTGCACGCGCGCAAGGGCTACACCACGCTCGTTTTTGGCGACAAGAATCACCCCGAGGTCATCGGCCTGTTGGGCTACACCGAAGGGCGCGGTCATGCGGTCAAAACGCTCGACGATTTCAACGCGCTGCCCGAATTGGGCGACAAGGTCTGCCTCGTCTCACAGTCGACCATGTTCACCGACGACTTTGGCAAGCTGGCCGAAACGGTGAAGGCTCGCTATCCCGACGCGCTCGTTTTCGACACCATCTGCGGCGCGACCAAAGAACGTCAGGCCGACGTCATCTGGTTGGCCGAGCAAGGAGCCGAAGCCGTTGTGGTGATCGGCGGACGTCATTCGGCCAACACACGCAAGCTGGCATTGCTCGTCGAAAAGCAGGGGCTGCCCTGCTTCCACGTGGAGACGGTGGCCGAACTCGACATCGCCCACCTGAAGGACAATTACGAGGTCGTGGGCGTCACTGCCGGGGCCTCCACGCCAGACTTCCTGATCGACGAGGTCTGCGCGCAGCTCCAGTCGGCGTAAACCTCAGGCGTCGCCTTTGAGCAGTTCCGGCAGCCTCTCGGCCAGGGCCGCGAGCGCCCGGGATCGGTGGCTGATGCGCTGCTTCACGTCCGCGCCGAGCTGTCCAAACGTTTCCGCGTAGCCATCGGGCACGAAGAGCGGGTCGTAGCCAAAGCCCTGCTCGCCGGCAGCTTCACTGGCGATGCGACCGGTCACTTCGCCGCGCAGCGACAGCGTCCGCCCGTCGCTCATAAGGCCATATAAGTGGCAGACAAAGCGGGCCGTTCGCTCGGCTTCGGGCACTTCCTCCAATGCGGCCAGAAGCTTGGCGTTGTTGCGCGCGTCGCTCGCACCCGCACCGGCAAAGCGAGCCGAAAAGACTCCGGGTGCCCCGCCCAGCGCGTCCACTTCCAGTCCGCTGTCATCGGTCAGAATGAGCCATGGCAAGGGCTGTGCGCGCTCGACCGCGGCCGCGCGCAATCCCTCGGCCTTCAGCCGGGCGTTCGCCTCAAAGGTCAGGCCGGTCTCCTCGACCTCGGGCATCCCGCCGAAAGCCTCCGCGCTCACGACGTCCACGGGCAAGCCGGCTTTGCCCAGCCAGTCACTGAGTTCCGCGACCTTGTGTGCGTTGCCCGTGGCCAGGGCGATTTGGGGTCGCGCGGTTGTCACATCGTATAGGGTTCGTCGTGGGTTTCCGGATACGTGACGTAACCGCGTGTCAGCACGTCGTCACCAAAGGTCTCGTGGCGCACTTCGCTCAGCGTGATGGCCTCGTCCACGCGATTGGTCTGGCGGCCCTGGAAGACGGGCAACGCGTGCTCGTCGGCCAGGATGCGCGGTGCCTGGTAGATGAACATGTAATCGAGTTCGCGCGCCGAGAGGAGAACGCTGTGAAGGTTGGAACCGCCTTCGACGTAGACGCCGTAAATGCCTTCGCGCGCGCACTGCTCGCGAAATGCCGCCATGCCCGCCGGCGTGGCAACGTCGGTGATGGGCCACAACTCCAGGTCCAGCGACTCGGCCAGCTGCCCGTGCGCGTCGGCGGCTTCCGGCGTGCAGACCAACGTGGTGCGCCCGCTGTACTCGTCGCGAAAGACGTTCAGCGTATCCTCCAAACGGATACTGCGCAGGCGCGCGTCGAAAACGAAGCGGCGCGGACTCCAGACCGCCTCGCCGTCCTGGCGTGAGGTGAGCAGGGGGTTGTCGGCCAGAATCGTCCCGGCCCCGGCAGCAATCGCAGGGAAGTATCGGCGCCAGCGCATCACATCGGCCCGTGCGCGTTCGCCGGTGATGTGGCGCGAGTGACCTGCGCGGCTTGCCGTGCGGCCGTCGAGCGTGACCGCCGCCTTGGCGGCAATCAGGGGCTTCTGCCGGGTGATCCAGTGGTTGAAGATCAGGTTCAAGTCGGTGCAATCATCGGCCAGCACGCCGTCGATGACCTCCAGACCGCCGTCACGCAACTGCGCCAGTCCTTGTCCCGCATGGGCTGGATTCGGATCAACAGCACCCACCACCACGCGGCGGATGCCCGAGGAACGTATCGCCTCGGTGCACGGCCCGGTTCGGCCCACCGTTGAGCACGGCTCCAGGGTGACGACCAGCGTGGCATCCGCGGCCGGTTTGCGGCCCAGAGCCTCCAGTACGCGGACCTCAGCATGCGCCTCGCCGGCCCGCGCATGGAATCCCTCCGCCACCAGCGCGCCGTCCTCCACGATAAGCGCGCCCACCATGGGGTTGGGATGCGTGGTGCCCCAGCCGCCGCGCGCCACCTCCAGGGCCCGACGCATCCAGGGTGCCCAGTCCTCAGCGTTGCTCACGTCAAAAAGGGGTTGCTTGCCATCTCGCGCTCGATGGTCGTCTCCGGGCCATGTCCTGGAAAAATACGCGTCGCCGGCGGCAGGGTAAAGAGCTTCTCACGGATAGACCGCTCCAGCGTCGGCCAGTCACCCCCGGGCAAATCCGGACGCCCCACCCCGCCGGCAAAGAGCGTGTCGCCCACCACGGCCCAACCCAGCTCGGGGAAGACAAACGCCACGTTTCCCGGCGCATGCCCGGGTGTGTGCCGCACTTCAACGCGTGTGCCCAGCAGATCAAGCACCTCGCCATCGTCGACCAGGCGGTCGGCCTGGACCGGCTCGATGTCGAAGCCAAAGGCAATGATCGACGCCTGCACCTGGGGATTGGCCAGCCACTCCTGATCGCCGGGATGAGCGATAACCTGGGCTCCCGTGGCCCGGCGCAGCGGCTCGGCGTCGGCGAAGTGATCGAAATGCCCATGCGTGAGCAAAATGTGCTTCAGCGCCCAGCCGCGCTCATTCAGCGCGGATTGCAACGTCGCCACGGCGTTGTTGGGCACGTCGATGACCAGCGCCTCCGACGTCGCCGCGTTGCCGATCAGGAAGGCGTTGGTCTGCAAGTCGCCGAGGGTGAAGCCTGCAATTTCCATGAAGCCCGGACGCTCGCAGCCGTGGACTGGATTGGCAACCCCGTTGGCGCGGGTCACGTAAATCGCCCGCTTGCCTTGTGGGGATTGAACTGCCAGTTTCGCGGGTTTGCACGCCCACGGCTCCCCATGCCCATGAAGTCTCTCAAATTCACCGTTCTGGCCGGTGACGGTATCGGCCCCGAAGTGATGACCTGCGCCCTGAAGGTGCTCGAAAAAGTCGCCGCAGACGCCGGCCTGACCCTTGAGCACAAGGCCCAGCTCATCGGCGGCGCAGCCATCGACGCCACCGGCACGGCCTTTCCCGAAGCCACCCGCAACGCCTGTACCCAGGCCGACGCGATTCTCTTTGGCTCCGTCGGCGGTCCGCAATGGGATAACCTGCCGGTCAAGGAACGCCCCGAGCGCGCCAGCCTGCTGCCGATTCGCCAGGCCTTCAAACTCTTCGCCAACATCCGTCCCGGCCTTTGCCTGCGGGAGCTGACGGAAGCCTCCCCATTGAAGACCGAGCGCATCCCTGAGGGCATCGACATTGTGGTGGTGCGCGAGTTGACCGGCGGCGCCTATTTTGGTCAGCCCAAGGAAACGCGCACCCTGGACAACGGTGAGCGCGAGGCGGTCGACACCATCGTCTACCGCACCAGCGAGATCGAGCGCATCGCCCGCGTGGCCGGTCACACCGCGATGAGCCGCGGCCAGCGCCTGTGTTCGGTCGACAAGGGCAACGTGCTGGAGTCCTCCGTGCTCTGGCGCGACACCCTCACTGCGCTGATCGAGAAGGAGTTCCCGGCCCTCGAGCTGAGCCATCTCTACGTCGACAACGCGGCCATGCAGCTGGCGGCCAATCCCAACCAGTTCGATGTCATCGTGACCGAGAACATGTTTGGCGACATCCTCTCTGACGAGATGGCGATCATCTGCGGCTCGCTGGGGATGATGGCCAGCGCCAGCCTCGGCTCGTCCGACAACCGCCACGGCCACCCTTTCGGCCTCTATGAACCGGCCGGCGGCACCGCGCCCGACATCGCCGGCAAGGGCATGGCCAACCCCTGCGCCCAAATCCTCTCCGCCGCCCTGATGCTGCGGCACAGTTTTGGGCTCGAAGCCGAAGCCACCCGCATCGAGCAAGCCGTGCAGGGAGCGATCCGCGATGGCGTGCGCACTGGCGACATCGCCTTTGGCCAAGAGGCCGCCACCACCGCCGAGATGACGGAGGCCATTCTTATGCGCTTGTAGGCTGCTGTCATGAAACCACGAATGAACACCCATGAACACAAATCGCTGCTTCTGCGCGAAGAAGTAGACCACGTCGTGGGTGCTGCTTCAGAGGTGAGCAACAAACTCGGTCCCGGCCTCCTTGAAAAGCCCTATGAAAACGCCATGGCGGTGGAGTTCGGGCTGCGCGGCATACCCTTGCGGCAACAGGTTCCCTTCAAGGTAGAATTCAAAGATACCGTCGTGGGCGAATACGCCTGCGATTTACTCGCCTTTGATTCCCTGGTGTTCGAGGTCAAAGCCGTTCAGCAGATCAATGACGTTCATCGTGCCCAGTTTCTGAATCAGCCGCACCTTTCTGGAAAATCAGTCGACCTGCGGATTAACTCTGGGCCGCTGAAAGCCGAATGGGGGCACATGGTGTTTTGAGTATTCGTGCTCATTCGTGTTTATTTGTGGCTGCTTTGATTTCGTCTGATCCCTGTCCCTCTGTGGTAAGTCTTCCTGCCTTTTGTTTCAGCTCATGAACTCCGCCCAACTGCGCCAGTCCTTTCTGGATTTCTTTGCCGGCAAAGAGCATGCCATCGTGCCCAGCGCGCCGCTGCTGCCCAGCGCACCAAACCTGCTCTTCACCAACGCCGGCATGAATCCTTTTGTGCCCTATTTTTTAGGTGAACGTGAGGCGCCGTACGCGCGCGCGGCCGACACGCAAAAATGCATCCGCGCCGGCGGCAAGCACAACGACCTGGACGATGTCGGCTTCGACACCTACCACCACACCTTTTTTGAGATGCTCGGCAACTGGTCCTTCGGCGATTACTTCAAGGCCGAAGCCATCCAGTGGGCCTGGGAGCTGCTCACGCAGGTCTGGGGTCTGCCCAAGGAGCGGCTCTACGCCACCGTCTACACGCCCCAAGCCGGCGATCCTTCGGACTTTGACCAGGAGGCGCACGACCACTGGAAGGCAATCTTTCAGCGCGAAGGCCTCGACCCCGACGTGCATATCGTCAACGGCGGCAAGAAGGACAACTTTTGGATGATGGGCGAAACGGGACCCTGCGGCCCGTGCAGCGAAATCCACATCGACCTGACCGAACACGGCGACACCGGCGGCAAGCTCGTCAACGCCGACTCCGAGCGCTGCATGGAGATCTGGAACCTCGTCTTCATCCAGTTCAACGCCACCCCGGAGGGCGAATTCGTCCCGCTGCGTCACAAACATGTGGATACGGGCATGGGCTTTGAGCGCGTCGCCGGCATCATGGCCACCTCGCGGAACTTTACCGACTTCGCCGAGGCTCCCTCTAACTACAACGCCGACTTGTTCACCGACCTTTTTGACAAGCTGACCGAACTCTGCGGGCAAACCTACGGGCGCACCCTGCCTGCCGCCCGCGACCGCCTCTCGCCCGAGGAACTGCGCGACTGCGCCTTTCGCATCCTGGCCGACCACGCGCGCGCCCTGTGCTTCTCCATCGCCGACGGCATCCTACCCGGCAACGAAGGCCGCAACTACGTGCTGCGCCGCATCCTGCGCCGCGCCTGCCTCTGGGCCCGGCGGCTGGAACTGCCCAGCGGCTCATTTTCGCAGTTGGCACCGGTCGTCATCGAGAAGTTCGGCAGCGTTTTTCCCGAACTGAGGCAACAGCAAGCTGTCGTGGAAAAGGTGATACAGAACGAGGAGGCCAGCTTCGACCGCACGCTCGACACTGGTATCCGTCGTTTCAATACGCTGGTCGAGAGCCTCCCAGGAACCACCATTCCCGGCAACGACGCCTTCGAGCTTTACGACACCTACGGCTTTCCGCTCGATCTGATCGAGATCCTCGCCCACGAGCGCTCGCTGGAAATCGACCTGGTCGGCTTTCACGAGCAGATGACCGCACAGCAGGAACGCGCCCGTGCCCACCAGAAGAAAAGCGTCATCCGTGTGGCTGGGACCGAGACCGACGTCCAGGCAACGCGCTTTGAGGGCTTCGGCCCGAGCGGTCTGACCGATTTTCCCGCAACGCTGCTGGAGATTCATCTTACTGAGGAAAAGCGTGGCTTCGTCGTCACCGACGCGACGCCGTTTTACGCGCAGATGGGCGGCCAAGTCGGCGACACCGGCATCGTAGGCGGCCCTCAAAAAGCGTTTCGCGTCATCAACACAACCAAGGACGACGCCGGTCGCTACCTCCATGAGCTGGACCTCTCGGATCTGGCCGAAAACGAAGCGCCGCCAGACCATCTCCCTGAAAATGCGCCGGTCGCCCTTTCGATCGATCTGCCGCGCCGGCGTGCGATTCAGCGGCATCACTCCGCCACGCATATCTTGAACTACGCGCTGCGCGAGGTGCTTGGTTCGCACATTCGCCAGGCCGGTTCGCTGGTGACGGACGAACGCCTGCGCTTTGACTTCGCGCATTTCGAAGCCATTGCGCCCGAGCAGCTGCGCGAAATCGAGACCATCGTCAACGCGCGCATCCGCGAAAACGGCGCAGTGCAGTGGTATGAGATTCCCTACAACGAGAAGCCCGACGACGTGGTGGCCGTCTTCGGCGAGAAGTACGGCGATGTCGTGCGCGTGGTCGACATCGGCGGCTACTCCAAGGAACTGTGCGGGGGCACGCACGTGCAGGCGGCCGGCGAAATCGGCCTCTGCCAGATCGTCGCCGAGACCGCCATTGCCGCCGGCACGCGACGCATTGAGGCCGTCTGCGGAGAAAGCGCTTATCGGTTGGCACAGGCGAATTTTGACACCCTCCAGTCGCTGGCCCAGCGCTTGTCCTGCAAGGTCGAGGAAGTGGAAATGCGCATCGATCGCCTGCTGTCCGAACGCGTCAGACTGGAGAAGGAGCTCAAAAGTCAGCGTCAGCAAGGTGCCGCCGCCCAGGCCGACGAACTCGTCGCCGGTGCCCTCGAAAAGGATGGCCTGAAGTGGGTGGCGGCGCAGGTTGACGTCGAATCGCCTGGCGATCTCCGCGGGCTTGGCTCCAGTGTATCCAAAAAGCTGGGACCGTCGGTCGTCGTGCTGGGGGACGCCTTTGACGACAAGGCCACCGTCGTTGCGCTGTGCTCACCCGAGGCCATCGCCGCCGGTCACAAGGCCGGCGACATCATCCGCGAGCTGGCCGGCCAGCTCGGCGGCAAAGGCGGCGGCAAACCCGACTTCGCCATGGGCGGCGGCAAGGAGCCGGCCAAAATCGAAGCCGTGCTGAAGGCTTTCCTAACGACCTAGCCGAACAGCAGAAACAGCACGGAGGTAGAGAGTCCACCGGCGGGAAGTTGCAAACCTGGCGGTCGCCATTGTCGTCTCACGAACCGGCTCGCTATAAGGTGAAGCCGGAGGCTGCTGCTCGCCAACCTCCAAGACGTATGCTGCGGTCAACCCACCAGCTTCTGCCCGGATTGCCACGCCCATTGCATTCGCTCGCAATGACGTTGCTGGAGGACCTCAAAAAACCTTATCCCAGAGCGGCGAGCTTGCCTCCCAACCCGATGTGAAACATCGGATGCTCCATGAAAAATGGAGAGCTAGGCCTGCCACTTAAAAATCAGCGTGGAGAGGCCCGGTAGCATCAGGTTGAGGGAGTAGGGCTGGTCGTCCCAGGGGAATTCCTCAGCCGTCACCCCACCGCAATTACCCTCGCCGCCGCCGCCATAATCGCTGGCGTTGGTGTTGATGCACTCCTCCCAGTACCCGCCGTAGGGCACGCCCACGCGAAACAGCGGACGCTCGACCGGGGTAAAGTTGCCCACCACCAAAAAGGCCTGCGTGCGATCTTCGTTGTAGCGCAGAAACGACAGCGTGCTGTTTTCGCCGTCGTTGCAGTTCACCCAAGCAAAGCTTTCGCCGTGGGTATCCGACCACGCCAGCTGCGGGTTGCTGCGGTACCAGTGATTGAGGTCGCGCACCGTGCGGCGGATGCCTTCGTGATCGATGTACTCGAGCAGATGCCAGTCCAGCGGCGCGTCGTAACGCCACTCTGCGCTCTGCCCAAAATCGCACCCCATGAAGAGGCACTTCTTGCCCGGCCAGCCCCACATCAGGGCGTAGAGCGCGCGCAGCGTACGGGCCTTTTCCCACATGTGCCACGAGCCCATCTTCAGGATCATCGAGCCTTTTCCGTGCACCACTTCGTCGTGCGAAAAGACCGTGATGAAATCCTCCGAGTACTGGTAGAGCATCCCGAAAGTCAGCTGGTTGTGATGGTACTTCCGATGGATGGGATCCTTTGTGAAGTATTCCAGCGTATCATGCATCCAGCCCATGTTCCACTTGTAGTCAAAGCCCAGGCCGTACTCGCGGGTGGGCTTGGTCACCCCACCGAACGAGGTAGACTCCTCGGCGATCATCATTCCGCCGGGGTAGTACTGATGGACCAGATCGTTGGCCGCGCGCAGGAACTCCAGCGCCTCGATGTTCTCGCGACCGCCGTACTGATTGGGAATCCACTCACCCTCTTTGCGTGAGTAATCCAGATACAGCATGGAGGCGACCGCATCCACGCGCATCCCGTCGATGTGAAAGCGCTCGAACCACGAGAGCGCGCTGCCCACCAAGAATCCGCGGACCTCATGCCGCCCGTAGTTGGGGATTAGCGTGCCCCAATCCTGGTGTTGGCCCTGGCGGGGATCGGCGTGTTCGTACAGGTGGCTGCCATCGAAATCGGCGAGCGCAAAGGTGTCGCGCGGAAAGTGCGCCGGCACCCAGTCGACGCTCACGCCGATGCCGTGCTGATGCAGCTGGTCGACCAGAAACATGAAATCCGTCGGCGTGCCGAAGCGGTGCGTGGGCGCGTAAAAACCCGTCACCTGGTACCCCCAGGAGCCGGCGAAGGGGTGCTCGGCCAGCGGCATAAACTCCACGTGCGTGTAGCCCATCTCCTGCACATATGCGATCAGCTCGACCGCGAGTTCGCGATAGGTAAGCGGGCGATTGCCATCTTCGCCCACGCGCTTCCACGAGCCCAGGTGCACTTCATAGACGGACACCGGCTTGTCCTTGGAGCCCTCCCGCGCGCGTTGTTCCAGCCAGGCGCTGTCGCCCCACTCATAGTCGGAGATGTCGCAGATGATGCTCGCGTTGTGCGGCGGCGGCTCGAAGTACATCGCGTAGGGGTCGGTCTTGATGCGCAGCGCATCGTCGCCGCCGATCAACTCATACTTGTACTTCAGCCCGGCCTCCAAACCGGGAATGAACAATTCCCAAACGCCTGATGACCCCAGCGCGCGCATCGGATGGTATCGCCCGTCCCAGTGGTTGAAATCGCCCACCACCGAAACCCGTTTCGCGCTGGGCGCCCAGACCGCGAACGACACCCCCTGTACGCCCTCAACCGTGCGCACATGCGAACCTAGTTTGTCGTACACACGGTGATCATTGCCTTGACCGATCAGGTAAAGGTCGTGGTCCGAAATCGTGGGCAAAAACTGGTATGGATCGTAAAACTGCAGGATCTCGCCATTGTGCTTTTCCACCCGCAGGCGGTAGCGAAACGGCTCCTTACGCCCGGCAATCGTCCCTTCGAAAACGCCTTCCTCATTGAGCCGCTTCAGCGGATAACGCGCGCGGGTCTCGTCAGCCACATCGATGACTTCGCAGCTCTTGGCATCGCGCAGAAACGCCCGCGCATCCAGCCCGCCCTGGCCGTTCTTGCGCGGGTGCAGCCCGAGGTAGGCGTGCGGTTGCCAATGGCGGGCGCGCAGCAGCAGATCACGATCGGTTGGGGTTGGGCTCGTTGGGCGAGATTTGGCTGAGGAAACCATAGCCGTGCATCTCAAAGGCACTGTCATCGAGGGTCAAGGATGGCCGGAGCCCCTCCGTGCGATTGCCCGCAGGCACTTCCGTCTTGTCTTCGATTCGGCTCACTGACTGAATGCCTCGCGATGCCAAGGTGCATCACCCTTCATCGCCGAGGGCCTGACGACCTTCGGCAACTCCCCCACCCTCACCACAGAACACTCCCCATGAAGTTCGAAGTCTACAAAGACAAGGCCGGCGAATTCCGCTGGCGCCTCAAAGCCAACAACGGCGAGCCGATCGCCTCTTCCGGCGAAGGCTACAAGGAAAAGCGCAGCTGCCTGCACGCCATCGATCTGGTCAAGACCAGCAACGAGGCCGGCGTCGTCGAGCTGCCCGACAGCTAGGCGCGCAGACCTGCGGACGCAAAAAAGCTTGTCCGCGTTGGCCACCCTCGGCCAAAACAGCGCCGTGTTGATGTCCCGATTCAGGCGCGGCGTTTCCCAGACGCTGGCCGGACTTTTTTTCCTGTGTGTTTCCGCTGGGGCCCAACCCGCTGAGGAAACCGCAGCCGCCTCCGCGTCTTCGGACGAGCCGCGCCTGACCGCCGACGAGCCGCTGGAGATCGACCTGCGCAAACGTGAGGTCGTCGCCCGCGGCAACGCAACCCTGACCGACGGCACCTTTCGCCTGCGCGCCGACAGCATCCGCTTTTCCCGCGCCGAGGGTGTCGGCCTGGCCGAGGGCAACGTGGTGGTGTTCTACCCCGGCGTGCGTCTGGTGGCCGAACGCGTGCGCTACTTTGCCGAAGAAGGTCGCTTCGAGGCCGAAAACGTGCGCCTGGGCCGCGATCCGTTTTACCTGACCGGACCCGTCCTGACGGGCAACCAGGAGAGTGTCACGCTGGAATCGGGCGTCTTTCATGTGGGTGAGCCCGACCCCTTCACGCCCAACCTGCGCTTTGGCGCGGCCACCTGGCTGCCCGACGAACGCGTGCGCTTCCAGAACGCTGCCTTTCGCGTGGGCGACGTGCCCTTTTTCTACCTGCCGGCTTTTTCGCGCACGCTCACCGAGGAACCCGCCCTGCGCCTGCAAACCGAGTTCGGCTTCCGCAACAACCTGGGCGCCTTCGTTCGCAACACCGCTCTGCTGCCGGTGCGCGAGGGTCTGCGGGCCGGTGCCCTCTTCGATGTCTACACCAGCCGCGGCGTCCTCTTTGGACCGGCCCTCGACTACGAACCCGCTGGTCTCTTCGGACTGGAAAACGTCTTTGGCGGCGGCAACTTGCGCGCGGCCTACATCGACGACAACGACGCCATCGAACGCGGCGTGGACATCCTGGGCGTCCCCGTCGAGGAGCGTCGCTTTTTCATCCGCTGGCGCAACATCACCGAGTTCAACGATCGCCTCAGCCTGGTGGGCGCGCTGGACTGGTGGAGCGACTCGGAGGTGCTGCGCGAGTTTCGCCCCGACTTTTTCGAGGAAGCCCAGCAGGCCGACTCCTTTCTCGAGGCGGTGTATCGGGGCGACAACTACATCCTCTCCGCGTTCGCCCGGCCTCAGGTCAACGCCTTCTACCCCGTCGACCAGCGTCTGCCGGAAATCCGCTTTGCCTGGCTGCCGACCCCGCTGCTGACACCGGAACTCACCCAACAGGGCCAGGCCAGCTACGCGCGGTTGCTCAACATTTCGCCAGGCGGCCCCGACATCGTGAGCGACCGCTTCGACGCCTACTACGGCTGGCGTTACGCCTGGACGCCCAAGCCCTGGTTTACTTTCACCCCGGTGGCCGGCGGGCGCGTGACCCACTACGCCGACACCCTCGTCGCCACTGGCGACCGCGACTTCACCCGCTTTCTGGCGCAAGTGGGTTTTGATGCCGAGCTGCGCGTGATGGGCCGCTTCAACACGCAAAACGAGCGCTGGGGCATCAACGGCCTGCGCCACCAGCTCAAGCCCATCGTGCAGTACCGCTACATCCCCGAGGCCCAGAGCGGAGCCGGCCGCATCCCGCTCATCGACGACACCACCTTCTTCACCTTTCTAGAGCCCATCGACCTGGCCAACCGCCGCGACATCGACGATCTCTTCGAGGAAAACGTCATCCGCTTCGGCGTGGAAAATCTGTTGCAGACCCGCCGGGAGGACTACGGATCGCGGGACCTGATCGAGCTCAACATCTTTCAGGACTACCGCTTCACCACCCGTCCCGGCGAAGACGATTACTCCGAATCGCACATCGATTTTCGCCTGCACCCGGCCCAGTGGCTCGATGCCGGGATCTACTCGCGCTTTGACACCGAGCACCTGACCCTCGACGAAGTGCGCGCCTTCATCATGCTGCACGACGGCGACCGCTGGCGCCTGCTCATTGGCTCCGAATCGCTCCAGCGTGAGATCAACCAGTTCCTCGTCGAAGGGGCCTACCGCATCGACCCGCGCTCGGAGGTTTACGCCCGCTGGCGCTACGATGCCCGTCGCGACGAATTCACCGAGCAAACCTACGGCATTCTCCGTCGCCTGGGCTCGGCCTGGCGCGTGGGTCTGGAGACGTCTTTTCAGCGCGGCTCCTCGCGCGAAAGCTCCCTGCAACTCAACCTGCGGATTGACCTGGTGGCGCTGTAGAGGGTAAGAACACTCAGCATAAATAAGGATAATCTACGGAATTAGCCGCGGTTATCCCAGAGGTGTCCACGATGAAGATTGCAGCTGCCTTTCTCCTGCTGGCGTTGGGTGCCAGCCACGCACCCTTGACCGCCGATGAACCACCAGCGGTGCGCATCGGCACCTACGACAACCGGATCGTCGCACTGGCCTACTACCGATCCGCCCAGCACAGCGCCGAGATCGATGAACGGATGAACGCATACCGCCAGGCTGAAGCCGCTGGCAACACGGCCAAAGTGGCCGAACTGGAAGCCTGGTTTGAGCAGTCTCAGGCCTTGGCCCACCGGCAAACCTTTGCGCGCTATCCGGTGCACGATCTGCTCCTGCCGGTGGCCGACCAACTGCCGCAAGTGCTCGTCGATCAGCAGGTGGTTGCCATCGTCTGGCAGTGCCACGGGCAGGCAGACAACGTCGAGGTGGTCGACGTCTCCCTCGCGCTGGCGCAGCTCTATGAGCCCAACGAGAAGACGCTCAAAATTATCAAGCGCATCCGCCGTAGCGATCCGGTCGACCTGCCTATTGTGGACTCGCACTCGCACGGGCACGACCACCACCATCACCATTAAGGTGTCCCGCCCCTTGCTTGACCGCGATCAGGCAGGCCGTCATCCTGGCCGACTGATGACGGAAACCTCGGAGCAACTGCAGGATCGTCTCCTCACGCGCGAAATTCACTCGGTGCGTCTGCCGGTCTTCGAGGGCCCGCTCGACCTGCTGCTGTTCCTCATTCGGCGCAACGAGATCGACATCTACGACATCCCCATTGAGGAAGTCACCAAGCAGTATCTGAGCACCCTGCGTTCGATGGAACAGCTGAACCTGGAGGTCGCCGGCGAGTTCTTTGTCATGGCCGCGCAGCTCATGTACATCAAGAGCCGGCTGCTGCTCCCGCGCCATCAGCAGGGCCCCGACGAGGTGGCCGACGAGGTGGAAGACGGCGCCGACCCGCGCTGGCAACTCGTCCAGCAGTTGCTCGAATACCGCGGGTTCAAGGAAGCGGCCGAAGCCCTGCGCGAGCGCATCGCCGCGCACAACGAACAGGTTGCGCGCTTTGTCGGTACCCCGGAAGAACTGCCCGAGCGCCCCCTCAAGCCGGTCGACCGCATCGCCCTGTGGAACACTTTTAATTTGGTCCTGCGCCGGCTG
Organism: Opitutales bacterium; assembly: GCA_050331595.1. Lineage (GTDB taxonomy): Bacteria > Verrucomicrobiota > Verrucomicrobiia > Opitutales > JBHJGM01 > JBHJGM01. The sequence continues at coordinate 83,181 of JBHJGQ010000002.1, forward strand.
GCGGAAAAGCTGGTCGAAGGCGAAATCCACGAGGAACCCGTCACCGTGGCCGACCAGATGGAAGTCATCCTGGGCCGCATCGAGTCCGAGCCGCGCTTCCTATTCACCAGCCTCTGCGGCCAGCGGCCCAGCGTCCCGCTGTTGGTGGCTTCGTTTTTGGCCATCCTCGAGTTGTCCCGCCTGGGCCGTCTGCACCTTAGGCAACACGAGGCTTTTGCCGATATCGAAATCCACGCGCTGGCGCAGGCAACGCCCGAGCCGGTCCCGGCGGTTTGAAATTTTGGCATGGTTCAGGCATCTTACCCGTAATGAAGGATCAGACACCCGCCCGCCAACGCCAGCTGCACCTGCTCGGCCTCGGGCTCGACCATAAAGACGGCCACAAGCGCATCACCCAGGGCGAAGGTTTTTCGCTGGTGGGCGGTTCGCAGGAAACGCACGAGCGCATGACGGAGACAGTCATCAAGACCGCCGAGGCGCTCGAGCGTAAAGGCAAGCAGATCCGCGACGCCGAGCCGAACGAAGTTGCCGACCTGGTCCGCAAATACGCCGTCGACGAGTAGGCGGTCGCCATCGTTTAACGGGTGTCGGCGGACCCCGTTGCAGGAGTGCTTCCTTGACTTCGGGAGTCTGCGCGCCGATCGTTTTCGTTCCATGAGCGAACCCGAGAATACCCCTCAAAAGCCGGCAGAACCCACGGCACAGACCCCGTCGACGCCTCCGGTCGATGCGCCCAAACCGGCCGCGCCCAAGCCTGTCTTCAAACCGCGTCCCTCCACCATTCCCACGGGTACAACACCCTCGCCATCAGCGCCTTCCGCGGCAGCAGCAGGTTCGCCACCCGCTGACGCTAAGCCGAAGTTCAAGGTTTCCCGGGCGCCACTGGCTCCCAAACCGGGTGCGGGAACCACGGCTCGACCACTCGCTGCCAAACCCGCCGGCACAGCCCCTGCGCGCCCCGTAGTCAAGCGCCCCTCCGGCACCCGTCCTATGGCGACCGCCCCGAAGACGTCGGCCGCACCCGCTACCTACACGGATGAGTCCAAGTCCGAGCCGTCCTACTTTATTGCCATCGATTTTCTGGCCGCTGCTGCTGCGGTTGCGTTCGCCGTTTTGATCTTCCTGGGAATGCAGGGTAGCTGAGCCGTCTCCGACGCTTCACAAAACAAACACAACTATGGCATCCGAACGTATCAAACATCTGGAATCCGCGGATTTCGACGACGCTGTCGCCAACGGGGACAAGCCGGTCCTGGTGGACTTCTGGGCTCCCTGGTGCGGCCCCTGCAAGGCGATCGCACCGATCCTCGACGAGGTGGCCGACGAGCTGGGCGAGTCCGTCCAAGTCTGCAAAGTCGACGTCGACCAAAATCAGGAGCTAGCTTTCAAATATGACATTCAGGTCATTCCGACCCTCATGATCTTCAAGGGCGGTGAGGTCGTGGACCGTTCCGGGTTTACCGACAAAGCCGAGCTGGTCTCCAAGCTGCAGGCGCACGCCTAAGGCGCGGATTCGTCAACGCTTTCAACGGCGGCCTCATTCGTGGGGTCGCCCTTTTCTTTGGCAACCTTACCTGCGGTCGAATCTATCAGGACCCCGCCGGTGAACAGCACCGACCAGAGCACCAGGGTCAAGGCGGCGCGGCTGAGCAGGCGACCGTACTGTTCGCGTGTTTTCGCCCGCAACAGGCCCATGCGTTGCAACGAGCCCAAAAAGTACAGGGGCACCGGCAGCAGGATCCAGGGCCCAAAATCACCGCGTACATACAGGTACACGGGCACGAACGATGCCAGCAGGTTTGCCAGCGAAAACTGGATGATCGAGAACATGCGCCCGAAGCGAACGGCGAGGGTACGCTTACCGACTTTTTCATCGGAGATGCGGTCGCGTACGTTGTTGACCACCAGGATGTTCACCGCCAGCGCCCCGCAGCAGGCTCCTGCCAGCCAAGCCTCCTCGGAGAAACTGCCCACTTGGACAAAGTAGGTGAACCCAACCGCCACCAGGCCGAAAAAGATAAACACGAAAACATCGCCCAGCCCCACGTAAGCCAGCGGCAGCGGTCCCGCGGTGTAGGCTACCGCCGAAATCACACTGACCACGCCTACACCCACGAGCCACCAGCCGCCAAACGGCACCAGCCCCATGCCCACCAGAAAGGCGACGGCCAGCACCCCGAAGGCGCCGCGTTTCATGGTCTGTGGCGCAATCAGCCCGGCGGCCACCGCCCGCGTGGGCCCGGCGCGTTCCGGAGTATCGGCGCCTTTGACCGCGTCAAAGTAGTCGTTCGCGTAGTTCGTACCAACCTGGATGAGCACCGCGAAGAGCAGGCAGAGCACCGCTGCGATCGGCTCAAACTGCCCGGCTGCATACGCCAGCACGGTACCGACCATCACCGGAGCGACCGCCGCCCCGAGCGTGCGTGGCCGAGCCGCCAGTACCCATGGATTCGCCATCAACGGCGACGTTGCACTGGCCAACGACGCAGGGCAAGCACGTCAACGAAGCTCACAGAGACTCAACGGAGTCAGCTAGCGAGCCGCTTCATGCGAATGCCAGACACCAGCTATACAACCGAAACAATTAGCTATCGCTTGTTTGAAGGAAAACCCGACGGGTAAAAGTCGTTCCTTTTTTAACCAGTATCTCCTGGAATTTGGCGGAGTCGATTTCACCCGTCGCAGCATTGGCCAGCGTCTTGATCTCAGCCGCGCCTTCAGGCGTGACCACCGTCATTGTGACGTCGATGTAGGTAGGCAGATCTTCCGAAATCAGGCCTGTGGAGGGGTCGTTGCCTGTGAACAATGCTTCGCCAAAACGAAGCGACACCTGACCTCCCGCCAGACCATCGCCTCGAAGCGTGTTGATGCGCACGCTGTCCAACTTCAAACGTCCATCCGAATCGACCAAACCTTGGCTGGGTGTCATGCCGCCCAGAGTCAGACGCACATCCGCGATATTACCGGCCAGGAAGTTGCTGAAATCCGACGCGAAATCACGCACGTTCCCACTGGGTGCCAACGCACTCGCTCCCTGGCGGAGAAATTGAAGCTCGGCCGGCAGGCTTTCACGATTCCAATAAACGGCAGGCGTGCCCAGATTCTGGGCTCGGTTCAGTGGGCCGAAGAACGTTGCTCGCGGATCGATGACCGCACGATACAAACCGTAAATCCGCTGCTGACCATCACTGCCTCCAGCCGTGGCGAAAATACTCGGGTCAAAGACGCTGCGGTGCACCACGCTGTACTTTACCGCCGCGACGCTGCCTGGAGGATACTGTGTTCCAAGGTCGCCCACCGGCGCAAACAGCATGATTTGGGGAGGTGGAGGCAATTCGATGTTGCCGACGCCTGCCTCCACATCAAAAGCAATTTCCATCCAAACGCGGTCGTCAGACTGAAACAGCGCCGACTCCATGTCGCGGCTCAGCAGGTCGAAAGCCACGCGCGCCTCCTGGTTGGTACTGAGCTTGCCGGCAGCTTTGTCCCAGGCAGAAAGCGTGTATTGGGTGATCAAGAAGACCATCGACATGAGCCCCACCATGATCCCGGTGGCGGTCATCAGTTCGACAAGAGTGAAGCCGCGGCGGGTGCGGCGCTGGTTGATACGGTTCAAGAACATCAGAAAAATCAACGGTTGATCACCATGGGCAGTACTTGGCGGAAGGTCCGCTCATCGTAGGTACCGCTTCCTGGAGCGAAGGCAATTGGTGGATTACCTGCTACCTCGTGGACTTCTGCCCGCAAGACAAAGCCAGCCGCCAGCGCCGAGTCGGCTGGCCAATCATCTTGAAAGCCAGTGCCGCCACGCGAAAGCGCATAGACGAAGATGGGGCCGATGATTTCATTTCGGTCGAGCGGGACTTCTGTGAAATCCATCGTGACGCGGGTCTCATAATCGATCACGTCGGACAAAGATTGGGCATCGCTGCTGGATGCTGCGCCGAGATCCAGCGGCTCATCCCACACGTAAATGGGCACCATCGTAGTGTCCGAACCGAACATGTCGTAGAATTCCTTGAAACCTTCGCCGGGTTCCTCGCTCGCGACAAAATCGTCGACAAAGGCATCGACTTTGGCCGTCGCATTGACGAGCCGTGAGGTGTCCACCACGGTTTCAACGCGTTGCAGCGTCGGGCCCATTAGACCCACCAAGGCGAGCACGGCCACGCCCAAGATACCGGTGGCGAGAATCACCTCGGAGAGCGTGAAGCCTGCAGCCCATTGAGTCCTGAATGTTTGAATACGGCGCATGAATATCGTCCTGAGGGAAGGGTAAGGATAAAGCGGGTTCGACTCTTACTCAGCGGACCAAGCCGGAAATATCTTCGATGTAGCTGACGTTGCCGGTGTTGAGCAGGATAACTCCCGTGGCGTGCAGCCGGTTGGCGACCCGCAAGCTTTCCACAAACGAGCGAGCGTTGGAGCCCGTTTCGAGGCTATCCGTAGCGGATCCTCGACTGGCGGACACGAACATCAACGTGGAATTTGCGTTCAAGCACCGGCCTTCGGGGGTAAATTCGATGTAGATGTAATCCTCATTGGGCGAACGGTTGGAGCCAGACGCTGTAGGATAGCGAAGCGTCATCCGGTCGAAGGTGCCGCTGGAAGTATTGTAAATTTTGCTCGGGACGACCGTTGCGCCGTTGGCATCGGTCAGGTTCACGCTGGGGGGGACAAAATAAACACCATCTGGCAAGGTGACAGGGTTGCTGACCGCCCTCCATTCGCCCGTTTCATCTTGCGAAACCACACCCAGCAAACGCAAGCGCTTGCCCTGCTTGGTCGCGTCGGCCGAATCGTCATAGATAATAACGCGCGTGTGGACGCCCCGCAACGAGGCGAAACTGCGCGCGTTGTTGATGACAGAACCCACATTCAAGCGGGCGTTTTTGAGGCCGACGGTCGATGAGCCGGTGTCGGCGAACAGAATGCCCAATCCGACCATCAAAAAGGACAACACGCCCACCACCGTAAGCAATTCGACCAAAGTAAAACCGCGACGGCGACGCAGGCGGAGGGGTTTGCCTAAAGATTGCATGGTTGTTCCTATCACTTCAAACAAGCGGATTTAGTCGTACGAGTAGATCCAATCCAGGTCATCACGCTCAATGGGTGCTCCGGAAGGGATCACCGCAGCGGATGGGTCGGACCAAACGGCCACCTTGGTTTGAATACTGGTGATAGTGCCTTCGTTTTCCGGGTCGGCCGCATCGACACGCCCACGGTTTTCCACGTCGCAAGCGATGAAGATGCCGGTATTGCCGAAGGCGTCGGCGATCGGACGCAGCGTGGCCGGGTCGTCAAACTCAAAAAAGTCGCTGTCGGTAAAGGAGTAGAACTCTTTCAGCAAGCGGTTGTTCGTCGGCGACGCTGGCACGTTGCCCTCATAGCCGCGGCCCTGCAGCGCGATGATGAAATCGTTGGTGGCGGTGTTGATGTTGTAACCCGTGTTGCTGGTGAAAAAGTTCGGGTAAGCGCCGTATTCGTTTTTGTAAGCGGTCAGGGCAATGCCGAGTTGCTTGAACTGATTACGGCTCTGCGCCTTCTTCACCATGTCGAAGGCCGCGCTGGAAACAGGCACCAGTATGCTGATGAGGATGCCAATAACAGCAATCACAGTGAGCAGCTCCACGAGGGTAAAGCCGCGACGGGGAAAACGTGTGTTCGGGTATTTCATGGGTAAACTTTTGCTTCGCGGTGGCAGAATGGCGGCACGTTGGATCAGGGATAAATATTGTCAGCAGCCTGTTGTTTCTGTTGCTGATTGCTGGAACCAGGCGAGCCTGGTTGACCGTCCGGACCTTTCGAAAAAAGCGAATACAGCTGTTCGGTGCCCGGACCCGAGCTGGAGCCCGGAGTGGGAGCGTTGCGGTAGTTGTAATCGTAAGCGTTGCCCCACGGGTCTGTGAATTGACCGTTGAAGACCGTCATCTGCGTCTCATCGATCAAAGCTTTCTGCAAATCAAGTTCGGTAACCTCTACCAAAATGGGAGCCGAGCCGGGCACAGGCGTCCAACGGCTTTTTCCGGTCAGTGCCTCGTACAATTCACGTTCGTTGGTGCCGTAAGGATAATCCCCATAGGTATTTTTGTGCGCCTCAATCGCCGCAGCTAAGACTTGCATCTCCATCCTCGCGGTGTTTTCGGCGGCCTCGGCGTCGAGGTACTGTTTGACACCCATGGTGAGTGCGGCGAGCGCGATGATGATGCCCATCACGACCATCATTTCCACCAGACTGAAGCCCTGGCGGCGGCGCAGGCGGGAGGCTTTGCGGGAAAACTGGCACATAACAACGAAACTGATTGTGAGTGAGGCAGTTGGAACGGTTGAGCCCACTGCTTTGGCGGTCTATTCCAAATTAGCCCTTCACCAGGCAGCTTGCACGGTCGATTTTCCGCGACAGGCTGGGGTCACAGGCCTGACACAGCACAAAAAGCTTGCGCCTGCGGCGCGGCAAGGGTTTACGTCTAGGAAAAGCCCTGACAGCCCCCATCGGGCACTGCGCTGACCCGTTTTTCGCAGTTTGCCAGAGCTTTTGCCAATCGGCCCGGCCTGCGTGCCTCCCGTTGTCGTCGCTTCGAGTCGCACGCCCGCTTCTGGGCACAACCGCGTCCATTTTCCTGCTAGCATCGAACGCTGTTTCTCGGGTCCGCGGACCTGCTTGAGCCACTTTTTCGTCCAAGCCCGCAGACGTTTTCCAAACGTCTTCTGGCCGCCCTTCAAGCCATGAGTGAAACCCAGACCGAAGTCGCCGAAAAGACCATTACCGTCGAGGGCATCTTCGAGCCGACCAACAACAAGGCCGGCCAGTTGCTCGACCCCGCCCGCCACGGCAAGACCCGACCGACCGATGCCTTTGTGCCCCGCGAACTGGTCCGCCGCTTCAAACTCAAGCGCGGTCACTTCATCACCGCCAACGCCCTGCACGACGACCGCTACCCCAACCCCAAGGTGCGCTACATCGAGCAGATCGACGGGTTGAGCGTCGATGACCGGCGCAAATGCTACGACTTTACGCAGCTCACCACGGTCGCTCCGGACGAGCAGCTGCACCTGGAGACCGATGACGGGCGCATGACCACACGGGTAATGGACCTGTTCTGCCCCATTGGCAAAGGCCAGCGCGGGCTCATTGTGGCGCCGCCGCGCACGGGCAAGACCACCCTGCTGCAAGACGTCGCCCATGGCGTGGTGACCAATCACCCCGAGTGTCACGTGATGGTCCTGCTGGTGGACGAGCGCCCTGAGGAAGTCACCGACTTTCGCCGCAACGTGAAGGCGGAGATTTTCGCCTCTTCCAACGACGAAGACCTCGACAGCCACATCCGCATCGCCGACCTGGCCATCGACCGGGCGCGGCATCTGGTCGAGGTTGGCAAAGATGTGGTTCTGCTGTTGGACTCCATCACGCGCCTGGCCCGGGCCTACAACGCCGCCCGCGCCAACAGCGGTAAGACCATGACCGGCGGCCTGGACGTGCGCGCCTTGGAAAAACCGCGGCAAATTTTTTCCTCCGCCCGCAACACCGAAGAGGCCGGCAGCCTGACCATCGTGGCCTCCGCCCTGATCGAAACCGGCTCGAAAATGGACGAGTTGATTTTCCAGGAGTTCAAGGGCACCGGCAACATGGAGATGGTGCTCGACCGCAAAGTGGCCGAGCTGCGGATTTGGCCCGCCATCAATTTGAATTCCTCGGGCACACGAAAAGAGGAACTTATCCTTTCGCCCGAAGCGCTGGAGGGTGCCTCCTTTCTGCGGCGGGCGATGGCTTCGGCCAAAATTGAGGATGCCACCGAGACCATGATCGAGCGCCTCAGCCAAACCAAGAACAACGCGGAGTTCTTACGTCTCATTAGCGGTTGACAAGCATCGCGGGCGGGCGCAACACAAACGGTTTCCCCGTGGCCTGAAGAGAACCGTCCGCCCTCGTAGATGCAGAATTTCGCCGACCAGTGTCTGGATATTGCCGCCTCCATTCTCGGGCAGAATCTGGACGCCATCAATGAAGACGGCACCCTGACGCCCACCCAGGGCGAAGCCAGCCGTCTTGACGAACCCGGGCACGTTGCCCTTGCCATTGGCGAGTACTATCGCGCCACGCAAAAAACGGAGCTCGCCGGCCATGACCTGGTCGACCTGACCGCCCGCTGCGTCACCGCGCAGGCCTTTGCCCAGGAGGAGGCCGAAAATGGCCTGGCCTACAGCGCGCTGGGCTTGCTCTCCTTTGGCCCCGCCAAGGACCGCAACGCCGTTTGGGAACGCCTGCTGGACGAAACGCGCGAGGAACTCGACCGCCGTCTGCTCGCCCGTACCGATTACGACAACCACCTGCAGGCTTTCAACGTGGCCAAGGCCGTCGCCCGCTTCAGCATGGGCCTCTCCAAAAAGGACGAGACCGGCAAGCTGGTGGACACCTTTCTGGAGCGCATCCGCGAGAACAGCAGCGCGGGCTTTGTCGACGACGGCCCCGAAGGCTTCGGCGGCGTCTTCGACATCTACGGCGTGCTGAGCTTCATCTTCATCCGCCAGGCACTTCAGTTGCACGCCAACATCCACCTGCGCGAACGCAAGCTGCCCAGCCTGCGCACCCACGCCGAGAAGTACATCAAGATGATCCCCGATATCGTCCGTTCGGACGGACTGGGCTGGTGCTACGGTCGGGGAATCGGGGCCTACGGGCAGATGCACTGCATCAGCATCGTGCTGCAGGCCATGCGCGATGGCTGGTTCACCAACGAGCAAAAGGAAAAATACACCGACCTTTTCCGGCGTCTGTTCTATTTCTTTTTTGCCACCTACATCGACCAGGAGCAGGGCTTCATCGTCATCCGCGATAACGAGCGCACCACCGGCAGCAACCACACTACGCGCATGGCCAACTTCGATGCCGCGCGTTACCTCTGCCAATGGTCGCGCCTGGCCCGCGCCATCGGCGGGGAGATGAGCGTGACGACGGCCCCCGGCAAGACCACCACCCGCTTCGTCATCTTCGACAAATCCCACCGCAAGGAGCAGGGGCTGTTCATTTATCAGGACGCCGGCAGCGGGCTGCATGTACAGATTCCGCTGGTCAGCCAGGGCGGCCAGGATGTCAGTGACTCGCTGGCCTTCCCGCACAGCCCCGGGATCTTCGATTGGCCGGTCGGCCGCTACGTGCCGATCATGGTACCCGAGCTGACCTTCGGCGAACACCGTGTGGTGCCGTGTTTCTACGGCAAGCGTTGCGTGACCGGCATGGGTCTGCGAAAGTCTTTTTACTTTCGCTACGAGCAGCCCGACCTGATCACGACGAAGGAAAAGATGCTCAGCAACGTGGGCTCGTGTAAGGTCAATTGGACTTTCAGCGGCAAGAAGGTGACCAGCGAGTACGTCTTTACGGTGAAAAATCAGGTCCAAATGGACCACATGCGCTACGTGGTTGCCCTGGCCGAGCCACACTCGCGTTTCCGCTTTGCCACGACCTTCAAGGCCGGGCCCGATAGCCTTGGCATCTCCGTGGTGCGCGATGATTTTCAGGCCGTCTGGGCGCAGCCAGAGCCCGTCACTGAAGACGAAAGTTACCGCACCTACTACGGCAACGTACACTACTTGCAGGTACTCCGGCGCGACCATCCCCTGATCATGCGCCCCGGCCAGCAATACCGCCTCACGGTGACCTTCGACCCCGACATCGTCTTCGCCGACGAATAACCCAATTCGCATGGCGAGTCCGGTGCTTACATTGCGGGTTTAGGCAAGGAAACAAGCCGCCTCGTCATTGCGAGGCGGGCAACGTGCGTCGTGGCAATCCAGGCGCACGCCCTTGAATCGCGACAACGACTCAGTGTAAACAGTCCGACTGCACAGCCACCAAGGCTACGCAGCGGGCGCCTCTACCTTCCGCCAGTCGGTCAGCTCGCAGGCATTCTTCTGGATTGCGATGCTCGCCCTGTGGGCTCGCTCGCAATGACGGCGGGGTGGGACGAGACGCCGTGGTCTGCGCCACCGGGAGGCTTGCCCCAAACGCGATGCGCGTACAGCGCCCTCGTGTGCCAAAGGCACCCTGAGCCTGTCGAATGGGTCGAGGTCACTCGTTTGCGGAGCCGGTCAGGGCACTGTTTCGAGGACGTCGGCCTGGAGGCGGCCGGCAAACAACTTTTCGCTCTGCCAGTTGGCCAGCGCCTGCACAAACTCGGCCTCCTCGACGTCTTCCCGCAGGAGGACCTCGTAGAAGGCCCCGAGGCTGAGCAGCGCATTGTGGTAGACGGGATTGATCGCCGGCACCTCGACCTTCACCTCGCGCACCCGCTGAAAGACGGCACTACGGACGGCGGCGTCACTGCGCACCGGCCACAGGTCCGCCGGAGCAAACTCGCGCTCGGCCTCAGCGACAAAGGCGCGCAACAGCGACAAACGCTCGAGCAGACGCCGCGAATCCTCCAGGGGCAGTACCGGCCCAAGCCTCGAACGCACCTGCGCCTGAAAGTGCACGGCCCACCACAACTCGCGCGCGGCGTCGTCCAGTTCCGTCCCAAAGACCAGCGCATCCAGCGCTTCGCGGCCGCCCTCCTCGCGCAGGCGTTCGCTCAGAAGCCGCTCGTAGGCCGACCGATCGACCGCCTCCGCCCGCAGGGTCTGCACCAGCCAGTAGCTGGCCAGCGCCAGCCGACGCCTATCCCCGCCAAAATAGGCCGTCAACTCCATCAGCTGTTCCAGCGCGGGCAGTTCCATCGAAAGCGCTTCGCGAGCCAACCACTGCCGACGCAGGGGCTGGAGGGCCACTTGCGTCTCCAGGGCTAACGCATGGACCAGCCAGGGCGGCGGGGCGGGCGCTTGTCCACGGGCACGCTCGCGCACATTGGCGACCAACAGCGCATGCGCGAGGCCTTGTACCACGTCGTCAAAGGGGGCTTCCGCATGCCAGCGCAGCGATAACGTAACTGGCCCGTCTTTGGCGAAGCGAACGGCGTAGGGCGCGTCCTCAGGCCCAGCAGGGGCCGCCTCGATCAGGCGCACGATGACGCTCTCACGCAGTGTCCGCCCAAACAACCACTCCCGCTGACCCACCTCTACGACCGCCTGCCCGATGTCGAGAATCGCGCTGGCGGCGGTGGCATTTTCGGCCACGACCAGCAGCCAGTCGTCCTCAATCAGACGCGGCTCCCTCGTTTCGCCCTTGGTGGTTTCCGCCGGAGTGCTTGGCCGCAGCTCGGGCACAGGCCGGAACTCCGGCTCCTCGGCGGGCAAGAGACTCGGTGCCGGCGGCAAGACGGACTGCGCCTGCAGCGACGCCGTGACACAGAGAAACGCCGCCAAAACGCCCATAGCGCACCGGAGCAGTCCCTTCACTGGGCGGGGTTGCGTTGTCATCCCGCAACCGGAATCCGGTTGTCTGCGCATGCCGCCATTCCATCGGCGGGCCGGTGGAGCACAAGGCAAATTGGCGTGCGCGGCTCTAGCGCTTGAGCACGAGCGCGTCGCCGTGAATCTCAGCCCCTTTGAGCTGCGACCACGCCGCCAGCACGGGCTGCAAGTCCTTGTGCTCGAGGCGATCGGACAACGCCATCGCCAGCAGAATCTCCGCCGCCGGTCCCGGCAAGCGCCCTGAACCCAGTGAGCCGCCCAGGCAATGCAGGCGCGGGCCCTTGGAGGTGGACTCCAGGTAGCCTTCCACCTGCAGCCACGTTTCGCCTCCGCCCGCACCGGTGTCCAGGCCCAGCTTGACCGCCAGGTGGATGTGGTCATCGGCCAGGCGCACGGTCGGCAGCGACACCGGCTTGAACGCGGCGTCGGGGTCGGCCTTGGTTTCGCGCAGGCGTGCGGCCAGCCAGGCGTTGATTTCGCCCTCGACCAGGCGAACTTCGGTCACCTCGGGGTCGAGCAGCTGTGCCTCGCGCGGCTCCCACTGGAAACCCGCGCGCTGTGTTTTGAGCAAAAAGATCTGATTGTCGGGCGCGTCTTCCGGGACGGACTCGACCTCTTCAACGGGCAAGGCCGCCAGGTGCACCACGCCCAAAAAGCTGCCCAGGGCCAAACCGAAAAAGGCGGTCAGGAACGGCGTCAGGGCCAGGGCCAGATTCGATGGGCTGTTTCGCTGGGGCATCGGACTCAGTCAGAGGGTTGCTTGCGGTCGCTGCTCTTGGAAGAAGCGGTCTGGGTCTTGCTGCTTGAGGATTTGTCGGAGCTGGAAGATTCTGAACCGGATTGGGCGTCTTTGGACTCGCCACCGCCTTTGCCGCTGGAGGCGCGCTTGTAGTCGGTCTCGTAGAAGCCACCACCCTTGAAGATGATGCCGGCTCCGGCTGAGATCAGCCGTTGCAGGCTCATTTTCCCGCAGGCGGGACATTTTTTGAGCGGTGCGGCCGAAATGGACTGGAAGGCCTCCAGCTCATGGCCGCAGCTTTTGCACTGGTATTCGTAAGTCGGCATGAAAAACAGCTAGTTTACCACGGAGTAGGTGTCCGCGCCATAGGGGCCGCGCGCGAAAATGGTCGCCGCAAAACCCAGATAGACCGCCCCGCCCGCGAAGGCCACCACCCCGTACAACGGCGGCAGGAGCACCAACAGCAGCGCGTAGGCCGCCGTTGGCCAGACCATCAGCTGCCACTCGCGCATCATCAGCCGCAGGACCGCCTCCACTTGCAGGAGCGTGCTCCAGCGCCGCCCCGCCTCCTGAAAACGCCAGAGCGCGGCCGCCGTGGAGGCGAGCGTCCCCGCGAACACAACCAGCAGCAGCGCCCACCACAACGGCGAGAGCCAGCCCAGCGTCAGCCAATCCAGCAGCCCCGCAAGCCCGCTCGCCGCCAGCAAAGGCAGCAGCCCGTAGCAGGCCCAAACGGCCAAAAAGTACAGTCCGTTGATGAGAAGGCGTTCCCAATCATCCCACGGCGGCAGCTGCCAATCGCCCAGACGCCGGGCCCGCCCGAAGTAGCGGTACAGGTACCCCAGGGAGAAGATGTTGACGAGGGGAAGAAATGTCAGCAGACATCCCACAAGCACCTTGGGGATCCAACCTGGATCCCCCCGTATCGTTTCGACGATGGATACTATGCGCCCCCAGACCTCGCTCATGGATAATGCGAGCACTGGCTACGATTCGACCGAGCTGGAAGCAACGTTAAAGGCCCTGCGCGCCCGCGTTGAAGATGCGATGGATCGGCTCGTGCCGCCGCCCCAAACCCGGCCCGAACGCCTCCACCGCGCCATGCGTCACAGCCTGGAGGCCGGGGGCAAGCGCCTGCGGCCCATTCTCCTGCTGGCCGCCCACGACCTGTTTGCGTCTGCCCGCGACCCACTGCCCGCGGCGGTCGCCGTGGAGTGCCTGCACACCTACAGCCTCATCCACGACGACTTGCCCTGCATGGACGACAGCGACCTGCGCCGGGGCAAACCCACCTGTCACGTCGCCTTCGACGAAGCCACCGCCCTGCTCGCCGGGGATGCCCTGCTGACCTTTGCCTTCGAGCTGCTGGGCAGCCATTACTCCAGCCGCAACGGCTGTGCGGACCTCGGGGGCCAGCTGACCGCCGAACTCGGCAAGGCCGCCGGCAGCCAAATGCTCGTGGGCGGGCAAATGGAAGACCTTTTGGGCGAACAGGCCGAACCCTCCGCCGATCTGCTCGAGTTCATCCACCGCAACAAGACCGCCGCCCTCCTGACCGCCTGCCTGCGCATGGGCCTGCTGATCTCCGATGGGGCTGACGAAGGTCGCCTCCAAGCCATGGGCGAAGCCGGGATGCACCTGGGCCTGGCCTTTCAGATCATCGACGACATCCTCGACGTCACCACCGATGCCGCCACCCTCGGCAAGGGTGTGGGCCAGGACGAGAACAACCACAAGCTGACCTACCCCGCGCTCTTTGGCCTGGAACCCTCGCGCGAAAAAGCGCGCACCCACACGCAAGCAGCCATCGCCGCCCTCGAGCAAATCGGCGGCCACAACACCCTGCTCATCGCCCTGGCCAACCACATGCAGTGGCGGATCCACTAGGGCGCCAGTCGCCACGAACAGAGCTTTCGCAGATGACAGGGGTGTCTCTGTGAACCGATTCACGCAACGATCTGTGAAGGCTTACGCGGATAGGCAGAGACCCTGCGTGTAAGGTACGCTGGCCGTCGTCGAGGCGAACCTGGCAGCGCCAATCGGTAGTCCTGTGGATCGCTTGCGTCGTCTCCCAACGGGCCGAGGCGCCTATTCCTCTTCGTCGCCCTCGCCTTCGATGCCTTCGGCGAAGCGCATGACTTCGGGCAGGGAAGTGAGGCCGCGGCGGCACTGCTCCCAGCCGCTTTGCTGCAGCGCGCGCATGCCTTGACGCAGGCCAGCCAGGCGAATCTCGCGCGCCGACGCCTTCTGCACGATCAGCTCGTGAATCTCATCGTTGACCCTGAGGATCTCGAAGATGCCGACACGCCCGCGAAAGCCCAGCCCCCGGCAGGCGTCGCAGCCCACCGGCTGCTTGAAGGCCTCGCCCTCGTGGGCACGCGAGGTCGGCATGTTCAGCGCGACCAAGCAGGAGCGCAGGTGCTTTTCGTCATAATTGGCCGGGGTGCTGCACAGCGGGCACAGCCGCCGCACCAAGCGCTGAGCGATGACCATCTCCACCGACGAAGCGATGAGGAAGGGCTCGATCTCCATGTCGATCAGGCGGGTGATGGCTCCGGGCGCATCGTTAGTGTGCAGCGTGGAGAGCACCAGGTGACCGGTCAGCGACGCGCGCACGGCGATCTCTGCGGTTTCCCGGTCGCGAATCTCACCCACCATGATCACGTCGGGATCCTGGCGCAGCACGGTGCGCAGCGCGTTGGCAAAGGTCAGCCCAATCTCGTGGTGCACCTGCGTTTGGTTGATGCCCGAGATCTCGTACTCGACCGGGTCCTCAATCGTGATGATGCGCCGCTCCGGCGAGCGAATCTGCCGCATGAAAGCGCTCAGCGTGGTCGATTTACCCGAACCGGTTGGGCCGGTCACCAGAATGATACCGTGGGGCCGGCTGATCGGGCCCTCGATCAGTTTTTCGTCCTCGGGCAGCACGCCCAACTCCTGGATCGAAAGCGGCTGACTCTTTTGGTTGAGCAAACGCAGCGAGACACTCTCGCCATACATCGTGGGGAGCGTCGAGATGCGGATGTCCAGCTCATCGGCCCCGCCCGAGTGAAACGCGATGCGGCCATCTTGCGGGCGGCGACGCTCGGAAATGTTCAGCCGCGCCATGATCTTGATGCGCGAGATGATCGCCCGCTGGAACTGCACCAGGTTGTCCGGCACGCGAATCGGCACCAGTTGCCCGTCGATACGGTAACGGATCTGCAGTGCGTCCTTTTGCGGCTCAAAGTGGATGTCGGTCGCACGGTCGGCCAGGGCCTTGGTGATGACCTCGTTGACGAAGCGGATGATGGCGGCGTCCTCGTCCTCTTCCTGCGCGGCGTCTTCCTCGCCCAAGCCGGCCAGGTCCTCGCCCTCCAGGCTGCCCGAGCCAACCCCGAAAACCTGCGTGATGGTGTCGCTGACCATTGAAGGCGGACCCAGATGCCAGTGCGCGGGGCGCCCGCAGGTGGCCCGAATCCAGCGATCCATGACCGGCTCCGGAGGCCAAACCGTGACCAGGTGCAAGGCCTCGCCAGCAAGGGTTCCGTTGCCACTACCATTTGCATTCTCCGCACCGTTGGAGGGCGGATGGATGGGCAGGCACTGGTACTCATGGATCAGCCGTAGGGGAATCGTCCGCGTGGGCTCGGGCAACAGGTCCAGATCGTCGACGAGCGGCAAACACGAAGCCTCCGACAAGCGCGAGAGCAGAACGTCGTCGTCCTCACCCAGCATCTGCGCCAAACGGTCCAGCCGCTCTGCGCGCGGAGCGTCGAGAATCGCCTGCCGCTCGCCCTCTTCCAGGGAAAGCAGCGGGTGCGCTGAGCCAGCCTGTGTCATGAGATTTTCGATACGCCGTCGTTACTGCCGCGGCGGAATGACCACCCGGCGGCGCACACGTGGGCGCGGAACCTCGGACTGCCCGTTTTGGTTGTTGCCGGCGTTGGCGCTGGAATTGGTTGGGCGTTGCTGCAGCGCGGCCACCCGACTGTTGGTCCGGGCGGCGCGGCCCTGGCCCTGGGCCTGAATGTTGCGTAACTGAGCCGGTAAATTCTGGTTGAAGGGGTTCGCTACGGGCTGGGTCGTGCTGGCCACAGCCAGGGTCTGTCCGCTGGTGTCGCGCATGGAGAGCATCTGCTTGCGCCCACCGTACATGACCTCCAACGCCGGGCGCCCGGCTTCGCCGCCCTCGGGCTTGTAACTCATGATGGTGACGCCAAAGACGTTGTCGCCCTGCCGGGTCGTTTTCCCCTCGTTGCTGGCGGTGTTGAAGAGGGTGAACCGAAACTCGCCCTTGCTGTTGGTGTAGAAGACGGTGAACGCCAAATAAATCATAAAAGAGGGCGGTGGGGCGACCTGTTGAGGAGGCGGCGGGGCGGGCTTTTCCCCCCAGCCTGGCGGCACGAATGGATTGCGCTGCAAGAGCGGGTCAGCGGTTTGCGATTGGGCCCAAAGCGCCGGTGCCACAGCCACGACAAACGCGGCGGTCAGCGTCATCCGGTGCAGACAATGATTCCAGCGATGCATGGGGCAACTCTAAGCGTTTGGATACGTCGGAGGCGATCCTAGAAGCGGCGGCGCGACTTGTGCTTCCACTCTTTTTCCGGCAGAGCGATGACCGGGTCGGGGTCGAACTGGCCGGAATCGAGATAGCCTTCAATTTCGCTGCGAGCCTGGGTGTTCTCAAGCTTTCGCTCCACAATTTCCTTCTTCCGCGCTTCGGTGTCCACGATGTAGGGCTTGATGAAGAGGACCAGCTCGCGGCGGGTGTCGGCGCGCGTTTTACCGCCAAAGGCCCGGCCCACCAGCGGGATGTGACGGAAGAAGGCCAGGTCGCTGTCGGTTTCGGTGGCGTTGAATTCCTGCAAACCGGCCAGAACGATGGTCTCGCGATCGCTCACGGTGAGGGTGGAGTTGGCCTCGCGGCGCCCGATGATCGGCTGCTCGTTGCCGTCAATGGTCACCGTGCCCACGACCGTGTCGACGATCTGGGTGATCTCCAGCTGAATGGAGCCATCCGAGCCGATCAACGGCTCCACCGTCAGCTCGATCCCAATGTCACGGAAGCTGACCGAGCTGCTCGTGTTGCCGGGATTGTCGATGTCGGAAATGCTCTGGGTGATGACCGGACGCGACTCACCCACGATGATCTCGGCCTCTTCGGCGTGCTGGACCATGATGTTGGGCGTGGAGAGAATCTTCACGTTGCTCTTGGACGCCGCCGTGCCGATGACCGCTGAAATGGAGAAGTCCCGCACCGAGCCTGAGAAGTCGAACGGCGTGCCCAGGCGCGAGGTGCTGACCGCGTCGACGTTGAAGCCAATCTCGTTGCCGGGGAAGCCCACGGTGTTGTACTGGATGTCAAAGGCGTCGATGCCGCGGGCGTCGTCCTCAGTCAGGGTGACTTCGGCAATGACGACCTCGATCAGCACCTGGGCCAGGATCACGTCGATTTTCTCGATCAAGTCCTTGAGCTGCTCCAGGTCGCTGCCGGTACCGTAGGCGACAATCGCGTTGGAGCGTTCGTCGGCCACGATGGTGACGAATTCACTGAACTGCAGGTTGGCCTCGCCGGCGGAGTCGGCCACGGCCGAGGGCGTGCTGGGCTGCGGCGCCTGACCAGGCACGGCGGGCTGCGTGGGCGGCGCGGTGCGACCCACGCCCTGCTCGGGCGCTTCCAGGTTCTCGCGCGCGGACTGCTGCCCGGAAATGATCTGCTGGATGATGTCGGCCACGTCGGGGGCCTGCGCGTGCCGGATCGAGTACACCTCGCTGCGGGTGAGCGGGGCCACGTCCACGTCGAGTTTCTCAATCACGTCGGTGATCAGCGCGACGTTGGAGGGGTGCGTCACCACAACCAGCTGGTTGGTCCGGTCGTCCGCGGTGATGGAGGTGCCCTGCAGGTAACGGCCCAGACGGTTGTTGTCCTGCGCGAGGTTTTCGAGGCGGCTGCTCAGTTCGGAAGCGCTGGTGTTGTTGAGCCCGAAAAAGAGGACTTCCTCGGTGATCTGCGGCGGGGTGTCCACCTCGGTCAGAACCTGCTCAATTCGCTGCAGGTTGCGCAGGTAGTCCGTCACCAAAAACGAGTTGGAGCGTTGAAACGGCACCAGCGGCAAGCCCGAGCCGACAAAGCTCTGCACGATCGGCGTGGCCTCGTCGAGCGAGAGGTAATCCAGCGTGTAAATCTTGGAGAAAATCTTCTGGGTGCCTTTGATCCCGGAGGCGTCGACCGCCAGATAGTCCGTGGTCGAGGCGAGCGCCTGCGGGGCAGGCACCGCCATCATGTAATCGGGGTTGAACTCGATGATCGCGATACCGTTCAAGGCCAGCAGCGATTCCAGCGCGGTGATAATGTCACGCCGCGGCATGGGCCGCAGCGAATTGAAACGGATCAGCACCTCGGGCAGATCCTGGCGGCGCAGAATCGGCTTTCCGTAACCTTCCTCCTCCAGGTAATCGAGGGTCTGGTCGCGGTTCCAGCCCCCGGTGGTGTCCAGGACGTTGATGACGTCGTCGAGGTTCAGCGCGCTGTAGTTTGCCTGCAGCTCGTAATAGTCCGGGCGCGGGCCGGTCGCGCCGATGCCGTAGCGGTCCTGGGCTAGGGCTTCGCTGGGCACGGGCAGGGGCGGCGGATTGGTCTGCGCCTCCAGCGGCAGAGCGCCGGTGAGCAGCGTCAAGGCCAGGGGGAAAACGCGAGTGGGTCGGGTGCGGAGCATGGCGGGTTGTGTGCGGTCGGTTTGGGTTTCTTTGGGTTTGGGGGGTTTCGCTCAGGTCAGGGCGCGGCCATGGCCACCTCGGTGGTGGCGGCGAGCCCTTCCTTCAACTCGAACGAACGCAGCACAAAGGTTCCCTTCGCCAGGTTTGGATTGGCGTCGATGGGATCGATTTTCAGGCTTTCCAGAGAAATGTAGGGCGAGCGCTGCCGCAGGGCGGCTTCGAACTCGATCAGCTTGGCCAATGGCGCCCGCGCGGCCTCAAAGCGCAGGGTGTGGAAAATAAAGGCGTCGCTGTCCTCGCTGCGGGCGGTGTTCAGGCGGATGTCGCGAATGCCCAGGCGACGCGCGAGGCTGTCGATCTCGAGGGTCAGGCGGCGGTCGTCGTAGGTGAGTGAGGGGTCCAGCTCGGCCACCACGGCGCGGATTTGCTGATCGACCATCGGCGCCTCCTGCATCATCTCCATCGACTGGTCGATGGCGGTGCCCGCGCTGGTGAAGGTGCGTTGGGTCGTGCCAAAACGCCCCGTCCACGACACCAGCCAGATCATCACCAGCACCCAAAACAGCGCGCACAGCAGGAGCTTCTCGCGCAGGACGAGGCGGTTGTAGAGGGTGCGTAACGCATTCATGGCAAATGGTTTTCGACCGGCGCGCTCAATTCGCCGGGGCGTTCCCTCCCTGGAGCGATTGCAGGAGCGCGGCCGTCGCATTGCCGCGACCCGGCTCCGGTTCTGTATTCGGTTGCGGCGGCTGGTAGCTTAACTGCTCGGGGAAGTCTTCGGGGGCCTTGAACTCGGCCTCCAAATCCAGAAACACATCCGGCCCGCGCACCGTGGAACTCTCCTCGATACGGTTGAACAGCCCGGTGGACTCCAGCTCCTCGACGTAGCGGTTGACCAGCGCGATCGAACCCGAGCCCTGTGCAAAGCGCGCCTGGATGCGCGCACGGTCGGGACGGGCGATGACGGCGTTTTGGAAATAAAAGTCGCTGGGCATGGGCTGGTGCAGCACTCGCAGCAGCTGAAACGGCTCAAAGACCCGCCCGGAGAACTGCTGCATCAGCGAGAGGTTGTCCTTGCGGGTCAGGAGCACGTCGACCTCGTCCTGCATGTCCGCCTGGGCTGCCTGACGTTCGCCGGCGAAGTGCCCAAAGACCAGCAACCCGCCCTCCAGCACGATCAGCAGCAGCACGAGGGCCGCGGCGACCTGGGTCGCGATCCAGAGCTTGCCGGCCAACTTGCGCTGGGAACGTTCGCGACGCTTGAAGTCACCCTTGCGGACATCGGCCTGCCAGACGGCGTTGTCGCCTTTCAGTGAAATTGTTTCCGTGTCCTCGGCGGGAGCCTCCGCGTTGGACTGGCGGTACGTCCCACGTTCAAACGCAGCGCCGCCTTCCTTGCGATCGAGGTGGCTGCGCACGAGCACCGATACCTCGCGGAGCGGCGGGTACACCCGGCGGTCAAACTGGCTGAACAGCCGCGCCTGGGCGGCGTCGATGGCTTCGGGCGAAACCTCACCCGCGTCGTCGATGGCCGCCGGGGGGAGCTCTTCCGACGTGTCGTCCTCGGTGGCCAAAGGCGCTTCCGCTTCGTCAGCGGGCAGGGTCAGCGGTTCACACAAAACGGCGTCCGGGTACGGCTCACCCGCGCGAAAGAGCGCCGCCGACAGGGTTTGGCCCGAGAGAAAAAACCGCGCCTGCGCCGGGGCCGTTTCCGTACGCAGAAGCAGGGGCAGGAAGTCGGGCAGGACGTAGGTGTCGCGCACCCAGCCGTCGACCGACTCGCCCTGCAGGCGCAACGTGTCGTGAAAGGCCGCGTAGAGGAACAGGCGGGACTGTTCGGCGTCATGCAGGTAGCCCCAGGCCAGCTGCTCGATGGGAAAGGGCGACAGCTCTTCGAGCGTCAGTTCGGCCAGCGAGGCAACCTCATCCTCCGGCAGACCGGGGGCCAATTCTTCGAGGTGGCAAAAGAAAACTCCCCCCTGAATCCAGCGAATGGGCTCCGGGGCGGAAGTGCGCAGTCCATCAAGGAATTGGCGAATTTTGGGCACCCAATACTAAAACGGTGAGAAGTGAATCTCCTTAATCAACACGGACATTCTCGACAAGGCTGATTATGTTGAATGGATAGTCTTGGAACCCCTCCTGCTCGGCGCCCGCGCCCGCGCCGCTGCTCCCCCTAGGAGAACCGCCGGAGCCGCCTGGGTTCCCTTGGCCGCCGGAGCTCGCCTCCAAGGAGCCCCGCACGTTGGGTGTCCCGCCTTCGCCCTCGGAGCCGCCGCCGTCTTCGTCGCCCTCGCCTTCTTCATCCTCCTCGCCCAGAAGCGCGGTCAAGAAGAAGCTCGAGCTGGGCGAGCGCACCTCCACCGACACCCGCAGGGTTTCGGCGGTAAACGCAAAATCGGCCCCGTCGCCGACCCGCAGCGAAACACCTTCACGTGCGGCATCATCGGAGGATGTCAAAAAGCGCTCGTCACCCGTATTGGGCACACGGTCCGTGCCACTGAGAAAGTCCTCCAGGCCGTCGGGCTGCAGGCCTTCGCGTTCTTCCAAGACGGCCAGCACTAAGCCGGTCGCCGTGTTGAGGTTCGGCGCGGCGTGGCTGCCCGTAGCGGTGACCGCGGAGGCAAAATTGTGGTACAAGTCGTTAGCCTCGCCGGTGTCTTCGTTGAAGAACAGCTCGTCGAAGCCCCGGATGTGGCGCAGATCCTCCAGGGTCGTCAGCGGTTGGTTGGAGGGCCGCCGTCGGGCGCTGTCATCGCGTTCGTACCAGTCGGCCTCCGCGCCGTTGAGCCGGGTGTCCTCGTCCTCGTCGATCCAGTCCGCCAGCGAGTCCATCAGCTCGTCGGTCTCGACAAAATCCACGCCGACCTCCTCCAGCAGGAAACGAAAGGTGTCCGGGTTCTCGACCAGTTGGCTCAGCGCGAATTTCCCCGAGAGGTCGTCGATGGTGACGGTCGCCTCGATGCCTTCGGGCAAGGGGATGTCGACGTAGCCCAGCGGGTTCTGCCAGCCCTGATTGGGGCTGTGCAGGCCTTCGTCGATGGTCTGAATCTCGTGCAGGGCAGCCAGCGTCAACTCCAGGACCATGTAGGCCTCGTCGCGCAGGGAATCGCGCTGCACCGAGTAGCCCTCGTAGCGTACGCGGTTGGTGATCAACTCCAGGAACAGCACCACCAGCACCGTCAAAAAGAAAACGAAGCCCAGCACGATGATCGCGATCGCACCGGGTCGGCGTTGACGGAATTGGAGCAAAGGCACGTGCATGGCCGATGGGTTCAGGGCCGCGGAACGCCACCGCTGGAGTTGGGCAGAAGAAAGGCCAGCTGACGCGGCTCGTCCTCGTTGCCGGGGTACAGGTCGAAGGTCAGGCGCAGGTAGGTGGGCAACTGAAAGACGTCGCCATCTTCTTCGGGCTCGTCTTGAATGTCCCACGATTCGTCCTCGCTGTCGTAGTAGCAGTACTCCACGCCCGTCACGTAGGGGGAAATGAGCAACTGGTAGATGTCGGGATCTTCGTCCGGGTCGTCCGCCGCGCCGTGCCAGAACAGGAGCAGGCCCGCGTCGTCGTCAAAGTGCAGGTAGCCGGTCACCTGGCCGAAGGGCGGCTCATCGGTCTCCAAAGTGCGCAAAATCGGCAGGTCCCCCGGCAGGTAAAAGCTGATCAGGGCGTCGTCGCCAAAGCCCGCGCCGGGCAACTCGCGGAAAGTCACCGTGGCCACATCGCCCTCTTCGCCCGTCAGCGGGTTGGGCTCGGAGCTGTCGTCGGCCTGCACGTCGGCGGACGAAAAGGCGTAGTTCATGAAGCTGTTTACCGACTGCATGTGCTCTTCGTAAAAGGGCTCATTGAGGACGTCGAAGTACAGCTTTTGCACGACGAAGACGGCCGTTGCCATGCCATACAGGACCAGTCCGCCGATGGCGATGCCCACGACGACCTCGATCAAGGTGAACCCCGAACGTGCCCGCCCGGTTGCAGCCCGCAATGGTTTTGGCGCGATCATGGTGCCTGCCAGGGTCGTGCATCCTCCAGCGCTTCGCGTTTTTCGTCGAGCAGGTCGTCGTAGTCGCCCTGGTCCATCCAGCCCGGACGCAGGATGTAGAAGGTGCCGGTGTAGGCTTCCGGCTCGGTGAAGCGGAAACGCTCCCGGGTGTCCGGAAACGTCACGGTGAGCTTCAGCTCGAACAGATCGATGACGTTGGTCTCCTCGAGTTCGGCTTCCCAGACGGCCTCGCCGGCACCCAGCGTGTCGATTTCCCCGCCGTCTTCCATCTCGTCACGTTCGGCGATGTTGAGCACCTCGCGCAGGACAAAACGGTAGTCCTCATCGTAGTCGCGCGTCTCGCGCACAATCTCCAGGGTGAACAGGCCGATGCGCACGGACTCCATCAGAACCACGCAGGCCAGCCCGAACAGCGCCATGGCAAAGAGCACCTCGACCATGGTGAAGGCGGGGCGACGGCGTCCTGGGTCCATGGTCGATGGTCCAAGGTCGTGAGCCGTTGATTGAGCCTCCCGCTTGCATGGATGGAGCCGCTGGGGCCAACCGGTCATGACCGGCGTACTTGAGCTTGGGGTAGCGGACCCTGGACTGCGGACCAATGACATTGGACAAACCTATCGTTCCGGTTCATAGTCGATGGGGCCCGCCGAGAAGGGCTCCAGGGTAATGACCGAACGGCTGGGGCCCTCGTCGATCTCGATGCGCGCGCCCGTGGAGACGCCGCTGGGGTGGAAGATAATCTCGCTGACCGGCTCGCTCTGGTACTCCGGGGTGACGCCGCGCACGTTCAACGATGCGCCTTTTTCGGGCGAGGCCAACGGGTAGAAGCGCACCTCGGTGTCGCCGCGCGAAATGAATGCCTCTTCGCTCAAGACGAGGTCCTCCAACTCGGCGAAGGGCGAATAAATGCGGAAAAGCTTGGCGTTGTCATCCCAGGCCAGGTGGACCGGTTCGCGCGTCTGGTAGGCCTGGTGGCGTGCCTCCTGGACCATCTCGCGGAAGACCTGGAAGGTGGGCTTGTCTTCAAAGGCATCGGCCAGGGCCGTCCAGCTGAGCGCGGCGAGGGTCGTGGTCAGCGCGATCAGAGCGATGACAATGAGAATTTCCAGCAGGGTGAACCCAGTCGTGCGACGCGGACGGTTGGCTCGGTCTGTTCTCATGCCCGTGTTGGTTTACGTCGCGGGGGGGTGACGGCTGCCGGCGCTGGCGGCGCCCGGTGGCTCAGTCCCAGTTGGTGATATCGTCGCCGCCGCCCTCCTGACCGTCGGGCCCGTAGGAGAAGAGATCGTAGGCGTTGGCTCCGCCGCTTTTGTTGCGCTGGGCGGGAAAAGCGTACTGGTAGGGATTGCCCCAGGGGTCGACGATCCCGTCGGCACCCTCGATGTAGGGGCCGTTCCAACGGGCGGCGTCCGCCGGACGGGTGACCAGCGCATTCAAGCCCTGGGCGGTGGTCGGAAAGTTGCCGACCTGGAAGCGGTAGGCGCTGAGCGCCTGCTTGCCGGTCAGGTTGACCCAGTTGCGCGCGGTGTCGGCCTGGGCACCACCAAAAATGTTGTCGTAACCGACCACCAAGAGGCCCGCCAGACCGGCGATGAGCGCGATGGTGATGAGGATTTCGGTCAGGGTGAAGGCGGCCCGCCCAAGGGCGTTGCGGGGACGGGGACGACTGAGGCGGTAGCGTGACATGGCTGCGTCGGTGTGGGTCGTGGTAGGATTTGGAGAAAAGGTGAAATCGGACGATTTACGCCTCGATATATTGATTCTGGTCTATCGCCTCGCGTCCGTAATTGCAAGGCACCGTGGCGGCGGCCCAAGCGGCAGGCGCGCTCCCGTACGATCAAAAAATCGGAACGAATGTTCCGGTGTTCCGAAAATCCCTAACCCCGGCAACGGGGCAAAGTTGCAGAAGGCCGTCCAGGGTCACCGGTCGCTGGCCCATGACCGTTTCTAGGCTGCGGATCGCACGCAATCGCAGAGCTCAGGCGCGCGCCTGGATTGCCACGCTCACTGCGTTCGCTGGCAATGACGAACTTGGACGCCGGACTAACCCTTTGCCTCCACGATCATCTGCTCGAGCGTGCGTGCGTCAGCGGCGAACAGGCGGATGCCCTCGGACAGCTTTTCGGTGGCCATGGCGTCTTCGTTGAGCAGGAAACGGAAGGATTTTTCGCCCGTGTCGAGCTTTTCGATGTCGGACTGGGCGGCTTCGGAGGGGTCCAGCTTTTTGACGACCTTGGTGTCCATCTCGGCCAGTTCCTTGAGCAGCTTGATGTTGATGGTCAGCAGGTCGCAACCGGCCAGCTCCAGGATTTCGCCCGAATTGCGGAAGCTCGCCCCCATCACCTCGGTGCCGAAGCCAAACTTTTTGTAGTACGCATAAATCTCTTTGACGGACAGAACGCCCGGGTCTTCTTCGGGCGCAAAGTCGCGGCCTTCCTTGGCCTTGAACCAGTCCAGAATGCGGCCCACGAATGGCGAGACCAACTTGGCCCCAACATCGGCCGCACGTGCGGCCTGAATGGTCGAAAACATCAGCGTCATGTTAGTGTTGATGCCGTCCTCGGACTGGAGCACGCGCGAGGCCTCCAGACATTCCCAGGTTGAGGCGAGCTTGATCAGCACCCGCTCCTTCTCGATACCTTGTGCCTTGTAGAGCTCGATGAGCTTGCGGGCCTTGGCCAGGGAGGCCTCGGTGTCGAAGGAAAGACGTGCGTCGACCTCGGTAGACACCCGACCGGGCACCAGCTTCAAAATTTCGGTGCCAAAGGCGACCAGCAGGTGGTCGGTGACGTCGTCGACGGAGGCGCTGCCGTGGTCGGCCATGACCTTATCGAAGACGGGCTTGTAATCGTCCTGCTGGACGGCCTTGAGGATGAGCGTCGGGTTGGTGGTGGAGTCCTGCGGCTCGAATTCCTTGATCTGGTGAAAGTCACCGGTGTCGGCGACGACGGTGGTGAACTGCTTGAGTTGCTGGAGGCTGCTTTGGGCGACTTCGGTGGCGGTGGTCATGGCTGGAGGCGGTTGGCGGTTCTTAGTAAAAGGCACTCTTTGCCGGAGCCGGAGAAACGCAACGGCATTCCCGGCATTTTGCCTGTCTGACACGATTGGGACGGCGAGACCGTCCTCCTTCGTTGCTGTCTTCGCGCGTGGAGGCACCTCGGGCAATCACAACCGCAAACGGGTGCGAGCCTCACCCACACAACGGCGCTCCGGTCGGAGTCTGTGCTTGGCATCAATGGTCTTCGCCTGGATTTGCCACGTCGCCCGTCGACTGCGCTCCGGGCTCCTCGCAATGACGTGAGCTCGGTTGCGTTAAGACCAGCACAGAGCCGCGCCCAGGCGTGCAACTGGCAGTTATTAGAATCCAGCACAATCGGGCCTGCACAAAACGGTTTGCCGCGGGCAATTCAGTTCCGTGCCGGTCACAGCTTAAAGCAACGCCGCGAGATTCCGTCCTTCGCCTGGATTGTCGCGTCGCTCGCGCGCTGGCTCCTCGCAAGGACGTACAAGGTGACGCTTTCAGGCACCGGATGCCTGAGTACCCCTGAGGCCGTGTTCAAAAACGAAATGGTTTCGGGTGGGAGCCAGTCGCAGAGCAGGCGCACGGCGCGCAAGTAGTCTCGTTCAGCTTCGGGCTTCTGACTCCTGGCTTCTGCCAAAGCATTGCCGCAGGGCCCAGACGAAGAGCCAGCCCCAGCCCACCATGAAGCAGACCCCGCCGATGGGCGTGACGGGACCCAGCCAACGAGGTCCATCCAGCGCCAGCCAATACAGCGAGCCACTGAAGCAAATGATGCCCAGTTCCCAGAGTATCCCCAAGGCAAGCCACGGGCCTTTCGGTCGGGATCGTCCGAAAGCGAGCACACCCACCGCGAGCAGGGCCAGCGCGTGGGTCACCTGGTAATCCACCGCCGTTTGCCAGGTCTGCACGGAATTATACTGCTCAAGCGTGCCCTCCAGTCCATGCGCACCAAAAGCTCCCAGAGCGACGGCAAACAACGCCCAGAAGGCACCCGCGGCCACCAGCAAAGGGCCCAGCGGCAGGGCCAAGGACGACTCCGCGCCTGTATCTGGTGCCTGCGGGGCCGTCTCGGGTGGTTGAGTTTGATAGGTCGTGACCAATTTTTGGCTTGATTTGAGAGGCAAATCCTCCGATTCAACACGGTCGAGATTAGGTTCTCACAACCAAACGGCAAACCAACAAGCAACTGAAACTATCATGAACAAGAGCATTGCTACGATCGCTCTCGCTGCCGCTGTGGCCGCGAGCAGCGCCCAGGCGCAGGTTCCCACCCTCGAGGATCTCTCGATATCGGGTTCCTTTGTCTATGAGTCGGAGTACATCTTCCGAGGTGCCAACTTGAACGGCGACTCCTTCCAGCCGCAGATCGAGTTTGGCCTGCCGCTGTACGGGGGCAACCTGTACGCCGGTATCTGGACCAACCTTCCGATCTCGGAAACCATCAGCACCGGCGACCCCGGTAACGAAGTCGACCCGTACATTGGCTACGCCTACCCGGTGACCGACATCGTGACCGTGGACGTGGGCTTCACCTACTTCTGGTTCCCGGAAGACTCGACCTCGAACACCATCGACCGCACCCGCGAAATCTACGTGGGCGTGCAGGCTGATGTGGCCGATCAGATCTTCGTCACCCCGGCGGTCTACTTCTACTATGACTTCGACCTCGAGCAGGTTGTGGTTGAAGGTTCGGTGGGTTACACCCTCGACCTCGAAGACATCGCGGGCATCCCCGGCGTCGCGGTTGACACGGCTGGCTACGTTGGCTTCGTCTCCACCGACGACACCTCCGGCGGCCAAGGCCCTGCCGGTGGCGAAAATGGTTACACCTACTACGGTGGCAGCGCTGACCTGATCTACTCGCTCAACGAGAACATCGCCTTCTCCGTAGGTGTCCGCGTGGCGGCCAACAACGACGACGACACCGGTCCGGCCAACGGCCTCAACGGTGGCGACCAGGCTTCGTTCTGGTGGGGCGGTTCGGCTTCGTTCTCGTACTAAGCGAGCGCACGAAGCCAGGATCCGACTCCAGCGATTCGACTGACTTTCAGCCTGCGTCCCTCAGTGGACGCAGGCTTTTTCTTTCCCGCTTTGGATACTTCGTAGACGATTGCGCGGTTCTGAGTCCATGCTGGGCAACAACGTCCTCTGCCCGGATTGCCACGTCGCTGGCGGGCCCGTTCCTTACGATGAGGTTCCTGCGGGGTGCGTCGCCTGAGCTGTCTTCTCACTCCTGGCTCCTGAACACCGACAATCCAACGCCTGAGTGCGTCCGCTCACATTCTGCCATCGGTCCGGCAAATGCCATTGACACGTCGGGTGCGCGAAGTAGTCTCTGCGGTTTTCGCAGATGAAAACGACCCTCGCCAAACCCGGTGACGCCAAGCAGTGGTACGTCGTCGATGCTTCCGGAGAAATCCTCGGGCGGCTCGCCGTCAAGATCGCCAACGTGCTGCGCGGCCGGCACAAGCCGACCTACACGCCCCACATCGACGCGGGGGATTACGTGGTGGTGATCAACGCGGCCAAGGTCCGCTTCACCGGCAACAAAGAGCGCGACAAGGTTTACATGAGCTACAGCGGCTGGGTCGGCGGCGACAAGTACCGCAGCGTGGGCCACTTTCGCACGAAGCACCCGGCCTTTCTGGTCGAGAATGCGGTGCGCGGCATGCTCCCGCGCAACAAGCTCAGCCGCGCGATGCTGAGCAAGCTGAAGGTCTATCCGGGCACCGAACACC
The DNA here is from genome assembly GCA_050331595.1 of Opitutales bacterium. Taxonomy (GTDB): domain Bacteria; phylum Verrucomicrobiota; class Verrucomicrobiia; order Opitutales; family JBHJGM01; genus JBHJGM01. The sequence goes on from JBHJGQ010000002.1 coordinate 111,726, forward strand.
CGCACGAAGCCCAGCAGCCCACCCCGCTTCCCTAAGCACGTTTTCACTTTTTTTCGTATACATGACCACCTTGGCATCTACAGAGGACACCCTCGTCGCCGTAGGCCGGCGCAAGACCGCCTCGGCCCGCGTGCGCCTGAAGCGCGGCAGCGGCCAACGCCTCGTCAACGGCAAGCCGCTGGAGCAGTACTTTTTCAGCGAGCAGCTGACCAACACCGCGCTGGCGCCGCTTGACGTAGCCAATCTGCGCGAGCAGTTCGACGTGTCCGTGCGCGTGGAAGGTGGCGGACCGATGGGCCAGGCCGGAGCGGTTTCGCTCGGCATCGCGCGTTCGCTCTTGAAGGTCGACCCGGAGCTGCGCTCCGACCTGAAGAAAAACGGCCTGCTCACCCGCGATCCACGCATGAAAGAGCGCAAGAAGCCCGGTCAACCCGGAGCCCGCAAGCGATTCCAGTTCTCCAAGCGCTAAGGCCGCTCGGACACGAGGCATTTTCTCCAGCGCTCTCGGGGTTCGACGTCGACCTCGAGGGCGTTTTTGTTTGTTCAGTGCTCCCGCCACCGCAGTCAATTTTTCCTAAATCCATCAAACGCAGCAATTTATAGATTCACTATGAATGTCGGCATCGCAGGCGCTTCCGGCTACTCCGGGCTGGAACTGATCCGGTTGCTGGCCCGGCACCCGCACGCGCGGTTGACCCGGGTCACCTCGCGGACGCTCGCGGGCACGCCGGTATGCGACGCACTGCCGAGCCTGCGTGGACGGGTCGATCCCGGGTTGACGTTCAGCGAATCCGACCCCGTCGTCATGGCCAGCGATCGGGCGGTGGACGGGTGGTTTCTGGCTCTGCCGCACGGGGTAGCGGTTGAATTCGCCAAGCCGCTGGTGGACGCCGGACGGCGGGTCATCGACCTGTCGGCGGATTTTCGGCTGGGTTCGCCCGAGTTGTACGCGGCCTACTACGGCAAGGCGCACCCGGAGCCCGAGCTGCTGCGCAAGGCGCCCTACGTCATCCCCGAGTTGCATCCCTTGGCCGACTGGAAGGACGCATCGCTCATCGCCTGCCCCGGCTGCTACCCGACGAGCCTGCTGGTGCCGCTGGTCCCATTGCTGCGGGCCGGTGTGTTGACCGGCGCGGGCATTGTGGCCAACAGCTTGAGCGGCGTCAGCGGGGCGGGCAAAAAAGTCGACGAAGCCTACCTGTACTGCGAACGCAACGAATCGGCCAAGGCCTACGGTTTGGTCAAGCACCGGCACCTGTCCGAGGTCGAGGAGCAGCTTTCCGCGGAGAAAGGAGCGCCCGTCGTCCTCCAGTTCAACCCGCACCTTGCGCCGATGAGCCGGGGCATTGCCTCGACGATCACCGTGCCCGCCAACGGCCAGAGTCTCGACGCCGTGTACGACGCCTGGCGCGACGTCTACGCGAACCGCCCATTCATCGACCTCCTGCCTGCGGGCACCTTTCCCGACACCGCGCATGTCAGCGGCACCAACCGCATCGAGCTCTCCGCCGTGCACGACGCGCGTACCGGCAACTTTGTGCTCACCTCCGCCGAGGACAACCTGCTGAAAGGCGCTTCGGGTCAGGCGGTCCAAATCTTCAACCTTGCCTGCGGTTTTGAGGAGACCGCCGGACTGGTCTGACCGGTCCACACGCTGCCGATGAGCCTCGCGCAGACACTCAGCGAACTTGCGGGCGACAACCCGCCGCCGCTGTGCCCGGGCTTTGAGATGAGCGGGGTCGCTTGCGATGTGCGCGGCATGCGCAACGACCGGCTGGACCTCGCGCTGGTGCGTTCGCAGGCCCCCTGCACCGCCGCCGGTGTTTTCACGACCAACCAGGTCAAAGCCGCGCCGGTCGTCTATTGTCAGGAAATTTTGGATACGTCCGAGCGGTTTCACGGGATTTTGGCCAACAGCGGCAACGCCAATGCCTGCACGGGCGCAGAGGGTCTGGCAAACACGCGCTCCCTCGCCCGCGCTGCCGAAAGCGATGAACTACCCGCTGACTCGGTATTCGTTTGCGCGACGGGACGGATTGGCCGGCCGCTGCCGATGGATCGGCTGCTCCCCGGCGTGGCTGCGGCTCGTGAAAACTTGAACCTTGAGGAAGGTGGCGCATTCAACGCAGCGCGGGCCATTCTGACGTCCGACACACGCGAGAAGACCGCTCGCGTCACCTTTGCGCATGACGGAAAGACGCTCACTGTCTCCGGCTTTGCCAAGGGAGCCGGCATGATTGAGCCCAACATGGCCACCATGCTCGCCTTCGTTCTGACCGACGTGGACGTGCCGCAGCCGCTGTTGCAGGCCGCGCTCAAGCAGGCGGTGGCCGGCAGTTTCAACACCCTTTCGATCGATGGCGACATGTCGACCAACGATACCGTCCTGCTGCTGGCCAACGGCGCTTCGGGCCTGTCGCTTCAGACCAACGAAGGCCCGCTTTGGAACGCGTTCACCCAGGCACTGGGAAAGGTCTGTAAGGCGCTGGCGCGTAAGATTGTGGCCGATGGCGAACGTATCACCAAACTGGTGACGGTGAAGGTGACCGGGGCTGACAGCCCGAGCGACGCCGAAGCAGTCGCTCGCGCCATCGGCAATTCGCTGCTGGTCAAAACCGCCTGGTACGGCAGCGATCCCAACTGGGGCCGGGTGGCCTGCGCGGCGGGGTATGCGGGCGTCGCGCTGAAGTCCGAGCAGCTCACCATTGCCTACGACACGGTGACGGTGTTCGATCGCGGGCTGCCCGTCGAGGCGAACATACCTCAGGCCCAGGCCATCTGCGCACGGCCCGCCTTTGAGGTGCGGATCGATCTCGGGGCCGGGCGGGCTGGCTTTGACCTGCTCACCACCGACCTCAGCGAAGGCTACGTCGATTTCAACAAGTCCGAGTAACCCAGCACCACCTCTGCTGCCATGACCACGACCGAACGACAAGCCGCCCTCGACGCCATCGACGTGGTGACCAAGGCCGAAGTACTGATGGAGGCCCTGCCTTACATTCAACGCTTCAAGGGCTCGACCTTCGTGGTCAAGTATGGCGGCAGTTTCATGGACGACCCCGACCCGCAGGTGCGCCGCAGGGTGGCGACCGACATCGTCTTCCTGGCGTCCGTGGGCATTCACGTGGTCGTCGTGCACGGCGGGGGCAAGGCCATCAGCCGGGCGATGGAAGCGGCCGGCCTTCACCCCGTATTCAAAAACGGACTACGCTACACCGATAAGGCTTCCATCGCGATCGTGGAGAAGACGCTCAACGACGTGGTCAACCTCGACATTTGCGAGTTGGTGCAAGCGCGGGGCGGACGCCCGCAGGGCCTGCCCGGCAACGTGCTCCTGCAATGTGAGCCGCTGCAGGCCACCGACACCGAGGGCAAGCCCATCGACCTGGGCTTCGTCGGGCGTATCCAGTTTGTAAAGACCAAGCTGATCAAGAAAGCGCTGCAGGCCGGCTACACACCGATCATCTCACCGGTCGCCGCCGACGAGCAGGGGCAGGCCTTCAACACCAACGCCGACGTGGCGGCAGCGACGGTGGCGGCGGCGCTGCGGGCCCGTCGACTGGTCTACCTCTCCGACGTGCCCGGCCTCCTGCGTGCGCCCGAGCGGCCCGAGAGCCTCATCTCCAGCCTGGCCGCGACCGAGGTGCCCGGACTCATTGCCGACGGCACCATCAGCGGGGGCATGCTGCCTAAGGTCGAGAGCGCGGTCGAAGCGATGAACAACGGCGTGCAGCGGGTGCACTTTGTCGACGGACGGATGCCGCACAGCATCTTGCTCGAAATTTTCACCGACAAGGGCATCGGCACCGAAATCGTGAACAGCTAGTTCGTCCCCTTTTTTCGTATAGCCACCAAACCATCCATCCAACGATGCAAACGCTGAGCGCACAGACCACACAGAGCGACTACGCGCGGCATCTTCTCGGCAACTACGGACCGGCGCCACTGACGGCCGTTCGCGGGGAGGGCTGCTATCTCTGGGACGACGCAGGGCGACGCTATCTGGACTTTGGCTCGGGCATCGCGGTCAACGCGCTCGGTCACGCGCACCCCAAGTGGGTCGCCGCCGTACAAGCGCAAGCCGCCGAACTGGTCCATTGCAGCAACCTTTACCGCATCCCCGCGCAGGCTGAGCTGGCGCGCCGTCTGGTCGAGAAAATCGGGCCCGGACGGCTGCTCTTTTGCAACAGCGGCGCCGAGGCCAACGAAGCCCTGATTAAGTTGGCCCGGTTGCATGGAGGGCGGCTCAGTGGTGCCGATGGCAAGCGCTTCAAAATCCTGACCGCCGAGAAGGCCTTTCACGGGCGTACCTTTGGCGGCATGGCGGCAACGCCGCAGGCCAAGGTGCAGAACGGCTTTCACCCGATGCTGCCGGGCTTCGCGCACGGCCAGCTCAACGACCTGGCCAGCTTCGAGCGGCTCATCGACGAGAGCACCTGCGCCATTTTCCTCGAGTCGATTCAGGGCGAGGGCGGAATCCACGTGGCCGCCCCCGGTTTCCTGCGCGAGCTGCGGGCGCTGTGCGATCAGCACCAGCTGATGCTGCTGATCGATGAAGTGCAGTGCGGCGTGGCTCGCAGCGGACGCTTTTTTGCGTTCGAACATGCGGGCATCCTGCCCGACGCGGTCGGCATGGCCAAGGGGCTCGGCGGCGGTTTTCCGATCGGCGGGATTTGGGTGCGCAAGGGCTTCGACGAACTCTTCGCCCCCGGCAGCCACGGCACCACCTTTGGTGGGAACCCCCTCGCCTGTGCCGCCGCTTTGGCCGTGCTTGACGTCGTCGAAGCCGACCAACTCGTCGAGAACGCCGCCAGTCTCGGCACCTACCTCATGGAGCATCTGCAAGCGCTTCAATCGCAGCACCCGCACTTGGTAACCGACGTACGTGGGCAAGGCCTCATGCTGGCGGTCGAGGTTTCGGTCGAAAATCGTCCGTTGTTGGCTGCCGCGCGGGAACGCGGTCTGCTGCTGGTTCCGGCGGGCACGCAGGTCATACGCTGGCTGCCGCCGCTCATCGTGACACGCGCGTTGATCGACACTGCGGTAGAAATCTTCGCCAGCGTGCTCGCGGAAACGCCCTCACAACCCTAGCGGTCCCGACCCATGCCACAGCATTTTCTAGCCGAAACCGATACGGGCGTCGACGCCCTCCCCGCCATCTTCGCGCAGACACGGGCGATGAAAGCCAATCGCGCGGAGACCCCCGCCGCGTTGAAAGGGCAGTCCTGGGGTCTGCTCTTTTTCAAAAAGAGCACCCGCACACGCGTGTCCTTCCAGGTCGGCGTGCACGAGCTGGGCGCTCAGCCCGTTGTGCTGAACACCGACGACCTGCAAATCAGCCGGGGCGAATCCGTGGCTGACACCGCCCGTGTGCTGGGCCGCTACCTGCACGGCCTGATCATTCGCTGCTACGAGCACGCGGTGCTGGAGGCGTTCGCGGCCGAAAGCGGCGTGCCCGTAGTCAATGCGCTGAGCGATTTTCTGCACCCCTGCCAGGTTTACGCCGACGCCTTTACCCTGGCCGAGCGCCTCGACCCGGGAACAGCGTCATCCGCGTCGCTGAAAGGGCGCACCCTGGCCTTTTTTGGGGACACCGCCTGCAACGTGGCAAACTCGCTGGTTATCGTCGGGGCGATGCTGGAGATGCGTGTTCTACTGTGCGGGCCCGCCGAGGCAAAGCCTTCCGGGGAAGTCGACGCGCTCATCGCCCAGGCAGGCATGAAGCCCACCTGGCAACAGGTCGCTGACCCGAAAGACGCTGCCCGCCAGGCCGACGCGCTCTATACCGACGTGTGGGTCAGCATGGGCAAGGAGAACGAAGCCGCCGCCCGCAACGCGGCTTTCCAGCCGTACCAGGTGACCCGCGAGTTGCTCGACCTGGCCGGGCCCGACGCCGTTTTCCTGCATTGCCTGCCGGCCAAAGTCGGCAAGGAAATCGGCGAAGGCGTGCTGGAGCACCCGAAGTCCGTCATCTTCGATCAAGCGGAGAATCGCCTGCACGTTCAGAAGGCCATTCTCGCTCATATCGCCGGCCAATAACCGCACATATTCGCTATCCATGAAAATCATTCTCGCCTACTCCGGCGGCCTTGACACCTCGGTGCTCGTGAAGTGGCTCAAGGATACTTACAACGCAGAGGTGGTGACTTTTTCCGCCGACATCGGTCAGGAGGAAGAACTGTCCGGCCTGCCCGAAAAAGCCAAAGCCACCGGTGCCGTGGCGCACTATACGGTCGACCTGGTGGAGGAGTTCGCCGCGGATTTTATTTACCCGATGGTGCGGGCCAATGCGATCTATGAAGGCCAGTATTTTCTGGGCACATCGATCGCACGCCCGCTCATCGCGAAGGCCCAGATCGAAATCGCTCGCCAGGAAAACGGCACGCACCTTGCCCATGGTGCGACCGGCAAGGGCAACGACCAGTGCCGCTTTGAGCTGACGTACGCAGCCCTCGCGCCTGACCTTCAAGTCCTCGCGCCCTGGAGAAACCAAACGTTTCGCACGCAGTTTCCAGGTCGCAGCGAGATGATTGCCTGGTGCCGGGAACACGGCGTGGATGTCGAGGCCTCCGCCGAAAAGCCGTACTCGATGGACCGCAATCTCCTGCATATTTCCTACGAAGCCGGTATTCTTGAGGATCCGTGGTTCGACCCGACAACGCCGGAAAACAAGGCCATGTACAAGCTCACCGCCGACCCGGAAGATGCGCCCGACGAAGCGGAGTACGTCGAGATTGAGTTTGAGCGAGGCGACTGTGTGGCCGTGAACGGGCAGGCCCTCAACCCCGCCGCTGTGCTCAAGACGCTCAACACACTGGGCGGCAAGCACGGCATCGGTCGAGTCGACCTGGTCGAGAACCGCTTTGTCGGCATGAAGTCACGGGGCGTCTATGAAACCCCGGGAGGCACCATTCTCCTACATGCCCACCGCCAGATGGAGTCGCTCACCATGGACCGCGACCTGATGCACCTGCGCGACAGCCTCATCCCCAAGTATGCCGAGCTGGTGTATTACGGTTTCTGGTACGCGCCCGAGCGGGAAGCCCTTCAGGCCCTCATCGACCAGAGCCAGCAATGCGTCAGCGGTACCGTGCGCCTCAAACTCTACAAGGGCAACGTCATCACCGTCGGGCGCAAAAGCGCGCTCTCGCTGTACGACGAAAACGTTGCCTCGATGGAAGGTGTGCAGAGCGACTACAATCCGGACGACGCCAGTGGCTTTATCCGTCTGCAGGCGCTACGCCTGCGCGCCCGTTACGCGGCCCAGGACTCGCCCGAAACCGCCCGCGCCAGCAAGTTGTCCAAGGGCTGAGCAAATGTATCCGTGATTCGAATACATGAACGTCACTCAGCCTTTGATGGGCTGGCAAAGAGATCACTGCCGGCTTTGGAGCGATCGGGCACCAGGTTAGAGGTGCACGCCGGACACCGTGTGGCCCGGTAAGGAATCGCCGTGAGGCAGTACATGCAGACTTTGGTCGACGGCTCGCTGGGCGCGGCCTTTTCCTGGCCAAACTCTGACTCCAGCTTTTGCTCCACCCGCCGCACGCTGCGCAGGATGAAAAACATCGCCAGCGCAATCAGCAGCAGCGAAAACGCATCGTTGACAAAGGCGCCGTAGTTCCAGGTCACCGCGCCCGCGCTTTGGGCTTCGGCCAACGTCTTGTAGGGACTGGATACGCTTTCGCCCTCGCGCAACACAAGGAAGCGGTTGGTGAAATCGACATCGCCCAGGACTAGGCCCAGGGGCGGCATGATGAGGTTGCCGACCATCGACTTGACCACGGTGGTGAACGCCGCGCCCACCGTAAAGCCGATGGCCAAATCCATGATGTTGCCGCGCAGGACAAACTTGCGGAAGTCGCCGAAGATTTTCATGCCTCCAGCCGATGCGTTCCGCGGACACCCCGCAACCGGAAATCGCCACGGCAGGCCCCCGGGTGCGTCGATCACCTGCGTCTTCGCACTTGCCTGAGACAGCCTGTCGGTCGATACTCACCGCTCAGCTCTGGGTGAGACTTGCCTGCACCCAACTCAGCCCGGATGGCGGAATTGGCAGACGCGACGGACTCAAAATCCGTTTCCCGCGAGGGAGTGAGGGTTCGACCCCCTCTCCGGGTACCAGTTACGAAATGAGGCGCGCGGCGTTTCGTGAGTTGAAGGTCCTCGCCTGGCAGCCAAAGCTATCGGCGTATGCCATCGCCCGAAGAACTGATCACGGCCTTCGTTTTGCTGTGGGCCGTCATCGACCCGATCGGCACCATTCCCGTTTACATCTCCGCCACGACGGGCATGAGCGAGGCAGACCACCGCCGTATTGCTCGCTCCGCCGCCATCATTGCCGCTGGTATTTTGCTGTTTTTCATCATCGCGGGGGAGGTTCTGTTAACGGCCATGGGCGTTCCGCTGACGGCGTTTCAGATTGCGGGCGGCATCATCCTGTTTCTCTTTGCGCTGACGATGGTCTTTGGGACGAGCAAGCCAGACGAGGAAATGCAGCTCGCTCGCTCGGTGGAAGCCACTGCCGTTTTCCCGCTGGCAACCCCTTCCATCGCTTCGCTGGGGGCCATGATGGCTGTCGTCCTGTTGACCGAGAATGCCAACCACTCCTTCATCCATCAGGCGTGCATCGCGGCACTGATGGCGGTGGTGGTGTTTGTCGCCTACGTGCTGATGCGCTGTGCCGGTCCGATTTCCCAGCGCATCGGCGAAGGCGGTGCCAGTATTGTCAGCCGCGTGATGGGGATGATCCTCGCGGCCATCGCCGCCACCAACGTGCTCGAAGGCATCCGGTTATACTACATGTAACGCACCGGTCTGGTTTGCCCACTACTGGCAGCTACGTGCCCTCTACGATTCTCAGCGTGACAACCTTGAGAACCAATTTTGTGGAACGTGAATGAATCGTGCCGATAGACCTGCTCCACAAAAGTAACTGCAAAATTGGCACCGAACGCAGATAAAAACGAATCACTTGGTAAGTGGTGCCGCCGTGCGTTCTTCCCTCTAGCGCGGGGCTTCGAGCGCCACATAAAAAAGATCCAGAGGTTCGGCGAGAGGCGCGGGCAGGCGGAGCAGTTCAAGTTCGAGGGTGTTGGGGCCGGCGTCGATGTCGAGGGGCGCGGACCAGGTGAGGGAGCCGTCGGGTGCAGCGGTGGCGATGCTCTCGCTGCCGCTGCAGCGCAGCACGATTTGGCTGCCTTCGGGCATCGTGCCGTCGCGCCACCAGCCAATCTTGGGCTGCACAGTGCGGGCGGCTTCGGCGTGCAGGCTCCAGCGGGCAAATTGCCCCGCGCGTTGGAAGCCCCGGATGGCAATCACCTCGTTGCGCAGGTCGTTGCTGATTGCCGCCGTGGCCGTGGCGCGGTACCAGGCATTGGCTTCGGCGCGCAGCAACAACGTTGGTGGGCTGAAGCTGTGCGGCTCGTCGAGAATCCCTTGCCACCAGGCATCGAGGTCACCCGTGAGCCCCTGCAGCCTATCCTGCTGAGCGGCAGCGGTGGCGAGGTTGCGGCGCTCCAGAGGATCCGCCACGACGTTGCCCAGGAAGACAGGCGGCTCGGCACCCCAGGGCTTGTTGAGGTCGGCGTTGCGGGTAATTTTCCAATCGCCTTGGCGTAGCGCGAGAACCTGCTCGGTAGCCGCCAGCTGGGATTTGATTTCGGGCGACACGGGGCCGTATTCATCCTGCGCAATGCGGCTGTCTCCACGATTTGGATACGGGGGAATGGCCGGATGCACCCAGGTGTACACGGGTTTCTCCGGCAGGACTTCACCTGCGAGCATGGGTGTGAGATCGCGACCATCGAGCGGAAGCTGGTCCGCTGCATACTCTGCCCCCGCCCAGGCAACAAAGGTCGGCAGCAGGTCTGTCGCGTCGGCCGGCTGCTTGATGACCCCCGTATCCGAACTGCCGATACGGTGAATGAACAGTGGCGTGCGGATGCCGCCCTCCCACACATCGCCCTTCCAGCCGCGCCAGTGGAGGTTGTTGCGGCGGTCGCGTTCAAGGTCGGTGAAATCGTTCTCAAGCATGGCCGGGCCGTTGTCCGAGAGAAAGAGCAGGATGGTCTCCCGCCCGCCGGTATCCAGCGCGTTCAAGCCGTCCACCAACCGGCCGATGGCCGCGTCGAGGTGCGCCATCTGCGCGTGCAGCGTAGCGAGGTTGCGGGTGAGGCCGTCTTCGCGCATCAGGCGTTCGATCTCCTCTGCCGGCGCGTCGAGGCGACCGTGCGGGGTCATCGAGGCGACCATCGCGAAAAACGGCTGGTCGGCGTGGCGCCGGGCAAAGTCGAGCGCGTGCTCCACGATGACGTCGTCTCCCCAGCGGCCCTCAAACGGGATAGGCTCCCCGCCATTGGCCTGGCCGACGGGGTCGCGATGCCGGTAGAGCCGCAGCAGCAGCGTCTCGTCAAAGCCACGCTGGTGCGGGAGGTAGCCGTCGCTGGTGCCGCTGTGCCACTTACCCCAAATGCCAGTGGCGTACCCGGCGCGCTTGAGCAACTGGGGCAGCAACGTCTCGGAGAGATGTACGTGGTCTTTGCCGCCATGCACACCGGCTACGGACGTGCGCAGGTGGTGGCGACCGGTCAGCAAGGCCGCGCGGGTGGGCGCGCAGACCGGCGTGACGTAAAAGGCCTCGTGACGCACGGAGTTGGCGGCAAGTGCGTCCAGGCGCGGCGTGCGGGCGTCGGCGTTTCCGTAAAAACCAAGGTCGCAGGCACCCATGTCGTCGGTCAGCACGAGCACAATGTTGGGGCGGTCGGGGACGGACATGCGGGCATCAGCGAGCAGAGGGAACAGCAAAAAGGCAAGCAACGCCGCCGCCGCACTCAGACGCAGACGCAAACCAAGAGAAAGATCGGGGAACACAAATGCAGTCACGCCGTGCGTTATGCCAAAGCCGCGGTGCCGGTGCAATGATACCTTGTCGGGTGCCTCGACAAAGGCGCTCGTGCGGCGCACCAGGTTCTGAGCCCAGCAGGCAGGAACGTGCGCAGGCTCAAACGGCACCGTCCACTTGGTTTACTTTTTTGTGGACATTGTCGATAAAGTGAGTGTTGTGGAGCTATTGAACGCCAGAGCCGCGTCCGCTTCGCTAAGAACGCATTCCCATGGCCAGTCAGCTACAACAGGAAGGGATTGAGCCCACAGAGACGCAGGCCGCGCCTTGGCGGCAGGCGGCGATCGGCTTCTTTATGGAGGTGGCGCAGTTTCTGGGCATCCCCAAGTCAGTCGGGCAGGTCTATGGCGCGCTCTTTTCGAGTCCTGCGCCTCTGAGCCCCGATGAGCTGATGAGCGCGCTGAGCCTGAGCAAGGCGGGCGTGAGCAAGGCGCTGGATTACCTGAAGCGGTATGAGGCGGTGGTGCCGGCTTTTCAACTGGGCGACCGGCGCACACGCTACGCGGCGGAGTTGGACCTGGCCAAAGTGGTGCAGGGATTCTTTCGCGCGCAGGTCGAGCGGGACTTCCGCTCTTGGGGCAGCCAGCTGGAGTTTGGTCGCCAGGTCATGCAGCACGGCGGTCGCGAGGTCTTTGGCGACGATGACCCGGCTTTTGTGCGCGAGCGTTTTGAACTGTTGGCGAAGTGGTTTAGCCAGGCACAGGCGTCGCTGCCGCTGCTGGAGGCGCACTTCGCCAAGACGCCGCCGGCAACCAAGCCAGACCCGCGATGAACCCGGTACCGGTAACCGTTTTCACGGCCGAGTCGATGAGTCAGCGCCCGGGGCAACTTGTGGGCGCGATGGTGCGCGGGGCCTGGGACGGGCGGCGACTGGCCTACCGGCTTTTTCGCAAGGACCTCAAGGCGGAGTTTGCCGACTCGCTGCTGGGTTACGCCTGGAACTTTGCCAACCCGCTGATCCTGGCGGCGATCTTCATCGTGATGCAAAGCGGCGGTATCCTGAAAACGGATACGATTGCGATGCCCTACCCCGTTTACGTGGTCTGCGGCATGCTGCTGTTTCAAACGTTCATTCAGTCGATCAACCTGCCGCTGTCGCTGGTGGCGCGCTCGGGGCAGCTGATCAACAACGTGCGCGTGCCTGCCGAAGGTTTGATTGGATCGGTCCTGCTGCGGCTGGGTTTTGATGCACTGTTTTACGTGCCGATCATACTGGGCACGCTACTGCTCTTCGATGTTTTCAGCTGGGAGGGCGCCCTGTGGCTGGCGGTGCTGTACCCGTCGATGATTTTGCTCGGGGCCTCGCTGGGTCTGTTTCTCGCGCCGCTCAACGTGGTTTACACCGACTGCTCGAAGCTCGTGCAAAACCTGACGCGGCCGCTGATGTTCATCTGCCCCACGTTTTACCGCTCATCGGATGGCCTGCCCTGGCTCGACGTCATCCTGACCTACAATCCCATCGCGGTGATCATGGACAACGTGCGCCTGCTGGCGGTGCAGGGCGAGTGGCTGAACACGTCGGCCTTCTTCACCGTGGTGGCGGTCGCCGCGCTGCTGTTTCTTACGGGATGGCTGCTGCTGCACGTCTCGCTCAACCTGCTCGCGCAAAAGGTTTCGGCATGATGGACGCGGCCATCGAAATCGAGGGCGTGTACAAGAAATTCGTGCGCCAGGCCGACCGTCACCGCAGCTACCTGCTGCGTGATCTGCTGCTGGAGATCAGTGGTTTGCGGCGAGACAACCGCACCTTGCGCACAGACGAGTTTTGGGCGGTGGAGAACGTCTTCCTGCGCGTTGAACCCGGGGAGTCGGTCGCGCTGGTAGGGCGCAACGGCGCGGGCAAAAGCACCTTGCTCAAGCTCATTGCCGGTTTGCTCAAGCCCGACGCCGGACGCATCACCATTCGTGGGCGCATGCAGTCGCTGATCAACCTCGGAGCCGGCTTCAACGCACGGCTGAGCGGGCGCGAGAACATCCTCAACGCCGGCGCGGTGCAGGGGTTTTCCACGCGGCAAATGAAAGCGATTGAAGCGGAGGTGATCGACTTTGCCGAGATCGAGGAATTTATCGACAACCCCGTCCATACCTACAGTTCGGGCATGCGTGCGCGGCTGGGCTACGCCATCGCGGTGCACCTGCAGCCCGACATTTTGCTCTTGGACGAGGTGCTGGCGGTGGGCGATTTCCTCTTCCAAAACAAATGCCACCTGAAAATGCAGGAGCTGCGCCACAGCGGCGTCACGACCGTGACCGTGTCGCATTCGCATGCGCGGCTGCTGCAATCCTGCAAGAAGGCGGCCTGGATCGAACGCGGACGCCTGCGCGCTTATGGTACCACGCACGAGGTCATCCAAAGCTATTTGGAAACGACCACCGCCGAAGCCGGCCTCAAGGCATCCGCCTCCAAAATGCCCGAAGACGATGAGCCGTACGGTCTCGTTCACCACGAGCCCTCTCGCATCGTCGAGGTGCGCGTCGACGCGAACGATCGCCACGGTTCAGAGCCACGCACCTACGCAGAAGACGCCGCGCTCGAGCTGGCCTTTTCCTTTCAACTCAAGCGGCCGGTTACCCGACTGGCGTTGAGCTGGGTACTCTTTGAAGAAGGCGGGAAGCGGCTGGCGCTGGTCTCGAATCGCGACCGGGCCGAGCTGCCAACTTCGACCGCCGGCTTGTGCGAAGGCGAGTTCACCTTGCCGCGGCTGGGTTTGGCGCCTGGGCGATACGTCCTCGTGCTTTGTATCAACGACGGTGAGTCGCTGCTCTATCGCAAACCCGTGCGGACCTTCGCCGTGCACGGTGATCCAACCCCGGGACGCGGACCGCTGCGACCCGAGTTTTACCTCAATCTGCAAACCCCGCAGCCCACCCATGCTCCCGTTCAAGCGCAGACCTAAGCGCGAAGGCCACGGCTTGCTGTGGCTGGTGGACGAAGACGCCAGCCAGCGCGCCATGTTCGCCGAAAGTTTCCAGACGGCGGTGCGAACCATGCCGAGCGTACCGCGCGCGGTAATCTACAAAGGGCCTCATCCCAAGGTCGATGCGCGGTGTCTTCGGCTTCGCAGCACACAGGCGGCACACGCGGCGAAGTTTGATGCGTGGTACCAGTCGCCCTTCGAACGCACGCTCTTTCTGGACAACGACACCTACGTGCAGGCCTCTCTGGAGCCCTACCTGCAGCTGAAGGCGGAAGTCTGCGCGCTGCCGTATCCAAATTTCTTTGACCGGGATCGCTTGCGCTGCCCGTGGGGCGACGAGGTCCCGGCACGCTGGCAAAATGTGAACTCCGGCGTTGTCCTGTACACCGACTCGTTTCTGCCCAAGTACCGGGCTGTCTGGGCACGCTACGGGGCACATGCTTTGAGCCTGCCGGGCAAGGACCAGTGCCTCTTCTCGCTGGCGCTCGCCATCGGCGATGTTCACTGGCAGCCCGATGTGCGTCTCCAAATCTCAACGACGGACTTCGCGGTTGAATTCATCCGCACGCTTGTGGGCGCGCCGGAGGTTCCCAAACTGCTGGATGTTCCTTTGGCTTTGCTCCAGTCGGCGTTCGTCTTTCACACGACCGCGGACAAGGAGCGCTTTCGCCGGGCCTATACCCGCGAAGCCCCCGTCCTGACCTTTGCACCACCGCGCCCGTGGCCTATCTCCATCGAAGAAGCGCGTGAGAAAGCCCTTTCCCTGCAAGACCCAACACCATCGACGTGAAAGTTGCCGTTCAAATCCCGATCAAGGCCCGCTCCAGCACGCGGGTGCCCAACAAGAATTTCCGCGAACTCAGCGGCAAACCGCTCTGCTTCTGGATGCTCGATGAACTGGTCGCCGCGAGTGCCCCCGATTGGGACCTGTACATCGATTCGGAGCATCCCAGCGTGCACGAGCAGGTGGAGGCGCGGCACCCGGGGCGGTTCCGCTATCACCAGCGCGAGGAATGGTTTGCCGGCGATCAGGCCAACGGTAATCACCTGATTCAGCAGTTCGCCATCCGCAATCCCGACTACGACCTGTTCGCGCAGGCGTACGTGACATCGGTCACGCTCAAGGGCTCGATTTTCCGCGAAGCGATCGAATATCTGGCCAATACGGTGGACAAGTACGATTCCACGTTTCTGGTTACCGAAGAAACCGGCTGGTTTTGGTTTCAGGACAAGGCCTGCAACTACGAACCGCGCACCGCCGATGGGCTGCCGCGCTCGCAAGACGCCATGGTCTACAAAGAGACAACCGGCCTGTACATCATCACCCGCGACGCGGTCCTGCGCACAGGCTGCCGCATTGGCCGGCGGCCGTTCCTGTACCCGGTCAGCCGCAAATACGCCCTGGACATCGATACGATGGAGGACTTCGTCGAAGCCCAACGGATTTTGGACTATGAGCACGGACGCACCTGAACGACCACTGGCCAACCTGTGGGGCAACCTGCGGTGCCTGCTGCGCCTAATGCGCCGGCTGCCCCCGGATGAATTCAGTCGGCAGCTCAACTCGATCATCTCGCCTAATGGGCAGACGCTTTTTGACGCGACGCGCCAGGACCTGCGCAAGGCGCAGACGCGGGCCAATTTTGCGGTGCGCGAGGCACTCTATGAGCCAGACCCGTGGCTGCGCGAGGCGCGCGATCGACACCGCGGCGAGCGTTGCTTTCTGCTGGGCTGCGGCCCGAGTCTCAAGAATCTGGATACGTCGCTGCTGCGCGGGGAGCGGGTCATGGCCACCAACGGGGCGTTTCTGCTGGAGGGCATCGAGCCGGACTACTACATGACGGTCTCGCATTACTTTTTCCGCAGCCACCTGGAGGCGATCCGCAACCTTGGCTGTGCGCGGCGGTTCCTCCCGCTTTACCTTCATGAACTCCACTCCGACTCTCCCACCACTTGGCTGAACACGGTGGAGGCAGACGAATACGGCGACTTCAGTCCGCAGCGCCCACTGCGTTTTTCCGACGCGCCGCACGAGCGTGTCTTTCTGGGCGGCACGGTGATCTTCGCCTGTTTGCAGATCCTGTACTACCTCGGCTTTGAAGAGGTGATTCTGCTCGGGGTGGACCACAGCTACGCCTCCGCCGGCCAGCAGGAAAGGAAGGACGCCTATTGGATCGACAGCCAATCCATGCAGGACCACTTCATGCCCAAGTATTACAAGGAGGGCACCCAGGTGAACATCGACATGCCGGCCATGGACCGCGCCTACACCCTGAGCGTCGACACCTTTCGGCAAGACGGGCGGCGCCTCCTCAACGCCACTCCTGGCACCAAGCTGGAGATCATCCCGAAAATCGACCTTGAGGCAGTTACCTCGTTGGGTTCTACTAACGCTCGAGGGTAAGGGGCTTGTTATCAGATTGGCTGCAGCAAGCTTGAACAGAAACGTTCACTGAGGGATAGGAGGCGCAGGTTGGGTCGCACGAACAATTACTTCCAGGGCAGTTGGCAAACTAAGCAACGCGACGGGCACGCGCTCAGCGCGTTCGCCAATCTGGGGCGTCGGCTGGTGCTGTACGATTTGGGTGCTGCCGGCGGTACCCCACCGCCCTTTTGCTTCATCCCCAAACAGCTGGAAACGATCAGCTTCGAGCCGGACCAACGCGCCAGTACGGACAAAAATGGACGTCGCTTGAGCATCGCGATCGGGCCCAAACATTTGCAGACATTCTATTGCAACCGGCGCCCTACCACCTCGTCACTGCTGCCCTCCAATCACGCGGTGACCGGTCGCTACGAATGGAGCCGCCTCGGCGAGCCGCAGGCCGATATCTTCGAGACGCTCAACCGCGAATCGATCGAACCGCTGCCGCTAGACAGCGCGTGCGCCAAGTACGACCTGCCCGATCCGGACTTCATGAAAGTGGACCTGCAGGGGCTGACCTACGAACTGCTCGAAGGCGGGGAGAGCACCATCTGTCGTTCAGTTCTCGGCCTGAAGGTGGAGGTTGAGTTCATCGAGACTTACAAAGGCCAGAAGACCTTTTCGGCGGTGCACGACTGGCTTTCCTCGCGCGGCTTCGAGATCTTCAATCTCAGCAATCTGTGCTCCTGGCATTTCAAAACGCAGCTGCAAATGCCCTTCAAACGCGGGCAACACACCTTCTGCGACCTAACGTATTTCCGCTCTATCGACCAAATCGAAGCGCCGGAGTTTGGCATTCAGCAACGGCCATCAGCGCTGCTGCGCCTGCTGCTCCTGCACGACTTCAACGACGCTGCAGCGGCCTACCTGGAGCGCTTCGTGGCGGTCGGCCACCTCTCTCAGGCTGATGCACAGGGCTGGGCGGAGCGGATCCGCACCTGGCCCGGAGCCGAGGCCTATTTCTTCCGCCGCCGCAGCGCTTTTCAGGAAGTCAGCGCGCGTGTGCGCCGGCGTCTCGGTTTGGAGCAACGCACCGAGGAAACCGCAGGCGCCCGCTAATCACACACTGGCATGCTCTCGCGCCTGTTCAACCGCCGCGCCCGCGCAATCCGCTCCTCCGGCCCTCAGGCTGCGCATTTCCAGCTACCGGATCCCGCGAACGACGCCCGCCTGCGCGCCTTGCACAACCGCCACGCGGGTCAGCGCGCGTTTGTTTTGGGCAACGGCCCGAGCCTGTGCGTAGAAGATATCGAGCGTATCCAAAACGACATTACATTCGCCTCAAACAAGATCTTTCTCATCTACAAAAAGACCGCCTGGCGGCCCAGCTACCTGACCTGTTGCGATGTGCTGGTGGCGCGCAACATCCGCGAAGAACTGCTGGCCCAGGAAGGCTCGGAGCGCCTCTTTGCCGGCGGCATCTCAGAACAGTTCAGGCCGGGCGACGCCGTCACTTTCAGCAACTGGCCCTCCAAGGAGGGCGAGGCCGAATGGAATCCGATCCAGGGCTTCCGCGCCGGGCACTCCGTCGTTGTCTTCGGCATCAAGCTGGCCTGGTGGATGGGCGTGCGCGAAGTCTATCTGCTGGGCATCGATTTCTCGTTCAAGGTGCCCGAAAAACGCACGGGCGAAAAGGTGTTTGGCAACGACGTAGTGGTCTCCTCCGGCGAAGTGAACCACTTCGACCCCGACTACCGGCCCAGCGGCGAGGACTGGACCGTCCCACAGTTGGAGGAGCAACGCGATGACTTCGCCCACTGTCGCGAGTTCGTGGAAGCGCGCGGCGGCACGCTGATCAACGCCTCCCGCCAGACCAAGTTGGACGTGCTCGAGCGCCGCTCGCTGGACGAGGTGTTGGCCGCTCGCGCGTAAGGGGTCTGAAAACATGTCCGCGCGCGAAACCATCACCACACTCTACATCGGGCAGCGATTCCTGCGCATGGGCCTGGCGTTGATGCGCTCGATCCAACGGGTCAGTGGCCCGCGCTACCGTTTGGTTATCTTTCACGCGCAGACCAGACCCAGGCTATTGCAAATCCCGCCCGGGGTCGAACTGCTGAGGCTCGAAGACGCCCAAGGGCAACCAGCTGCCGCGCGAAAACTCAACGCCGAGCAAAGGCAGTGGGCCGAGCGCAAACACGTCTGTTTCAAGGCAGCGCCTCTGAACGATCCGCGCGTAGCCGAAGATGCGGTGATCTTCCTGGATGCGGACAGCCTGGTCTTTCGCGATGTGTTGCCGGAATTGTTCAAGCGCGTGCGGCAACATCACTTCGCCGTCTTTGGGCGGATGCGCGCAGACGATTTCATCTGGCTGAAAGACAAGGAAGGCGGTGGTTTCTCGCTGAAGCAGGGCATGCGTCCGCTCGGGCTGGACTTGCCCAACTTCTCGCTCAACTCCGGCTTCATCGGGCGAGCACCCACTGAAATCGGACAGCGGTTTGCCCAACGTTTCGAGCAATATGTGCAGGCCCGTCCGTTCGCCGAACAGATTCGTTCGGAGTGGCACCGCCTCAACGACGAGCCCTACCTGGCCCTGGCCTACATCCAGACGCAGGCGGAAACCGGCCACGGCACGCACGAGTTGCCGCCGGATGCTTACATCACCACCGCGACCGCCACCATCGACCCGGCTCCGGTCGAGCCGCCGCGCATCCGCAAACCCAACGGCGAAACCTGCCAGTGCAGCATTGTCCACTACGCGGGAAAAAGTCAGCATGGGGCTTACCTGCGAGCCATGCTGCCGTTGGCCCCGCTGAGTTTGCGCGGACGCCTGCGCCATGCGCTCAAGTCCAGCGAAGAAGCCGCACTGGCTTCAGGCACCCACGCGTAATGGCCTCGCAAGAAGCAACGGCCCCTGGACCTTCGGTGCACGCGCCCAAAGTCTCGGTGGTGCTGTCCAATCACAATGGCGCACGCTACCTCAGTGAGACACTCGAGAGTATCGCCGCACAGCTATATCCAAACGTCGAGGTCGTTCTGGTTGACGACGGCTCTACGGACAACTCTGTTGAAATCCTGCAGGCGTTCGCCCGGCAGGCTCCCGAATTTCGGCAAGTGTTGACCCGCCCCGCCTGCCGTGGACAGGCGGCAGGCTTCAACCTGGCCTTCCAGCACACGCGCGGCGATTGGATCGCGTTCATAGACAGCGACGATCTCTGGTTCCCCGATAAACTCACCCAAGCCATGGCCTACCTGGAGGCGCATCCTCAGGTGGGTTTGCTGCACCACAACCTGGAAATTCTCCGGCATGAAACGCCCACCGGGGAGCCGACGCTGACGCCGCTTCTGAAGGGCGACCTGGCCAAGTGGCACCAGCGTACCGGTCAGATTCCAGCCTTCGCGCCGACCGCGGGGCTAATTGTGCGGCGCTCGGTGATGGAGGCCATCGCCCCGCTGCCGGAATCGTTCAAGACGTGCGCCGACGGTTTCATCACGCGTTCGGCAATGTGCTTCACCCAGGTTGGCGCTATCGAGACGTGTCTGGGCGCCTACCGCATTCACGACGAGAACAACGTCTGCAACAATCCGAGCTTCGACGTGCCCTTGTACATCCGCGAGGAACTCGTGCCGGTGCTGAATGCGTTCTACGCGGCCAAGGGCCTGGACTTCCGCCTGGAATTGCGCGCGGGCGCCTCGCAGGCTCCGTGGCCGCTGCGCTGGGTTCAGCCGTTGCGCCGTCGCCTCTTTGCACGATGAACTGCCTGGCAATGATCCCGGCCCGCATGGGCAGCCAGCGGCTGGCGCGTAAAAACCTGCGCGCATTGGACGGCGTGCCGCTGATCACGCGGGCCATCCGCAAATGCCAGCAGGCCGCCTGCTTCGACTCGATTTGGGTGAACTCAGAAGACCGCGCCTTCGCCGCCATCGCCGAGGCCGAGGGCGTGCACTTCCATCTGCGACCCGACGCCCTGGGCAGCCATACCGCCACCAGCGAGGACTACATTGCCGAATTCCTGCAAGCGCATCCGTGTGACTGGATCGTGCAGGTGCACAGTATTGCCCCGCTGCTGACCGTGGCGGAGGTGCAGGGCTTTGTTGACACCTGCCGGCACACCCAAGCCGATGTCCTGCTCAGCGCCGAACACATTCAGATCGAATGCGCCCTGGCCGGAAATCCGATCAACTTTTCCTTCGCCGAAAAAACGAATTCACAAGCACTGGAACCCGTTCAGCGTATCAGCTGGAGCATTACGGCCTGGCGCCGTGAGTGTTTTTTGAGAGCCAAGGAAAACGACCAGTGCGCAACCTACGCCGGTCAGGTTGCCTTGGTTGAGGTCAGCCCGCTGGCGGGCCACGTGATCAAAACCGAACGCGACCTTGAGATTGCCGAGCGGCTGCTTGCGCTGGTGGAATCACCCAAGGTCCCAGCCGCGGGCAGCCGACCGTAACGACCCCACCCTTTTCGATGACCCAAACCTCTGCATCGCCCAATTCCACCCAACGCATCGTGCACAACGTGGCCATTCTCGGTTACGGCAAAATGGGACGCACGCGCGCCAACGCCATCGCGCAGTCCGAGCGTGGGCACCTCGTGCGCGTCTTCGACGTTACCGAGCCCGCCGAAACCGCTCCCGCAGACTTCACCTTCGACGAACACGCGATCCTCAACGATCCTTCAATCGATGCCGTCTTCATTTGCACGCCTAACCATCGCAATCAGCCGCTGACCATCGCCGCGCTGGAGGCCGGTAAGCATGTCTTTTGCGAGAAGCCCCCCGCCTTCAACGCGGCCGGGGTCGAAGCCATCCGTGCGGCCGAAGCCGCGGCCGGCACGCGACTGATGTACGGCTTCAACCACCGTCATCACGAGAGCATCAAGAAGGCCAAGGCGGTGGTGGACGCGGGCGAGTTCGGCCGTGTCCTCTGGATGCGTGGCCGGTACGGCAAAAGCGTGACACCCGATTTTTTGCGCAGCTGGCGCGCGCAGCGCGGCGAAGTCGGCGGTGGCATTCTGCTGGACCAGGGCATCCACATGCTCGACCTCTTTTTGCTCTTTGCCGAAGACTTCGACGAGGTGCAGGCGATGGTCTCCAATGTCTACTGGGATATCGACGGGCTGGAAGACAACGTCTTTGCCAACTTCCGTAATCGCGCCAGCGGCGTCGTGGCTTCGCTGCACTCAACCATGACGCAGTGGCGGCACCTGTTCTCGCTCGAAATTTTCCTGGAGCGCGGACACATCGTGCTCAACGGGCTCAAGACATCGTCCAACTCCTACGGCGACGAGGTGCTGACCATGGAACGCAACCAAGCCTCCAGCCCGGCCGTCGAGTGGGGGCCCATGCAAAGCTTCACCTACCCGGTCGACACCTCGTGGCTCTCGGAGGTGAACGCCTTCTTCGACGCCATCGAAAGCAGCCACCCGGTCCAGGCCGGCAACTCAGCTGATGCGCTCAAGCTGATGCGTCTGGTCGACCGCATTTACGCGCAGCGCTGAGGTTGCTGACGCCCCCGAACATGTCGGTGCGCGCCCACAGCCTTCCCGGTCTGAATCGCCGCAAGCTCCTCAAGCGTGTGCGCTGCTGGTCCAGCCGGCGCTACTGGCGCGAGATACATCAACAACAGGCTGGCCGGCGTGGCTTTGTCATCGGTAACGGGCCCAGTCTGCGCATGACCGATCTCGACCGGCTGCAGGGTGAGGTGTGCCTGGCGGCCAACCGCATCTACCTGGCCTTCGACCAAACGCGCTGGCGGCCCGATTACGTCACCGTGGCCGACGCCGTGCTTTGGCCCAAAATTCGCGAGGAGATCGGCCAGCACATACCGACGCTGCACGCGGTGGCCGATCTCGATCCCGCCCCTGGAGTCGCCATGCACTACTACGCTTACCGCGGGCGCGCCGACGACCATCCGGAATCACCAGCGGTCCCGCCGGCTTATTCGGCGAACGTGCTTGAGGGCATCGTTGGGGGTTACACTGTCACCTTCGACAATCTCCAACTCGCCGAGCACCTCGGCCTCAATCCCATCTACCTGCTGGGCTGCGACCACTTTTACGCCGGCGAAAGCGGGCAGGAAGACGAAGGGCAGGCCATCCGCAACGTCAGTACTCAAAATCATTTTTCACCGAATTACCGGGACGTCGGCGAACCCGTCAACCCCGCACCCATCGCCCAAATGAACCGCGCCTTTCGCGAAGCCCAACGCTACGCCCAGGCCAACGGACGCACCATTGCCAACGCCACCCGCGGTGGGCACCTCGACATTTTCCCGCGGGTGGATTTCGACGCTTTGTTCCGGTGAGTCGCGCCGCGCCACGTTTCACGGTCGTACTGGCCAACTACAACGGCGCGGCCTATCTGCGCGAGGCCGTCGACTCCATCCTCGCGCAAAGTCTCGACGACTGGCACCTGGTCGTTGTCGATGACGGTTCGACCGATGACTCCTGTGAAGTTCTGCAGGCGTTGCTCATGCCGCTGGGTGAGCGGGCTGCTTTGCATCGGCATGCGCACAACCTCGGCCAGGGTCCAGCCTTCAACACCGCGCTGAAAAACATAGAGAGTTCCTGGACCGCCTTCATCGACAGCGACGATCGCTGGCATCCGGACAAACTCAAAGCCGTCGCGGAGGCATTGGCATCCCAGAAAGCGCCGCCAGCCATCCTGCAACATCCGCTGCGCCTCGTGGACCACACGCAGCCCAGCTCGAGGATTTTTCCCGAGTACGCGATCACCGGAGATGTTCTCTCGTGGATGCGCGCGCGGCGGCGGCTGCCGAAATGCGCGCCCACCTCCGGGCTGGTCTTTAACACGGAAATGCTGCGCCAGGTGCTGCCGGTTCCGGATCCATTCCGCGTCTGCGCCGATGGCTTTCTGACGCGGACGGCAGCCTGTTTCGGCACGGTCGCGGTGCTGGACAAAGTGCTGGCCGATTACCGCATCCACCCGGACAACCACGTGGAAGGCAATCGCGCGTTCGAGGGGCAGCGCTTCGAGCGCGAGGTCATGATTCCGGCACTCAATGCGTTCTTTGCCACCCACCAAATCGACCTGACCCTCGACCTGCCTGCCGTGGAAAGCGCCCCGAGGTCGTCGAGCCGTCCGATGTCCTGGTTGCCCCGCGGCTGGGTGAACCGCTGGCGTCGCGGCCCGCAGGCACATCTGTTTCGAGCCAAGCCGCCAAAATGAGGCACGCGCTTTTTCGTTGGCTCCAGCCAGCGGTCCGCTCAGCCTGCTACGCAAGCCCCTTCCCCGGCCCCCCTCGCTTCTTCGATGCCAGCGCCCTCCCAATCGAACAGCCCCCCGCGCATCGTTTGGTCGGGGCGCACCGACGCGGGACCCAAGCGCGAGAACAACGAGGACAACTTCGGCGTCTTCAACGCGCGCACTGCCGAAGCCTTTAAGCGCGAGCAAGGCCAGTCAGCCGAACCCGGCAATTTGGGGATCCTCTTCATTCTCAGCGACGGTGTGGGCGGTCACAACGCCGGCGAAGTCGCCAGTGAAACCACCGTCGTTCACTTCGCCGACGCGCTGAGCCGCTCCATTCACACCGGCGTGCCGCGCCGCAATGAAGTCCGCGCCCATCTGTTGCGCGAAGCCGCCCGCCAGGCCAACGGTGCCGTACGTCAGGCCGCCGCAGCCAAGCCCGAACTTCAAGGGATGGCTGCGACCCTCTCCGCGCTCTGGCTGATCGACGGTCACTACTACCTCGTGCAGGTTGGCGACAGCCGCGTCTATCGTCTGCGCGAAGGCGACTTGGTCCAGCTGTCCTGCGACCAGTCCGAGATCGGGCGGCAGGTCTTCGAAGGTCAAATCACCGAGGAGCAGGCCCGGCGCATGCCCGGGCGCAACGTGATCGAGTGCGCTGTGGGCGAGCCGCCGGAACGCTTCAAGCCGGAGGTGGATTGGGGCGAAGTGCGCGACGGCGATCTGTTTCTGCTCTGCAGCGATGGGCTCAGCGACGGCTTCACTTCCACCCAGCTCGAGGCACTCATCCGCGAACGCCTGCCCGACGGTGACCTCGGCACGCTGGCCGACCACCTGCTCAAAGCCGCCATCACCGCCTATGGCCGCGACAACGTCACGCTCCAGTTGGCTCAGGTGCAGCTAGCGAAGACTTCGAGCACACCGCCGCCTGTATCGAAAAAAGGACTACGCGGCCTGCCCACCTGGACGTACGCGCTGGTCGCGGTGGTTTTATTGCTGGCACTCGCCACCTGGCTCATTTACCTGCCCCTGCTGGACGAGCGCGACCGCGCGCAAAACACCGCCTCCGGGCTGCGCACCGAGCTGGACCAGACGCAGCAGTCCCTGCAGCGGATGGACCGCCAGCTGCGCGAAGCCCAGAACCTGGAGGCTCAAAAACGTGACAACCTGGCCGCCCGCGAACTGGAACTGCAGGTGCTCTCCGACGAGCGCGACAGACTGCGCGAGGCCATCCGCAACCTCAACGAGCGTATCGCCGAACTGGATACAGGCGGGGGCACCGCGCTCGCCCAGGCCGAAGCCCGCGTGGCCGAGCTGGCCTCGGTGCTCGATCAGGTCAACCGCCAGCTCATCGAGGCCAACATCGAATACAACGTCCTTCTGCAGCAGCAGCAGCGCGCTGCCTTGACCCAGCCCATGCCGCTACCAGCCTCGCGCCAGCCCGCACGCGCCTCGGGTCCGCGCCGCTAGGTGATCAGCTTGGCGTAGTCCAGCGCGTCGAAACCGGTGGCCGTCCACGTCGCACCCACACGGAATCCAGGCTCCAGCGGTACCAACGAGGTGCCATCCCAAAGACCGTAGCCACCCGCCAACCGTGCCAGCCAAAGGTCTTCCTCAGCCAGGCCGAGCACACGCAGGTTCGCGCAGCCCCACAGCAGGAGCAGGTCCTCGCACAAGCCGTCCATCCGCTTGAGCAGCAGGGCTTGCGGACCTTTGGGCAAGTGCGCGAAAGCCGGGTGTGCGCTCGCGCCCAGCGGGCATTCCATGACCAATTCGAGCGACCACGAAGGCGGCGCCTGGGCATCGCCTTCGCGCGTCAGCTTGAGGGTTTCCACACCGGTGCGAAAAATCTGAATGGTGTCGACCGGCTGACCATCGGCGTAGGTCCCGTTACCCGAGCGCTTGCGACGCCCCTCGACCACGGAGCCGTCAGCCAGTTGCACATCGTCGGCGCGCCGCTCGATGGTGAAGTGCGCGCGGCTGATTTTACGCGAAAGCTGGCGAGCGGTGTCCTCGTCGGGTGCATAGGCCCGCACCACCACGTCGCAATCGCGGCTGCGGCCAAAAACCAGCTGCTCCTGCGAGAGGATGTGCACGCGCTCTTCCTCGGGCCCGGCCAGCGAAAAACACAGCGCAGCCATCGGCGCGAAGGGAGCATCGCTTGAAGCAGGTGCCGCCGTCGCCTGCGGTGTGTACTCGGCAATGATGGGCGGTGGCTGCAATAGAGTCGGCTCCGCCTCTGGCTCGGGAGCGGTTTCCGAAGGCGCATCCACCTCGGATTCCTCAACCGCTTCAGCGTCAACCGGTGACTCGACCGGGGCCGCCGCTTCCTCCGTTTCAGGCGGAGGCTCTGCTTCGGCAGGCGGCTGAGTTTTCGGCAAATTCGGCGGCAGGGGCGGCGGCTGGATGACTTTTGCTGCCTCTGCAGGCGCTGCCTCAGCCGCGGCCTCCTCCGGCTCTGGAGTCGGTTCAATCGCTGGCGCGTCTTCAGAAACGGGTGCCTGCGCAGCGTGTGCCTCGGCGTGCTCCATGGGCTCGGCAATGGCCTCCGCAGCGGACTCGCTGGCATCTTCTTTTGGAAGATCCGCCTCAGGCACCTCCGGGGGAGCCGCTTCCGCAACGGGTGCGTCCTCGCCCGGAGACTCCGCGCCTCCACCCGCGGGAATGCCCAGAATAAGCCGGACATCCTCCAGATCCCCTTCGAGGTCCTCGATTTCCCGGGTCAGCGCATGGTCCTCGAGATTGTTCTCGTCGCAAAGGGTACGCACGGCGGCCAGCTTTCGCGTCACCGCGCCCACACGCTTTTTTTCAAGGCCTTCGCGGCATTCCTCCAGCAATCCGTCAATGCGCAGACGCGCCGCCTCCGCACGCACTTGCGGGAGCAACTGCTCGAAGGATTTCAGCGTACCCTTGGCGGCCACGCGTTCGGGCTTGGAACCGGCATGCTCGACCTGCGCCTCGTAGTCCTTCAGACGCTTGCGATAGGCCCGTTCGAGGTCCTCGGCGCGCGCACTCTCGTCGAGCCCAAGCTTCAAAAGCAGGGCATCGCGAGGACTGACCTCGGTGGACTCCGACGGGACCTCCATAACGCCGAAGGTCTACAACGGCGACGCCTTACAACGCGACGTTAACCTGCTCGGAAATCTTGAACGGCGAGCCCCATTCGGTGCGACCGCTGAACTCGATCAGGTAGTTGCCGGGTTCTTCGAGCGTGACCGTGCCGGCTTCGCCCTGACCGTTGGCAATCGCCTGACCACCCGGGCCACGTACGGCCCAGCCTTCGGCGGTAAAGCTGCCTACACGGCGGCGCTCGTCCAGGCGGAAGTCCACCTGAAAGCCGTCGCCCGCCGCCTGACGCTGCACGTCGACCCCGAAGAGCCAGCGGCGCTCCTCACCAATTTTGAGCGCAAACATCCGGTCTCCGCCGGTGGTGGTTTCAATGAATTCCTGTTGCTCTTGGACGAGCTTGCCTCCGAAACCTCCGATATAACGCGTACCAACGCCGGGTTCGCTAATATCAGCTGGAAAATATTGAATTTCGCCATTCTCTCCAACAACCGGAACGCCGCCAAGACGGTCGAGCAGCTCAGGCTGGCTCTGTTTCACCGCCGGCACGAATTCGGTCAGTAGCCGATCCATGATGCGACGAGCTTCGGCCCAGTCGCCCCGGGCGATGGCTTCGCGCAGCTTTTCAGCCTCGGCACAAATCTCGGCTTTGAGCTGCGGGTCGGTCACTTCGGCACACAGGGTGTTGAGGGTGTTCTGCGTCCAGGCGACGCTTTCCTCCGCCAAATCATCCGGACGCGGTTGGGGGGTGAAGGTGCCCGCGGCACCACCGCCACCAACGGCTCCACCGCCGCTGCCACCCGATACGCCACCGCCGCCCGTGCTGCCGCCACCGGAGGCACCTCCGCCAGAGGACGGACCGCCTGAACTGCCGCCACTGCCGCCTCCCGAAATACCGCTGCCGCCCGTCATGCCAGGCGTGCCGGCAACACCACCGGAGCCACCGGAAGCCCCACCACCGGCTGCACCGCCACCCGCCATCGAAGCATCCATGCCGGGATCGCCGGGACGTTCACCCGTGGGCGCGTCTTCCAGTTCTGTTTTCACGCCGCCTTCTTCAAGAAGGTCGTTTGTGGCGTTGATGGCGGCTTTGACGCCGGCCACGTTTCCGTTTTCAAGGGCCTGCTCGAGTTCGGCCAAAAGCTTGCAGGAGCGATTGCGCACGGCGGCCGAGTTGGCGTTTTCGCACAGGTAGCGCAGCGTTGCCAGCTGCCAGCGCACGTCATCGAGGTTGATGCCGACGAAGGGCATGATGTCGCGACCGAGTTGGGTGGCGCGGCGATTGATTTCGAAATAAATCTGGCGCAGTTTTTCGCGCTGCTCGTTGAGTTCCTGGCGCTTGCGACGGTCCCCAAAGATATCGTTGATGCCAGCAATGATCTCGATCTGCTGGTCCAGCTGAACGTCAGCCCGGTCCAGGCGGGCGGTCGACTGCGCCAGCACTTCAAAGGAATAATTGTAGAGCTGGTTGCCAAAGGCGCGGTTGGCTTCGGCAAGAAAGCTCTTGGCCTCGTTCAGCCGGCGTTCAATCCCGCCTTGCTGAAAAGAGACATCGGCCGCACGGTAATTGTCCGGCAGCTCGTCCTGACCGAGGGCGCTCAGGGAGGTGAAAGTACATGCAATTGCGGTCAGAATTGCAGCTATACGGGGAGAACCAATATTCATGTCGCGCTAAGATTCAGGTGCTCGGGCGGTTATCTTTGAGGGGTGCAGACCTGACAAGATTATTTTTGGTTGCCCAGGTGCCTGCCCCGTTCTTCAATGCCGCCCCCAATGTTAACTGATTCGAACTGATTCGATGAAGTCCGCCGCGGAACATGCTGCGTTGGCAGCGAACCTTGAGGACTGGTATTGGCGACACGGAAAAAGTCGACAGGAGCCATACGGGTTGCCCATCGACAAATGGCTGCGTGAGATTCACGAAGCCCGTGCCACCATTGAACGTCTGGAAACCGGTGCGGCCAACGCGCGCCCGGCCATGGCGATCTGGGGCCCGTCCCAAACCGGCAAATCCACCTTGGTGTCGGCCTATATGGACGCCAACTCGGTCTTTGAAAAAGACGAGACCAAGGACGGCAGCCACTCCGCCCTGCACTGGGACGGGGGCACGCCCTTCTTTTTCATGGCCCCGCGCACGGCCTCGCCTGAGGAGTTTCCGGCCTACATGTCGACCCGGGTGCTCAATCCGTTCCGGCGCGGGATGGACGGCTCGTCCTGCCTGAGCCGTTTCACCGCCGGCTCGTTGACCGACGAGGACGGACGCCGGAAGGTCGACGACCCGACTTACCCGGTTCAATTGCACCTGGTGCTGCCCGGTGACCTCTGGCACGCCTTGGCGCGCGGCTACTCTTCGGAGTGTGTCAGCCCCACCGGTACCATGCCCAAGCGCTGGGACCTGCCGCGCCTGGAGGAATTGACGCGGCGATTCGTCCGTACCATCGACGGCAAACCGCCGCCCGCGGACCGGCGCGCCTTCGAACGCCTGGCCCAACTAACCGAAGTTCTCGACGACCTGGCTGCCTCCGACGACCCCACCTTCGCCGATCTCGCCCAGGATCTGGACGAATGGCAAACCTACCTCAGCAGCCTCTTCAACGAACCGCAACTCGTTGGCTCCGAGGAAAATGTGTTTGGCCTGGCAGAAAAGATTCTCTGGGAAGGCTCGACCAACCTGACCGTCTGGTCGCGCAAGATGTTCGAGACCTACGAGCGCCTGCTCGGCCCCGGCGGCCCCTGGGAAGGCAAAAAACTGCTCTGCTCGCTCGAGGCGACCGCCCTGTTCCTGAACATGGGCGCCAGCCAACTGGCCTACGACCCGCCGGACCAGAATCCGGACTCCCCCAACGCGCTGATCCAAAACCTGATCCGCAAGCTGGCCTACGAGGTTTCCGGAGATGTCGTGCGTATTGGCTGCGCCGACGGCCTGCCCAACCGCCTGTCCGCCACACCCGACGATTTCTCCATCTTGCAGGGCATGGTCTGGGAGCTGGTCATCCCGGTCAATCTGGACAACCTCAACGACCACGCGCCCGGTTCCAACGGCACCGAGGAGCCAAACCCCTTCAAGGCCTTTTTATCAAACGGTGACATGCTGGACTTTCCTGGGGTCGGCAACGAAACGAAGTCACTGGACCGTAGAATTATCGTCGATGACAAATCCATCGCCGAGGTGCGCAAACAGGCGAACGCCCCCGATGCCACCCCGCAGGACAAGAGCCGCCTGGAGAAATGCTTCAACGAGCAGCTCTTCTTCATGGAGATCCTCAAACGTGGCAAAACCGCCTCAATTGTAGCGACTTACGGCAAACGGCTGAACATCGACGCCTTCTCCATTTTCCAGGGTGTACGCGGCTACGCCTGTCCAAACGCCGACCAGCTGATCAACGGCGTCAAGTCATGGTGGCGGCACCTCGCACCCGAGTACTACCGCGAACGACGCGGCTCCAGCCCCTTCCCGCTGAACCTTGTGGTGACCTGGTGGGCCAAACAACTCAACCTGACCACCAACCCCAATTCCACGGACATCTTCAACCCGATCGAAGACATCTTGCGGAATCTGGGCGTCCTGCGCGACCCCAATGTGGTGACAACGTTTGCCATCCACGACCATAAGTCTCCAGACCGAGACCAGGCGGAGATCAAGCAAGACTTCAATCCGGGCTCCCAACGCTACACCAACCTGACGAATATCCCCGAGTTCAAGCAGCAATTCCAAAAGGCGGCGTCGATAGAATCCTTTGACACCATGCTGCAGGACAAGGAAACGGGCGGGGCCAACTACTTTTTCCAGCACGCCACCGAGCAGGTGGTCGGGCTGGTCGGACGCGAAGACGGGCGCAGTGCCCGCGCGGTGGAGCGAATTCAACAAGCCTGCGAGCGCATTCTCGAAGCGATGGAGTGGCCGCAGTTGGTTCCCGCCGCGCAGGAACAGGACGACCGCCGCGAAAAGCTGGAAGCCTTCATCGGCAAGGTCCGTACGGCCATCGACGGCATGGAGGAGGACCAGCTGATCGAGGCCAACGCTTTCCTGCGCGAGCTGCTGAACATCCGGCCGACGGACATCACCCTGCCGCAGGACCGCAAAGAAGCCGCCTCTCCGGACTTCGTCGCGCGCCAATTCGACAACTGGGTGGCCGCCCATTCGCGTCGTCTGCCGGACTTGCGCCGCTTTGCGGAGATTGCGCAAGCCTTCGGCCTGGAGGAACCCAACGCGTTTCGTGAAGTGCTACAGGCCCTCGCTCTCTCGACCACCCCGGATCATGCCGAAATCTGCGACTGGTTCCGTCAGATCGATGGGCGCAGTATGAACACGCCGCAGCCGCAAACCCTGCGCCTGTTGGCACTGCGCATGGGTAACGCGTTGGTCTACAGCGGGAAAGGTGTACACACGGCGACCGAAGCCGTGCGCGAGCGAAACTCCATGCAGGGGCGTGATTCCGACGACGGACCAGTCCCTGCTTACAAGTACTTCGTCGAACCCCTCATCGGCGTCGGCGGCCAACTCGAGTACCTGGCCTTGCGCGAGGTGCGTGCGCGTCCGCGTCCCGATCTGGATGGTGACGTCGAGATTCGCGCCTTGGCCGAGGAGCACGGCTTGACCGAAGACGAACCTGAAGCGACTCCGGCCAAGTAATTTGCGTAAGTCACCGACTTGGACTTAAGCCCTTTTCCACAGATGACCTATCTCGAATTCAAGCAGCGCGTGGAGAGTTCGCTCTCAGCCAACATCCGTGGGCTGACCTGGCGCGAGTTGAAAGTCATCGCACGGTTACCCTACGCGCGTCCTTGCCCGAACTGGACGGCGCGGCTGGAGGCGGAGATCGGCCTGGTACGCGAGCGGACCTCGGGCAACACCAAGACGTGGCGTCTGGCGGATGCAACCCATCGGTAACTTAAATTCACCTTTCGTAGACTTGATGTCCGGATCCCTTTTTTCTAACCCGTCCTGACCCATGCAATTGCGCGTCTTTCCGAACACCGGCCACCAGTTCTTTGACATCCAGCTGGCGGACCTGCTGCCGGGCCGCGACGAGGACTTTTTGGAAAAGCTCGCGCTAACCAACCGCGGCCCCTGGCAAACCTGGCGGGGTATTCCATGGGTGCTCTATCAATACGCCATCATCGAGGGGATCCCAACGCTGAAGGTGGCGATCGAAACCAACCTCGGCCTGCCCTCGCGGGGCCTCCTCTTCGATTATGAAGACGAGTTGCTGGGCGATCGTCCGGACGATGACGAGATCATGGAAGTCTATGCGGCTTCGGAAGAAGCGCGCATCGAGGAGGACTACAAAAACCGCACGATCACTCTACGGACGCTGCCCAACAAGGACGACCTCCCGTTGGATATCGAGTTGGAAATCTTTTGGCCCCCGCGCGGTGGTTGGGACCCGGTCGACGTTGACCTGATCGTCGACCTAGGCAACACCCGGACGATTGCTCTTTTGTTGGAAACGCCGGGCCAGGGCACCGCCAATCAGCCGTTTGGGCGTCGTGTCACCATTTTGAGAATTTTACCTCGCGGCACCCCCTACACCGCACCCACGGGCAATGCCGAAGGCGGCATTCTGGCCGACGATTGCGCCATCATTGATTCCTGGCTGCTGTTGCACCGCCCGCTCTTCTATCATCTGGAGCCGCCGCACAACCGCCAGAAGCTTTCGGCCAACTACCGCCCCATCGGCAATCCCGGCGACGGCGAGGTGCAGTACCGCCTGCAGTATTTTCTGCCGAACAGCTTCGTGGAACTCTCGCCGGCACTCGTCGGCGGTGGGCGCAGTCACCCGGAAGGCGTCTCAAAGACACTGGGTGGTGTCCCTTTGGATAAGGATGCGCGTTTCGCCCTTTCGTCACCAAAGCGTTACGCCTGGGATGATGAGCCTCAAGGTCGCCGAGGTGGGACTTTTTGGAAACAGATTCCAAATCCCACCGACGAGACACCGCCTGACTACTACGACGAGTTCCGGTGCCTCATTCGCTACTTCATGGAGCCCAGCGGGGTGGACTGGGACATTGATGAACCGCCCGTGGCCGAGGAACAGTACGCCCGGCTCCCCAGCATTGATGCGCCGGCGGAATACCCGCGACGGGACGCCATTTGCTGGTTTGCGCTCTCCATTTTGGAGGCGGCTTACCGCCAAATCAATGCCGAGCAATACCTGCGTAAGGTCGGTCGTGAGAGCCTGCCGCGTCGCCTGCGTAACGTGCGCGTGACCTATCCTGCCGGCTGGATTTATGAGGAGCGTTCGCGTTACCTCTCGCAGTGGCAGCGTGCGATCAACCTGTTCACCCTGGCGCGCTTCCCGGACCTCCGCGAAGTCAACCCGACCAGCCCGCATCAGGGTGGCGCGCGCCCGCGGCTGATCGACGACGGTATCGACGAGGCGGTGAGTTCGCAGCTGCCCATCCTTTACGCCGACATCAAAGCCCTCGGCGATCCGCGCACCTGGATTGAGCTGTTCGGCAGCGACGGCTCGGTCACGGTGATGAACGTCGACATCGGCGGGGGCACCACCGACCTCTCGATCATCCGCTACGGGGCCGCCTCGACCGGCTCGACCTACGAGAGCAAGTCGCTCAACACGCGCCTGCTCTTTCGCGACGGTTACTCGACGGCGGGCGATACGCTGGTCAAGCGCCTGATCGAGCAAGTGCTCCTGCCCGTCTGGCTGAAAGCGTCGGCCAACCCCAGCTTCAACGAAATCCCCGAGGCCAAGCGCTGGCTCAAACGCTTCCTGGCCGACCCGGCGCACGCGGAGTTTTCCCCGGTCGACCCGAAGGCCTCGGTCAAGCTCATGCGGGTGACGCGCCTGGTCTTCATCCCGCTGGTCAACGCTTGGCTGGAGCAACTGGCCAGCCTCGACGCCAATCCCGACCGCTCGTGGGAAGCCTTCGACCTGGACGACCTGCTCGAGCGCGAGGTGATCGACCGCAACGCGATCAACGACCTCAACGAACTGGTCGACCGGACCATCCGCCTCAAGTGCGCCAAGGGCAACATCTGGGAGGGGCCGGCCTTCGCCACGCACGGCATCCGCATCAGCGCCGAGCGTTCGCAAATCGAGGAGTGCATCGACGGCGTCTTTACCGGACATTTTCGCAACCTCGGGGCACTGGCCGGGTTCTTCGATTGCCAGATGGTGATTGTCTCGGGCAAGCCCTCTGAACAACCGCGCATCCGCGAACTGCTGACGCGTTCGTTCCCGCTGTTGCCACAGCGCATCATCAACGTGAAGAACTTCGTGGCCGGCTCGTGGTACCCGTTCAACACGTTTGACGGTATCCGCATCGCCGACGCGAAGACCTGCACGGTGGTCGGGGCGGCGCTCTTCCAGGACATGAACAACGGCGCGCTCGAGGCCCTGAACGTCATTCCAGAAACGCGCACGGAGATTTCACGCCGGTACTATTGGAACTACGTCAGCCGCGAAGACCCGCCCGAGCGCTTTCACCGCAATTATCTGTTTTCGCCGGCAGACTATCCCGATGCGGGCGAGGGCGACCGCATCCAGACCGACGCCAAGGCCTTCGAGATGCCGCTGAACTGCCGTATTGGGCGGCAACTGGTGCGCATGAACGACGTGCGCGCCGAACCTGTGTACGAGCTGCAATGGCGTCCGTCCAACACCCAGCCCAATCCCGATGCGCGCGCTCGCGTCACGCTGCGCTGGGTCTCCGTGCGCGGTGAGGGTGAGCGGCTGGAGTTGGTCTCGGTCAAAGCGCTGCCGGACTTTCCCGAGGTTCAGCCCGAGGAGGTCCAGTTGAAGCTCAACACGCTCTTTGAGGAGAGCTACTGGCTGGACGAACCGCAGTACAACACCGACCACCTCTTCGAAGAAACCGCCGCCGAGGAACCGGTGTTGGGAGGCGTCTGAGGGTTTTTCGTTTGCACCGGCTTCTCTCCCCATGCTTTCCGCCATGAACCGAACGCCGGCCCGCCTGACGCTGCTGCTGCTCACCCTTTGGATGGGGCTGAGTACCGCGAGTCCTCTTTCGGCGCAGCCGGCACCGGCGGTCGATCCGATGGCGACGCCGCCCGCCGAATCCACAACACCCACCACCGCAGGCGAATCGCTTTTGGCGCTTCAGGCCGCCTTGGCCGAAGCCCGCCAGCTCACCGCCGAGCTGCAGGCAGGCGAGAACCTGACCCGCACCCGACTGGCCGCCCTGGAGTCCGCGACCGCCGAAAACACCTCGGCCATGAACACGCTCAACGGCTTGGTTGCACGCATGGAGCAGGCGGAACGAGCCCTGCGGGCCCAGGTGGATGCGCTCAAACCTGCAGCATCGCCGACGGCGCAGGCCGCCATCGCGGCCGACGAGCCCTTGCCCCTGTTTGCCATCACCGCCGCGGTGCTGGCGGCCCTGGCGTTCGTGGCTGCGACAGCCAGCCTGGTCATCGGGCTCAAGCACTCGCAGGTCACGCGGATGGCCGTCAGCGACGTCCCCGATCGCCTGGCGCATCGGCTGGACCCCGAGAAGTGGGTGCGCCCGCTGCGCGATGCCATCGACCGGCTCGAAACCGCGCCGCCTTACCCGACGCCCTCGACCGATGCACCCTCGGCGGCCACCGCGCCGTCCGAGGATCTCTCCGGTCAATGGACACGCCTGCACGATCGCTTCGACACGTTGGAGCATCGCCTGGGCGCTCTGTCGCGCTCGGCCACAGGCTCCCCGTTTCCCGCGGCCAGCCCGAAGAAAGCCGATGCCATGGCGGCAGCCACCTCGGGCGGCACCGGCACGGGCACCACTGCCAGCGCGGAATCGACGCTGGTCGAAGCCATCGACACCCCCGAGACCAGCGAGCCGGTCGAAACCGTTGAAGCCGTCCATCTGGACCCGGCGCGGCTCCCGGCGGCGTTTAGCCCGACGGGGCGGCTGGGCAGTTGGCGCAAGGCGCTGGAGGCCCACGTGGCCGAGGAGTTGCACAGCGCCACCAGCCTGGTTGAAACCCTCGAAAAGTGGCGCGAGGCCAACAACTCGCGCGACGAGCACCGCGTACTTGAGGTGACGCACCAGCTGGGGCAGCGCTTCTTCCTGTACCTGGATGCGACCCAGGGCGACGACCCGTCTTCGTGGATCGACCCGATTCAGGAGTGGACCAAGTCCTTCCGCATCGCGCTGGAGGAAGCCTTTCCGCGCTTCAAGCTGGTGGCGGTCTACCCGCAGGACCGCTTCGACACCGACCGCATGGAGGTCGCGCGCGGTTCGGCCTCCGGGCGTCTCTCGGTCAAGAAGCCGCGCTCGTGGATGATTGTCGAAAAGACCGACAGCGGCGAACGGGTCTTGCGTCGGGCGGAAGTCATTACAGCGTAAAGAATCTGTCGGGCCTACGGCCTTCCTGAACACGTCCCCTCCCTTCCTGTTTGATCATGACGCCTCCCACCCAGCGTGAACTGCGCAACCCGTACTTTCTGCTGCGGACCCCTGACGGACTGGGCAGCTACCTCTCGCGCAACAACTACCGGCTGCTCAAAGCCCCCAACGAGCCGCTGGCTCCCTTTCTGGCCGACGCCAAGCTCAACGAGGAATCGCGCCCAGCGGTGCTGGAGTACGATCTGTCTTCCATCGACGTCGACTCGCTCGAGCCCATGGAATTTTTGCCCGGCTCGCTCATCGACAGCTTCACCGCTGCGGCGGAAAAATTCGTCAACCAAATGAAGGGCAAGGACGGGCGCGTGAGCGATCACGTGCGCCGCATCTGGGAAGGCTTTCGCCTGCCCGACCCCGACATCGAAAAGGACGCCTACTGGGTGTATGGTCCGGCCAGCAACCGGCAGCTGCTCATCCTCTGGGGTTGCGAGTTTCGTCAGGGCGCGTCGCTGCCCTTGACCAGCGATCATGCCGAGCACCCAGCCGGCAGCCTTTTGGAAAAACTGCGTAACCGCCGCCCGTCCTGGAGTTCCAACCAGGCCGCGGCGTTGCAATTGATCCGCGAGCAGGGGTTGCCGTTGTCGCGCTTTCTTGGCGAGCTGGAGCGCGACGAAACCGGTGAACCCGCGCAGATCATCGTTGGTGGCAATGCCGTCAAGGTGAAGGACGCCAAGCCGCTGGGCCACCTCGCGCAGGCCGAAGTCGACGCCTTCAAGGAAGAAGCACGCGCGCTCTACCGCAAAGCCAAGGGCGATGCATTGGGCGAGTACGCCAACGAGTTGATCAAGGCCTTCCGCCTGCCCGACCCGGAGACGCATCCCAACCTGTACTTCCAGGTCAAAGGGAAAATGGTGGTCGCCCTCGACGGCCCGCTGGACGAAGCCACCAGCCTGCATCCCCTCGCCGCCCCGCAGCTGGGCATTCCCGAAAAACAAAAGGGCATGACCCCGCCCACCATCGCCGACCGGCTCGAGAAGCGCACCGAGCGCTCGAAGATGCCCATTTACATCGCTGCGCTGGTTGCCCTGCTGCTCATCGCCGCCGTGGGCGCGTGGTACTTCCTGTTCTTTGACAGCAAGCCGCCGGAACTCACCGAGGTCATCGCCAAGGACGATCCCACGAAGGTGCGCGTCGTCTTCAACGAGCCCGTCGACGAGGACAGCATCGACCTCGAGGACGAGGAGTCGCCCAGCTTTCGCGTACGCCTGGACGAGGGGCCCTTTGTCGATATTCTCGGCTTTGAGGTGACCGAAGCGGAGGCCAATGTCGTCGTGCTGAACGTCGAGCCGCTCGAAGAGAAGGAGTATCAGATCATCGCTCAAGGCGTGGAAGACAGCAGCGGCAACGCGATGGTCGAATCGCTCGAAATGGAATTTGAATACCGCGACACCATCCCGCCGGAGGTCGCCTTCATTTCCGCGCACGAGAGTGACAGCAAGTCGCTGGTCATCGGCTTTTCCAAACCGCTGGACGAGCGCTCGGTGCGCCCATCCTCGTTTGAACTGCCTGGTTTCAAGGCCGAGGAGGCCAAACTGAGCGAGGACCGCAAGGTGGTGCGCGTGGCCTTCGACCAGCGCTTTGAGAACGGGCGCGATTACACCCTGAGTGTCGACGGCGTCTCCGACTCGACCGAAGACGGCAATGAAATCGTCGAGGGCACCGAAGAGATTTTCACTTACTTGGACACCCTCCCGCCGGTGCTTGAACGCGCCACCGCCGACCGCAGCCAGATCGTGGTGCGCGCCTTTTTCAACGAGCCCCTCGACAAGGCCACCTCGGTCAATCCGCTCAGCTACAAGGTGGTCGCGCTCGACGTGAACGGTGCCATCACCGAGGAACTCGACGTCAGCTCGGCGCGTTTGCTGGGCGACGATAAAACCGTGGAGATGTACACGTCCACCGCGCTCAAGCCGGGCATCAACTACCAGCTGCAATTCACCAACATCCGTGATCGTGCCGAGCCCGCCAACACCGCCGCCGAAGGTATCGCCGGTTTTGTATTCCAGGGGCGCGAAGACCGCATGCCGCCGCAGATTGCGGCCCTGGAGATGAAGGTGGAGGGCGGCGAGCAATTCGTGGCTGTGGAGTTCGAGGAGCCCGTCGAGGAAGAGGGCGCGTTGCAGCCGTCGAACTACTCCATCCCGACGCACCCGGTTTCCGTCACCTTCGTCGAACCCACCGGCAACCCGGCCCGTTTCGTCCTGCGCCTGAGCGAGGCGCTGCCCGAAGCGGCGACCGTGCGCGTGCAGGTGGTCGGCGTGACCGACTTGATCGGCAACACGCTCTCCGCCGACCGCCCCGCTGTCGAAGATTTCCTGGTGCCAGGTCTTGGCAACAAGGCCACCGATTTGCAGATCACCGGGCAGGTTCAGGTCAGCAGCGACGGCCAAACCCTGCGCGTCAGTTTTAACGAAGATCTGGTGCCCGGGCCGGCTTCCATCGCGTCGAACTTCCGTCTCTCCGGCGGTAACCGCGTAGCCAGCGCCGCGCTCGATCCCGGCGCACCCAACACTGTGGTCATCACGCTCGATCCGGCAACGCCACTGAGCCGCGGGGCGCATCGCATTCAGGTCTCCAACCAGCGGCTCGACCTGATTCCCGAGGATGTTCAATGGGACCGCGTGGCTGACTTCGCCTACTAGCGACTCAGGAGACCTCGGCAGGACGTTGCTTTGGGTAAGGCTGGTTGAGCGGTCTCGCCATCGATCGCGCAGACCCCGGTGAGGACGATCTCCAGCAGGTTTGCCAACGTGGGTCGCACGGTTCGCGTCATCGTGGGAAGCCGAGACCGCTGTGCATGAGCAACGCGTCAACCCCGACGGAGGCCATAGACGCCTTTCGTAACGCGGCCTCAATCGGTACGCCGCGAACGATCCCCTCAAATCATCCGCCCGAAGGTAACGGCAGTGTCGTAAGGCAGATGGACTTCGCTGTAGGACTGGTGCGCCTCGTAGATCTGGCGCAAGCGGCGTAACATTGGCGGGCAGTCCGGGTGGCCGGGTCCGGGCGCATAGCAGGAAGCCAGCAGACGGCCTTTGAAGCTTTCCCAGTTCATCGTCTGCGCGTTGGGAAAGAGGCAGTGCTCGAATTGGCGGTGGCCAAAAAAGTTTTCGAAGTCCTTTGCCGTCACCGGCCCGTTGCCCGCGGCACGGTAGTCGGTGCCAAACTCGACGAGCAGATTGTCGAAGGATTGGAGCAGCTCGGCATCGGCTGAACCATGCACATTGCGCACGAGAAAGAGCCAGCCCCCGGGTTGTAGAATCCGGCGGAATTCCTCGCGCGCGTTAAAGATTTCCTGCCACGGCAAGGGGCCGCAAACCACCGCCGCTTCCATCGAACTGTCGGCCAGGGTTGTGGCATCGGTGCGCCCGCGCAGGCATTCAAATGACGGGTTGTCGCCCAGTTCCTGTTGGGCCATTTCGCGCAACCACGCCAGCCGCTCGACGGCAAAGACCCGGTAGCCACGCTCCAGTAGCAAGCGTGAGAAATTGCCGTCGGCCGAGGACACATCCGCCACCGGCGAGCCGGGTTCCAAACCGCAGGCGTCGTGAAAGAGATTGAAAACCGCCGGCGGAAAAACCTCGCGAAACGGCGCGAACTCGTTGCCACGGCGTTTATATCTTTGAGCAGGGTCCGACATGGCAAACAGGCAACGAGCGTTGGTGAAAAGCCTAGCGCAGCAGCCTGAATTGGCAAGCATCCGGACTGCGGGCCCTGCGAATAATCCACCAGCAACTGCCAGCCAATGACGCAAATGCAGGTAACCTCAAACACCGAAGCAACTCGCCTGTAAGCGCTTAACTCCAAATAGTGGGCGCACGACCCAACCCACCGCCCGGTCCTTGTTTTTTCGGCGGGAAAGTGGTTTGCTGGCAGGCTTTATGGAGTCACTTCGCTTTCTGACGCCCGAGAGTGCGCGGGCCATTGCCCAGGCGCACGGCACGCCCGTCTACGTCTACGACCTAGCCACCTTGCAGGCTCAAACCGCTGCCGCGCTGGACTTCCCGAACGCCTTTGGGTTGACCGTGCGCTACGCGATGAAGGCCTGCCCCAACGCCGCGATCCTGCAAATCTTCAACGAGGCCGGTCTGCACATCGACGCCAGCTCCGGCTTTGAGGTCGAGCGCGCGCTGCACGCGGGTTTCGCGCCCGAGCGCATCTCGCTCAGCAGCCAGGAGTGGCCGCACAACGCCCCCGGATTGCTCAAGCGGGGTGTGAAGTTCAACGCCTGCTCGCTCCAGCAGCTGCGCCTCTACGGCGAACTCTTTCCCGGCACCGACTGCGGGCTACGCTTCAATCCGGGACTCGGCTCCGGGGCCACGGGCAAAGTCAACGTGGGCGGCACGGCCTCGAGTTTTGGCATCTGGCACGAATTTGCCGACGAAGCCAAAGCCATCGCCGCCAAGTATGATTTAACCGTTGTGCGGATACATTCGCACATTGGTTCCGGCAGCGACCCGGCGGTTTGGCAACGCGTATCGACGATGAACCTGGAGCTGGTCGCGCGCTTTGAAACGGCGCAAACCCTCAACCTCGGCGGCGGTTACAAGATTGCCCGCATGTACGACGAAGTAGCGACCGATCTCCAAACCATCGGCGAGCCGGTAAAGAAACTCTTCGAAGACTTTGCCAAGGAGCACGGTCGCGAACTGCACCTGGAAATTGAGCCGGGTTCGTTCCTTGTCGGCAACGCGGGCTGTCTGCTCACCACCATTCGCGACATCGTCAGCACGGGCGACGCCGGTCACGAGTTCCTCAAGCTGGATTCAGGCATGACGGAAATCCTCCGCCCCAGCCTGTATGCCTCGCAGCACCCGATGGTCACCCTTCCCGAAACGCCCACGGGCAAGACGAAACCCTACGTCGTGGTGGGCCACTGCTGCGAATCCGGCGACCTGCTGACGCCCGCGCCGGGCGACCCCGAAGCACTGGGCCCGCGCGAGATGGCAGAGGCTGCCATCGGCGATTTGTGTGTGATTGAAGCCACCGGGGCCTATTGTTCGGCGATGAGCGCGAAAAACTACAACTCGTTTCCCGAGGCGCCTGAGGTGCTCATCGACACGACCGGCCAGGTTCACCTCATCCGCGAGCGGCAGACGCTCCAGCAGATTTTTGCCAACGAGCGGAAACTCGAGTTGCCGGCAACGGTTTAAACTCGGGTGCGATTGAAGAACCTAACGCGATGCTGACCGAGACGCATTTTGTTCGTGAACCCAGAGCGTCGAGACCTTGTCAGCAATTGTGGCCCTGCCCTGCTTGATGAATCCGCCCTCCAACCGGATTTAGGCCGAAACACGCCCTAACATGAAAACTGTCTGCGCAGGACTCCTTGCCGTTGGTTGCGTCAGTACGGCGATGATCGGGGCGCAAGCGTCGCCGCCGCCTCCCGCGAGTCCGACGCAAACCGAGGAGTCCGAGCCCTCGAACCTTACCAAGTGGTCTGTCGATGCGAACCACCCGAACGCACACGACGGGCCGGAGGCCGGTTCGGAGGAGATGCCCTTCAAATCGATCGGCGCAGCGCTCAACCGTATCCAGAATCTCGCGCTGCAGACGGACAACCCGGACCTGACCCTCCTCCAGAGCATTGATGTCGCCGGCGGTGTCTACCGCGAATCCCTTGAAATCGACATGCGCGGCGTGGATCCCGACCGGCTCGACGGCATCGTCCTGCACGCGAAAGACCCCGTCATTGTCTCGGGGGCGG
Source organism: Opitutales bacterium (assembly GCA_050331595.1). Taxonomy (GTDB): domain Bacteria; phylum Verrucomicrobiota; class Verrucomicrobiia; order Opitutales; family JBHJGM01; genus JBHJGM01. The sequence continues at coordinate 153,259 of JBHJGQ010000002.1, forward strand.
ACATCATCGACGTCTGGGAGCCGGCCACCGATTACTACCTGACGCCGTGGCCGCATTCAATGGCGCCGGTCACCTTTCCCGAGGACATCGAGGCCAACTACGCCCGCGACGGCGAACCGGTACCCTGGCTGATCCGGCAGCGCGAGATGGTCTTCCTCGCCGATGAAAAACGCCCACGTGCCGTGCGCATCCCGCAAGTGGAGCCTGCGGCGAAAATCGGCAAAGGCACCTTCACGCTTTTCCCGGATACCGGCCAGCTGGCGCTCCTGCCGCCCCACAACTACCGGCTGCGTCCGGGGGCGGTGCGCATCAGCAACCCCGAGCGCGCCTGCCTGCTTTCGGTGAAGGGAGTGAGCCGCTTCGGCTTGACCGGTCCTTTTGAATTCCGTCACGCCAACGGCGTGCTGGGGGACCGGCCCGCGGCGGTGGACATCCGAGACGTGCCGACCGTCCGCATCGAAGGCATCACCTTCGAGCACAACAACACCTACGGCTTACGCATCGAAGGAGCGGAGGATGTCTCGATAAAGAAAATCACGGCGCAGCGTAACGGGCTGGGCGGGCTGCTTATCACCAACTCGCGCCGGGTAACCCTGGAGCGCAGCGTGGTGCGGCTGAACAACTGGCGCGGCTTCGAGGCCGGCATCACCCCGGTGGGTGCGATCGGCGCCTCGTTTGAACAGGTCGACGAACTGACCATCGAACGCACCCGCTTTCTCGACAACAAGTGCGACGCCCTCAACGTCGCGGCAACCCAAGCCACGCTGGACGAATTGACCGTGGTCAACAACGGCGGGCACGCACTGTACGTCTTCAGCGAGGACGCGAGCCTCAGCGACAACGTTTTTGCGCTCAACGCGGCCTCGGTGAACCTGCGCGGCAGCGTTTCTGTACAGCGCTGCACCTTTTATGACAACGGGCCCGAACGCGTCGCCGAGAACACCCCGGTCAGCGAGCGGTTCGCGCAGGTCAATCTGTTTGGCGGGGGGAAGTCTGGGGAGGCGGACACCCGCAGCACGTTCGACTTGCGCGACAACATTTTCGCCAGCCAAAACGGCGCGCCACAACTGGCCTTGCTTGAATGGACCGGCCCTGACCCTGAAGGGGAAAGCGCGGCCGACGCTCTGACTGGCCAGCGCAACGTCTATTTCTCGGGCGCGGCGGAGGCCGCACGGTTTCGCGTACGCGACCGCCTGGTGGACCTGGCGACTTGGCGCGAGTTGGCGCAGGCCGACGCCACCTCTATCGAGACCGACCCGCTGCTCAACGCACCGCAACGACTGGACTTCATGCCGCACCCGCAAAGCCCGGTTTTCCGCAAAAGCAACTGGCCAGTGGTGCCGCTGGAGACCGCGCCCGGGGTAGCCTGGGAAAGCCTCTAAGCAGCTGAAATCAGCCCACGGTCGCTCGAGGTCGCAGCTTGCCTTCAGCGTTGGCGGACGCAGGTTGGTGGCTTTCGAGGGATGTCTTTTCTGACGCGCCATCCGGTCGGGGTGCCGGTGCCCCAAACGCCGCACGCGGTCTGCTCCAGCCTGCCGACGTTGCGCGACGTCATCGGTTACGAGGAAAAAGACCCCGCGGTGCTTTCGGCGCTGCAGGCCGGCTATCCGCGCTTCATCCGGCACCCGCTTGTGCGACAGGCCACCGCAGTCGCCGCCCGACAAGCAAACGTGGATCCCGAGCGCATTGTGCCCCTGGGCAGCGTGGCGATGACCTCCGCCCTGGCGGCGTTTCTTGGTTTGCCGGAAACCGACGTGGCAGCGCTGGAGTTGCCGGGCTTTCAAGGTGCGTTACTGCCCTCGGCCAGTGCCGAACGGACGCAGCAGGCCGCGCGCTTTCTCCAGCACACCGGCACGGGTCTGTCATCGCGAGCTGCTGAAGCCTTCCTCCATGCTCAGGGCGTATTGGGGACTGCGTTCGAGGAGACCCGCGTTCCTTCCGCGAATGAGGCGCGCGCCACGTTGACGGCATGTCTCGCCCAAACGACCAGTGCCAGCCCGGATGACCTCGCCCTGTGTGCGAGCGGCATGAACGCCTTCTACGCACTCTTCAACGCGGTCAACGCCGTCCAATCCCCGCGTGGGCGCGACCTTTGGCTGCAATGGGGCTGGGCCTACGTCGACACCACGCAGGTGTTGCGGCACTTCAATCCGGCCGGTGGCGAAAGCCTCGTCCGCCGCTTAAACGTGCAGAATCTCGAAGCCTTGGAGCGCGCCTTCGCAGACCAGGGCGACCGTATCGCCGGAGTCATTGCCGAGGCACCGACCAACCCCCTGCTGCAGTGCGGCGACTGTCGACGGCTTGCGGAACTGGCCAGGACGCACGGCGCGTTCCTCGTTTTGGATCCGTCAACCGTCGGCCTGGCTAACCTGCGCCTGTTGCCCTACGCCGACGCCATCACCTCCAGTCTCACCAAATACTGGGCCAACGAAGGCGACGTGATGGCCGGGATGGTGGCCTTCAACGCATCCTCGCCGCTCTACGACGCGGTGCGAACGGCCTTTGGTCCCGGCCAGGTTGAGCTGTTTGCGGCGGACCTCCAACGCCTGGCCCACGAAGCCCAAGCCATGCCGGAGGTCACCCAGGCCATCAACGCCAACACCCGCGCGCTCGCCCAGTGGCTGGAGTCGCTGCCCGAGATCTCGGCGGTCCATTGGGCGGGCGACGACGCCACGGCACGGCACCTCCATGCGCTGGATCCGGACTGGGGACCGGGTGCGCTGATCACCGTCGAAGTCAACGGCCCGATGGAGCCGTTTTTCGACGCGCTGCGCCTTATCAAAGGTCCTAGTTTTGGCCTGAGGTTTTCCCTCAGCTGCCCCTTCATGTTTCTCGCGCACTACGATCAGGTCCGCACAGAGGCAGGCCGCCGCGAACTCCTCTCCCAAGGCCTGAACCCGGACCTGATACGCCTGTCGGTAGGCACCGAATCTCAGGCCGCCATCCGCTCGGCAATCACAGATAGTGTCACCGCCCTTAGAAAAAATGCGCGTTGACCCCGAAACGCGATGCGGAGAAACCAGGACGCATCATGGCCACCCCAAGACGCCGCACACGCAAACCTGCTTCCCTGTTGACCGTGGTGCTGATCTCGATCGGCCCCGTGCTGCTTTCGATGGCAATCGAAGCGGCCGCCAACGTTGTCCCGTAACTCAGCGCGAATTCTGTTCCGTCGAATCACGCTCCCCCCAGGCAGCGGGTGCCTGAAAAAGGCCCCGTTGTTCGGCTTCCTGGCGTAGCGCCTGCCCCGAAAGGAGCGCCCCGGTGGGCAACAGCGGCTCGAACAACAGCGCGCGGGCCAGCTTGCGGGTGACCACTGGCGGGTCCGCCGGAGCGGGGATATCCAAATTACGCGCCAGCAGCGGGTAAGCGGTCCGGCGGTTGACTGTGCTGACGTGCGTCCCGGCGCGGTCGGCCATCTGTCGCAGCGTTGCCAGCGCGGCTGCGGTTTCCGTCGGCAGGGGCGGGTAAGCCGGCCACGGAATCGAGCGCAGTTCCGCCGCGGTTGGCTCGCGACGAAGGGCACGCCGCACGTGCAGGCCCAACGCCTTGGCCTCCGACCCCGTCGGCGCATCCGTGCGCAGAAAATGCTCGAAATGGCCGCGCAGCAGTGCATCCGCCGACGCCGCCTCCAGGTCGATCCTCAGGCCCCAGCATGCCCGCAGCGCCGTGTGAATCGCCTCGACTTTCGCGGGCGGCACAGCCCCCTGCGTACGCATCAGACGTTTGTTCGTCTCGAGAAATGCCTCGCCCACCGTTCGCCGGAGCCCCGCGGCATCGTCTCCGTGATGCCAGACGTCGGCGGTCATGAAGGCTGGCTGGGCCAACAGTTGCAGCAGCAGCGCATCACGGGCAAGGTCCGCCCGCCCCGCTCCCAACCAGGCCCGGCTCAGGCCCACCCAGAGCACCGGCGAAGTCGGGTTGAGCCGGCAGGCCTGCTGCAGGTGACGCACCGCCGCGCGAGGATCGGTTTCCATCAACAGCCAGCCCAATTGACTGTGCGGCAACTCCTGCGTTGGCCAGATGCGCAGCGAATCTTCCAGAGCCTCCCGCGCCTGCATTCGTAAGCGCTGCGCTTCGCCCGGGTCGGTCGTTTCGCGTGCCTGCTGCGCCAGCCAAGTCCCCAGCAGACCGGGGTAGAGCGGCTCAGTTGGTTCGGCCCGGGCGGCATTCTCCGCCTGCCTGACAAAAACGTCGGTCTCGTCAGCCTCAAAAGCATCCACGGCGCACGCAAACGCGCTGCGGGCCTGCGCGGTCTGTAAACTGTGCTGCACGAGGACAAACCAGCCCGAGGCCAAGAGCAGCCCACCGCCCCAACGCAGCAAGCGCCCGAAGGCGATCCCGCTGCCTCGGTCATTCTCCCATCCTCGAGATTTTTCCGAGGCGGGTACGGCCATCGCCAGCAAGCTGCCCACGAGCAACGCCATCACGGGGATCTCCAACGAAGCATCGCCCAGCGAATAGACCAGCCAGCCAACCATGCCGGCGGCCGCGAGACCGACCGAGGGATCGAAACGCACCAGCCCCGTCCTTCGACGAAACGACGCCCCCACCAATCCAATTGCCGCAAAGGCTAAGCCCAGGCCCGCCAACCCGCCGCCGTCCCAGAGCACCTGCATCGGCAAGCTGTGCAATTGATACGCGTGGCCCAGGCGTCCTTCACCTCCCCAGAACAGCGGATAGCTCAAATCGGTGGTGAAGGCACCGTAGCCGGTCAGTGGAGCCTCAACGAGGGCGCTCCAAGCCGTTTGAGCATAACTGAGTCGGGCCGTGTCGGAGCCGATGAGTTCGCCCTCGAGCGCACCGAGCGCCATCTGCTGCAAACGCGGCGACACGGCCAGAGCCACCGCCACCAACACCAGCCCCGAAGCCAGAACACCCAGGCGGTGTCGCCAGCGCACAGGCCGGTAGCGCCACAGCAGGATCAACCCCATCAACCCCAACCCCAAGAGCGCCCCACGGCTTTGGCTGCTGAAGATCAGGAATGCACCCCCCAAACACGCGGCCAGGCCCAGCACGCCGTCGGGGTGACGGGGCAACTGCCAGCGGTGCTCGCGCCAACGCGCCGCCAGCAGGCAAAGCCCGCAAACGAGCGTGAGCAGACCGAACCCACCGCTTTGGCTGGCGTGCCCAAAGGGGTGCGCGTTCCGGCCCAGGGCCTGCCCGGAGGACACATCCCCCAGCCACAGCCCAAGCGACGCCACCGACGTGATCCCTCCGGTCAAAGCCAGCCCACGCAGCAGCCAACGTCGCACACGCTGCCCCTGCTCGGGAGACACGCTGGAGAGCGCCGCATGGACGATGTACGCGGTGCACACCAGCGAAAGCGGACCCAGCATCCCGAGCGCGGCACGCGTCGGAAACGCCGTCGTGAACAGACTTTGCCCGTAGCCCAGGATCCAGCCGAACGCCGCCAGTTGGAAGAGCCAGGGAGCCGATCCTCTCACGCGCGCACGGCGGAGGGAAAACGCCGCCAATCCCACCGCCAACAGGCCCAGCTGGCAGATCTGCAACAGCGCGGTTTCCGGCCATTGATACAGGCGGGTGCTCGCGTTGGGCCACAGCCCCAGGACGATGAGGGGCACCCAGGCCAGCGTCGCCAGCGCCAAGGGCACAAGCACGCGCCACGAATGCTCAGGGGCGGTGCCTGCGCAAAGCGGCAACTGCTCCGGCGCCAGGGCTTCAGCCGGTGGCGGACAATCGACGCTCCTGGAAGAAAGAATCACCCTTGCGCCATCGACCGGCGCGCCCCGGGCTTTATCCGGCACCGGGCGAAAGCGGCTGCCCGACCCCACACCTGCCGACGAACCTGTTGACACCGGCGCTGTCTCAGGGTTTTCAGGTCAGCACACCTCGACGATTTTTTCCCGCCATGCCTGCTCAGCTCATCTTCATCATCAAGTTTGCGGTGATTGCACTGCCGGTGCTCTTTGCGTTGGCGGTCGTCTGTTGGCCCATGCAAAAAATGCGCGCGGGCGTTCAAAAAGTCGGGGGACTACAGGGCGTGGAAATCCCAATCGGGCTGATCGTCTTCATCAAGGCAGGCGTGCTGCTCTCCTGCGCGGTGTTTGCCCTGGTGGCGACGAAGTTTCTCTTCCCGCAGTGGCTCTAGCCATCCTGCCGCGCAAAAACCAGGCGGAGCAAATCCGTAGTGCGGGCCGACACATCTTGGCGGATCTCGAGTTCCTTCGCCGCGATCATCCGAAATAAGCCATCCAGGGCCTGTTCGGTTACGTAGCGGTCCAGTTCGCTCTCGATGGGTGTGACCAGCGGCAGGCGATTGTAGCGCGTGATGGCCTGCTCCCACAGTTCTTGAGCGGCAAATCGATCCAGCGAGTCCCGGATGTCGGGCTGGAAGGCCTCGAAAAGGCTTTGATAGGTTGCCTGGCGTAGGTACTGCGTGGCGGCATTGTCTTCGCCGCGCAGGATTTCGAGGGCGTCGGTGAATTCCAAATCGTTGATCGCGGCGGCGAAAATCGGCCCGGCTTTGACCACTGCGTCTTCGGCCCCTTGGTTGATCCGCCGCAGGACTTCGTTCTCCAGGTCTCGGAAGCCCGGCATCGCCCGCAACCGGCGGAAGACCGGTTCGGCTTCGGGTGGCGTCCCGATACGGAATGCGCTCTCGAAGAATCCGTTTTCCTGCGACAACTCCGCAACGCCTGCGCTCACGCCCTGATTCAGCGCCTGTTTCAAGCCGGAACTGACCTCTGCCGTGCTCAGCCCATCACTCGTTCGCAGCAAGTTGGCGACCGTGCTGCCCAGGTCGCTGTTTTGGCAGGACATCGAGACAAACAAGGGTAACGCCAAGAGGCCGGCGATCCAGCAACGCCGAGCCCGCGGGCGGGTGGGCGTTCGAGGGGAGAAAACAGCTTCGGTTTTCATGTAGAGTCGTTCGGTAGCGTGGACGGTGCGGTGCAAGGCGATGTCACTTGGAGAGTGGTTCAGCGACGGAGACGATGTGCTAACCCTCAGGCTGGGCGGCCCGGGCGGTCAGCCAGAGAAAGTCGGAGAAGCGATTGAGGCAAGCCGCGCACTCGGGCCGGACCTCACCATTGAGGTGCGCCCACAGCATCGACTCCGCCCGGCGGACGACCGTACGCGCCACCTCCACCAGCGCCGGACCCGGATCCAGGTCGACAATCCATGCCACAAAACGCAGGCCAAGCCCCTCCAATGCGGCGCAGGCACGGTCGAGGTCGTCCAGCTGCTCCGCGGTCACCAACCCGCCGCGTTCCTCCAACTTGGGCCAATGCGCGGGCAGGCAGGCCAGCTCGCTCGACAGCGTGACCAGCAGCCGCTGCCGCTCGCGGAGGGATTGAGCAAACGGTGCCGCCAGCTGCGCCCGGGCCGCCGTCAAGAGAGCGCCCGCTTCGTCAAGCGCCCCATAAATCTGCACGCGCGGGTGCCCCTTGGAGACGCGTTCGCCAAAGAGCAGGGCAGTGGTGCCGGCGTCGCCGGTGCGGGTCACGATGGAGGCAGCCATGCCGCTCACGCTGCCGGGTTGGCGCATCTCTGGCAAGACCCGCCAGGGTCAGGGCGCGTCGCTCCCAGCGGCGAAGAGCGCTTCGATGGCCGGCCAGTCGGGCTTGTTCGCGGCGTTGCGCGGAATGGCCTGGACCCATCGAATTTGCCGAGGGACTGCCGCCGGCTCCACGTGCGACTTCAACCGCGCGCGCGCCTCGGCTAAAGGTAGCGTTTCCCTGTCCGCAGCCGCCACCAGCAACGCGCAGACAACCGTGCCCCATTCCGGGTCAGGACGACCAAAAACAAGCGCTTCGATCGCAAAACCCGACGCCACCAGCGCTGCCTCTACCCGGCGCGCATCCACTTTCTCGCCGCCGCTGATCAAAATCCGGTCGGCCCGACCCTCAAGGCGCAGACGACCGTCGGCAGTCAAGCTGCCCGCGTCCCCGGACACAAAGCGCTCGCGCGGGCGCGGCAGTTCCGCGTAGTAGCCCAAAAAAAGCGAATCTGCTCGAACCACCAGCCGGCCCTTTTCCGTCTCAAACGAGGCGTGCGGCAACGGCTCCAGCGCCAGTGGGGCGCCGGCGAGGAAGTCCGCTGGTCGTTGCGCGGCGACCATTGAGGCGGTTTCGGTCATCCCGTAGACCGGAGAGATCGGCAGGCGGACTCGGCGCGCCATCTCCAGCAACTCCGGCGAGGCAGGCCCGCCACCCAGGAAGATGCAGGCATACCGCCGCAGGGCCTCCAGCAGAGCCGGGGCCGGACTGCCAGTCAGCAGGCGCTGCAACTGCGTGGGCACCAGCGAAAGGCAGCCACCGGGAACCTCCGCCGCAAAGCGCTCGACACCTTCGGCAAGTGTTTCTTCAGCTGCCGGCAGGCGAACGACCCCGCCGGTCTCCAGAGCGCGTACCAGCGGCATCAGCCCACTGACGTGATGCAGCGGCAGCATCGCCGGTGCGGCGATCGCATCCAGTTGAAAGAACGCCGCCGTGGCCTTCACCGAGGCCGCCAAGGTTGCCCAGCGGTGCAGCGCAAACTTCACCCGACCGCCCGTTCCCCCGGTCGGAATCCCCATGCAGTGCTCGAAGCCAATGCAATCCTCCCGCGCCAGTTCGATGAGCGGCTTGGGTCGGTCGCTGAGCACGCAGCCAGGGGCCAGAACCTCCTCAAGCTGCGCCCACTGCACGGCACCCCAATCCGGGTCGGCGAAAAAAACCGGCCGGCCCTCGGCCAGAGCGGCGAGCCAAGCGGCGACAAATTTCTCCGGGTCCTGAAAACACAACAGCACCCCCTCGCCGATGCCCTCCGCGCAGGCCTCGCGTATCTGTTTGCGCGCCGACTCAAACGCGCCTCGCAGGTTCACGGGACCTTCGCGCCCGAGCAGCCACGGACGTTCCAGCGCTTCCTCCAGCAGATCTACAGGCGGTCCCACAACTCCTCGAAATGGTCGGGTCCGAAGCCCGCGGCCTGCAAGAGCGGTCCTGACTCGTGCAGGGCAAAGCCGTCGTCGGGCGGGAAGTACTCCAGCGTGCCAAAGCCGGCCGGTTCGCGTTCCCGGGTATCGCTGGCGGCCAGGCGCAAAATCGCCTCAAAGCCCACGGACGTCTCGAAGGCCGAGGAGTACACAATGCGACAAATCCGCGTGGCCCGCCAGGCGCGAAAGAGCGTGATCGGGCCCAGCAGCGACGGCTTGATGATCAGCGGGCCGGTCCAGCCCCCCGTGGTCAGCTGGCGAATCTGGGTGAAGCGCGTGGCCGACTCATCCAACGCGATCGGCGTCACGAAGTACCGCGCCAGGTCCTTCATCGCCGCCTCCTGGCCCACCGGCAGCGGCTGCTCTAGGTAGTCGACCGGCAACTCATCCAGCACCCGCAGCCAACGCATTGCCTCGCTGGTGGAAAAGCTGGCGTTGGCGTCGATGCGCAGGCGACCCCCGGCGGGCAGTTTCCCGGCCAGGGCGCGGCAGAGCTCGATTTCGCGGTCGGTCGGGCCGGTGCCCACTTTCCATTTGAAGGAGGTGAAGCCGCGTTCGCGCAGCGCGTCCATGCGCGTCAGCGCGCCTTCACCCGGCGGCAACAGACCCGCTACCGGCAGCGCCTGACCGCCCTCAAAAGTATCGCGAGCCCGGTCGCGTCCGCGGGCCATCTCCAACGCGCACTCCAGGGCAAAGCGCGTGCAGGCCAGCCGGTCGGGCACGCCAGTGATCTCCGACAGGCCAATCGAGCCGCGGTAGTTCTTCAGAAAAACCTCGGCCACGTGCAGGCTCTCGGTGCCAAAGGAAGGCAGCGGCGCCACCTCGCCAAAGCCCACGCCGGGTCCGCCGTCGGGCAGGGGCGACTCGGCCTGCAGGCGCACCAGAATGCCCTCGCGTTCGCGCCATTCGCCCGAGGGCAGATTCAACGGTGCCCGAAACGGACGGCGGTACTTCTTAAATTGCAGACGAAAACTCATCCAGGGACACGGCTATCGACCAAAGGGCAGGTGCTAAAGCCCGCGCGGTCCACGCGCAAGCGCTCAAGAAACTTTCGGGTCGCCGCGATGCAGCGTGTGCAGTGTGATCTCGGGCGGGCACTGATAGCGCAACGGCGCCCCGCAGCCGCCGGTCCCGCGCGAGGTGTACCCCTGCAGGCCCTTCCATTGCCACGGTCCCTTGGCCAGCTGGCGCGGCGCTTTGGAATGCGTGAAAACCGGTCGACCGCCAGGCAGGCATATCTGTCCGCCGTGGGTGTGTCCGCTGAGCATCCACGCGAAGCCCGCCGCCTCGGCCTCGGCGTACGTATCGGGTGAGTGCGACAGCAACAACGCACAGGCCTGCGAGGGAATCTCGCGGCGCGCCCGCTTCAGGTCCCAGGTGCCGTAAAAGGCCGCGTCGTCGATCCCCGCCAGGTACAGCCGCTCGCCGCCGCGCTCAAAGCTCGTCGCCTCGTTGAGCAGCATGCGGATGCCCATGGCCTCCAGATCAATGGTTTTTTCGATGAAGTCGTGATTGCCCAGCGTGCCGAAAATCGGCGGCTTGAGGTGCGCGGCGATCCGGCGCATCTGCCGCATCGCTTCGACCGAACTGCGACGGGTGCAATTGCGATAGTCGCCAGTGATGACGCACACATCATACTCCAGGCGCACCAGCAAGGGCGCGAGCACGTCGGCCAGTTCGGGGTCGTTGTCGGCGTGCAGGTCGGTCAGGTGCAACACACGAAAGCCCTCGAAAGCCGCCGGCAGGTGCGGCAGGCGGACCTCGTTACGCTCCAGCTGCACCGACAGAAAATTGCGCCGCCCCCGTGCATACAGCCCAAGCATCCAGAACACCACGCAGGCCAACCCGTGGATGTTGATGAAGCGGTGCAGGTGGGCGATGGCGCTGCCGCCCTGATGCTCGCGGTTGTCCCGGTGACGCTCCTGGCGGAGCCGCCGCGCCTGGAGGTGCTCCGGCCCCAAACGCTTTGCCAGCGCCGCCCACTGCGCCTGGGTCAAGGTGTTGTCCGCTTCGTCCCTGGACGAACTCGGCACGGGCGCCGGTGCGGTGTTGGAAGTCGGCATGTCAGGCAGGCAAACGGCGCGGTGTAAACGCTCGACTACTTTAGCGCGGACGTCGACGCAGGCAAACGTAACCGTCCATGAAGCTTGTTTCGCTGCCGCGGGCGTTTTACCCTTGGATCATGGAATCGCCGCTGGAATTTGAGGCCGAAGCACGTCAACAGGCCTTCGACCCGGTCGAAGACGCCATTGCCGACATCGCCGCCGGCAAACTGATTGTCGTGACCGACGACGCCTCGCGCGAGAACGAGGGCGACCTCGTCATGGCCGCCGCCAAAGTCACCCCGGAGGCGGTCAACATGATGATCCGCCACGCCCGCGGCCTCATCTGCGCGCCCACGGTGGCCCACCAGCTGCGCCGCCTGGGCATCCACCAGATGGTGCAGGAAAACCGCGAGGCCCAGCAGACCGACTTTTCGATCTCCGTCGACGCTGCCGAGGGCATCACCACCGGCATCTCCGCCTACGATCGCGCCACCACCCTGCAGATTCTGGCCGATCCCAACGCCACGCCCGACCAACTCGTCCAACCCGGCCACATTTTCCCGCTGCGGGCTAAGCCGGGCGGGGTGCTGGAACGCGCCGGTCACACCGAGGCCGCCGTCGACCTGGCCAGCCTCGCCGGGTTGCACCCCAGCGGCGTCATTTGCGAAATCCTCAAGGAGGACGGCTCCATGGCGCGGCTGCCCGACCTCATCGAATTCAAGCTACGTCACGGCCTCAAGCTCATCTCCATCGCCAGCTTGATCGAGTACCGCCACCGCCGCGACAAGCTCGTCGAACGCCTGACCACCCGCCCCTTCGAGTGCTCCTGGGGGTGTTTCGACCTGCACCTGTTTCGCAGCCGCGTGGATGGACGCCAGCACATCGCCCTGACGCTGGGTCAACTCGATACGCGCCCCACCCTTGTACGCGTGCACAGCGAAAACCTCCTCGCCGACCTCTTTCGCTCCCGGGCAATGGGCTCGGGTAACAGCCTTGAATTGGCGTTGAGCCGCGTTGCCGAGGCCGGGCATGGCGTGATCCTGTACATCGGCCAGCCCAACATGGGCCTGCGCCTGGAGGATGCCGCCAATGCGGCCAACCCAGACGTGGCTCCGGCCAAGATGGACTTCCGCGACTACGGCATCGGCGCGCAAATTCTGGCCGATCTGGGCCTCAAGCAGATTCGCCTGCTCTCGAGTTCGCGCCGCCGCGTAGTGGCGCTGGATGGGTACGGTCTGGAGATTGTCGACCACGTGCCTCTGTCCGATTCGTCCGAGCCATGACCCCACCAACCCCCTTGCGCATCGAAAAAATCCCGCCCGAGAGCCTGACTCCGGAGCAGGAAGCTGCCGTCACCGAGCTGAGCACCAGCGTGTGGCCGGTGCCGGGACCGCGTAGGGTCGAGCTGCAGAAAGACTCCGCGCCGGGCGACGACCGGCGGCACCTGCGCCTGCTGGGTTGGCACGCGGATCAACTGGTGGCCACCTGCTTCATTTTCGAACGCACGATCCGCGCTGGCGACGTCCCGCTGCCGATTACGGCGCTGGCGGGTGTTTGCACGCACGCCAGCCAACGCGGGCAGGGCTTTGGCCGGGCGATTGTCAAAGCGGCTTTCCACGACGTCGACACCGGTCGCTACCCGGTCTGCCTGTTTCAAACCGGGGTGCCGGGCTTCTATGAAAAACTCGGAGCTCGCCGCATCGACAGCCGCTTCGTCAATTCCCGCAATCCGGCGATGCCCGACACCAACCCCTTCTGGGACGACATCCGAATGATCTACCCCGGCCCGGGTCCCTGGCCCGATTGCGTCTTCGACCTCTGCGGCCCAGCCTACTGAGACCACTCAGGGCAACCGCGCAACATCGTGGTTGCCGCCGCTGCACGCAACGGGCATGTTTGCACGCTTACACCCAACATGAGCAGCGCAACTCCAGACTTCGGCGAACTCAACGGCAGCGACTTGGTCATCGGCGTTGTCACCGCCGCCTACAATCCCGAATTGACCGACGGGCTGTTGGCGCGTGTGCAAGCCGTCTTGCGCGAACACCGCGTGGCCCCCGACAACATCGACCTGCGCCGCGTGCCCGGCTCGGCGGAGTTGCCTTACGCGGCCAATATGCTGGCGACCAGTGGGGAATACGACTGTGTCATCGTGTTGGGCGTCGTTATCGCTGGCGACACACCGCACCACATGATCATCGCCCAGAGCACCGCTAGCGCCCTTCAACAGATTGCCCTGGCCACCCAGGTGCCGACCATCAACGGCATCATCGTGACCGAAAACGAAGACCAGGCCCGCGCCCGCGTGTTGGGCGACATCGACCGCGGTGCCGAATTCGCTCGAGCCGGTCTTGTCATGGCCCGCGAGAAAGTGGACCTGTGCGAATTCCTTGAGCGCCTCGACGCCGAAGACCTTGAGCGCACCCGTGCCAACCCGGAGGACGCCGACGACTTTCCCGGCGGCAACCAGCCCTTCAAAAACAACTAGTGGATACCCCCGCCCCCAGAGCCGGCCCGGTCAACGATCCGGAGGAAACGCCCGAGCGTCCGCCGCCCAGCCAGCGTCGCGCCAATCGCGAGGCGGCCATGCAATTTCTCTACATGGCTGAGTTGAATGCCCCCGCCGACGAGCACACCGGCTTGCAGCGCTCGTTACGCGAATTCTTCGAGCACCGCGACCACCCGCGCGACTACTACGCCTTTGGCGAAGCGCTGGCGCACGAAGCCTTTCGCCACCGCGACGAAGCCGACGCCATCGTCAAAGACCACGCCCGCAACTGGCGCTTCGAGCGTATCGCCCGCGTCGACCTGGCGATTCTGCGCCTGGCCATCTACGAGTTGAAACACCGTCGGGACATCCCGCCAATCGTCTCCATCAACGAAGCCATCGACCTGGCCAAGACGTTTTCCACGCCGGACTCCAAGCGCTTCGTCAACGGCATTCTCGATCGGCTCAAGTCCACCCTCGATCGCCCCCTGCGCACCCCGGCGAATTGACGACAAAGGGATCCCCAAAGAGACGTTGAATCAATCCGAGAGCGTAGAGGTTTTGAAAAATGGCCGCCTCCATCACAGGAAACGAAGTAACGGCAGCTACTGCTCATAGTCATGATCTATCCATGAGCACCACGCACAGAGGGTATCCTGATCACATGCACCAGCCCGGAACACATTGACTCCATCAAGCGGCTCCTTCGATGTCGCTCCGTCTAATCTCTGTGCCTCTGCGATGAAATCTTTCTGCCCGCGATGAAGAGTTTCTTTTCCAAGTTCAAGGACGGGCTCAAGAAGCACTACCCGACCTTCTACAAGGCCTACCAGCAGGTGGGCGAGTTTCAAGGCAAGCGCCTCTCCGCCGACAGCATTGATGAACTGGAGGAGGCCCTCTACAGCGCCGACTTTGGCGTGGAGACTGTCAGCGAAATCATCGACGAGATCCAGGCCTCGCTCAAAAAAGAGCGCGAGCTGCGCGGCAAGGACGCCATGGAGATCGCCGCGTCCATCCTGCGGCGCGTGCTCAATGGGGCCGAAAAGCCCCTCGACATCGGCCAGCACAAGCCCGAGGTCATCGCGCTGGTCGGGGTCAATGGCTCGGGCAAAACCACCAGCACCGCCAAACTCGGCCACCTCTTCCTGGAGGATGGGAAATCAGTTTTGGTCGGCGCCTGTGACACTTTCCGTGCCGCCGCCAACGAACAGCTGCGTACGTGGACCGACCGCCTCGACGTCGAACTCGTTGCCAGCCACACCGGAGCCGATGCAGCCGCCGTCGCCTTCGACGCCTACGCCGCCGCCAAAAATCGCGACAAGGACGTCCTCCTGCTCGACACCGCCGGGCGCCTGCACACCAAAAGCAACCTCATGGAGGAACTGCGCAAGATTCGCCGCGTGCTCCAGAAACACGACGAAGCCGCCCCGCACCACGCCTGGCTCGTCATCGACGGCAGCCTCGGCAGCAACTCCATCGAACAGGCCCGCGTTTTTCACGAAAGCTTCGGGCTGACCGGCCTCATCGTGACTAAGCTCGACGGCACGAGTCGTGGCGGCGCGCTCGTGGCCATCTATCGCGAACTCGGCCTGCCCATCTATTTCGTGGGCCTGGGCGAACGCGCCGAGGATCTGCAGCCCTTCAGCGTCGACAACTACGTCAACGCCCTCTTCGGCACCGAGGAACCCGTGCCGGGGTGACGTTGACGGGCGAATTGAAATTCGCTAACGATTGAGCAATGACCCGCGAAGAACTCAAAGCACAGATCGATACCTTGCCTGATGCTCAAGTTGAGGAATTGGAGACGTTGCTGCAGCTGGTTAACATTCGAAACTCGCCGGAGTACCCAGAGCGTATTCGGCGCAGCAAGGAAGACGTAATAGCGGGGCGCCTCTACAGCGAAGAAGAGGTTCGACGGCGCGTGGGTCTTCAAGACCAATGATTCGGTATCAGGTGATGACCGAAAGCGCGTTAAGGACCTTTGCCAGCTTTGAGCAAGATATCCAACAGCGCATGCTGCGAGTGTGCGGGCTGCTCGCCGAAAACCCGACCACAAGGGTACCAGGCTGCCTCGAAGATCAGTCTTTCCCAGAAGGTCGTTCCGTTGTTGTAGACAACTTCAACGTCGTGTTTGAGATCGATCATGCTGCCCGGTCTGTGATCGTTATCGACTGTGCACTTTTTCCCGAACCATGAACCCCCTCACCGTTCAACTGGCCGCCCGCAGCTACCCCATTCATTTTGGGCGGGGGTTGGAGGGGCTTTTGCGCGACACGTTCGAGCGTCTTGAAGGCGACAGACGACGCCTCGCGATGCTGGCCGATGGTGTATTCAGTAAAGAGAGTTTCAAACACTTCGCCTCCCTCGACTTCAAGTTCACCCACACGCCTCCCCGGGCGGTCCGCTTCGTTCATCCCGGCGAAAAATCGAAGTCCTTGAAGGAGCTGACTGCGATCTACAACTTTCTCGCCGAGAACGGGATCGATCGCAAGGGCGCGCTGTTTGCCTTTGGCGGCGGCGTCGTCGGCGACCTGGCCGGATTCACCGCGGCGACCTGGCTGCGCGGCATCGACTTTTACCAAATCCCGACCACCCTGCTGGCGATGGTCGACAGCTCCGTCGGCGGCAAGACGGGCATCAACGTGC
>JBHJGQ010000003.1:0-321681 GCA_050331595.1 Opitutales bacterium
ACCCCACCCAACATATCACACACCAACCGGCCAACAGACAGTCATAACCCCCGGACCAAAGAGTGGGGTTCAAGCAAGGGCGTTACTACTTCGATTATTCGGCATTTGCCCGCGATATGGCGGTCAATGACGTGTTCACCATCGAGCACAACGGCGAGACACTAGTTTTCTGGAAACACTGATTGAACAAAAACAAGGGGGAGGCTTCGCGCCTCTCCCTATATCTGCCCCCTTTTCCGTTGGCGCGGAGACGGGGTGAAACCAACGACAAAAGGAGAATAAAAATGTCAAACACAGCAAACACTCAATCACGCCCTAACACCTACAAGCCAAGTCATCCTTGGTATTATCTGCAAGGTGGCAAGGTTCTAACACCCAAAGAAATCAGAGACAGAGCAAAAGCCTCAGGCTGTATGGGCTGGCGAGAGGAGGAACTTGAAAAGCTCGACGCCCAGCCAGAGCCACAACGCTCGCAGGGCTTGCGAAAGCTACGTGCTATCGCACTGAAAGAACTCAAAGAAAATCTGGATGGCTATCGGTGGGCGGTTTTGAGGTTGCACCGCTACCGCAGAGAGGAGCCTGACGAGGAGCGTTTCGTCTGTGATGACGTTCACGTTTCAGTCTTCCTGAAATACAATCATGTGTTTGGAGATTTCGCGCAGTTGCTCGCTATCGACGACATGCTTGCCCAGCAGCCCGATTTATTCGGCGGTCTCCTCTCGTAAACGGGCGGCGAAAATTGCTCTTTCCTTGATTTTTCTGTAATTCTTTGGTAGAATTAGAAAAACAAGGAAAGAGAGAGTAAAATGCCCACTTCAACCGTTTCCAGTCGGGGACAAACAACCATCCCCGTTGACATTCAGAAGCTTCTCAACGTGAAGCCAGGCGACAAAATCCAGTATTTTGTCGAGGCAGACGGGCGTGTGTCGCTTGTTCCCAAAACGCTCTCAGTGAGAGATTTGAAGGGCATTCTGCCCAAGCCGAAGAAAGCCGTCTCCATCGAGGACATGGATGCAGCCATTGAGAATGCCGCAACCGAGCGATTTCATGGAGCGTCTGACTCATGATTGGTTTGGACACGAATGTCATCGTGCGCTTGCTCGTTCAGGACGATGAAGCGCAGGTAAAGCGCGTCGAGAAAGCGATTGCCGAGCAGTGCTCGGAAGAGTCGCCAGCTACAATCAACGCGATTGTGCTGGCAGAAACCGTCTGGGTTCTCGGCAGTGCTTACCAATACGAGAATACCGAAATTGTCTCAGCCATCGAAGCCTTGCTTCAAGTGAAGGTTTTCGAGGTTCAATACCACAACGAGGCTTGGGAGGCACTTCATCTGTTTGAGGACGGCAAAGGGGGATTTGCCGATTTGTATCTCGCAGCCATCAATCGTCATCTCGGATGCTCGACAACCCTCACCTTCGACAAGAAGGCAGCAGGGAATGCTGGTTTCGCACTCATTTAGGCGAGAGCAAGCGATTATACTCAGTCGGATATTTCCAGCCATCGTTCCGTTCTCTTGAACGACGATGGTTTCTTCCTCCAACAGAACGGCTACCGATGAACGCGCCCGCATGGCGCGTATTGGTGAATTGTTGGCACGAGCTATCGCCCGCCAATGCCAACGGGAAGAAATTGAAAAGGCGTGTCAAAACCAGAAAGACCTCGCCGAAGACGCCGACCCCATTCTCGTATTTATCGCGCAAGTAGGAGAATGCTCCCCTCAAGAAGTCCGAGAACGGTTCTCGTTCTCTCGCTCGACCGCATTCCGCCGCCTCGATGCTTTGGTGAAAAGCGGGCAGCTTTCAAAATCGGGAAGCACCCGAAATACGCGTTATTCCATCGCACTTCGTTCTTGAAGGTTCGCTGATTTCTGATTCTATTTCGGAGATTTAATGCGAACTATGAACATCGAACGAAAACAGGCTGTCAGAGCAGCGATTTATTGCCGTTGCTCGACCGACGAACAATGGCAGGGCAAGGACTTCAGCGCCTTGGAATCCCAAGCCAGCATCTGCAAACACGCCGTCGCCATGAAGGAACCCGACGGCTGGACCTTGGGTCAAATTTTT
The DNA here is from genome assembly GCA_050331595.1 of Opitutales bacterium. Taxonomy (GTDB): domain Bacteria; phylum Verrucomicrobiota; class Verrucomicrobiia; order Opitutales; family JBHJGM01; genus JBHJGM01. The sequence goes on from JBHJGQ010000003.1 coordinate 2,067, forward strand.
GAGGATGGCGGCTATTCAGGAGGCTCCATCGAGAGACCAGGCTTACAGGAACTCCTTGCCGAGATTGAGGCGGGAAACATTCAGGCGGTCATCGTCTATCGTCTTGACCGCCTCACCCGATCCATCGCCGATTTCTACGAACTTTGGAAACTCTTCGAGCTTCACGGAGTGGTGTTCGTTTCGGCTACGGAGGCATTCTCCACCGACACGCCTACAGGAGAGCTTTTTCTCAACTTACTGCTTTCGCTTGCCCAATGGGAACGTCAGCTCACCCGCAGACGGGTTTCCGACAAAATCGCCGAGCGCAGCAAGCGCGGCTACTGGAACGGTGGTAATCCACCTTTCGGCTACGACTACGCAAGCGACCAGAAATTGCTTACCCCTCACCCGCATGAAGCTCCCATCGTGAAAAACGTTTTCAATCTGGTTTCTCGCTATGGGACACCCGCTGAAATCGCCAAGCAACTCAACGAGGACGGAATCACGACTAAATCGCGCACGACCACGACCAAGGAGGGGAAAATCTAGCAGATTGGCGGCAAGCGATGGGTCGGCCAAAGCGTTACCCGATTGATCCACAACCCGCTTTACAAGGGCGTAATCGCTCACAATGACGCCGAATATCCCGCACGTCACAAAGCCATTGTCACCAAAGACCTTTGGGACAAAGCAAACAAGCGTCTTGTCGAAAAGAAAGCCCCGCAGTCAGCCACCCGTAGGGCGAACAGGCACGAGATGCTACTCAAGGGGCTTCTCAAGTGCGACCATTGCGGGAAGCACCTCATTCCAAAGCCCGCAGGGAAGAAAGACAAGGATGGTAATCCATACCTCTACTACACCTGTGGTGAAATCAACAAACACGGCAAGGACACCGCCTGCCCGCTTCGCAACATTCCCGCCCGAGCCTTCGAGGAATTTGTTCTCAAACTTCTCTCAGAGCTTGGCAAGCATCCCGAGATCGTTCGCTCGACGGCGGAATCGGCTCGAAAGGATCACCTCAAAGCGGTGAAGCCTTTCGAGACGAAGCTCAAAACAGTCGCCAAGGAATTGACCGAAGCGTCTGCCGAAGTCGCACGGCTCATCGACATGGCTAAGCGACCGGAGATGAAGGAACTTTCCGTCGACTTCATGGAAGAAGCAAACGCCCTTGGTAAACGCAAGAGCGAGCTTCAAGTCGAGCGGCAGAAGCTCCAGATGGAAATCGACTATCGCCGCAACCTTGTGACCGACGAGGCGATTATTTGCGAAAAGCTCACCGACTTCACATCCCTATTCGGAGAGCTGACATTCGAGGAGCAGAGCGAACTTCTCAGCCTCATTTTGAAGGAAATTCGGGTATCGCGGTTTGACCCAAAAAAGGACAAGCACCCATGCGACGACGAGGCTTTCGTGACCCAAATGCGAACTTCGTGGTATCGCGTGGATTTACGCCTCTTCTCCAACTCCTTGTCTATCAAGGATATGCTGGGAAAGAATAAGCCCGTATCGCGAGTTCGCAATACGGGCAAAAATGGCGGAGAGAGAGGGATTCGAACCCTCGGTACCGTTTCCGGTACACAGCATTTCCAATGCTGCACAATCGGCCACTCTGTCATCTCTCCGTGGGCCTGCTGCGGCGATACCGCAAAGGCTGTAGCCTATTTTCTCGGCAGGTTCGGTCAATGGCAAAGGCAGGCCGCCCTGAGTTCGGCGCAAAGGGCCTGTGCACACCCTTGCCGGTGCGTGGCGTGGCCGGAAACCCGTTGAAGCAAGGCGCGCCGCTCGACCTTGCCGAGGTGTGCACGAGCCATTACTGCCTGCGTGCATGGCTTACCTCATCGTCAAATTTGCCGTGACCGCGTTGATCGTCGTGGTCGTGTCGGAGATCCAGAAGGTCAACAAGTTGGCCGGCGCGATTTTGGTTTCGCTGCCGATCACGACCTACCTTGCGATGATTTGGATCTACGCCGATGCCCGGCTGAAGCGCGGTGATGATGCCGCTGCGCCGGCAGCCGCCACCAACGACATCGCGTCCCTGTCGGTGGAAATGGTCTGGCTGGTGCTGCCAAGCCTGGTTCCGTTCTTTCTGTTGCCATGGATGCTGCGCCGCGATTGGGGGTTCCCGCTCAGCCTCACCCTGGCAACAGTCGCCATGGTCGCCGCGTACTGGCTCACGATCTGGGGCGGGCGTGTGCTGGGCCTGCGCGGGTAGGGCAGGGGGCAGCGCGTTTTCATGGCGTTCGCAATCGCTCGAAAATCGTCCGTCAGCACCTGACAGCGCCCGAGTCCTGCCTAGGATTATCCGAACAGAGGATGCTTGCGCCCATTCGGGTGCGTGACCAGCGTTCCTCTTCGTCAACCGCCAATTCCATCCGCCTTTGCCATGACGCAAACCGCCACACCTGACTCCACGCCCGCGCCCGCCCCGCAGCCGCCCGCCGAGGTCGGCTACAACAGCAAGGTTGAGGGCGAGGTCGTCGTGTCCAAGCTCGACGCGGTCATCAACTGGGTGCGGTCCAACTCGGTTTGGCCGATGCCGATGGGCTTAGCCTGCTGCGCAATTGAGCTGATGGCCAGCGGTGGCTCGCGCTTTGACATCAGCCGCTTCGGCATGGAGGTGATGCGTTTTTCACCGCGCCAGAGTGACTGCATGATTGTGGCTGGAACGGTCACCTACAAGATGGCCGAAGTCGTGCGCCGCATTTACGACCAGATGGCCGAACCCAAGTGGGTCGTGGCCATGGGCGCCTGCGCGTCGACCGGAGGGATGTACCGTTCGTACGCGGTGCTCCAGGGCGTCGACCGCGTGGTTCCGGTGGACGTTTACATCAGCGGGTGCCCGCCGCGTCCCGAGGCCCTGCTCGACGGTTTGATGAAGCTGCAAGCCAAGATCGGCCGTGAGCATTCCACCAAGGCCCTGCTCAAACCGATCGAGCGTCAGGAAACCGCCTGGACCCAGTGAGGGCGGCAGACCCTGGTTTTTGAGACGCCCCACAGCCTTAGCGAATTTCTCCCGATGCCTGATTTGAAGCTTGAAGACTTGCTGACCGCCTTCCCCGATGCGCGCCTGCGTGAAAGCCGTGATTGTCCCGCGCTGGACCTGCCGGCAGAGCATCTTGCCGCGACGGTGTCGCGCCTTCGTTCGGAGTGGGATTTCGATTTTCTGATGGACGTGTCGGGCGTGGATTGGGGCGAAGAAGCCGACCCGCGTTTCGGCTGTTTTTATCACCTGTATTCGACACTGCGACACGATTACCTGCGCATCTACGCCGACTGCACGGGCGACAACCTCGACGAACCGGAGATGCCGACGTTGTGCGGCGTTTGGCCGGCTGCAGACTGGCACGAGCGCGAGACTTTCGACATGTTCGGCATCCGTTTCACAGGTCACCCGGATCTACGACGCATACTGATGTGGGACAGCTACCCGTATTTTCCATTGCGCAAGGATTTTCCCCTGGCCGGCATCGAGACGGAGTTGCCCGCCGCCGACGTGGCGGCGGAAACCGGCGCCGCCGTTGTGGCCGCGCCGATGATGGGCGGACCGTTTGTGGCTCCGGCAGACGAAGGCCGTTTTTCCAAAGCCGAGCCGCGCGCCAGGGACCAAAGTTGGACCGAAAAAGCGCCTCAGCCCGGCCAGCGCGCCAACTAAGCTTTTATCATCGATTTGCCCAGCCGCACCATGAGCCAGACCACCCGCGAAATTGCGATCCAGGACCTGCCCGCCCGCTCCGCTGAGCTTGCTGCCGGCGAGCTGCAGGGCGAGGCCATGACGATCAACATGGGGCCCTCGCACCCGAGCACGCACGGGGTGCTGCGCCTGAAAATCGAGCTGGACGGCGACGTGGTGAAGAGCTGCGACCCGGTCATCGGTCACCTGCACCGCGGCGATGAAAAGATCGCCGAGAACATGACCTACAACCAGTTCATCCCGTACACCGACCGCCTCGACTACATTGGCCCGATTCACAACAACGTGACCTTTTCGGTGGCGGCGGAAAAGCTGGCGGGCTTGGAGATGCCGCCGCGCGTGGACGCCATCCGCGTGCTGTGCTGCGAACTGGCCCGGCTGCAATCGCACCTCCTCGGCATTGGCGTGTACGGAATGGATACCGGCGCGCTGACCGTCTTCATGTACACCTTCACCGAGCGTGAGAAAATCTACACGCTGATGGAGGAGCTGACTGGCGCGCGCTTCACCACGAGCTACACACGCATCGGCGGGCTGGCGCGCGACTTGCCTGAAGGCTGGCTGGGACGGGTGAATAAATTTTGCGACGGTATGCTGCCGGTTATCGACGAGATCGACAAGCTCCTCTCGCGCAACAAAATCTTTATCCAGCGCACCGAGGGTGTCGGGGCTATCTCGCAGGAAGACGCCGTAGCCTACGGCATCACCGGGCCGAACGCGCGTGCCTGTGGCCTGACGATGGACCTGCGCAAGGATAAGCCCTACTGCGGTTACGAGAACTACACGTTCGACATTCCCGTGGGCACCACCGGCGACAGTTACGACCGGTATCTGGTGCGGATGGAAGAGATGCGCGAGAGCGTCCGGATCATCCGCCAAGTCATCGAGAAGATGCCTGACGGTCCGCACTACGCCGAGGACGCGCGCAAGATTTTTGCCCCGCCCAAGGACAAGATCCTCACCAAGATGGAGGAGCTGATTCAAAACTTCATGCTGGTGACCGAGGGGCCGCAGTTGCCGCCCGGCGAGGTCTATTTTGAGGCGGAGAATCCGAAGGGGGCGCTGGGCTTTTTCATCGTTTCAAAGGGTGGGGGTGTGCCGTACCGGCTGAAGATTCGCGCACCCAGCTTCTGCAATCTGTCCATCCTCTCGAAAATCGTGCCCGGGCATATGCTGACCGACGTCACCGTCATCCTGGGCTCGCTGGACTTCGTGCTGGGCGAGTGCGACCGGTAATCCGTAGCGCGCTAATCCTTGCGGCGGCTTGGCCTTGCCGTGCCGAGGAAGCGGCGCAAGGCTCGTGGGAATGTTGCGCACCCTGCTCCTGTATGGCGATTACTGGCACGCCACCGCTCCGTTTCATCCCGCGTTGAAGCATGCCCTGGGCGACGCCGTCGACGCATTGACGCTGCGGGCGCATCCAGACTCGTTTGACGCGGAGAGCCTGCGAGACACCGACCTGCTGGTGCTCTGCAAGGAAAGCGTGGTGCCCGGCACCCACAATACCCCGCAGCAGCGCAACTGGCTCTTTCGCGAGCAGGAGCTGGAGATTCTGCGGTGGGTCGAGGGCGGCGGGCTGCTCTTTGTCTGGCACTCAGGTGCGGCGGGCTACAGCGAGGACGGCTTGCAGACGGTTTTTGGCGGTCGGTTCATGGGGCACCCGCCGATTCACCCCTTCCAGGTCAAGGTGACGCGCCCGGACCACCCGCTGGCCGCGGGCGTCGAAGAATTTACCGTGACCGACGAGCTGTATCACTTTTCCGTGGAGGATTCGGAGGCATTTCAGGTATTCCTGGAGGGCGTTTCCGACGAGCACGGGATTACCGAGCCCATCGCCTGGACCCACACCCACGGCCAGGGCGAAGTCATCACCTACCTGCTGGGCCACCTCGCCCCAACCCTCAAGCACGCCAGCTCCCGCCAGCTCCTCAGCAACCTCGTTGCGCGCGCCCGAGCGAGGACCGCCTAGGCGGTGTCAATTTTGCGCTAAGGACCCCAGCCAAGCTGCCACTTCCTCTCGTCCTTGAGCCTGCGCCAGTTGCTGAGGGGTTTGCCCGTTGATGTCGGGCGGTGTCGGGTCTGCCCCGCGCTCAACCAGGTATTGAACAACCTCGAGGTGTCCCCAGGCCGCGGCGATGTGCAGCGGGGTCCAGCCGTGCTCGCACACGAGGTTCATGTCGGCTCCGGCCTCAACCAAAGCGCGCGCCACGGGGAGGCCCTCCGGCAAAGGCCCCTGCGCGGCGAACCACAACGCGGAGTTGCCGCCATCGCCGTTTGAGGCCCGTCCATTGAGAAGGTCCACGGGCGTTCCCTCGGCCAGCAGACGCCGGACACTCTCCGCATCGCGATTGCGTGCCGCCGTGTGGATCGGATGGAAATCCGTCTCAACGCTGCCCCAGGCAGCATCCGGGGTGTCATTCTCAGACATGGATTGAATCTGTGAAGAGCAACGGCTTCTGGCAATTCTGGAGCCAGGCTGGCAGTCCCCCTGCGATCGGCGGATGCAGGGCGGTTCACGGATTTCCGGAACAAAACGAACGTTTGATTTGTCGATGGAGGCATGACCGAACTCACATGGAGGGAAGGTCGACTAGGGAATCTCGCAGGGCTGAAGCTCATGGCTGTTTCAGGGCTGCTTATCGGATTGGCTGTCAGTGCGCAGGCGCATCCCGGCGGGGGCACCCCGCCGCCGCACAAGGGGGATCGCGACCGTGTGACGGTTGTGCATCACCATCATCACAGGGGCTATCCGGCGAAGGTTGGGTATGGGCGGGCCTGGCATCGCCACGTGCCACCGTATGTCGGACCCGGCCGTTACGTGTTTCGTCCGGGGGTGGGCTGGGTGTACCGGCCCGGTCCGCGGGCACGCGCCTACCACCGCCACGTTTATCGGGCACCGGTGTGCGCCGTCCCGCCACGGGGCAGAGGCGTTTCGCGTGGCGGCATCGTCATCGAGAACGGCGAGACCCGCGTCGCCATCGGGGTAACGAAGCGCAAGGGCACGCCCACGTATGGGCACAAGCAGGGGCACCGTTACGAACGTCGCCGGTACTGACCAGCAGGCGTTCTGAGCAACTCGCGCGGGAGGGCATCGATGCGGTGCCCTCCCGTCGTCGTATACGGATTCCTGAAACGGCATGAGTAGTCGCAGCGCTGTTGCTGGCCAAAAGCAGAAGTAAAGTTCATGCGATGTCGGAATAAAACGCCCGTTTGAACCGTCCCACGTTCATGCAAATGATTGACTCCTTCCGCCGGAACTTGAAGACCGGCACGTTTCTAAAACTCTTCGTCGTGGCCGGGCTGTTCCTGGCCACTGCTCAGGCCGCCCAGGCCAATTTCGGCTATCGGGGCCATGGTCACGGCTACAGCCAAGTCGCCTTTTCGAAAAGCTACCATGGTCACAGCGGATTCCGCGGCGGCTACGTGCATTCGGGATACCGCAAGGGCGTGGTCTTCAAGGCCCCGGTCCACGCATACAAAGGACCCGTGGCGAAAAAGCACGTTTACGCCAAACCCAAGCACGGCGTCGTGAAGAAGGGCTTTGTAGTGAAGCCGCACAAGGGTGCCGTCTTTGGCAAGCGCCACAGCTACATTGCGCCGCGGCACCGCGGATTCGTTCGCAAGGGCTTTATCCGCAGCCGCGGCTTCCGTCGCCATTAAGCGCGGTCTGACTCGTCATTTATGAGGATGAAGTGAGTTGGTCTTGGCTCGCAAGCGGGCGTCCCTTTTGGGAGGGGGCGTCCGCCCGAGCCAGGGCCGGGTTGCGGCTGGTCATCTGCCTGCAAGTTTCGGTGAAATTCGTACCCGCGTTCGAGCGCAGGCGCTCGCTAGAAAAGAGAGCAAAGGTGCGTTTCCGAGGCGCCGGTCAAATCGGCTTCGGGGTGGAAATTTTCCCGACGCCAGATACTCTAAGCTATCATGCGCGTACGAATGGCACCGACTTCGTGGCTGCTGGGCGCGGCCTTTCTGCTGACTCTGCTAGTGGCGACGCCGTCCACGGCCCAGGCAGGCTGTTTCAGCTACGGCTACGGAGGCGGCTTCTACGGGAGTGCCTTACATCGCGGCTATTTTGGCAGTTCGTTCGGTGTTCGCCATCACCCGTTTTTTCGCCACCGGGGCGCTTTCGGCGGCGTGCAGCGCGTTTACGTGGTCCCGCGCGGGTATTTGCGGTCCTACAATCGTTTTCCTGGCTATTATTACGAAAACCCGGGTGAGTCGGCGATTGCACGCTCCCGGGCTGCGGCTGAGTCTGCCCGAGGGGGCAACCAAGGCACGCACGTGTCGTCCGGCGGTTTTTCTTCGCGCCTGAATGCGCGCTCGGCGTACGGACGAGAAGCTCCGGCCGAACCGCCCGCCGAGGCGCAGGCAATTTCGCGTGAGGACGGACGCGCCTTGCTGCGTCAGCGATTTTTGGCGGAGTAGGGTCATCGAGCGGTTTCTCGGGCCGGGTAGTCCGTACGGTTGCATTCTGAGACGCCCGCGCGGGTGTCCTGAGCGCTTGCGCATGAAGCCAGGCGGTGGGCTTGACCTGTTGCGGGCGCGGAAGTACTGCTCCGTAATTAGCTCATGGACCTTTCGGAGAAGACGCTCGCCTACATTGATCAGTTGATTCCGCGCTATCCCCAGAAGCGTAGTGCCCTGCTCATGGTGCTTTACGCCGTGCAGGAGGAAATGGGGTATGTGCCGGAGGAATCGCACGCCTGGATTGCCGAGAAGCTCGAGATTGAGCCTATTCAGGTGTACGAAGTGGTGACGTTTTACCCGATGTTTTTGCGCGAGCCGCCGGCCAAGCGGCAGATCCGCGTTTGCCGCACCCTGAGCTGCGCGCTGGCGGGTTGTTACAAAACGCGCGAAATTCTCGAAAAGGAACTGGGCATCGACCCGGAAACCGCGCGCAGTGCCGATGGTGCCTTCCAGATCGAGTTCGCGGAATGTCTGGCCAACTGCCACATCGCACCCGTGGTGCAGGTCGACGAAACCGACCACGCGAAAGTGACCCCGGAAACGGCAGCCGAGTTTGCGGAAAAGCTCAAAGCGGAGACCCCGGTTGAAGCGGTCGCATCTCAATAACTTTGATTGGACTGACACATGGCCATCCAAGAACGACGCATCATCCTTAAGCACGCCGACACGCCCGGCTACACGAACTCCATTGACTCCTATCAGGAGCATGGTGGTTACGAAACGCTGAAGCAGGCGGTGACGCGCAAGCCCGAAGAGCTTTGCAGCGAAGTCGAAAAGTCGGGCGTACGCGGGCGCGGCGGCGCGGGCTTCCCCGCTGGCATGAAATGGAAGTTTCTCGACCGCAAATCGGGTAAGCCTATCTACCTGATCTGCAACGCTGACGAATCCGAGCCGGGCACCTTCAAGGACCGGCAAATCATGCACAAGGACCCGCACCAGTTGATTGAAGGCATGATGATCAGTGCGTACGCGACGCAAACGGCGCTGGCCTTCATCTACATCCGCGGGGAAATGTACGAAGGCGCTCGCATCCTGGAGCGGGCTATCGAGGAAGCCCGCGCGAAGGGTTTTGTGGGGGACAACATTTGCGGCTCCGGCTACTCGTGTGATCTCATCGTGCATCGGGGCGCGGGCGCCTACATTTGCGGGGAGGAGACGGGTTTGATTGAATCGCTCGAGGGCAAGCGCGCCTATCCGCGGATCAAGCCTCCGTACTTCCCGGCGGTGCTGGGTCTGTACATGTGTCCGACCATCGTGAACAACGTGGAGACGCTCTGTCACGTGAAGCACGTGATTGAAATGGGCGGCGAGGCGTTTGCCAAAATTGGCACTCCGGGCAACACCGGTACGCGGATCTGGAGCGTGAGTGGTCATGTGCAGAAGCCCGGCTATTACGAGTTTGCCTGCGGTGAGGTGACCCTGGGCCAATTGATCAACGAGGTCGCGGGCGGACTGCACCCGGGACGTTCATTGAAGGCGGTGATTCCCGGCGGATCGTCCGCCAAGGTGCTCAAGGCGGGCGAACGTTTTCAGGGCAAGCTCAAGAGTGGAACTGAATTCGACTGGGCGCTGGAGGACATTCCGATGGACTTTGATTCGCTGATGGCCTGCGGGTCGATGTCGGGGTCAGGCGCCGTGATCGTGATGGACGACACCGCCGACATCGTGGAGGTGCTGGGCAACATCAACGCGTTTTACGCGCACGAGAGTTGCGGTCAATGCACACCGTGCCGCGAAGGCTCACTGTGGATGAAAAAAGTAACCGAGCGTATGACGCGCGGGGGCGCGCGAGGGGAAGCCGACGCCGACCTGCTGTTCGACATCTCCCAGCAGATCTCAGGACGCACGATATGCGCGCACGGCGAAGCTTGTGCGTGGCCCACGGAGAGCTTTGTCAAAAAATTCCGCGACGAGTTTGTGGCGAAGGCCAGCGGCAACGGCAATGGAAATGGTAACGGTCACGCGGCAGAAGCCAACGGCAACGGTCACGGGCCCTGGCGATTGGTCTAGCTTGTTGTGAATGCTTTTGATTTCAGCAGTGGTGAGATTCCTGACCAAAAGCTCACGGATTATCTGTTGAACCTTGATCATCCGCGCGGAAAGAGCAAAGCGGTGGCACTTCTTGGCATGGGGTTTAGCCTATCGGATTTGGATACGCTGAAAGAAGCATTTCGTCGCTGCAGTTCTCGATCAGAGATTCAGCGCATGAAGTCTGGCTCAGGCGAACGGCCAAAGGTGGTGACGGAGGGTTTTTTGGGAAGGGCCATACGGTCGTCGCCGATTCCGAATCGTCTGGATCATCAAGCTTCCTGGTTCGACACTTCGAATGGTAACCGCCTATCCTATTTGAATGACACCGATTGAAGAGCAACAGATGGTTGTGCTCACCGCTCCTGTTGCCGGAACACGGCTGGCGTCTGGAGATGTGGGCACCGTCGTTTTTGTTCACGATAGCGGTGCGGCTTATGAAGTTGAATTCTGTGCTGCGGATGGCACCACGCTGGACGTCTGCACGGTTCCAGCCAATCAACTGCAACCTGCCTCCAGCGCATTCGTGATGCATGCGCGTCCACTTTCAGGCTAGAGCGAGAAGACAATGATTGCTGACGAAAAACCGCAGACGGTGACGATCAACGTCGACGGCAAGGACTACGACGTTCCGGCCGGGATGAACTGTATCGACGCGCTGGAGACCATCGGCATCGAGGTGCCGCACTATTGCTACCACCCCAAGCTGAGCGTGGCGGGCAACTGCCGCATGTGCCTGGTGGAGATGGGCATGCCCATGAGCGACCGCGCGACGAAGGAGCCAATCCTCGACGAGGCCACCGGTAAGCAGAAAATCGGCTGGATGCCCAAACCGGCGATCGCCTGCAACTCGAAGGTCTCGCCCAACTTGCACCTGAAGACGCAGTCGAAGCTGGTGCAGGACTGCCAGGAAGGGGTGATGGAGTTTCTGCTGGTCAACCACCCGCTGGACTGCCCGATTTGCGACCAGGCCGGCGAGTGTCGCCTGCAGGAATTCGCCACCGACTACGGGCGTGGGTACTCGCGCTTCGTCGAGCAAAAGAACGTGAAGCCCAAGCGTACCCGGCTGGGCCCGCGGGTCACTCTCGACGACGAGCGCTGCATCCTGTGTTCGCGGTGCGTGCGCTTTTGCAACGAGATCATCGAAGATCCGATTCTGGGCTTCATCGAGCGTGGGAGCTACTCGACCTTGACCTGCCACCCGGGGCGCGAACTCGACAGCAACTACTCGCTCAACACGGTCGACATCTGCCCGGTCGGGGCGCTGACCAGCACCGATTTTCGCTTCAAGATGCGGGTCTGGTTTCTGAAGGCGGCCAAGGGCATTTGCACCGAAAGCTCGGTGGGTGCAAACACCGAAGTCTGGAGCCGCGAGGGTAAGATTTATCGCATCACCCCGCGCCGCAACGACGCGGTCAACGACACCTGGATGAGCGACAGCGGGCGGATGCTTTACAAGCAGGTTGAGGCCGAAGACCGCCTGAGCGCGTTCAAGGCCGACGGGCGCAAGTCCGATGCCGAGGAAGCGCTGGCGCGCGCAGTCGAACTGCTGAGCGTGCCGGGCGTGGCCTACGTGGCCAACGGACGGATGAGTGTGGAGGAGCAGTACCAGCTGCGACGTGTCATCGAGGTTGAGCCGGGCGGCGTGCATCTGGTCAGTCACACGGCTGAGGGAGACGGCCTGCTCATTTCCGCCGATCGCACGCCGAACGTACGAGGCGCGCTCGTGACCGGGCTGGTCCGGGAACTGCCGGTGGCGGAGTTGACCACGCTGCGCGACCAGGCCGAAGCCGGCGAGGTTCAGACCGTGGTCGTGATCAACGAGGACCTGACCGAGGCAGGCTTCCCGAAAGACAAGCTCAAGAAGCTCAACATCATTTACATCGGCACGCACGCCAACGCCACCAGCGAGGCGGCGCGCGTGGTGTTGCCCAGCCTGACTGTGTTTGAAAAGCGCGGCAGCTTTGTGAACCAGCAGTTTCGGTTGCAGCGATTTGAGCAGGCGGTGCCGGGCCCGGCGGGGTTGGTTGCCGACGGCGTGCTGCTCGACCGTCTGGCGGCGCTGCTGCGCAAGGACGCGCCGAAGCCGCCGGTTTCCGTCGCGCAGTTCTGGCGGGAGATGGCGCAGAACGTGGAGGCGCTTCAGGGCATTGCCTACAAGGATATCGGCGAGGCGGGTTTGCTGCTTGACCCTGCGCCGTGGAAGGACCTTCCCTTCTGCGAGGGGCCCAGCCTGCACTTTGCGCCGGAAAGCGAAGCGGCGGCTGAGCCTGCTCCGGTCTCCGTCTGAGGCCGTCCCAGTCCTTTTCGTCCGACCCGCCGCCATGGAGCTGATACTCAAGTTCGCCTACGCCCTGACCGTGGTCATCGCCGTGATGACGTTTTCGGGGTATTCCGTGCTGGCCGAGCGCAAGGTCTCGAGTTGGATTCAAGGCCGGGTTGGGCCCAACCGCGCGAACGTGCCGCTGATCGGCGGTTTGCCGATCATCGGGCGTTTTCTGACGCGACTGGGCATTTTTCAGCTACCGGCCGATGGGCTGAAGTTTCTTTTTAAGGAGGATCCGGTTCCGGCGCACGTCAACAAGGTGTACTACTACCTGGCACCGCTGGTGGCGCTGATTCCCGCGCTGGTCACGATGACGGTGGTGCCGTTCGGAGTGTGGTATGGCGAGGACGGCGCGATTCCGCTGGTCTTGGCCAATCTTGATTTGGGGATTCTCTTCATCTTCGCGGTCAGCTCGCTGGGGGTGTACGGCATCGTGCTGGCGGGCTGGGCGGCCAACAGCAAGTACCCGTTCCTGGGCGGCATTCGTTCGTCGGCGCAGATGATTTCGTACGAGCTGGCGATGGGGCTGTCGATCCTGCCGGTCTTTCTGATGGCCAGTCCGGCCGGGGGCGTCAGCAGTGAGCTGGGCCTGGTGGCGCCCAACAGCTTGAGCCTGGCCAACGTGGTCGCCTACCAGGAGGGGTTGTGGCTGGCGTTTTTTCAGCCGGTGTCCGCGCTGATTTTCCTGACGGCGCTCTTTGCCGAGACCAATCGCCTGCCCTTTGACATGCCCGAATCGGAGACCGAACTCGTCGGCGGTTTTCACACCGAGTACGGCAGCTTCAAGTTCGGGCTGTTCTTCGTTTCGGAGTACGCGCACATGTTCATCGGTTCGGCGGTCTTCACGCTGCTGTTCTTCGGCGGTTGGAACTTCCTGCCCTTTGTGGCCAACCCGTGGCCGGAGAACTGGGTGGGCTCGGTTCTGAGCATCGCGTGGTTCATCGTGAAGACGCTGGGGCTGGTCTTCTTCTTCATGTGGATACGCTGGACGCTGCCGCGCTACCGCTACGATCAGGTGATGGCGCTGGGCTGGAAAGTGCTCCTGCCGCTGGCAATCGCCAACCTCGTCTTCTATGCTGTCGTGGTCGCGGTGATGGACACGCAGTTCTGATTCGCGCCCGCTGTTGAGCTTCTTCTTCGACGATCCGCCATGGCCATCAAAGTCCTTGAACGTAAACCGCTCAGCGCGCTTGAGCGCACCGGGCTGCCGCAGATTGCCACCGGTCTGAAGGTGACCTGGAAGAACATCTTCAAGCCTGCGGTCACGCTCGAGTATCCCGACCACCGTCCGGAGATTCCGGAAGGCTATCGTGGCGTGCCCACGCTGGTGAAAGATCCCAATGGGCGAGTGAAGTGCGTTTCCTGCCAGCTGTGCGAGTTTGTCTGCCCACCCAAGGCGATCCGGATCTCGCCCGGGCAAATCGACGACGAGCGTGAGACCGCGCACGTTGAAAAGGAGCCGCAGGACTTCGAGATCAACATGTTGCGGTGCATCTACTGCGGGCTCTGCCAGGAGGTTTGTCCGGAGGAGGCGATCTTTTTGCAGGACACCTATTCGGTTTCGGGGCTCTCGCGCGAGGAGTTGGTCTACCACAAGGACAAGCTGCTGGAGTTGGGCGGCACGCTGCCGGATCGCCACTACAAGTGGGACAAAAAACGCGAGGCTGCCGACGCGGCTTCGGCGGGCGGTCACCATTGATTGCGGGCCCTGTGGGCGCGCGGGAATTTATTCGGCCCGCCCGGTCGAATTAGGCTTCCCCCGGCTGAAGGGATGTGGCTAGGTTCGCTGTTTCCATGCTTTCCGTCACCGACGCGCTTTTTATCGCTTTCGCGGTCCTGACCCTGCTGCCAGCCCTGTTGGTGGTAGCCAGCCGCAACCCGGTGAACAGCGCCATGTTCATGATCGTTTCGTTCGTGGGGCTGGCCGGCTTGTTCGTGTTGCTGGAGGCGTTCTTTTTGGCCGCCCTGCAAATCATGGTCTACGCCGGTGCGGTAATGGTGCTGTTTCTCTTCATCATCATGCTGATCGAGGTGGAGTCCTCGAAGCGCCCGCGTCCGGGCGCGGTCAGCTTTGTCGCCAGCATCATCGCCTTTTTGCTGCTGGCGGGCGGCTCGGCCTATTTGATTCAGGATGCCACCGGGCACATCACCGAGCGGCCGGAGATTGGCGAACTGCCCGAAGTGGTGGCCTGGGAGTCCGCGCGCGGGCCTGGGGAGGTGGTTTCTTCGCCCGAGGAGGATGCGGCCAACGTCACGCGTACCGAAGCGGCGGCTTCGAGCGCTCGGATGGATGCGGTGCCGGCGGGCGATTTGAGTTCGCGCCAGGCCATGAGCTACGCTCGCTCGATTCGCGGGTACGGCGCAGGACTCTTCACCAAGTACATGCTGCCATTTCAGGTGACAGGCTTTTTGCTGCTGATTGCCATGATCGGCGTGATTGTGATTTCGCGCCGCTACGATCCGAAAGGGCCGCCGCCCAAGAAACGCTCGCCGATGCTCGACGGCTAGCCCGCCGGATTCCTCCGCCTTTCCTGACCCGAAGACATGCCCATCAGCCTCAACGCCTACCTGATCGTCGCCTCGCTGCTGTTTTTCGTGGGGTTGTTCGGGCTGACCGTGCGGCGCAACATCCTGGTGATGTACATGTGCCTGGAGCTGATGCTCAACGCGGTGAACCTGGCGCTGATCGCCTTCTCGCGCTACAACGGCATGCTCGACGGCAATATCTTTGTGTTTTTCATCATCACGGTGGCGGCGGCCGAGGTGGCCGTCGGGCTGGCCATTATCGTGGCCCTGTACCGGCGCCGCCAATCCGTGCTGGCCGACGACCTGGCCACGCTCCGAAACTAGGTGCCCGCCTGACCTACCCACTTTCTCTCACCCATGGACCTCAACCCAACCTACGCGCTTCTCGGCATCTGGCTGACGCCGCTGGTGGCGGCGACGATCATCGCGCTGCTGCTGCGCCGGGTGGGCTGGCTGGCGGGTGCGGTCTCGGTGGCGGCCTGCGGCGCGATGGCCGTGACGACGCTCCTGCTGGTCAGCGGCTGGGACGGTCAACCGGTCGAGGCGAGCCTGAGCTGGCTCAAGCTGGGCGAGTTTGATCTGCGGATGGGTTTCCTTTTCGACACGATTGCGGCGTCGACCCTGGTGATGGTGACCTGCGTGGCCTTCCTGATTCACCTCTTCAGCCTGGGCTACATGGAGGAGGATGCGGCCAAGGGGCGGTACTTTGGCGGGTTGTCCATCTTCATGTTTGCCATGACCGGCATCGTGCTGGCCGACAACCTGTTCATGCTCTTTATTGCGTGGGAGCTGGTGGGTTTTGCCTCGTACATGCTGATCGGGCACTACGCTGACAAGGCGGAGGCTGCCGGGGCGTCGATGAAGGCGTTCATCGTCAATCGGGTGGGGGACTTCGGTTTTCTGATCGGGATCATCTGGTGCTTTTGGCACTACGGCACGGTCAACCTCAGCGAGCTGGGACCGCTGGTTGCAGCGGACCCGGTGGCGGTGCCCTTGGGTTTGGCCCTGCTGCTGATTTGCGGGTTCATCGGCAAGAGCGCACAGTTTCCCCTGCACGTGTGGCTGCCGGATGCGATGGCCGGCCCCACACCGGTCTCGGCGTTGATTCACGCTGCGACGATGGTGGCGGCGGGCATCTACCTGTTGTGCCGCACGGCGTTTTTGCTGCCGCCGGTCGAGGGTGTTATTCTCTGGCTGGGCGTGGCAATGACCGTTTACGCGGGCTTCTGTGCCCTGGCGCAAAGCGACATCAAGCGCATCCTGGCGTACTCGACGCTGGCGCAACTGGGGTATATGGCTGCGGCGGTGGGCCTGGGTTACTGGGAGCTGGCGCTGTTCCACATGATCACCCACGCCTTTTTCAAGGCGCTGCTCTTTTTGGGGGCGGGCTCGATCATTCACGCCTGCCACCACGAGCAGGACATTTTCAAAATGGGCGGGCTGCTCAAGCGCATGCCAATTACCTGCGGGACGTTTCTGGTCGGCACGCTGGCGCTTTGCGGCACGTACTTCATGGCGGGTTACTTCAGCAAGGACGCCATTATCGAGGCGGCCCACGTGGAAGGCGATCTGGTGGCGTTTTGGCTGCTGTGCCTGGCCGCGTTTTTCACGTCGCTGTATATGGGCCGGCTGGTCTGCGTCGCGTTCTTTGGCGAGCCGAAGTCCGAAGCTGCCGCTCACGCGCGCGAGAGCGGATGGGCGATGGCCACGCCGCTGGTTGTGCTGACCGTATTGGCTATCGGCGGGGGCTGGTACTGGCTGTGGCCCTGGGGCTTGCTCGGGCCGATCGACGCCAGCCTGCATCACGTGCACGAAGCGGTCAAAGAAGCCGGCACGAAGACCTTCATCACGCTGGTCACGCAGGGCACGGTGGTGCTCGGGCTGGGCGGGGCACTGGTGCTGTATGGCCTGGGCGCCAAGGAAGACCGCGTGGCCAGGATGTTGCCCCCGCTCTTCGCCTTTTTGAAGGGGCGCCTGTGGTTCGATGAGATGTACGCCTTTTACGTGAACCAAATCCAGCAGCGGTTCGCCGATCTGCTGGCCTTCCTGGACCTTCTCCTGGTCAACGGACTACTGGTGCGCGGTTCGGCGGGAATCGCTGGTTTGTTCGGCATACTCGGGCGCAGCCTGCACACGGGCAGCATCCAGGGCTATCTGTGGTGGTTTGTGGCGGGCACGGTGCTCTTTGGCGCGGTGGCCTTCGGGTTGAAGTAGCGCGCGGTCGATCCATGGAAACGTTCCTGCCCTTTCTGATTCCGTTGTCCGTGTTGTCGCCCCTGGTGGCGTCGACGATGCTGCTGGTGGCGGATCGCTTCGGTAAAACCGCCGCGCGCACCATCGCGTTTCTCGGGTTCGCGGTGCCGTTTGTCTGTGCGCTGGTCCTGGCGATCGCGTATCCGAACGCCCCAATTGGCGCGGGCGGCTATCGATTTGTAACCGAGGCCAGCACCGGCCTGGACGCGATTGGCATCCGGCTCTTTCTGGGACTCAACGGGATCTCTCTGCCGATGTACCTGCTGGCGGGGATTGTTGGTTTGGCCGCGGGGCTGTACGCGCTGCAATCGCCGGCGCGGCGCAAGAGTCTTTACCTGGGCCTGCTGCTGGTGATGCACGGGGGTCTGATGGGCACCTTTGCCTCCATCGACATTTTCTTTTTCTACTTTTTCCACGAGCTGGCGCTCATCCCGACCTTCATCATGATCGGGATCTGGGGTGGTACTGAGCGGCGCATCGCAGCGATGGAGATGACGATCTACCTGACTTTGGGTGCGCTGGTGTCGCTCATCGGGTTGATTGCTTTGTACATCCAAAGCAACGCGTTTTCGGCCGCCGGGACCTTCGACTTGATTCACCTGAAGGCCTACGTGGCCTCGGGCGGCGTGCTCGATAATCAAAACGCCATTTTCGGACTGCTGCTCTTTGGCTTTGGGATTCTGGTTTCGCTGTTTCCGTTTCACTCCTGGGCACCGCGCGGGTACGCCGCCGCCCCGGCTTCCAACGCGATGCTGCACGCGGGGGTGTTGAAGAAGTTCGGGCTGTACGGCCTGATTCAAATTGCCGCGCCGCTGTTGCCGGCGGGGCTGGAATGGTGGACGCCCTGGATTCTGGCGCTGGCCTTGGGTAACGTGATTGTCATCGGCCTGATCACGATGGCCCAACGCGATTTGAAGAAGCTGTTGGGCTTCAGCTCGGTGATGCACATGGGCTACGCCTTTCTCGGCATTGCGGCTTTCAGCGCGATTGGCTGGGGCGGTGCGGTGTTGATGATGTTCGCGCACGGTTTGTCGGTGGCGCTGCTATTTCTGCTGGCCACGGCCCTGTGTCAGCGCACGGGCACCTACGACCTGGGTGAGATGGGCGGCATGGCCCGGCGCACCCCGCTTTTGTCCGCCTTTTTCATCGCCGCGATGATGGCGAACATCGGCCTGCCAGGCATGGCGAATTTCTGGGGCGAGTTGAGCGTGTTCCTCAGCTTGTGGGAAGCGCACGCCTGGGCGGTGTATCCGGCGGTGGCCGGCATCATCATCTCCGCCATCTACGGCTTGCGCGCGGTGGCGCGCATCTGCTTTGGCGAGCCCATTCGCACGACCGATCCCAACGGCCAGCCGATGGCCGACCTGGGCTTGTCCGAACGTGCGCCCGCCACTTTGCTTCTCGGAACCCTGCTCTTTTTCGGCATCTGGCCGACGGGATTGGGCCGGGTGATCGACGAAGAACTGACCGCTGTGCTCGGCCCGGCGGAGCAAGTCGAGGCGATCACGGAAACGGTCGTGGGCAAACCTGACCCGGACGACCCGGCCCCCCTTGAGCTGACGCAGGCGCAACCTCTCCTGGGCTCGAACGAAAGGAGCCCGCAGCCATGAGCTTCGAAGACCTCACCATCTTCACGGATACCAACCACTGGCTGGCGCTGTGGCCGGAACTGGTTCTGGCCGGGCTGGCGCTCTCGCTGCTTTTGCTGGAAGTCATCCTCGGGCAGCGCGCGCAGAGGTGGATTCCCATCCTCACGATCGCCGCGCTGAAAATTCTGTTTGTGGCGCAGGCGGTGACCTTTGCCGGCTTTGCGCAGTGGACCGACGGGCCGCTTTTTTCGGGGATGATCGTGCTCTCGGAAACGGGTCAGGTGATGCGGTTGTTCTTGATCGCCAGCGCGATCCTCGCGGCCTGGCTGGCGCAGACCTACTTCAAGAAGCAAACCCTCCCGCGGGTGGAGTTTTACAACGTGCTGCTGGTGGTGACGGCGGCGATGATGCTGCTGTCGCAAAGCGCGCACTTCGTCATGCTCTTCGTTGCGCTGGAAACGGTCACGGTGGGCTTTTACGTGCTGGTGAGTTACTGCCGAACCAATCCGGCCTCGCTCGAAGCAGGGCTGAAGTACCTCATTCTCGGCGGCGTCAGTTCGGCCATTTTGCTGTTTGGAATCGTGTTGTTGTACGGTGCCGCAGGCATGCCCGATCCGGAGTTCACCGCCGTCTCCGCGCAATTGGGTCTGCCCCAGGTGCTGGTCGATCCGATCCAATTCGGCAACTTGCAGGCATTTATTGCGGCGCATCCTGATAGCCTGCTGGTCAACGTGGGCGCGCTGCTCGTGCTGGCGGGGATCGCATTCAAGATCGCCGCCTTTCCTTTCCAAATCTGGGTGCCCGACGTTTATCAGGGCGCACCGACTCCGGTAACGGCGTTCCTGGCGGTGGGCTCGAAGGCGGCGGGCTTTTTCGTGCTGATCAACCTGATGCACCCCGACACCGGACCGCTGGCCCCGCTGTTTACCGCCGAGGGCAATCTGGTTCCGTTCCTGGTTGCGATCACGGCGATCACCATCCTCTTCGGCAACCTCACAGCGTTGCCGCAACGCAACGTGAAGCGGCTGATGGGCCTATCCGGGGTGGCGCACGCGGGGTATCTGCTCGTGGGCGTGGTGGCCCTGGTGCAGGGCTCGGATCTGGCGCTGGGCGCGATTCTGTTTTACCTGGTGACCTACCTGCTGGGGTCGTTTGCGGTTTTTGGCGTGATGGCGCACGTGGCCGGCGAGCAGGACGAAGCGCAGGAGTTGCAGCATTACGCCAACCTCGCGCGACGCGGGCCGTTCCTTTCGGGCGTGCTGGCGATCGGGCTGGGCTCGCTGGCGGGGATTCCGCCGTTGGCTGGGTTCATCGGCAAGGTTTTCCTCTTCATCGCTGCGTTTCAAGCTGAGGCCTATGTGCTGCTGGGCGTGGCGGTCCTTGGAGCGGTGATCTCGATCTACTACTACTTTGGCTGGGTGCAGGAGGCCTTCTTCCTGTTCCGCTCCATCAATGAACCGGAGATGAGCGAAGGCGCGGCGGCCAATCCATCCGCGGAGACCCGCCCGGCCCTGCACCTGGGCGTGATCGACCGGCTCTCACTGGGAGCGCTGGCTGTGCTGGTCGTGGTGGTGGGCATCTATCAAGGCCTGTTCGCCGGCTGGCTGTTCTGAGGTCGCCGGCAACGTGGCGAGCCATGCGCGCACGGCTTGGCGGGAGCGCAGACGCACCACCTTGGTGCCGTGTTCGGTGCCCGGGGCGAGGTCGTGGGCGTAGCGGCGGCGCGCCTTGTGGCGGGTTGTGATGACCCACCAGACAATGCTGTCGCGGGTGCAGAATGATCGGTAGAGCGACTCCCGGTTGCCGTTGCAGCATTCCCGGCCAAGCAAGGCGCGCCCCAACGTCCGGCGCAGGCAACGACCCAGGACCAGGGCGAAGGGCAAATCAAGCCAGACAATGGCGGTAGCCCGAGGGCGGGTGAGGTCGGTCGTACGGCTGTAGTTGCCGTCGATCACCCAGGTGTCGCGCGCGGCCACCGCCGCGACCTTTTCGCGGAAGGCATCCAGCGGCGTTTCGACCCAGCCTGGATTCCAAAACAAGTCGTCCAGGTGGGTGACGGGAATACCCAGAGTGTGCCCGACTTGGTCGGCCAGCGTGCTTTTGCCCGAGCAGCTGGTGCCCATAATGAGGATCCGGGGCATCGGATGAATAATCTTACTCGCCAATAATTTTGATGAGGACACGCTTTTTACGTCTGCCGTCGAATTCGCCGTAAAAGATTTGTTCCCAGGGCCCAAAGTCCAGCCGTCCCTCGGTAATGGCGACAACCACTTCGCGACCCATGAGGGTGCGCTTGAGGTGAGCGTCGGCGTTGTCCTCGTGGCCGTTGTGCTGGTATTGCTCGTAGGGTTTCTCGGGCGCAAGTTTCTCCAGCCACGTCTCGAAGTCCTGGTGCAGCCCCGACTCGTCGTCGTTGATGAAGACGCTGGCGGAGATGTGCATGGCGTTGACCAGACAGAGTCCCTCCTGCACGCCGCTTTCGCGCACGGCGGCTTCCACTTCGGGGGTGATGTTGACCAGTTCGCGCCGGTTGGGCAGCTCGAACCAGAGTTCCTCGCGTAAATGCTTCATACGTTGGCGTCGGGCATGCGGGTGTAGTGAACGATGCTGAAATCGGGCGTCTGGCGCAGCGTATGCTCGGCCCGAAAGCTCGCTTCAAAGGGCGGGAAAAAGGCGTCGCCGTCGACGGTGCGGTGCACGTGGGTGAGGTAAATCTCGCTGGTTTTGGGCATGGCGAGCCGGTAAATCTCCTCGCCGCCGAAGATAAAAATCTCCCGGCCCTGAGCCAGGGGCAGGCAGTCGTCGAGTTCGTGAATGACTTTGGCCGCGAATCGAGGGGTGTAATCACGTTGGCGGGTCACGATCACGGTTTCGCGGTTTTTCATCGGCTTGGGCATAGACTCGAAGGTCTTGCGGCCCATCACGCAGAGAGCCCGGCGGGTGCGCAGCATCAGCCAGCGCACGTCCTCGGACAAGTCCCAGGGCAGGTCGTTGTCGCGCCCGATGGCGCGGTTCTCGCTCATGGCCGCGATGGCCTTGTAGGGCAGGCGCTCCATCTTGTATCAGACCGCGATGGGTGCCTTGATGGCGTCGTGCGGGTGGTAGTCGAGCACTTCGATGTCGTCCCAGGTGAAGGCGTCCAGCTGCGTCACCTCGGGATTCAACTGCAGGCGTGGCAGGGCCCGCGGCTTGCGGCTGAGCTGGGTCTCCACCTGCTCGAGGTGATTTTGATACAGGTGCAGGTCGCCAAAGGTGTGGACGAATTCGCGGGGCGTGCGACCGGTCACCTGTGCGACCATGTGGGTCAGCAGCGCGTAGCTGGCAATGTTGAAGGGAACGCCCAAAAACAGGTCGGCGCTGCGTTGGTACAGCTGGCAGCTCAGACCGCCGTCGGTGTGGGCATAGAACTGAAAGAGCGCGTGGCAGGGCGGGAGCGCCATCTGGTCCAGCTCACCGGGATTCCACGCGCAGACCAGGTGACGGCGGCTGTGCGGGTCGTGCCGCAGCGATGCGACCACCTGCGCGATCTGGTCGAGCGTGCCGGCGTTGGCCGGACGTTGCCAGGAGCGCCACTGCGCGCCGTAAACGCGGCCCAGATCGCCGTTGGCGTCGGCCCACTCGTCCCAGATCGTGACCCTGTGCGCGTGCAGGAATTTGAGGTCGGTCTCGCCCCGCAGAAACCACAGCAGCTCGACGGCGACGGATTTGAAGTGCACCTTTTTCGTGGTCAAAAGGGGAAAGCCTGCGCGCAGATCGAACCGTACCTGCGCCCCGAAAACACTGCGCGTGCCCACGCCCGTGCGGTCCTCGCGCGGTTCTCCCTGGTCCCGAACGCGGCGCAGCAATGCCAGATAAGCCTCCTCCATAAGCGCACGATGGCGGTGGCGCTCGGGCCTTGCAAGTCCGCGACCGGATCGACTAAGGTTACAGACATGTTTCGGGGCTTAACCCTACCCGTGACGGTGGTCTTGCTCGCGTCCACGGTCGCCGCCTTGGCGGGGCCGGGCAACCGGCAGGTGTCCACCCTGCGCGGCTCCTCCACTGCATCCTCGGTCACCCTGCCGACGACGCTTTCGCCGGGGGCGGGCTCGGTGAATCGCGCGGCGGTTCTGGCCAATCCCACCACGGGGAGTGCCCCGCAAAGCTCGCTGCAGTTCGCGCCCCTGAGCAACCAGATCAATCACCGCTTTGGCCAGCAGACGCTTGAGCGCAACGGCTTTCTCAGCGACCGCCGCTTTGCCACCTCGCTTTGGGGCGGGTCGGAGATGGCCCGCCAGGACGGTCAGCGCGCCTCGATCAACACGCAGGACTTGATCGAACAGGAAGTGCTCGAACGAAAGACGTTTCCTGGCGGGAGCCGCCGCTGGGGGTCCGCCGACCGCAATCGTGCGATCGAGGATGCGCGGGCCTACGTCAGCAACTGGGACCATTTGCGCGAAACCGTGCTCGTGCGCAAGTACGCCGACGCCAACGTCGAGCGCTTCGGCAACCTCGACCGCGACCTGCTCACGCGTGATGTGGACGCGCTTTCGCTGCGCGACCTGAACCGGTTTCAGTTCAGCTCGAACCGACCCGACGGGGCCATTCCGGTGCAATCCACGGCGCGTCCGGCCAGTCGCGGGCTGCCGCCGCCCAGCCCCATTTTCGATCCGGACCCGTTCCACTCCCGGACACAGATGCGCTCGCGCGACACGTTGGCGCCGACACCCCGGCCCAAGCCCAGCCAGTCTGCTGAAGCCCCGCCGATTCGCGTGCGCGGCGAGGCTCCGCCACCCGTGCAGCGCGGCGAATGGACCATTGAGGCCCGCGTGAAGGACTGAGCCCGAAGGCTACACGGAACCGTCTGCCCTAAAACGTGTGCACGAAGAGGCCGGAGCGCAGCTTCGGCTCGAACCAGGTGCTTTTGGGCGGCATGATTTTTCCGGCATCGGCGATGGACATGAGCGCCTCGACCGTGACCGGGTGCATGGAGAAGGCGATGCCGGCCTTGCCGTCGTTGACCTGGGTTTCCAGGTAGTCCGTGCCGCGGATCCCGCCGACGAAATCGATGCGGCTGTCGGTGCGCGGATCGCCCACACCCAGCAGCGGGCTGAGGACAACGTCTTGCAATCGGGCC
Organism: Opitutales bacterium; assembly: GCA_050331595.1. GTDB lineage: Bacteria > Verrucomicrobiota > Verrucomicrobiia > Opitutales > JBHJGM01 > JBHJGM01. Next base: position 26,039 of record JBHJGQ010000003.1, read on the forward strand.
ACGTCGAGGCTGGCGGCAGGGTCATCGCTGAGGGAGGGCGCGAACGTCAGGCTGCGCCACTTTCCATCGAGATAGAAGGCGACTTCGCCGGGGCGGGCGGGAATGGCGGCGGCTTCGTCCGTCATTTTTTCGATGCCATCGAGTCCTGCCAACGCCTGCAGAAGTTCTGCGGGTTGGAGGCCGTTGAGGTCGGCCACGACGCGGTTGTAGGCGAGGATGTTCAACTCCGAGGCCGGAAAGGCGACCGCCAGGAACCAGTTGTAGGGTTCCTCGCCGGTGTGATTCGGGTTGTTGACCCGACGTTCGCCCCCCACGCGAGCGGCACTGGCGCTGCGGTGATGGCCGTCGGCCACGTAGGCCACCGGCACGCTGGAAAACGCGTGCGGAAAGTCCCCGCCACCGGGAATGCGCCAGATGCGGTGGCGCACGCCGTCGGGGGCGGCAAACTCGATGAAAGGCGCCTCCTCGCAGGTGCGTTGCACCAGGGCGTTGATCTCGGGCCGATCGCGGTAGGTCAGAAAGACCGGACCGGGGTGGGCGGACAAGGTGGCGTTGAGCCGGGTGCGGTCGTCTTCTTTGGCCTGGCGGGTCTTCTCGTGCTTTTTGATGACGTCGTTTTCGTAGTCCTCGATGTGGCAGGCCGTGACCAGGCCCCGCTGACGACGGCCGAGCATCTCCAGCTCGTAGAGGTAGAGGCAGGGCTCGGGCTCGCGCACCAGCACGTCGAGCGTTTGCAGGCGTTCGAAATTGGACTTGGCTTGAGCGTAGACCGAGGCGTCGTAGGGGTCGGTGCCGGGCGGCAGATCGATCTCGGCCCGCACCACGTGCAGGAAGCTCAGCGGGTTGCCCGCCGCCAGTTCGCGGGCCTCTTCGGTCGAGACCACGTCGTAGGGCAGGGAGGCCACTTCGGGTGCACGTTCGGGGGTGGGCCGCAGGCCCTGAAAAGCTTGGATGCGCATAGCGGCCCGAACGGCAGCAGATCGTCCGGCGCGTGGCAAGCCCCGCGGTGGCACGAATCCGGCTGATTGGCGATTGGGCAGGCCGAATTAAACCTTTGCACGCGGCGCCGGGCCCGGTTTGCTTCAGGTCCCGATTCCGCAAAGTCCCCAGTCCCACGAACTTCGATGTCCCAACGGTTTTCCTGTGCCCTGCTCCTTGGTCTGTGCCTGACGCTTTTCGGCGGGTTGTTGGCTGTGCCGTTGTTGTCGGCTGCTTCTGGGCCTGAGGAACCCACTCATGCGTCGGCCGAGGTCGAACTTTCGGAACACAGTCACGATGTGCACGGCGCGCACGGCGGTGGTCACGGGGCTCATTTGGAGTTCCCGCTAGAGTTGGACAGCTACGACGACGCCCACATCGAGTCGCTTTGGGGCAAGCTGGTTCACCGAATTGAGGTCGAGCCGTTCAACCTGATCGCCACGCTGATTTTCTTTTCGGCCATTTTGCACACGTTCCTGGCGAATTCCTTTTTGAAGATCTCGCACCGGATTGAACACGCGCACGAGGAGAAGTGGGCCAAGCTGAAAGAGACCGACCCCGAACTGCGGGTACCGGTGAGTCTGCGCGCGACGATCTTTCATTTTCTGGGGGAGATTGAGGCGGTCTTCGGGATTTGGCTGGTGCCGTTGATCAGTGCGACGGTGCTGTATTACGGGGCCTCCGCATTCAGTCACGGCGAGGGCATGGTGGAGGCGCTGCTCTTTGGCTGGGACCACGTGTTGCATTACTTTCACGCCGAGGAGCATTACCTGCAGCAGGGCGAGTACGTGAACCGCTACTCGGAGGCAATTTTCGTGGTGGTGATCATGGCCATGGCCTCGACCACGCCCATCATCCGCTTTTCCGAAGACATGCTGCGCTACGTTGCGCGCATTGGCGGGGAAACGCCGCTGGCCTGGTGGTTCTCCATCCTGACGGTGGCGCCGCTGCTGGGTTCCTTCATCACCGAGCCGGCGGCCATGACCGTTGCCGCGCTGCTGTTGGGCCGCCAGTTCTACGCGCTTAATCCCTCCAATCGCCTGAAGTTCGCCACCCTCGGGCTGCTCTTTGTGAACGTGTCCGTGGGCGGAACCCTGACCAACTTTGCCGCGCCGCCGGTGCTGATGGTGCAGAGCATCTGGGGCTTCGACATTATGCACATGCTGACGAATTTCGGCTGGAAGGCGGCCACGGGAATCCTGATCGCGAACGTCATCTACCTGCTCATTTTTTTATCCGAGTTTCGGCGACTCAATCAGAAGGCGCGCGAGCGTGAAGACGAGTCGGCCAAGACCTTCCCCATTCCTATTTGGGTGACCGGGTTGAACCTGCTCTTTATCGGCTGGACGGTGCTGGTGCTGCACCACCACTCGCTGGTGATCATGGGCTTCTTGTTTTTCATGGCCTTCACGCAAGCCACCGGGCACCACCATGACCGCGTCAACTTGCGAGGACCCATTCTGGTCGGCTTCTTCTTGGCGGCGCTGGTCACCCACGGCGGCTTCCAAAGCTGGTGGATTGCGCCGGTACTCAGCAGTCTGGACCAGCTACCGCTCTTTTTCGGATCGACGATTTTAACCGCCTTCAACGACAACGCCGCGATCACCTTCCTCGCGTCGCTGGTGCCGGACTTCAATCCGAACCTCGGCACCGAACTGGCCCGCAACTCTTCCTACGCCGTGGTGGCGGGCGCGGTTACCGGTGGGGGCCTCACCGTGATCGCCAACGCGCCCAATCCTGCGGGGCAATCCCTCTTGCAGCGTTACTTTCAGGACGGGATCAACCCGCTGGGACTGTTCCTGGGCGCAGCTCTGCCAACCGCAGTGATGGCCTGCTGCTTCCTGCTGCTGTAGCCGCGGAGCGAAGGCAGTGCTTCAGGCGGACTTGAGGGCCTTGCGCCAGGCTTTCTCGATGCCTTGCTGGCAGACAAGGACATCCTGCCAGATGTCCGGGAAACTCATCAGAGGGTAACCGGAATTCTTCGGCCCCAACTCCGGGACGACGCAAAGTTCGTTGCCAGGACGCGGCCCCTCCAGCCAGAGGCTGAAGTAACGTTCGGCAAAGTCCAGCCACTGCACGTACTCCGGCGTGGGCTTGCCCTTTTCGTGGGTGATGGGGATTTGCACGTGGTGCCCGGTGAAGGGCCGCAGGTGCGCCATCGGGCTGATCTGGTGCAGCTTGCGCGGTTGCAGGAGCTTACTGTCCCAGGATTCTGGATACAGGTGCTGCACCACCGCCAGGTGCGAGTGGTCCCAGTTGACCGGCAGGTCCTCACCGGTGAGCTTGCGGTAGGCCGCCGCGATGGCGAGAAAGCGCTCGGGGCTCTCGGTGCAGGTGGCCCGGTGCGTTTCCAGAAAAACCGGGATGTCGTACTTGGCCCCCTCGTCGACGAGCCGGGCAAAGAGGGCGGCGGCTTTCTCCACGGGGGTCGTCGGCTGGGCCAGGTGGATGACGATCTTCTCGGCCCCGGCTTCGGCTTGCTGGCGCACCTGCGGCCGCACCTGCGTTTTGGCCTGGATGTTGAAGATGCTCAGCAGGCGCATGCCGTGCTTTTCGATCAGCGGGCCGTGCACAGCCGGGTCCACGCCGGCGCAAATCCCGGCAAAACCGGCTTCGGCGATGGCAGCGAATTTGCGCTCCAGGCTCCATTCGCTCTTGGCCGTCGGGTAGCCTTGCAGGCTCCAGAGCGCGGCGAATTGGCTGAGGCGGGGTTTGGGTTGAGGGGCGGTGTCGGAAGCAGCGTTGACCATGGGAGTCAGCAGCAAGGAGGTTGGGACGGACAGGGTTAATTACTTACCCCGGCCCTTGAAGGTCAACTCGGCGACGCCGGACTTGTCGAGATGGCCCAGCCCGTGGTCCACCATCCGCTGGTATTGGGCGAGGGTCGCCGCGGCCAACGGCAAGGACAGACGCTGCTTGCGGCCCAGCGCGAGGGCGATGCCGGAGTCCTTGGCAGCGTGCTCGGCCGAGAAGTAGCAGTCGTGGTCGCGGGTCTGCATGTCCTCGCCGTCGGTTTCGAGGACCCGCGAGTTGGCCCCGGTTTGGGCGAACACCTCGCGCAACATGTCCAGGTCCAGCCCGAGCGCCTCGCCCAGGCCCAGTCCCTCGGCCAGTGCTGCCGTGTTGATGTTCATGACCATGTTGACCAGCGCCTTCACTTCGGCGGCGCGGCCCGCCTCGCCGATGTAGCGCAGGGATGCGCTGAGGTCCTGCAGCAGTGGCTCGACGCGACGGAAGACCCGCTTGTCGCCGGCGACCATCAGGTACAGCGTCCCCGCGCGGGCCTGTGGAATGGACGAGGCCATGCAGGCTTCCAGCGAGGCGGCTCCTGCTGCCTGGGCCAGAGTTTGGGTTTTGCGGTGAACTTCGGGGGTGACCGTAGCGCAGTTGATGAAGATGCGGCCTTTGGCTTTTGTCAGCAGGTTGTCTTTCTTGGCGGTAAAAATCCGGCGCATGGCGGCGTCGTCGGTCACCACCGTGAAGAGAATATCGGCTTGGCGGGTCACTTCCGCCAGGGTGTCCGGAGCCGCGCAGCCCAGTTCCGCCGCGAGCGCTTGGGCGTTTTCGACATGGCGGTCGTAAACGGCGGTGACCGCGTGGCCACGTTCGTGCAGGCGTCGCGCCATGTTCGCGCCCATGCGGCCTACGCCGACGAAACCGATACGTTTTTTGGCCATGCTAGAGAAGGGTAGGGAGTGCTTGCTGATGTGCGGCTACTTGAACTCGGGGAAGAATGGATTGTGCGCCTTTTCGTGCGCGACGGTGGTCAAGGGGCCGTGGCCCGGACACAGCAGGGTGTCGCCAGGAAGACTCAGGATCTGCGCGCGAATGGCTTCGAGCGCGTGGGTCCAGGCGTTGCCCGCTCCACCGACGGAACTGGCGAAAATGGCGTCGCCCACGACGGCGACCGGCTGCTCCAGCCCATCCACCACGTAGGTCGTGCCGCCCGCCGAATGCCCGCTGGTTTCGCGCGCGGTGATCCGGAGCGAGCCCACGTCGAGAATCCAGCCGCCCTGGATGGATTGGGCGCCGGGTGCGCTCTCGTTGGCATGAATGTAAACGGGCGGGGTGCCCGTTTGCGCCCCGAGTTTTTCCAGATCGGCGATGTGATCGCCGTGTGCATGCGTCAGCAAAATGGCGCGCACCCGTAGATCCTCGCTGGAAATTACGTCGAGCATCGGCGAGGCATTCGCCCCGGAGTCGAACACCACGGCGTCTTTGGAAGCCGTGTCCCAGGCCAGGTAGGCATTCACCGTCATCTCTTCGTAGCCCGGCACGGGATGGGGCGTGGTGAAGGCGCGTAGTCCGGCAGGCGGCGCAAACTCCGGGTGCGGTGTGCCCTCGCCCAAGCGACTCAGGCTGGCGGCGTCCAAGCCCAAAACCGGCGCGACCGCCTCCGCCGTGCGCGTTTCGAACGTGCCACGAAAGGCCGCGTGCACGGACTCGCCGGGGAGGCCGGTACGTTCGGTGAGTTCGCGCTTGCCGATGCCTAGACCGGAGCAGGCTTTGCTCAGGACATCCTCATAGTGGTCTTCGAGTGCCGGTGTCATCCGGCAAGGGTTGTGCCCGCACCGCGCGGGTGGGTCAACCCTCAGCCTCAGCCCGTGTCTGGTCGCAGGATGGAGGTGGCCTGTCCGTCGGTGAAGGAAACCGACAGCTGGAATTCCTCGACCGTGGTGGGGATGGTGCGGAAGGGGCGCCCGATCACGCGGTAGCGGCCAAAGCGGCTGAAGGTCACGCTGCTGCGGAAGGCAAACGGGTCCACGATGGTGACGGGCACCGAGCGGGTGTAGACCCAGAGCATGCGCTCGCCACCTTCAAACTCTTCCACCAGCACGTCGTCGGGCTTGCCCAGAGCAATCTCGACTTCGCGCGGGGAGAAGCCCGGGGCGATGCGGCCGTCGCGAATCAGCTGTCGGTTGTCGATGGGCAGGCTGTCGAAGAAGGCCTGGTTTTTCTCGATGCGGCGGTCGACGGTGTTACAACCGGCAAGGGCCAGCACGAGCGCGCCACCGAGCAGCGCACGCGCAAGGAGGATTCGTTTTGCTTGCATATACCTAGAAATATCACCTCCGGGGCTTTTTGCGCCCTTTTTGCGATCGTACCGGCTGGAAAAGCGGTTGATTCCTTCTCGGTCCTCCTTCAAGGGTTTGGACAGTGGTGACAGAAGAGGTGCAGCGGACTGACGGGACCGCGATCAAGGAGGGGATTGCCCAGATGGTGCAGCGTTTGGCCGAGGCGTTCCGCGACGTGGAGACGCTGGCGGTGGCCGCCATTGCCAACGGCGGGATTCCTTTCGGTCAGATGTTGGCTGCCGAGCTGACCCGGCGCCTGGGACGCGAGATCCCCTGTGGCACGGTCAACATCGCCTTCCACCGCGACGACATCGGCCAGAAACCCATCCCCCCGGCCACCAATCCGACCGACCTGCCCTTCGACGTTGAAGAAGCCACCGTCTTGCTGGCCGACGACGTGATTTTCAGCGGGCGTTCGGCGCGCGCGGGCATCAACGAGATTTTTGACTCGGGCCGGCCCGAGCGTCTGCTGCTGGTCGTGCTGATCGACCGGGGGGGCCGCCGGTTGCCGGAGCAGACCGATTACACCGCGATCAACCAGTCGCTTTCGCCAGAGCACCTGGTAAGCGTCCACCTCAACGCCGAGAATCCCGAAGCCTCCTACATCGAAACGCGCCCCGCCTGAAACATGACCGCAGACGCCCCCGCCCGGACTGAGCCCGCCATCTGGCGCCGCAAAGACCTTGTCTCCATCGCCGACCTTTCGGTGGAGGAGTTGGAGGTCATCTTCGCGATGGCGCGCAACTTCAAGGCCACGCTGGATCGCTCGCAAAAAAAGCTGCCGTCGCTGCGCGGACGCACCATCGTCAACCTGTTCATGGAGGCGAGCACGCGCACGCGCATCGCCTTCGACATCGCGGCCAACCGTCTGAGTGCCGACGTCATCACCATCTCCCGCGACGCCTCAAGCCTGACCAAGGGCGAAACCCTGCGCGACACGGCGATGAATTTACAGGCGCTCAACGCCGACATGATCATCGTGCGTCACTCGGCCGCCGGCTCCGCGCTGTACCTGGCCCGCACGATGGCTATCCCGGTGATCAACGCCGGTGACGGCGCGCACGAGCACCCCACCCAGGCCCTGCTCGACACTTTTACCTTGCGCGAGCACCTCGGCGACGACCTGACCGGGCGCAAGGTCACGATTCTGGGCGATATTCTTTTCAGCCGCGTGGCGCGCTCGAACATTTGGGCGCTGACCAAGCTCGGCGTGAACGTGACCGTAGCCGGACCTTCCACGCTGGTTCCCAAGGGCTTCGAAACACTGGGCGTACGCGTGTGCCACGACCTGAAGTCGGCCCTCGAGGACGCCGACGCTGTCATGCTTTTGCGAATACAACACGAGCGCCAGACCTCCACACATTTCCCGTCCCTGGGCGAGTACACCAGCATGTTTGGCCTCAACCAGGGCCGGCTCAAATGGCTCAAGCCCGAGACCATCATCATGCACCCCGGCCCGATCAACCGCGGGGTGGAATTGGACTCGGCCCTGGCCGACTCGAGGCGATCGGTCATCCTGGAGCAGGTCACCAACGGCATCGCCGTGCGCATGGCCGTGCTGTACCTCTGCGCCGCCGCCAGCCCGAAGTACCGCAAAGGAGGTGCGTCGTGATCGAGGACCCGACCCCGCTCTGGATTCAAGGCGGCCACATCGTCGACCCGGCCACCGGACGCGATGGTCCCGGCGATATCTTTGCCGTGGACGGTCGCATCGTCGAAGATTTGAGCGCCGACCAGCGCGCCTACGCCCGCCTCATCGACGCCTCCGGGCTCGTTGTCTGCCCCGGGCTGGTCGACATTCACGTGCACTTTCGCGAGCCGGGCCAGACGCACAAGGAGACCATCGAAACGGGTACGCAAGCGGCGGCCGCCGGCGGCTTCACCACAGTGGTCTGCATGCCCAACACGCAGCCGCCCTGCGACAACGCCGGCAGCATCGAGTACATCCACAACGTGATCGCGGCCAAGGCACACGTTCGCGTGCACACCACCGGCTGTATCACCGTGGGCCGTCAGGGCGAGCGCCTGGCACCGATCGGCTCGCTGAAAAAGGCGGGCGTCTGCGCCATCACCGACGACGGCGACTGCATCCAGAACAGCGAGCTGATGCGCCGAGCCGTCGAGTATGCGCGCATGTTCAACCTGCCGGTGATGGACCACTGCCAGGACGCTGCGATGACGGACGGCTCGGTCATGCACGAGGGCGAGTGGTCCCTGCGCCTGGGGCTGCGTGGCTGGCCTTCGGCGGCCGAGGACATCATCGTTGCGCGAAACATTATCCTGGCCTCGCACACCGGCGGTCACATTCACATGCAGCACATCAGCTCCGGCTACTCGGTGGATATCATTCGCCGGGCCAAGCAGCGAGGCATCCGCATCACCGCCGAGGTCACCCCGCACCACCTGTCGCTGACCGACGAGTGTATCCGCGAATACAATACGAACTTCAAGATGAACCCACCGCTGCGCGCGGAGGCCGACCGCCAGGCGCTGATCGAGGGCCTGCTTGACGGCACGTTGGACATCATCGCCACCGACCATGCCCCGCACACGCACGACGAGAAGGACGTTGAGTTCGACTACGCGCCGTTTGGCATCACCGGGTTGGAGACGGCGCTGCCTGTCTGCCTGGATACGCTTGTGCGCAGCGGCAAGGCGGGTCTGCCCTTCCTCATCGACCGCATGAGCACGGCACCGGCGAAACTGCTTGGGCTGGAGGCGGGCACGCTGTCCCCCGGTGCGCCTGCCGACATCACCTGCTTTGACTCGGAGGCGGCCTACGTCTTTGAGCCCGAGCGCGCGCGCAGCCGCTCGCGCAACTCACCGTGGAACCACCGTAGCCTGCGCGGGCAGGTGCGCCATACGCTGGTGGGCGGTCGCTTCGTCTTCGGCGAGCCGGTCGCTGCCTCGGCCTGAACGCGCGTGTCCACGGCGCAATTTCTGGCGGGGCTGATCCTCGCGGTCAGCCTGGCCTGCCTGCTGGTGGACACGGCGCTGTTCTGGAAACGCTCGGCGGGCCGTCCGCCGCCGCCGTGGCGGGTCACGCCGTTCGACTTCGTGCTGTTCGTCTGGCTGGTGCTGGTGGCGGCAGTCGTTGGTGGGCTTATCGCCGACGTAATCGGGAGGCAGCTGAACTGGTCGGAGGACAGCCAGCACGCGCTCTTGCTCGTAACGACGCAGGGTAGCTGGCTGGTCGTGGCGATGGCCTTTTTCCTGTACTTCAAAGGGCAGGTGCAGGCGACGGATTCGTGGGAGCCGCCCATTTCGCTGGTTCGTGGGGTGGGCTTCGGGGTGTTCTTTTTGTTCGCCGCACTGCCGTTGGTGTTTGTGGTGCAGATGGGCTGGGCTTGGCTGCTGGAGTACATCTACCCGCAGGCCCAGAGTACGCAGGAGGTTGTGGAACTGCTGCACGAAACGGATTCGGCAGTCGCGCTTGGCTTTCTGATCTTCGGGGCAATCGTGCTGGCTCCGGTGGCCGAGGAACTGATCTTTCGCCACGGGCTCTTTCGCTACTTTCTGCGCTTTGGCTCGCCCAACGCGGCGGCCTGGGCCAGCGGTCTGCTCTTCGGGCTGATTCACTGGTATTTTGTAGCCATTGTGCCACTGGCTGTATTGGGCTATTTGTTTGCCCGCGCATATCATAAAACGGGGCGTCTTATCGTGCCGATGGTCATGCATGGTCTTTTCAACGCGCTGACCGTGCTCTGGCGCTGGCTGCCGATGGATGCGGAGTGATCGCGATGCCGTCTCCCTTTGCCACGGATTGCGCCGACACCTTTGCACAGCGTGGCGAGGCCTATCTGCTCGATTCTCTGGATCGCTGGCTCGGCCAGGATGCACGGCTGCTTGAACCCTTTGCCCGACGGGATGACGCGGCTGTACTGGCCCTGGACGTTCCGCCCGACTTCAAGGTGGTGAAGGCGGCGGATTCGCTGGTCTTCGGTATCCATTTTGAGACTACAGCGAGTCCCGAGCAGGCCGCGCACAAGCTTTTGCGCCGCAATCTGAGCGACTTTGCCGCGATGGGTGCATGGCCGACCTCCGCCTTGCTGACGCTTTTTCTGGCTCCGAACGTTTCCGTGCGCTGGCTGGAAGGCTTCTTTACCGCGCTGGGCCGGGACGCACGGCGCTTCGACGTCACGATTGCCGGAGGCGATGTTTCGTCCGCCACCGAGGGCACCTTTGCCGCCTCGCTGTTTTTGTCAGGGCATGCCGAAAAGCCCATTGCACGTGGCCGGAGCCAGCCAGGGGAAACGCTCTGGGTGACGGGCGAACTGGGCGGGAGCCTGCGTGGTCGGCACCTAGACTTTGAGCCGCGTCTGGAGGAAGGACGCTGGCTGGCCCAGCGGTCTGAAGTGACCTCGATGATCGACCTCTCCGATGGTCTAGCCAGCGACCTGCCGAAACTGCTCGGGGCCGGCCGGGCGGCCCGCATCGATGCGGCGCGCCTGCCGATGTCCGCCGACGCGCACGCGCTTTCAAAGCAGAGCGACCGCAGCGCGCTCGACCATGCCTGTTGCGATGGCGAGGATTACGAACTCGCCTTCACTCTTGCGGTGGATGCCTCGACGGAAGTCTTCAGCACCGCCTGGAAGGAAACCCTCCCAACGCGCCTGAGCCGAATCGGTGACGTTGTGCCTGTCGGATCCGACGGTGCCTGCCTGCTCGATGCGGGGGGTGGGCCGCTGCCGGTCGGCTCGGGTTATCAGCATGGTGGTTGATTCATGACGGCCTCCTCGGACAACATCCTGGAGCGCCTGCAAGCGGGCGTGCGGACCACCAACGTCGCGGAGACCGAGGCCGTGGCCGCCGCGTTCGCTCCGCTGCTTGCGCCGGGGTCGGTGCTCTGTCTGCAAGGTCCGTTGGGTGCCGGGAAAACCGCCTTCGTGCGCGGTCTGGCTCAAGGGCTGGGGTGTACGGACCTTGTCAGCAGCCCGACCTTTAACCTGCTGCAGGTGTACGACGGACCGCGCCGGCTGCTCCACCTGGATGCGTACCGCATCGAACGTCCCGAGGGGCTGAACGATCTGGGGCTTGAGGAGCTGTTCAACGACGCCGCTGTTTTGGCCGTGGAATGGCCGGAGAAGGTCGCCACCGCGCTGCCGCCCGATTGCTGGTGGCTGGAACTGCAGTCCGTCGACGAGCGCACCCGCTCGATCCAAACGCTCAGGTGTCCGTAGGACTCAGGATGTTTTCTTTTCCTTGGGAGAATCCGCGGCGGCGCTGACCGGCGTTGGCTTTTCGTCTTCCACGGGCGAATCACTCGCGGCGGCCAGGTGCTCGGCGGGTACGGTTGTTCCGTCGTTGCTGACCGCGTCAACGGGGGATACAGGCTGGACGGGAGCAACCGGCGCGGGCACGGCATCTGGCATCAAGGGCTGCGTCACTTCGCCGCCTGCGGGCGGCTCGACCGAAGCTTGGGGATGGGCCACCGCAGCCTCGGCTACAGGGGCTTCCGCCTGTTCGCCAGGGACACTTTCCTGTCCATGTAGGGCGGGCTCGCTGTCGACGGGGGAAGGTTCCGCGGGCGGCGGCTCAGCCGGGGCAGCGGGATCCGGAGCGGTTGCTTCCTGAGCGGAAGGTGGGCTTGCGCTGGCGTCTCCTTCGCCCGAAGCCGGTACGTCCGCCTCGGTTTTGGGGGCGGGCTCCGCTTTGGGCTTGGGTGTGGCCATGACCGGCGGCGCGAACAAGGTGCCGTCACCAAACTCGGTCACGTAGCCCTCGGCAACCAGCCAGCGCAGGTCGCTGGAGAGCTGGCGAATCTTGGCTTTTTGCTCGGGCGTGGCGCTGGGAAACTCGTCCTGCGGTTTGGCCGCGGCGGGCCTGGGCGGGGCTGCCTTGGGTTCGGCGGCAGGTGTGTCCGCCGCGGCGGCGTTTTCGGTTGGCGAAGTATCGTCCGGGCTCGACGCAGCCGCCGGCGTTGCGGGTTCAGGTTCCGCGGTCTCGCCTTCAGCGGGTGCGTCGGAAGAGGAAGGTGCATCTTCCGCCGTTGCTTCGGTCTCGGCGGGCTTCGCTTCGACAGAATCCGTCGCTGCCGACGCTCCGGGTGCATCGGCGTCAGTGCCTTGGGATTGCGCAGCGTCGTTGGCGACGGCTTCGCTTGCCGGTGCCTCAGCCGCAACGTCGCTTGCGGGTATCTCGGCGGGGGCTTCGGTCTTTTCTGGGAGGCTTTCGGGCGGAGATTCTGAGGGGGCTTCGGCGGAAGCCTCGGTGGGTTCAGTCGCTGCGTCCGGGGCCGACGAGGGCGCTTCGCTGGCGGTTGACACTGCTGAAGGCACCTCGCTCGGCGTTTCCACGGGAGCAGCTGCCTCCGCGCTCGGCGACGCGGGTTCGGAGCCCGGCAAAGGTTGGCGCAGTTGGTCCAGGTCGAAGCCCAGATACTGCTCGGGCAGGGCGGCGATCGAAATATTCGGGTGCGCTTCGATGAACTGAATCAGGCCCTCGAGCGATTCAGAGAAACGCGTCTTCTCGTCGCGGAAGCGCCGCTTGACCGCCGACACGTAGGACACGCCTTTGGAGCCGCGCTTGTAGATGTTGAAGCGCATGCGGCGCAGACGTCCGCGCAGGTTGTTGGCAGTGTCCAGGGGGAAGCGCTTCTGCTGCTCGAGCATCGCCTCGATGGAGCGCCGCAGGTCGCCGTCGGGCATTTTTTCGATCTGCTTGCCCGACATGCGGGGGGCTTCCACCCGGCGTAGGATCTTCGACTTTTGCTGCGTGGCCAGGTAATGCTTGGCACTCTCGGCGGAATCGAAAAACGGCGGCGCGTCGTCGGTGGGCTCATTGAGGATGTACCGCGTTTCCTTGGTCATCTGCTGCACCCACTGATCGATGACCTCCTGCTCGCGCACCTGCTCGATTTTGGCGGCAAAGCGCTCGAAGGACATGTGCGGCAGACGCGCGGCGTGGTGCGCCTGCACGATCGCCTGGTAGCGGTGGTAGTTGGGCGGCCCAAGCAACTCGCCCGAGATCGAGCAGCGGTTGACGAATTGAAAGCTGCCCTTGGGCGGGTCGACCTCCACCTCCTCTGTTCGGAAAAACCGATCCAGGTGATGCTTCAGTACATGACCCAACGCGGCGTCCTCGCTGTCGAAGGGGACGTGGTCCGGCAGCGTCATGAGAAAGCCGCCCTCGGCATCGGGCGCCATCTCCTTGGGCTCGCTGGAGGCGTCGCCGTCGTCGCTGTGCCCGCCTTTACCGCTGCCCTTTTGCTTGATCACAACTACGAAGCGGTCGGGCTTGTCCAGAATGAGGCGGGCGATTTCGAAGAGTTCGTAGGTGCGTAGCGACGCGCGCAGGGCCTTGGTCAAGGCACGGAAGGGGATGTCTTCGGGGTAAAAGAGCACATCGACGGTCGGCTGAAAGGGCGGTTGATAACCGCCGCGACCGTCGCGCCCGCCGTCACGCTGACGTCCGCCGCCACGCCGTCCGCCGTCGCGCGGTCCACGCTCGCCGCCACCGCGAAAGCCACCGTCGCGCCGGGGCCCCTCGCCGCCTGCGCCGCCTTGCCGGTTGGAGGGCGCGCGCCTTTCGGGACGTCCTCCGCTGCGCCGGTCCTTGCGGGGTGGTCCGCCGCGCCCGCGCTCACCGCCGCGGTCTCCCCGATCGTCGGAGCGCCCGCGGTGTTCGCGCGTGGGCGTGGTCTCGGTCCAGTCGGGACCGAAGGAAAGGTTTTGCAGCTCGCTCAGGTCGATTCCCTGATTGAGTGCTTCAGACGGGTTCTCGCCGCTGTTCTCGGACATACGTGCTCGGGACCGGTGGAAGGGGAGGACGGCTTAGGTCCTCGCCCGGTGGAAGCCAATGTAAAAGGGGACGCTTAACAAAAAGTTTGCATGAGCCGAACGCTTCAGCAGGTGCAGTGTCAGGGACCGGCCCATGCGTGCCGTAAAGCACTTTTTCAGGTTGAGTTGGGGACGATAAGCCCTACGATTTGGCCTTTCAACGTCCTTTTTTGCCGATATCGCTCAGGTGGTGGAACTGGCAGACACGCTGTCTTGAGGGGGCAGTGCCTTCGGGTGTGCGGGTTCGAGTCCCGCCCTGAGCACCACCAAATTTTGCGAGCACGACGCAACCATCGGCGATTGATCTACACGGCGTGTCCCCATTTCTTCAAAAACGTTTGCCGCGCGACTGGCCGGCCTTGCGGCCCAGCGAGGACTGGTACCGCTCCCCGCACCTGCGCGAATCCCTGGCAGTGTGCCGTCAGATGACCCGCAAGCACGCGGCCAGCTTCTACTTTTCGTCGTTCCCGCTGCCGCCCGCGCGCAAGCAGGCTGCCTTTGCCATCTACGCGTTTTGCCGCTGGGTGGACGATTGCATCGACGAAACCGACCTGGCCGACGGTCCCGATGCCGACGAACTGCGCGAGGAGGTGACGGCGTTGCTCAACGGGCGCAGCGACCTCGCCTTTGGCCCTGCCTTTCGCGCCGCGGTGCGCGAGTACGGCATCCCGGAGGAACTGTTCGGCGCTTTGGTGAGCGGCTGCTGTCGCGACCGTCTGGCGGTGCGCCTGAATTCTTTCCAAGAGCTCGAGGCCTACTGCTACGACGTGGCTTCGGTGGTCGGGCTGATGATGAGCCGCGTCTTCGGCCTGGAAACGCGCGAAGGCATGGAGCAGGCCGTGGACATGGGCATCGCCATGCAGTTGACCAACATTTTGCGCGACGTGCGTGAGGACTACGAAATGGGTCGCGTTTACCTGCCCGCCGATGAATTAGCCGCGCACGACTTGGACATTCACGATCTGGCACAGGGCCGCGTCGACGAGCGCTGGCGCGGGTTCATGCGTTTTCAAATCACTCGGGCGCGCGAGTATTTCCGGCTAGGTTCCTGTGGGTTGCCGCTCTTGCGGGCCGATGGCTCGCGCTTCTGCGCCCGGCTCATGGCGCGCATCTACGCCGGCATCCTCGATGAGATCGAGCGTCGTGACTACGATGTGTTTTCGAGCCGCGCCTACGTGCGCAAGCGCCGCAAAATTCGCATCACGCTGCGGACGCTGGCGGCCTAGGGTTCATCACGGGCAACCGTGCGCACGCAGCGCTGAGTCTGCCGGGTCGCCGCCTTGCCGATCACTCGGCGTCCACTTCGTCCTCGGCCCCTTCTTTAACGCCCTCGATTGCATCTTTGGCCTTACCGGAGACCGAGGCCCAGGCTTCGTCGAGGGAGTCGCGTATTTCCGTGGCCGATCCGCCTTGAAGGAAGTAGTAGCCCACGGTCGCCAGGAAAACGACCGCCAGCACCTTGAGCAGTTTCTGGCCGACTTTGAGCAAAATGAACAGGGCCAGGCCGGCGACGGCGGCGATGATCCCGTAGGCGATCAGATTGGGCAGTTCCATGACAGTGAATCGGGAAAGGGCAGGGCGAGGGAGATTGCCTTTTCAGACAGTTCCTCGACATTGCAGTTGCAGTGACATCGAAGCAATCTTCAAGCCCGCTCCCCGCGACGTGCCCGTTGGAGGTGCTCGACTGGGACCGGTTGGCCTATGGCGAGGCTTTGGAACGCCAGCGTGCGCGTCAGCAGGCGCGTCAGCAGGGCCGGGTGGAGGATGCGCTGATTTTCGTCGAGCACCCGACGGTGTATACGCTGGGCATGCGCCAGGGCGCCCGCGAACACCTGCTCGCTTCGGCTGGTCGTCTGGCTGAGCTTGGCGTCGACGTTGTTCAAACCGAGCGCGGCGGCGACGTCACTTGCCACCTGCCGGGCCAACTGGTTGGCTACCCGATCGTGTCGCTCGAGCGACGCCGCGACCTGCACGCCTGGCTGCGGCTGCTGGAGGAAACGCTCATCCGCACCCTGGGCTGCCTGGGAGTGGCCGCTCACCGCCGCGAGGGATACACCGGCATCTGGTTGGAACAACGTAAGATCGCCGCCATCGGGGTGGCCGTGCGCCGGTGGGTCACCTTTCACGGCTTCGCCTTGAACGTTTCCAACGACCTTGCACCCTTTGACGCGATTGTCCCCTGCGGGATCACACCGGAGCAGGGCAGGGTGACCACCCTCAGCCGGGAACTGGGCCGCGACGTGGACCTCGCCGACGTCAAACCGGTGCTCGCGCTTGAGTTCGAGCGCCTCCTTCGCGAGTATTTTACAGACTGAAATTCGATTGCGCGGATCCGGCTCATTGGAAAAAAATCCGCCAGCCCACGACACATGACGCAACTTGCCGACACGACCGAGACAAAGCCCGCCCACGACACCCGCCGCAAGCCGCCGTGGCTGCGCGCGAAACTGCCCAGCAGCCCGGCGTACAAAGAGACGCTCGGCCTCGTGCAGGGCAAGCAGCTGCACACCGTCTGCCAAAGCGCGCAGTGCCCCAACATGGGCGAGTGCTGGTCGCGCGGCACGGCCACCCTCATGATTCTGGGCAACGTTTGCACACGTGCCTGCACCTTTTGCAATATCATCACCGGGCGCCCGACCGAACTGGACCTGGGTGAGCCCGCGCGCGTGGCCGAGGCTGTCGCCCAGATGAGCCTCAAGCATGCGGTCATCACTTCGGTGGCGCGCGACGATTTGAAAGACGGCGGCGCGAGCGTCTGGGCCGCGACCATCCGGGCGATCCGCCACCGCAATCCCGGCACCGCCATCGAGGTGCTCATCCCCGATTTTCAGGGAAAGGCCGCGCAGCTGGACACCGTCCTCGATGCCATGCCCGACATCCTCAACCACAACATGGAGACGGTGGAGCGCCTCCAGCGGCCGATTCGCAAGACCGCTCGCTACGAGCGCACCCTCTGGGTGCTTGACCACGCCAAGCGTCGCGACTTCATCACCAAGTCCGGTCTGATGCTCGGCATCGGCGAAGAGAAGGACGAAGTTGCCCAGACTCTGCGCGACCTACGCGCGGTCGACGTGGACATCCTCACCCTGGGCCAATATCTGCAGCCCACGCCCAAACACGCTCCCATCGACCGCTGGGTCACCCCCGAGGAGTTCGCCGAGTGGAAAGCCTATGCGCTCGAGATCGGCTTCAAGGTGTGTGAGTCCGGTCCGCTGGTACGTTCTTCGTACCACGCCGAGGAAGCCAGCGACCAGTTCGACCTGGTCAAGCGCCGCCTCGGCGGCACCGCCAGCTAGTGGAGTTGCGCAACCATGGCCTCGAGCGCTGAAGATCGTATCGCCGAGCGCCTCCAATCGTCTATCGAGGCTTAGGCTTGTGCCCCCGACCTCTCAAGGCCAAGGCCGGGTACTCTCAATTGCCTTGCTCAGCCCCGGGGCGAGTCAGAAGCTAAAGGTATGTCCGAGAATATTGCTCACGTGGCCCTGCTCGAAGATGCCCTGCGCCTGATCCAAACCTCCCCCTCGTTGACCGGGGCCTTCCGCGAGACCGCCCGGACGCAAGCCGCCGCCTGCCGACTGGGCTCGATCACTCGCTGGGGCGATCGCTTTACGGTCGGTCTGCTCGAGCGCATTCGCGGCGAATGGCCTGACCCCGAGAAGCGCACCGAGGCGGCCAAACGTCTGGCCTTCGTCTTGGGTTGGCTGAGTCACCGCGCCGCCGATCGGCAAGTGAAGCCACTCATTCGCCAGGTGGAGCCCGAGCCCGAACGACTCCCGCGCGAATCCACCATTTACCACGACGCTGCCGTTTACCGAAACGTTTTCCAGGGACGCTCGGACGATCCCTACCTCGGTGTCTTCGATGGCCAATCCGGTCAGCCGATCGACCGCGAGCCCACCTTGGAAGCGGCTTCGCGTCTGGCCCAGACGCTCCTGCAGGCCCAGCTCATTCGCCTGCACACGCTCATCCCCGAGCCCGAAGACGTTTGGGCCTGGATTGGCAACGTCACCCAGCGCGTGCAAAAATTCAACGACGTGCTGCCGCGCTATGCCGCCGCCATCCTCGCGCCCGACCCGGACAAGTGGCGCAGCTACGTGGAGGAGCCCAACTATTACGACGGCGCCGACCCCATCGTGGCGGAAGCCCGCCAGTTGCATGAAAAGTTCGGCCTGCAGGTTCCTGAAGGTGCGGCGGAGGTGAACCTGGATTCCCTGCTGGCGGCCCCCGTTCGCGGCCACTACGGCGAGGCCCTCCAACTCGGGCTGACCTACACCCGCGCCGCCAGCCGGTTCTTCGATGAGGCAATCGACGCCGACGCGCTTCACGAAGCGTTCAAGATTGGCGTGCCCGGTCGCGACGGACTCGGCGTTTGAACATGTCGTCGTCCACCGACGCCCGACAGGTCCTCGGAAGGTGGGTCGACGGGCTAGCCCCAGAAGCGTTCAGCGATGCGGTCCCAGGCAAAGTAGACGACCAGCACCCAGATAAACGTCAGGTTCACGATGCTGAGCATGACGGCGGCGCTGGCCATATCTTTAGCCCGTTTGGCGTAGGGATGGTAGTTCGGCGAGACGAGGTCGATCGTCCATTCGACTGCCGAATTCAACAGCTCGACCGCCAGTAGCATGAAGATGCTGCCGATCATCAGCGCTTTGCCCAGCAGACCTACCGGCAGCAGGATGGCTAGCGGAATCATCACCGCCGCAAAGGTCACCTCCCAGCGGAAAGCCGACTCATGCTTGAGCGTCGAGGCGATCCCGTTGAAGGAATGCCAAAACGCCTGCACCACGTGACGGATGCCTTCGCTCTTGCCGGTAAAGGGGGTGGTCTGGGTTTTTTCCTGCAGCATCCGAAGGGTCTGAGTGAGAAAAGATTATCCTGAAGCGGGTACCTCAATGCAAACGGGAACTGGCGATTGCAGCGGGTAACCGTGGCGGCCAACGCGTGCCGGGTGGCTGCGATCCCGCGTGGGGAGCGCGGTTGAACGCGCATCCATGGCTCATCGACCGTCCCCGGCCAACCCTTTAACGTTTCTTTACATTTCCTCAGCGCCTTTTGGATCCAGTAAAGGCCCATCGCCGTCTGCGACTGGATAGGTCGAGCTAACAGTGTCTTCCAAACAAAACGGGCAGGCCCTCGGGGGGACCTGCCCGTTGCGGATTGTTTGAAAGGGAGGTGCTGGGCCTTAGTCGGGGTCTTCGTAGTAACCCAACAGGCGGAAGATGTCGCCCTGCTTGATGAGGAAGATGTGCTGGTTGGGGTTGGTCAGGACGATGGGCTCGTCCAGGTCGTTCCACCAGGCCACCGGCAGGGTGATGGGCTGCACGTCGGGGTTGTCGATGAGCTGCAGCTGCAGGATGTACCCGTCGGGGAAGGAGCCCACGTGCACGGCCATGTCGAAGTCATTGTTGTTCTTGGACACGCCGTAGGTCATGCCTTTTTCCCACGTGTAAATCCGGCTGTGCGGTGCGTGGTAGTCAGCCACCGGCAGGTTGTCGTCCAGACGAACCTTCGACAGGTGCGGGGTCGCTACTTCGAAGTAGTTGCCCGACTCCAGCGGACGGCTGACGTTGCCGCCCCAGTGGTTTCCGTAGGCGCTGTAGCCGACGCGGCCCGAGTTGCCCATTACCGTGTAGTTATCTTCCTCCACGTTGGGGGAGGCGCCCGAGAGGCTCAGGAAGTAACGCGGGTAACCGGTGCCGGTGATCTCGTTGCGCACAAACAGGCAGGAGCCCGAGCGCAGCCAGGGGCTGACCATCATGATGCACGGGGTGCCTTCGGCGTGGTTGTACTCGAAGGTGTTGCGCATGATGAGGTTGTTCTCAAAGTGCGGCGCCAGTCCCCAGGCGTTGTTGCCGTAGGCCCACAGGGCCATGGCGTTGCCGTAGAAGTTGCGGAAGGTGTTGTCCTTCACAACCGCGTTGGACATGCCGTAGGTGAAGACGCCGAACTTGGCGAAGCGCTCGATGACGTTGTTGTAGATCTCGATGGTCGAGGCCGAGGAATTGTACTTCACGTTCGAGTTGCCGAAGGTGAACTGGCCGTCCCAGTTCGGGTCGTTGGCGATGGAGATACCGTTGCGCGGTGACCAGCTGGGGTAGTTCTTTCCGCAGGAAATCGAGTTGTTGCGAATGATCAGGTGCTGCGTGCTGCCTTCGGCGCGATTGGTCAGGTAGGTTTCGATCGCGGCGTTGTAGCAGTCGTAGATCTCGCAGTTCTCGATGATGCCGGCCGGTCCGGAGATGGCCGAGGAGGGGGTGCCGTGGACCTTGCAATTGCGGATAACCGCTTCGCAGGCCGCGACGCCGCCCTTGTAAATGATCTCACCGCGGAAGTGGTCGATTTCGATGTTCTCGATCAGGACGCCGTACAGCGCCACCGAGCCCCAGCCAAAGCTGATGCCCTTATGGCTGATGTCCCAGTACTTCACGCGTTCTTCCTTGCTCCACCAGCGGTCGTTGTCGATCGGCTCGGCGTTGCCGGTGATGCGCATGTCGCGCAGAACAACGTTGTGCAGTTCGCCGCGGTTCTGGCCCGCGGGCGGCGAGAAAACGAAGCCGTGGAAGCGATGGGAGAACTCCCAGTCGTTGTTCCAGTTGTTGACCTGCTGAACGCGGTACTTGCCGTCCTTGCGCTCGATGAAGTACTGGTCGGGGTCACGCATGCCGTACACGAACATCGAGAGCGTGGTGGCATCGCGACCGGCGCCCTTGAGGGTCATGTTACTCTTGCGTAAGAAGAAGATGGTGCCTTCGGAAATGGTTTGAGGGGCGCAGTGGTACGTGCCAGCGGAGAATTGGATCGTGCCGCCATCGGCATTGTTCTCGATGGCTTTGATCGCGTTTCGAATGGCCACGGTGTCGTCTTTGCCGTCGTTGGGTACGGCACCGTAGTTACTGACATGCACGGAGATGGGCGCGGCCTGGATAAGGGAGGCCACGGACATTGCGCCGAGGGTCACGAGGGTTTTCCTGTTCATAGCGGCTGTCCTTTTTGGTGTCTGATTACTGATTCTCGATTCCAGAACACGGCATCGTGTATTTACCCGTTAAGGGTGCGTAGCCAGCGTGGGCTAGCGGAGTAAGCGGCGTTCCAGTGGATGTAGGCGTAGCAGTTGGTAGCTGATGCTAGAGTCGGGTCCGGATAAGGGGCATTAATCGGAATCCAGACTCATACATGAACGTTTCTTTCGGTGTCCGGAGAACCCTTGCCGATGTCACCTACGGGGTTTCCCTGATAGCCCATCGGGGCGCCCTGTTTGGGCCTGTGTCCGCCAACGTGGAGCTGCGATTGACGGCGGTTCACCCCTATCGACCGCTTGGGGGACGGTTCTGCCGCGCAGACGCAGCGCGCGCCCATTCTGCAGCTTCAACGCGGAGCCGGCAGGTCCTCGCGAGGGGCCTAAAACGAGAGCGGGAACCAGGCGATTCCGGTTCCCGCTCGACGGGGTACAAGCCCCAGGGGTAGCTATAGACAACCGCTTGTGCGGTTATAGAGAGATTTCATCGCGAATTGTATCGCGGTGCAACCAAAAATTAACGCGGCCGCAACCAATCCGTGACTGCTCTGTCACCGCGTGCAAGGTACTCTAGCGCAGCAGTTTCGGCCTCGCGCATGGCCGCGCGGGCAGCCGCTGTTTCGTCCCGAAGCCCCGCCAGGTGCAGCCAACCGTGCACCAGGTAGAGCGTAGCCTCCTGACCAGGGGGGTGCGCACGCTTGGACGCTTCGGCCTCGGCGCGGTCCAGTGAGAGGCAAATCTCACCTGCGAAGGCTGCTTCGGGGTCGCCCGGAAAGGTGATGACGTCGGTTGGGCTGGGGTCGCCTAGAAAACGTTCGTGCAGGTCGGCCAGTTCCTGCTCTGTGGTCAGCACGATCGACAACTCCCCCGGAGCGACGGCGTGAACTGGCCAGCGATCGAGCGCGTGGAACACTGCGCCCAGGCGGTCCTCGTCGACCGCGAAAGCTCGGTGGCGTAGCGCAACGTCGACAATGCGCGGACCCGGCTCGGTCGCCTGCATGGCGCAATCAGTGGGCGCGGGCGCTGCCACCCACGGGCTGGCCGGAGGCGTTCTCCTCGAGGGCGGGCACCTGGGCAATCGGCGTGGGCGGCATGTTGGCGAAAGGAACGCGGGAGACGGCCGGCGATTTCTTGCCCGGGTAATCCACCCGCGCGTGCATCATGTTGAGCAGCGTGAAGGTAAAGCTGCGCTTGATGAGATTGATTTCGCGGCAGGTCAGCGGGCACTCGTCGAGCTGATTGTCTTCGATGCGCTCGGTAAAGAGGCGATCGATGAGTTCCTCGATGCTTTGCGGGGTGACCTTCTTGAGCGTGCGCGAGGCCGCTTCGACCGCGTCGGCGAAAAAGATGATACCTGCTTCCTTGAAGCGCGGCCGCGGGCCGTCGTAGCGAAAACCGGCTTCGTCGAGATCTTCCTGCTGGGGCTGAACCGCTTGCGCCTCCGGGATGGGCAGGCGCGTCTGGCTTTGCTGGCTGCGGGCTTTCTCGTAAAAATAACGAATCAGGGTGGTGCCGTGATGCTGCTGAATAATGTCGACCATGAGCAGCGGCAGCCTGGCCTCGCGGGCCATCTCCACGCCTTCCTTGACGTGCGACTTGATGATCAGCGCGCTCATGGAGGGGTTTTTCTCCTCGTGCGGATTCTCGCCCGGGCGCTGGTTTTCGATGAAGTAGTCGGGCTTGACCATCTTGCCCACGTCATGAAAGAGGCTCGAGGCGCGGCAGACCAGGGCGTTGCAGCCGATGTCCTGGGCGGCGCGCTCGGAGAGATTGGCGACCATCAGGCTGTGGTGGTAGGTGCCCGGCGCGGTCATTTGCATCCGCCGCAGCAGCGGGTGGTTGTAGTCGGTCAATTCCAGCAGCGTGATGTCGGTGATGTAGTGGAAAAGGTTTTCGAGGTAGGGCAACAGACCGACCACCAGAATCCCCGTCAGCACGCCCACGCCCAGCGCTGCCGCCACCTGGTAGGCCAGGATAATCGGCGCGAACTCCTCGCGAAAGAGGCCCAGCAGGATCGCCCCGGTGGCCATGACTACGCCGCTGGACAGGCCTGCGCGAATGACCTTGGCCCGCTGGCGCACGTCGCGGGAAAACATCACCGCCATCAGCGCCGAGAGCAGGGATACCACCAGCACCTCCATCGAATTGCCCTGCATCAGCGCGTTGAAGGAAGCCAGCAGCAGCGCGAGCAGGACCGCCGGAGCCGAGCCGATCATCATCGTCAGGATCATCGGTCCCAGCGCGACTGTGACCAAAAACGGCACCGTCAGCAGCAGCTCCAGCTGGTCGCCCACCAGACCGGTTTCGCCGAGGGTGAGGGTGAACCGAATCAGCGCCAGATTGAAGAGCAGGACGAGGATCCCCAGCGTCAGCCGCCGCCCGGATTTGCTCAGCTGAGGCAGGCTGACGGTGATGTAAATCATGGCGGTGCCGAGCAGGCCGAGCGTAGCGATCCACTTGCGCAGGAACTGCAGGTTGAAGCCGGCCCAGCCCTCGCGAGCGCTCAACAGGTTGCGGTAGGCTACGAAACGTTCGCGTTGCAGCGCATCGACCTGGCCGGGTTCCACGATGACATCGCCCTTGGTGACGGCGACCACGACCGGATCGACTTCGGCGGCGGCGGCGGCGCGCTCGGCCTGCAGTTGCTCCAGGTCGGGCGTCAGGTTGGGGACGATGCCGGCGGACAGGATGGCGACCAGCGCGTCGGAAACCTCCGGGGAGAGGTCCTCGTAGTTGGGATCGACCGAGAGCAACGCGAAGCGGAGCTGCCGCAGGGCCTCGCGATGGGAGCGCCCGTAGACGCGCAGGAGCCCTTCGTCGGTGGTCGCCGGGTCGTCGGCGCGCACGCCTTCCTGCATCAGCCGTCGGACCGATTCGAGCTTCTGCTCGAGCAGGGTGCGGCGCTCATCGCTGCGGGGGAAGGCGCGCTGCAGCACCAGCCAGGGTTCGGCGTCTTCTTGCCCCAGCAGGCTCCAGAAGTCCTCTGCTGAGTCCAGGGCGTCGCTCAAGCGCAGGATGTGCTCGCGAAAATCGCGAAAGAGGCTGCGGTCGTGCCGGTAGCGCGTACTGACCTCCTGGCGGGCGACCTGGCGGGCCTTCTGGGTCAGTTGCTCGCTGACGTAGCTGAAGTCAAAAGCGGCCAGCACCCGAGATTGGGCACGCTCGCCGGGGAGCAGGCGGGTGTTTTGCGGGCTTTGGCCAAAAAAACAGACGAAGGCGCAGGCGGCCCCAAGGATGAAAAAGATCGCTCCCGCCCGTAGGCGATTGGCCGCAAACAAATTCGCGCGCCGCCCGGTTGCCTCGCTGAGGCGCTTGCGGCGGTTCTTGGCCATCACCACCTTTTTGGAGCGTTTGCGGTTGAAGAAGCGCACGATGTATACAGACAGCGGTGGGACAGAGAAGGTGCTCGACGCGGCGGCTTTTCAGGCAGTGGGGAAGGGCGGGGCCTCAGTCGGAGTCCGAGTGATAACGCTCGTAGGCGGCGATGATTCGCCCCACCAGCGGATTACGGACCACATCGACGTTCTCGAAATAGAAAAGCTTGATGCCCTCGACGGTGTTGAGCACGTGCACGGCCTGCTTCAGACCCGAAGCTTTGGAGCGCGGCAGGTCGACCTGCGTAATATCGCCGGTGATGGTCATGCGGCTTTCGTCGCCCAGGCGGGTCAGGAACATCATCATCTGCTCGGGCGTGGTGTTTTGGGCTTCGTCGAGAATGATGAACGCATTGGAAAGCGTGCGCCCGCGCATGTAGGCCAGGGGCGCGATTTCCAGCACGCCCCGCTCGATCATCCGCAGGGTCTCTTCCTTGCCCACCATTTCGTGCAAGGCATCGTAGAGGGGGCGCAGGTAAGGCAGGAGCTTTTCCTGCAGGTCGCCCGGCAGGAACCCGAGCGCTTCGCCGGCTTCCACGGCCGGGCGGGTGATGATGATACGCTCGACGCTGCCGTCGGCCAGAGCCTGCAGCGCCGATGCCATGGCCAGGTAGGTCTTGCCCGTGCCGGCCGGTCCAATGCCGAAAACCACCGCATGTTTCTGGATAAAGCGCAAGTAGCGCTTTTGGTTGATGGTTTTCGGGACGATGCTCTTTCGCTTAAGCCGCAGCACCACGGGCTCGTCGAAGACCTCTTTCAGTCCGGCGGCGTCTCCACGGAGCACGGCGGCCAGGAAATTCTCAAAATCGACCATTCCGATTTTGAGGCCTTGCTCGCGTGCGCGGTCGAGCAGGCGGAAGAAATCGGCGGCGCGTTCGACGGCTTCATCGGGACCACTGAGCCGCACCCAGTCTTCCCGCGTGACGACCTCCACGTCGAAGGCCTGCTCAAGCTTTTGCAGGTTGCTCTCGCGCCCGCAGTACAGCGAGTTCAGCAGCCTGGGGCTGGAAAAGTGCAGCACCAGGCCCTCGTCGGTCGAGGAGACTGCAGGAGCCGATACAGCCGGCGCGGTTTCAGGCGCCATTGCTGCCCATCCCCTCCGCCACCCCGTGCAGGCGTTCCCACATCGCTTCCATGGCCTCGGGCAGGACGCGGGTGTCGCCCAATACGGGCATGAAATTGGTGTCGCCGTCCCAGCGCGGAACGATGTGGCAGTGCAGGTGTTTGGGTATGCCTGCTCCGGCCGCTTTGCCCAGATTGAAGCCCACGTTGAAGCCATCCGGGTTGAGAGCCCCGCGCAGGATTTCCTGTCCCTGTATGATCAGGTCAAAGAAGTCGACGCGCTCCTCCGGCTCCAGTTGGACCGGTTGGGCCACCTTGCGCTTGGGCACCGCCAGCAGGTGCCCGGCGTTGTACGGGAACTTGTTCATGACCAAATAGCTGTGAGCGGTGCGACGCAGGATGAGGTTGGCCCGGTCGGCATCGCTCTGGCCCAGTCGCTCGAAGAGGTCGTCGCTGCCGCTGGAGGCTTTGGGGGCCTCGATGTAGGGCATTCGCCAGTGCGCGTGCAAATACTGCATAGAGTGGATGCGGCTGGAGGCGTCGGAAACAGGACACGCTGTCCAGCGAGGTAAAAGATACCCGGTTCCCAGGAGCCTTGAAAAGATCGAAAACGGTCGAAAAGGAGGAGATGTCACTCTATTGTAACCCACTGTCCGGAACCTTTGGTCCCAAGCTTGAACCGTGAAGTAATTCGCTCTAACCTCCGGCACTTCACGGATTGCATCAACTTTTGCCTTTTGCCTCGTGGAAACCACCGCAACCGCTACCACTTCGCCCTCGACGCCGCCGGCGCCCCCGCCGAGCGCTCTGCCCAAGGCCCCCTGGGGACGTCTCGACCGCACCAGCCTTGGCCTGCTCGGGCTGGTCGGCGCCTTCATGGCTTTCGTCATCTGGGACCAGAGTTACTGGTGGGCATCGCTGGATGATTACTTTTTCGGCTACCTGGTGCCGTTGTTTGTGGCCTTTGTCGTTTTTGAGCGTCTGCCGAAAATGAAGAGCTACCTCTTTGGGCCAGGCTACGCCGACGTTGACCCCGACGTGAAGGTGACCCATTCCGAGAAAGGGACGCCGATCGCATCGTTTGTGGGCTACATGGCCTTGGTTGGGAGCATCGTTATTCTGGGCTTCAGCGGATTTGTCCGCGCGATCATGAGCCAGCATGACTGGTCGACCTTCGGCTTTTCCTTCGGCCTGTGCACGCTCATCTTCGGGGTGGCCTTTGTCATCAGCGAGCGCAACGTGGACGGCAAAAATCTCTCCCTGCGCTCGCGCCTGGGTTTCATGGCCCTGTTCACCTTTCCGGCCCTGATCTGGCTGGTCTCGGCGCCGCTGCTCCTTCCGCTGGAGGCCGCCATCAGCACCTGGCTGCTGAAACTGGTGACGATCGTGACCTTCGACGTCTTCAATGCCTGGGGCGTCCCGATCATTCAGGAGGGCAACATCCTGGTGCTGCCCAACGGCAAGGTGCACGTGGAGGACGCCTGCTCAGGCATCCGCTCGCTGACGGCCTGCATCTTTGCCGGGTCGTTCCTGGCGGCGGTCTTCGTGGACAAGACCTGGAAGAAGGTGATGATGGTGGTCGCCTCGATGCTCTTCGCCTTTCTCTTTAACATCGTGCGCAGCGTCTTTTTGACGGGCTGGACCAACGAGCATGGGCAGGACGCCATCGACCGGGATTTTTGGGGTCAGGCCGAATACGAACTGACCGAGAAAGGCACCTTCGTTTTTGACGCGATGGGCGAGAAAATACCGAATCCGGAGTTCACCCTCGGCAGCGTGCACGACGTGGCCGGTTACATGATCGTTGGCTTTACGATGGTGGCCCTGTTGATGCTGCTGCCGATCTTTTCCTACCGCATGCCGCAATTCGACGATGAGCTGCTCGACGACGACAGCCCCGACGGCGGTCAGGACATACCCAAGACCGACCCGAACCCGGCATGAGTCCAGCCGAACCTGCCGACGAGCGTCCGCTGCGCATTCTCAACGTCTCTCCGGAGGTTGCCCCGTACGCCAAAATGGGCGGGCTGGGCGACATGGTCGGCGCGCTGACCAAGGCGCTCGACCGCGAGGGCGCCGACGTGCGCACCTTGTGCCCGCTGTACGGTAGCATCCGCCGCGAAGCCGATTGGACGTCGGGCGAGGATCCGCTCTTCGTGCACCTGGGCTACGGCCAGGAGGACTACGCCCGGGTGTGGGAAACGCGCTACCCGCACTCGCAGGCGCCGATGTACTTTCTGGAGTTCAACAAGTACTTCCAGCGTCCGGAAATCTACACCGGCCCCTGGGGCGCACACGGCGACAACGGCGCGCGTTTCGCTTTTTTCAGCAAGGCGGCCCTGGAACTGTGTCGCTGGCTGGACTGGCAGCCCGATGTCATCCACGCGCACGACTGGACCACCGGCCTGATTCCGGTCTTTCTCAACACCAGCGATCTGCACACCCCGCTGGGGCGCTGCGCGAGCATCTTCACCATCCACAACCTGCAGCACCAGGGGATTTTCCCGCGCGAGGTGCTGGATTGGGCGGGGCTGCCGCCGGAGGTTTTCCGCCCCGATGACCTGGAGTCGGTGGGCTTCGCCAACTACCTCAAGGGCGGTCTTTACAACGCTACCAAGATCACGACCGTCAGCCCGCACTACGCCGAGGAAATCAAAACCCCGGCCTACGGCTGCGGGCTCGATTCGGTGGTGCGCTTTCGCGCGGCGGATCTGATCGGCGTGCTCAACGGCGTGGATTACGAAACCTGGAATCCGGCGACCGACCCCCACCTGCCGGCCAATTACTCGCGTGAAGACCTGAGCGGAAAGGCCCACTGCAAACGCGCCCTGCAGGAGCGTCTCGGATTGACCGTGGATCCATCGGTGCCGGTTTACGGGGTCGTCTCGCGCCTGTATGATCAGAAAGGCCTGGACTGGCTGGCCACGATCACCCCGTGGATCATGGCCGAGATGTCGGTGCAGATCGTGGTTTTGGGTGCGGGCGAACCGGCTCTGGAGGCGAACTTCCAAGCGCTAGCGACGCGGTATCCCGGCCGGGTTGGGTGCTTCATCGGTTACAGCGAGGCGCTGGCACACCTGGTTGAGGCGGGCTCGGACTTTTTCGTGATGCCGAGCCGTTTCGAGCCGTGCGGGTTGAACCAGATGTACTCGCTGGCCTACGGGACGCTGCCGATCGTCCGGGCAACCGGCGGGCTGGTGGACACGGTGCGCAACTACGATGAAGCCACGGGCGAGGGCACTGGCTTCATCTTTGAGCAGCCCGACGAGCGCGCCTTGTATTACACCATCGGGTGGGCCTGCTCGACCTGGTATGACCGCCCGGCGCATTACCGGCAGTTGCAGCAGCGTGCGATGGCCGAGGATTTTTCGTGGGGTCGCTCGGCCAAGCGTTACCTGCAGATTTACCAATGGGCCCGAGACGCGCGGCTGGAAGGACTGGGGCTGATCAAAAAACAGGTGGCCGCTCAGCATGAGCGGCGCGTGCTTAAAACCATGATTCAGCCCAAGCCTGACGCGGTCAGCGAGACGAGCGTCCCGCCCCGAGCGGCGGCTGGCTGAGGGCCATCGCAAGCGTGTCGGCGGTGTCTTGGCGTGCGTCCGGGCTTGGCATCGTCCAGGAATCGGACACTTTCTTGATTCTGGGCCTTCTCGAGTAAGGGGCCGCAACGCCGTCGACCATGGTCATTTACCTGCGTAACGCCTTCATCACCGGGCTGGTCCTGCTCCTGCCGCTGGGGGTGACGATCTTTGTGATCAATCTGCTGCTGGTGAACGTGGGCGAGCCCACGGTCGACCTGATCTTCGAGAATGTGCTGAACATTCCCCCGCCCAAGAAAAGCACGTTCAACTGGTACGTTTTCTCGCTGCTATCGACCTTGATCGTGGTCTTTTTGATCACGCTGCTGGGGATCGCCTCACGCTATTTTTTGGGCCGGTACCTGATCACCCTCTTCGAGCGCGTGATCGATGCGCTGCCCTTCGTCAACGCGGTCTACCGCGTGGTCAAGCAAATCGTGGACACCTTCTCCAAGCAGCAGAAGGCGGTCTTCCAAAAGGTGGTGCTGGTGGAGTATCCGCGGCGCGATGCTTATGCGCTTGGCTTTTTGACCAGCGATGCCAAAGGCGAGGTGCAGGCCTTGACCGAGGGCGACGTGGTCAACGTTTTCATCCCGACCACACCCAACCCGACCAGCGGCTTCCTGTTGATGATTCCGGCACCGGAAGTGATCGAACTGCGCATGTCCATCGGCGACGGGATGAAACTGATCATCTCCGGCGGGGCCGTTGTGCCGCCCTACACCGTCGACGAGAAGCAGAGTGAGCCGGTGCCGCTGAACAACCCGTCGGCGGCCAACGTCTCGGGTGAGTCCGGCGAAGCCGAGCCCGCCAGCGCCAGTAAGGAGGGCTGATGGCCGCCGCCAACGAGCGGTACCTGCAGGCCAGCGGCTTGATCCTCGACCGCCAGCCCGCCGGCGAGCATCACTTGCGCCTGGCGCTATTGACCGCGGACCAGGGAATGCTTGCACCCTTTTGGCGCCCTGCGCGCAAGTCCTCCGGCAAGACCGGTGAGGCCCCCGATCTCTTCGACGAAGGAGAGTGCTCGTTGGAGCGTGCGCGTCAGGGCGATGGGCTCTTCGTGAAGGAGTTTCGCCTGGAGCGTCGGCGCGGGGAACTGGCCCGTCACTACGCCGCCTTCCAAACAGCCAGCCGCCTGGCCGCCTTTTTTGCGCGCAACGCGCCACATCTGCCGGAAACCGCTGCCGTCCTGCAGTTGTGCCGCACGGCCTTGGACCGCCTGGGCGCGGGGGCGCCGCCCGCGGTCGTTTACCTCAAGACACTGGTGCGTTTTTGCCAGGAAGAGGGCTACCCGGTGCGCCAGGAGTGGTTGACGTCGCTGCCACCGGATTTGGCCCGGAACATCGCGCAAGTCTTGCCGACGCCCCTCGACGCGCTGCCCGAGGAATTGCCCGATCTGTCGAAGGCGCTTGAGCATCTGGAAGCCTGGATGCGACGTGGTACGGATTTTTACCTCTGAGAGCTTCGGTAAAGCCCGGGGCGCAACCTTCGATTAAGGAGGTCGGATGCGTCTTTCGCTACAGATGGGGATCGGGTTGGCCGGGTACGTGGCTGCAACTGTCGGGTTGCCGGCTCAATCGGTGCAGACGGACCTGGCCGGTCCCGAAACGCTGCCGCTGGCCGAGTGGCACCAGCTGATTGAGACCGTGCCCAACCACACGAATCCCAACGCCGCGCAGGTGGTCGACAACTATCTGAAAATGCTCGGGGGTGGCCAACCGCTGGAGACCTTGCGCACGCGACGCCTGGAGTATCGCCTGGCCCGGGGGGGCACCGAGCGGATTGTGCGCGAGTTGGCCCGCAGCGACGGTGCGTTCCTGCATGTGGAAGTGCGCAAACTGCTGGGTGAGGACTTCTCGGACGTGACCGGCTTTGACGGGCGAAGCGCCTGGTCGCTGCTGCTTTCGGAGGCGGAACCATCGTTTCGCTTCGTGGCTGGTGAGCAGCGCCATTTCCTTTTGCAGGCGCGCACGTTTCCCGAGCCGCTCAAGCACTGGCGCGCGCAGGGGATTATCTTGGATTTCGAGGGCGAAGCGGAGTTTGGCGGGCGCGCGGTGTACCGGATTCGCAAGCATTACCCCAGCGGGCTGGTCGAGGTGCTGGACTTCGACCGCAAGACCTTCCTGCTGACCCGGCGCATGGGCTGGCGGGCGGTTGGCGACGTGCTCCTGCCGTGCGAGCTGCGCATCGTCAAGTACACGCGCATCGACGGCTTTTGGCTGCCCAGCCAGTGGGAGTACCACCTTTCCGGTCACCTGGCTGAATCCGCCACCCTGCTGCGGGCCTCGGTGAATACGCCGACGAAGTCCGCGCTCTTCGCGCCGGTGGCCTCGCGCGAAGGCTGGGCCGAGGTGGTCGAACGGATCGAGGCGACCTGGAAGTAGGCCCTCCGGTCGCGTCGGTCGCGCGCGTGAGCTTGCCTTGACCGGGGGAGCGGCGAAGGTCGTCCCGTGCAATTGCAGGCGGGAGAGCGGCAGGTCACCTTGAGCGTGCGGGAGTTTGCCGGGTTCGTGCTGGGTCCGGTCGACCGTCGCGGCGGCTACGCGCCCTGGCGCGCGCAGGCGGGCACCCTCTGGCACCAGACCCTGCGCGATGCAGTCGAAACCACCGAGCCGACAGCGCGGTTTGAGGTGCCGCTGGAGGGCGTGGTTCAGCGGGCGGGCTGGCGTTTTCGGCTGCAGGGCCGCGTGGACCAGTGGCTGGCCGAAGCCGACGGCCGGCAGCGTCTGCGCGAGGTCAAGACCGTCCAGCGCAGTCTGCCTGAGGAGCCCGACACCTTGAGGGCGGACTACCCTGAGTATTGGCTGCAGGCGGCGCTGTACCAGGTCTTGGCCGAAACGCTCGACCCGGCGGGGCAGTACGTGGTCGAGCTGGTTTTTGTGGGGCTGCGCGATGGGTTTCAGCAGGTCATCGCGCTGGAGCCGGGGGAGGCGGCGCGCCTGGTGGATGGGCAGGCGCAGTTGCTGGTTGGTTTTCTCGAGGAGCGTTGGCGGGCTCAGGCCAGACGGGCGTCACTCGAGGTCAGGCCGGCGTACGAGGCGCTGCGCGAGGGGCAGGCAGAGGCGCTGGAGCGGCTGCGCCAGGCCCGCGCGGACCGGCAGCGCGTCACCTTCTTTGAAGCGCCCACAGGCTTTGGCAAAACCGGTTTGACCTGGCAATGGGCGCTGGAAGGGCTGCGCGAGGGCGCCATCGAGCACGTCATCTACGCGACCGGCAAGTCGACCGGACAACTCGAAGTGACCCGCCAGCTGGGCCAGATGCTCCCACCGGAGAGCCTGCGTTTTTTTCAGATGCGTGGGCGTGCCGAGCAAGGGGTGGCCTGCCCGGTGGCCGGTTGCGCCGGAGCTGGACCGCACTGCCGCGAGCATATCCAACGCCGCTGGAACGAAAGCGAGTTGCATCCGCTGGGCGTCTTTGGCCGGGATCGGACGGTATCCACAGAAGAACTACGCGCACGGGCGCGGGAGTCGGGTATCTGTCCCTACGAAATCGCGCGGTCCCTGCTAGCCTGGGCAGACCTCTGGGTGGGCGACTTCAACTACGTTTTTTCGCCGGCGCACCGCGGGGTCTTTTTGGAGCAGCCTGGTTTCAGCGCGCGGCGCACGCTGCTGATCGTCGACGAGGGCCACAACCTGCCCGAGCGTGTGGCTGCCGCTTGCTCGGGCGGCTTCACCGCCGAACGGGCCCGCGAGGCCGAAGACGGTCTGCGCGCCATCGGCGCACCGGTCGGGCTGCGCTCGCCGTGGGGTTTGTGGGTCGAGTTTTTGGAGGGTCTCGATGCGACCGACGCCCATTCGCCCACGGTGGAGATGGAGTTTGCGGCGCACCTGGAGGCGCTGGCGGAGGCGGTCTATCAAGTCCCGTTGGACTTTCTTGAGGTCGACCCCGCGCTGTTGGAAACGCTCTGGGAACTGCCCAGCCTGCGTCAGTTTTACGAAAACGAGGCGCTGGAAAAACTGCTGTGGTCGCCGCGCTCGGGCGAGATCCGGCTCGATTGTCTGGATGCCTCGACTGAAATCGGAAAGACGCTTCAAAGCTTTGGCGAGTGCCTGATCCTGTCGGCGACGCTGGCCCCGCGCGATGCGATGACCGCCGCCGTGGGGCTGGAAGCGGGCACGGCTTGCTGGATTGAGGCGCGCGCACCCTGGCGCGAAACCGCCTACCGCGTGGCCGTCGATGTGCGGGTCGACACGCGCTATCAGCAACGCGAGAAACACTTTCAAACCACCGCCGAGACGGTCGCGACCTTCAACGCCGATCGGGGCCAGCCGATCGCGGTGTTTTTCCCGTCGTATCGTTACGCGGAGTCGGTCCGCGCCCACCTCGAGGCCAGCCAGCCGGGCTTCCGTGCCATTGTGCAGCCGCGCGGCTTTGACCTGGCAGCCCAACAGGAGTGGATTTACGAAGCGCTGCTGCTGGCCGACGCGCTCTTTCTGGTGCTGGGCGGGAGCTTTGCCGAGGGCGTCGATCTGCTGGGCGGTCGGATCGAACGGGTGATGATCGTGGGGCCGGCCCTGCCCGAAGTGAACGCGCTCCAGAACGCCCGCCTGGAACGCCGCCGAATTGAGGGACGCAGCGCCGCTTTTCGCGCGGTTTACCAGGTACCCGGAATTCGCAAGGTCAATCAGGCGCTGGGACGGCTGGTGCGCGCTCCGGGCCAGCACGCTGCGGTCCTGTTGCATGGGCAACGCTTTGCCGAAAGTGCCTACGCGGAGTTGCTCGGGCGGGAGTATCAGGAGGGAACCCTCGTGCGTGATGCCGCCGAGTTCGAGCAGTGGCTGCGCGCAATCAATGATTAAACAAGCTTCTGCGACCGCCTAATAAAGTTAAAAATGCTTATTTTGATCTTGATTATGAAAAGTAGCCCTAATGCACTGCCTACAATCAAGGACGGTTATGGAACGCTACCTCTACTTTTCCATGATTCCCGAGAGCTTGATTGCCTCGATGCTGCGACCCGATGCCTTTGGGGCGTATTTTGCCACCGGGACGCAGCGGCGCTCACGCGGGCGAGCCATCTTTGTGGAGGTGGACGCAGCGAAAATCGACGACAGCTACTTTCCGCTCAAGTCCATTGAGGAGCGCTGCGTGCCACATGAGGACGGGCGCCCGCGCAAGTCGACCTACCTGAGCATTTATCGCGTGCTGGAGCACCTGCCGCTGGAGGCGCTGGGGCGGCTGTACCTGGTAACCGACGACGGACGCACTCTCGGCATTGACCCGAAGCCCTACGAGCCCGCCGAAGAACCGCCGCTGCACCTGTACCAGGAATTTTGCCCCGTCACGCCGCAGGTGGCCAGCAAGGATGATCCGCGCAGCTTTATCCGCAACATTACGGATCGGTCCACACCCGTGTCGGTCAAAACGATCGCCTTCTGCGAGCTGAAGCTCGAGGGCCTGGCCACCGATCCGGAAACCGCCACTGCCGACAACCTGCCGTATCCAAACATCGCGCACCTGCGCGACTGCCTCGTCGGCTTGAAAAACGATCCGGACAAGCGGACGAAGGCGGTCATCCGTGGCATGCGTCAGGAAGTGCTCTACCGCACGATCAAGAACGGCCTGTTCATCGGCGAGGGCGACCACGTGCTGTACTACCCGCTGCCAAGTTTGGAGCACCTCGAGCGCGAGCACTACGAGTGGTGGCGCTCGGCCCAGGCGGCCTTTGGCTGAACCTCTAGCCCCATGCCTGCATTTTCTCGACGCCCCTGCAACCCCTGATGAGTGACTGAATGAGCGCGATTGATCCCGTATTCTGGCTGGTGCCCGTGACGTCCGTGTTAGCGCTGAGCTTTGCCATCATCTTCTACAAGCAGATGATGGGCGAGGACGAGGGCACCGACGTGATGAAGCGAATTGCGGCCCACGTGCGAGCGGGTGCGATTGCGTATTTGCGCCAGCAATACAAGGTGGTTGGCCTGGTCTTCGCCGTGCTGACGCTGCTGTTTTGCTGGCTGGCCTACGGGCTGGGCGTGCAGAACGACTGGGTGCCGTTTGCCTTTTTGACCGGCGGCTTTTTCTCGGGCCTGGCCGGCTTCTTTGGGATGAAAACGGCTACGCAGGCAGCCGCGCGTTCGGCCAACGCCGCGCGCAACAGCCTCGACCATGGCCTGCGCGTGGCCTTCCGCTCGGGCGCGGTGATGGGGCTCGTTGTGGTGGGCCTCGCGCTCTTGGACATCTCGGCCTGGTTCATCGTGTTGAACCTGCTGGTGGACGAGCCGGACTCGCAGCAGAAGATGATCCTCATCACCACCACGATGCTGACCTTTGGCATGGGCGCCTCGCTGCAAGCGCTTTTCGCCCGCGTGGGTGGAGGCATTTTTACGAAGGCGGCCGACGTGGGCGCGGATCTGGTGGGCAAGGTGGAGGCCGGCATCCCCGAAGACGACCCGCGTAACCCCGCCACCATCGCGGACAACGTGGGGGACAACGTGGGCGATGTCGCCGGGATGGGGGCCGACCTGTATGAGTCCTACGCCGGGTCGATTCTGGCGACCGCCTCGCTCGGAGCGGCCGGTTACTTGGCGGTCGAAGGCGCTGACTTGACCACGCAGATCAAGCTGGTGCTCGCGCCCATGCTGATTGGTGCGTTGGGCACACTGCTCTCGATCATCGGGGTGTACTTCGTGCGCGTGAAACCGGGTGCCGGCAGCAAGCAATTGTTGGGCGCGCTGGGCAAGGGCATCAACCTCAGCTCGGCGCTGATCGTGGTGGTCTCACTCGGGATCCTGGCGCTGCTCTTCGAAGGCACGCCGGTCAATTACTGGGGTTTGTGGGCGTCGATCATCACCGGGCTGATTACGGGAATCGTCATCGGCAAGGTCACAGAGTATTTTACGTCCGAGGCCTACCGGCCAACCCAGAAAATCGCCGACCAGGCTGAGACCGGTCCGGCCACGGTGATCATCGGCGGGATCGGGGAGGGCATGCTCTCGACCGCCTTTCCGGTCCTGGCGGTGGTGACCGGTACGGCGCTGGCTTTTCTCTTCGCGGCGGACTTCGATTTTCGCAACATGTCGCTGGGGCTGTACGGCATCGGCATCGCCGCGGTCGGCATGCTCTCGACGCTGGGCATCACCCTGGCTACCGATGCCTACGGACCCATCGCCGACAACGCCGGGGGCAATGCCGAGATGTCCGGGCTGGGGCCTGAGGTCCGCAAGCGCACCGACGCGCTGGATTCATTGGGCAACACAACCGCCGCAACCGGCAAGGGCTTTGCGATTGGCTCGGCGGCGTTGACGGCGCTGGCCTTGCTGGCCGCGTACGTAGAGGAGATCAAGATTGCGCTGGCCCGTATTCTCGAGCGCGGCGGCGCGTTCGCGTTTCCGAATCAGACCACCATCCAGGCGCTGGGCGAGGGCGAGGGGTACGCGCTCACGGGTGGGGTCAGCGACCGCTTCATCCACGACCTGCACGAGATATCGCTGATGGACATGATGGGCCTGTTCGAGGTCAACCTGATGAATCCCAAGGTCATCATTGGCATTTTCGTGGGCTCGATGATGGCGTTTCTTTTTTGCGGGCTGACGATGAACGCCGTCGGGCGGGCCGCCGCCAAAATGGTGGGCGAAGTGCGTCGGCAGTTTCGCGAGATCGCTGGCATCATGCAGGGCGAGGCCGAGCCGGATTACGCACGCTGCGTGGAGATTTCGACCATCGCCGCCCAAAAGGAGATGCTGCTGCCCTCGATGATCGCGGTGGCCGTGCCGGTGATCATGGGCATCATCTTTGGGGTGCCCGGGGTGATGGGGCTGCTGGCTGGCGCACTTGGAGCGGGCTTCGTGCTGGCCATTTTCATGGCGAATTCGGGCGGTGCCTGGGACAACGCCAAGAAGTACATTGAGCAGGGTCACCTGGGCGGCAAAGGTTCTGAAGCGCACAAGGCCGCCGTCATCGGCGACACGGTGGGCGACCCGTTCAAGGACACGTCCGGACCCAGCCTGAACATTCTCATCAAGCTCATGACGATGGTCTCCATCGTGGTGGCCGGGGTCACCATCTCCTTCCACCTCTTCTAGTCGAGTGACCTCGACAGGACTCCGATGCTGGCGCATCGGGTGAGTGACGGGCTGGGAGACTGAACGTTGTTCGAACCAGGTGTCCTTGCCAGGCGCGCAGCGGTGTCGCCGCTTAGGCGATGGGCCTCAGGACCTCATCGCCGCCGATGGCCAATGCAGCGTCTATCGCCTTGCCCGCAATCGGACGCGTCTGCACCCGAGTTATCGGTCAACCGTCGTCCTTGAGGTCGGTGAAGAGGCCCACGCGCAAACCTTCGACGTGGTAAATCGGCTGTCCGTCGGCTTCGAGGACGCCGTCACCGATGCCGAGGGTGAACTTGCGCTCAACCACCCGGCGCACGTCGATGATGTAGCGCACCAGGTGGGCGTCCGGCTGGACCTGCCCACGGAATCGCACCTCGCCCACGCCCAGCGCGCGTCCGCGTCCGGGGCAGCCTTTCCAGGTCAGGAAAAAGCCCAGCAATTGCCACATCGCGTCAAGGCCGAGGCAGCCCGGCATCACCGGGTCGCCGACGAAGTGGCATTTGAAAAACCAGAGGTCGGGGTTGATGTCGAACTCCGCCACCACCTGGCCCAGCCCGTGCCGTCCGCCTTCGGGTGCGACCGACACGATGCGGTCGAACATCAGCAGGTTCGGCATGGGCAGGCGCCCGTTTTCGGCACCAAACACCTCGCCTTGGGCGCACAGCAGCAGATCTTCTCGGTCAAACGCGGTCTTCTCGCGAAACGACGTGGCTAGCGTAGTCGTGGTCATGATCTCATCGGCGGGGCGCGCCACACCTGGGGTTTCCAGCGCGCGCGCCCGGCTCGCAAGCGTGGCGGGATGTTCGGTGCGGGTCGGGTCTTTGGCAAACGTTTTCTTGGTGCGGCCCGGGCGCCGCTAGGGTTGGAAAAAGCCCAGTGCGCCAATGCTTTCGGCCACGAACCAAACCAGCAGCAGTGCCACCACCAGACCGATGCCCCGCCGCAGCCAACGCAGCGCATGGCTCCAACGCTCGCGCCGCGTAAAATCCGCGCGGGTGATCGGGCGTCGCCGCCACACCGGCAGCGTTCCCCTGGGCGCATCGCTGCCCAGGAGCATGCGCGAGGGCCGGCGCAGCCGACGCCGCCACAGCCAATGAAAAACCCGGTGAAACATGATTGCTTGCCCTGAGGCCTCTTGAATCGAAAGCTACCGGTTTGGATCAAGCCGCCCCGCTCGACGGTCGGCAAGCTCACTCGCCATGAACGCCAACGCCAAACGCATGACCACCCGCCAGTTTCGAGCCCTCAAGGGCGAGCGGCCGATTGTCATGCTGACGGCTTACGACGCGCTCTTTGCCGCGCTCGCTGATGAAGCCGGCGTGGACTGCATCCTGGTCGGCGACTCCGTGGGCAACACGCTCCTGGGCTTCGAGACCACCGTGCCGGTCACGCTGGAGATGATGGTGCACCACACCGCGGCGGTCTCGCGGGCCAGGCCGCGCGCGATGGTCATCGCCGACCTGCCCTTTGGCCTGGCCTTCAGCGCGGACGGCGCACTGCTGAACGCGTGCCGGCTCCTGATGCAGGTGGGTGGGGCCGATGCCATCAAGATTGAAGGCGGACAGAATCTGGCTCCCAAGCTCGCACCGCTGATCGAATCCGGGGTCGCGGTGATCGGCCACATTGGCTTGCAGCCGCAGAGCGTGCGTGCGCTGGGGGGGTACCGGCGTTTTGGCCAGGAGGCGGCCGAGCGCAATCGCCTGCTGGAGGATGCAAAGGCCCTGGAGGCGGCGGGTTGCTTTGGCGTATTGATGGAGATGGTCGAACCGTCTGTGGCTGCCGAAATCACCGCCACATTGAAGGTGCCGACCATTGGCATCGGCTGCGGCCCCAAGTGCGATGGCCAGGTCCTGGTCAGCACCGATGTGCTGGGGCTGAGCCCGGGCAAGATACCGTCCTTTGCCAAGCGTTTCACCGAACTGCGCGAGCCCGTGCGCGAGGCTTTCACGGCGTACACGCAGGCCGTGCGCGAAAGGAGTTTTCCCGAATGAACGTGGCCATCCTTGGGGCCGGAGCCTGGGGTACGGCGATGGCGCTGCACCTGCATCGGCTGGGGCATCGCGTCACGTTGACGCCGCGCCGGATGGAGCAGGCACTGGCCATCGCCAGCACGCGCGCCAACGCCGATTACCTGCCTGGGTTCGAGCTGCCGCACGACATACAGGTGGGCTGCGAACTGCGCCCGGTGTTGATGGAGGCGCGGCTGGTGGTGTTGGCCTGCCCGTCGGTTGGGCTACGTACCCTATGCGAGGGCATCCGCCCTTACCTGAACGACCTCTGGGCGAAGCCGATGGTGCTCGCGCTCTGCAAGGGGTTGGACCCGGAGTCCGCCCGCTTTCCCACGGACGTGATGACCGATTACCTGCCCGAACTGCCAATGGGCATGCTGTCGGGGCCGTCGTATGCGGCGGACGTTGCGCGCGGGCAGCCCACCGCGCTTGTGCTGGCGGCCAAGGCTGCGGAGGTGGATTTGCTTGCGGTTCAGGAAGCGCTGAGCAGCCCGACGTTGCGCGTCTACCGGACCGAGGACATCCGTGGCGTGGAGATCGGCGGCAGCCTCAAGAACGTCTATGCGATCGCCGCCGGCATCAGCGACGGTCTCGGCCTGGGCGACAACGCCCGCGCGGCGTTGCTGACACGCTCACTTTCGGAGATGGTGCGCTTGGGCACGGCCTGGGGCGGGCGCGCCGAGACCTTTTACGGTCTCAGTGGATTTGGGGATTTGGTGGCGACCAGCCATGGCGAGTGGAGCCGTAACCGGCGTTTCGGCCTGGCGCTCGGTGAGGGCGCATCGGCTCAGCAGTGGCTGGGTTCGCTCAAGGGAGTGGTGGAGGGCCACAACGCGGCGAGCAACTTTGCCAGGCGCGCACAGGCCGACCAGTTGGAGGCCCCCATCTTGACTGAAGTTTGCGCGGTGGTGCAGGGCCGCGCCGCGCCGGGCGAAGCGTTGACCCGACTCATGCAGCGCGATCTAAAGGCCGAGGATTGATCGCCGCCGGCACCGCCAGAGGCCAAAGCCCCCGCACGATTGACCCGGCGGGCCGGTTGCGACAATTTCCCATCTATGGCGCTGAGTGATTACATCCTCATCGAACGCGACTGTGCCGATGGGCCGAGCATTCACGTGAAGCGTTCGTGTGAGCCGCACCTCATCGTCGAGTTTCAGCCGCTGTTCAACCCGCTGGGAAAACTGAGCGGCGGCGTGCTCAAGCGCGTGTGTATCCAGAATTCCTGGACGGGCGACTACAGCAAGTACAGCAAGCTCGTCGCCGAGGCCGAGGCGTTTTTCCGCCGTTCGCTCAACGAGCAGGTGCCATCCAATCGCCTCTTCCCGGGCTGAGCGCTTTTGTCGGAAACAAGGGGGGGACTTTTCCCATTGCATTTTCAAAGGGCGTCTTCAAACCTGCGGGCTTTGCGACTGACATGAGGGACGACGGCAGCGAAGCACTGTTCGAGCTAAGGGAATCCGGAATTCACAACCGCGGCTTGTTCGCCACGAGCGACATTCCCAAGGGCACGCGCATCATTGAGTATCTGGGCGAGAAGATCACCAAGGCCGAGTCGGAGCGACGCGCGCTGGAGTGGGAGGCCCAGGCGCGCGAAAACGGCGAGGGCCTGGTCTACATCTTCGAACTGAACAAGCGCTACGACTTGGATGGCAACGTGCCCGACAATGTCGCCCGGTTCATCAATCACTCGTGCGAAGAAAATTGCGAGGCGATCAACCAGCGCGGCCACATCTACATTTACTCGCGGCGCAACATTGCCGAGGGCGAGGAACTCACCTTCGACTACGGTTACGACCTGGCCACCTTCATGGAGCACCCCTGCCACTGCGGGACCGAGCGCTGCGTGGGCTACATCGTCCGGCGCGACCTGCGCGGCAAGCTCAAGCGCATGCTCAAGAACAAGCGGCGGCGATCCGAAGGCGGCAAGAGCGGGGGCAAAGGTGCCTCCGGCGAGGGTGGGGGCTCGGCTCCCAAACGCTCGCGCAAGCGTCGGGGCGGCAAACGCTCGCGGCGTTCCGGTGGCTCCAAGGGCGACTGAGGCACGCACGGTGGACTCCCCGCCTGTGTTCGCGCAAAGGGCCCCGGGCGAGGCACCCGTGCGGGTGCTGGTGCTGACCTCGAGCACCGGCGGCGGCCATGACATGCGCGCACGCTCCTTCGCCGCCTGGGCCCGCGAACCGGGTACACCGCCGCTTGAGGTGGAGATATTCCAGACGCTCGAGAGCGGCACCGCGTTGTATCGTTTCGGGGTGGGTTTGTACAATTGGATTCAGCGCGTGTCGCCGGCGCTGCATCATCTTTACTTCAACGCGCTTGAGGTACTTGCGCTGCATGAACACGCCAGCGCGTTGCAGGGCACGGAGGCTTTTGTCGAGAAGATCCAGACTTACCAGCCCCACGTGCTTGTGAGTACCCACGCACACCTCAACCACGGCTATTTTGCGTTGGCGCGCCGTGTCATGAAGGGGCAGGTAAGCTGCGTTACCTACTGTGGCGAACTCTTCGGCGGCTACGGCTTCAGCCGGTTTTGGGCGAGCCCGCGGGTCGACCGCTTTCTGGGTGCGGTCCCGGAAACGTGCGACGCGGCGGCCCGTTTGGGCGTATCCAAAGAGCGCATACAGCTGGGTGGCTTCCTGCTCAACCCGCGTTTCTGGGATGAGCCTGGCTGCACCCAATCGCTGTTCGATGAACTTCGCCTCGACCCGGACCGCTTCACCCTCGTTTTGGCGACGGGAGCCAACAGTGCCAACAACCACCTGCGTCTGCTTGAGGCGCTGGCGCGCTCGGCGTTCGCGCCGCAGGTCATCGCTCTGTGCGGCCGCAGCGACGCAGCCTTGAAGGCCGTTCAGCAATGGGCCCGGGGCCACGAACGCTTGAGCGTGCGCGCCCTGGCCTATTTTGACCGCATGCCGGAGCTGTTGCGTGTGGCCGACGCCATCGTCGCCCGGCCCGGTACCGGCACCACCAGCGAAGCTATCCTCTGCCAGTGCCCGATTCTTTTCAACGGCATCGGTGGGATCATGCCGCAGGAGCGCATCACGGTCGAGTTCGCCCGGGCGCATGGATTTGGCCAGGTCCTGCGTACGCCAAGGCAGTTGACGGGCTTACTGAAGCCGCTGATGGAGGACCCGAGCCGTCTTCTGTCCGAGCGCGCGGCCATGCGTTCCGCGCAGCCCAACGCCCATCCATTGGAACTCCTGCGCGAGGTGCACGCTCTGGGCGCAACGGTACTCGTATCCAGGAAACAATGACGACACCGTCGAAGGATGTGCCCCTCTTCGACCGTCCGGAGCAGTGGGCGGCCCACGTGGGGCTCTATGCCGTGATGCCTCAACTGGCGGAATTGGAGGGTCCGGTCGGCCAACGAACCACGCCCCCACGATGGCTGGAATTTCATGCGCCCAGGATGTTTGCCGCGACCCGCCTGGGAGCACCTTTGCCGACAAACGATCCGGCGATGGAGGAGCGCTTGCCCCGCTTGGTGTTTCGCTTTGGCACGGCTCGGCGCCTGGCGTCGGCCTTTCAGGGGCGTACGGTCGTACCCGTGCCCACGCGCGGATGCTGGCGGGTCGGCAGCCTGATCCGGGTGCTGCGACTTTCCAAACGTCTAGAGCACCTGCTGCGACCATCACCCACGTCGAAGCTCTCCTCCGCGGAATTGCGGCAGCACGCCACGATGCTGTTGGAAATCGCCCTGCTCGGCGGTGAAACCCTGGCCGAAAACGGCGAACCATGGATCTGTCAGCGTTTGGCTCAGGGCCCGACTGGCTCCGTGCGCTTTGCCATCGAACCCTCTACCCAGCGCGGGGCGCGCGTTACGCTGACTGCGAACCGTCTCGAGGTCATCTTGAATACCGAGCGCGCGCATACCGACGCCACCGTGACCTTTATGCGCCCAGAGATTGCCTCGCGCGCGCTTCGCGGACAGCTTGATGAAGTTGCCGCCGTGGGTCGGGGTGACATTCGCATCGAGGGCAATGCCGCGCTGGCCGACCATCTCGGCTACTTGCTGCGCCGCGTCGATTACTATCTGGAGGGCCGCTACAATGAGTGAAATCCAGTCACCGCCAACACCCTTCGCCCGGTCGCGGGCGCTTTTTGAACGCGCTGCCAAAGTCATCCCCGGCGGCATTTACGGCCACACCAGTCCGGCGGTAAACCTGCCGTTGCGCAGCCCCTATTTTGCCGCGCGGGCCGAGGGCTGCCGGTACTGGGACGTGGACGGGCGCGCGTATATCGACCTGATGTGCGCCTATGGCCCCATCGTCCTGGGCTACAATCATCCCGAGGTGGAGGAAGCCGCCGCTCGCCAGCGCCAGGATGGGAACGCCTTCAACCATCCCAGCGCGCGCATGGTGGAGCTGGCTGAACGTCTTTGCGCGTTGCTCGACTTTGGCAACTGGGCGGTCTTTGGCCGCAACGGTTCGGACATGACGACGTGGGCGCTCTCCGTCGCGCGCGAAGCCACCGGGCGCAAAAAGGTGCTGAAAGTCCGCGGGGCCTACCACGGCGTCGACCCGTGGTGCACGCCAGGACACGGTGGCCTGATCGACGAAGACCGCGCGCACATCCACGAGTTTGCCTGGAACGACCTCGACGGCTTCCACGCGTTGCTCAAGGAACATGCCGGCAAGATCGCCGCCGTCATCCTGACGCCGTTTCACCATCCGGCCTTTGGCGACAGCGTGCTGCCCGCGGAGGGTTTTCTCCCAGCCATC
This sequence comes from Opitutales bacterium, assembly GCA_050331595.1. GTDB lineage: Bacteria > Verrucomicrobiota > Verrucomicrobiia > Opitutales > JBHJGM01 > JBHJGM01. The sequence goes on from JBHJGQ010000003.1 coordinate 69,674, forward strand.
GAAGCCGCCTGCCGGAAGGCGGACATCGTGTTGATCCTCGATGATATTCGCGCGGGCTTCCGCCTGCACCTGGGGGGCAGTCATCGGGCTTTTGGGTTCACTCCGGACATCGCCTGCTATTGCAAGGCACTGGCCAACGGCTACCCGATCAGCGCGGCGGTGGGGGCCGAAGAACTGCGCGTGGCCGCCAGCCGCGTCTTCCTCACCGGCAGCTACTGGAACAACGCCGTACCGATGGCCGCCGCGCTCAAGACCCTCGAAATCCTCGAACGCGACGACGTCGTGTCGCAGCTCAAGCAGCGCGGGCAGCAGCTCTTCGAGGGCCTGCGCCAACTGGGCGAGCGCCACGGCAAGCCCTTTGTGCTGAGCGGCCCGCCGTCGATGCCCTACGTGCGCTTTGCCCACGAGGAGAACTTCCGCGACCTGCAGGACTTCTGCGCCGCCTGCATGCAGCAGGGTCTCTTCCTGCACCCGCACCACAACGGCTTCCTGTGTGCTGCCCACACCCAGGCCGATATCGCCGAGGCTCTGACCCGCGCCGAGGCGGCCTTCAAGGACTGTGCCGGCTAGGCGGCGGTCGCGGCCGACGGCGTCAGGCTTTTTCAGGGAGGCCGATCAGCGAGGCGGGTGTCGACACTCCCCTACGGCACCGGCCAGAGAAAACGCCCGTGGACGCGGAAGTGCTCCAGTTGTTCGATGGACTGGCGGGCCTTGCGCTCGACAGCTTCCTGCGTGTTGAAGGCGTTGTGCGGCGTGAAGAGCACGTTGTCGCGCTTGGCCATGATGCCGGCGGCGCGGACTTCTGGCGTTTCTTCGTAGGGGCCGCCCCGCAATCCCCGGGCCAGATTAGCCTCCTCGTCAAACACGTCGAGCCCCACGCCCGAGAGGTGCCCCTGCTCCAACAAGTCCAGTAGCGTGACGCAGGGTGAGAGTTCCCCACGGGAGACGTTGACGAAAAGCACCCCCGGCTTGGCTTGCAGCAGCCGTTCCTTGGTAAAGTAGTTGTGGTTTTCGGGGTTCAGGCTCATCGCACACACAAGGATGTCGGCCTGCCGCAGGGCTTCTTCCGGCGGGCGGTAGGTGACATCCGAGTGCTTGCGTTCGAGGTCGACCCCGACCACGCGCATGCCCAGTCCCTTGCCGATTTGGGCGACTTCGTAGCCAATGTGGCCCACGCCAAAGATGGCCATGACCTTCCCCTCCATCTCGGTGCCGGTGAGGTTGTCGCGCTCAAAGGTGCGAAACTGCACCCGTTGCCGCTCGAGGCGCTTCATCAGGCTGACCCACAGCAGCAGGGCGTGCTCGGCCACCGCGCGGCTGCAATACAGCGGCAGGAAACCGGCCTGTATGCCGTCGGATGTGGGGCGGTTGACCTTGAGGAAGTGCTGGATCTGCTCGAAGCCCGTGCTGCGGGTCAGGACGGCCTTGAGTTGCCCGGCCCATTCGGGAGGGATGTGCGACTGGGTACGCACGCTGATTACCGGGCCCGGAGGGGGACGTCGACCGCCTTCCTGAATGGTCTCGCGCGAATACGCACCGGTCCAGTCCCCAGGCAAATAGCGCTGGAGCAGGGCCGCCTCCTCGGCGAAGGCTTCATAAAAGTGCACCTCCATCTTTTACGGGTGTACCTTTCGGCCAAAGCGGAGCAACGCTGAAGGCTTGATGCGCGCGCAGACCTTGCCGATGCTCCTAGAAAACCTTCAAGATTCTCTCCCAATGAGCAGCGCCCAATCCACACCGATCGTCTTCAATAACACCGTCCTGCGCGACGGCCACCAAAGCCTCGCGGCCACGCGCATGAGCACGCAGCAGATGCTGCCGGCCTGCGAAACGCTGGACTCGCTGGGCTTTGGCGCCCTGGAAACCTGGGGCGGGGCCACCATCGACGCCGGCCTGCGCTTCCTCTTTGAGTTTCCCTTCGACCGACTCGACGCGCTGAAAAAAGCCTGTCCGAAGACCAAGCACATGATGCTGCTGCGCGGGCAAAACATCGTGCAGTACGCGCACTTTCCCGACGACGTGGTCGGGACCTTCATCCAAAAGTCCGCCGAACACGGCATGGACATTTTCCGCATTTTCGACGCGCTCAACGACACGCGCAACATGCGCTGCGCCATCGAGGCGGCCAAGAAAGCCGGCAAGGAAGCTCACGGCACCATTTGCTACACCACCAGCCCGGTCCACAACACCGAGAGCTTCATCGAGATGGGCAAGGAACTGGCCGAGATGGGTGCCGACGCCATCGTTATCAAGGACATGGCCGGCCTGATTCCTCCGTACGTGGCCTACAACATCGTCAAGGGGCTCAAAGGCGCGCTGTCGATTCCGGTCTGGCTGCACACGCACGAAACCGCTGGACTGGGCGCACCGACCTACTACGCGGGCATTGAGGCCGGCGTCGACGCGGTGGACTGCTCCATTATTCCCTTCGCCAACGGCACCGCCCAGCCCGACACGGTGCGGATGCAAAAGCTGCTGACCGATCATCCGCGCCAGCCCAACTACGACGAAGCGAAGCTGGGCGAGCTGCGCGATCACTTCACGAAAATCTACGCGGAGATGTCGGCCTTCACCGGGCACAAGAACGAAGTGGTCGACTCCGATGCGCTGCTGTACCAGGTGCCCGGCGGGATGCTCTCGAACTTCCGCACGCAGCTGGCCGAGCAGAAGATGGAGGACAAGTTCGACGACGTCTTTGCGGAGATCCCGGTCGTGCGCGAGGCCCTCGGCTGGATTCCGCTGGTCACGCCGACCTCACAGATTGTGGGCATGCAGGCCTTCCTCAACGTGAAGTTTGGGCGCTGGAAGCAGATCTCGCCCCAGGCTGCGGACATCGCTTTGGGCTATTACGGACGCACGCCCGCGCCGGTCGACAAGGAGGTGCAGGCCGCCGCCGCCAAGCAGGCCGGCAAGGAGGCCATCACGGAGCGCCCGGCAGACCTGCAAGCGCCTGGCATGGACAAGCTGCGCACGGACTTGAAAGCCAAGGACCTGCCCGCCGACGACGAGCACTGTGTGATTTACGCCATGTTCCCGCAGCAGTTGGAGGCCTACTACAAGCTCAAGGCCGAAGGGAAGAGCAACCCGGCCATCGCGCCCGCGCCCAAGGCTCCGCCCGCGCCCAAGCCTGCGCCGGCAGCGGCAGCCCCCTCCGCCGCACCTACCGAGGTGGGGCGCTCCGCGCACCTGCGCCTGACCATCGACGGCCAGCCCCACACCGTCCAAGTCGAGGAGCTGGTGTAGTTCTTGGGGAACGGGTAAGCCGCTGTTTCACCCTGAGGGGCCCGAGTCGGCACGAGGGTGCGTAGCGTTTCAAGGATTCACCACCAAGGCGCAGCGATCCGCAGAGAGGCACGCAGTTCTTGCACACTACAGTTCACCTGCGTCAGTGCTTCACCGTCTCGTGGTCGTACCCAAGCCGGTTTGGACGAAAGGGCACTTTTTGAATTGTCGGCTCGGTGCCTCTGTGCAGCTGCTCTGAGAACGCTGTGGTTGCCCTTAGGTAGTCCGATTTCGACTTCAACTGTCAAAGGCGGCAATCAGTTCCTGGAGGGCGGCAGTGGGGTTGAGGGCGCCGTCGGCGATGCGCCGCTCGAGGTCGGGCAGGCGCTGGCGAATGTCGGCGGATTGGTAGAAGCGCTCCTTGAGCCAGTCGGCAATCATTGCGTGCAGCCACTCCACGGACTGGCGCTGGCGGCGCTCGGCAAAGACGCCGCTTTGCTGCGTTGTCTCGACGAATTGCCGAATGACCCCCCACAACTCCGGAATGCCCTCACCGGTCAGGGCTGAGCCGCAGGTGGCCTGGGGCGTCCAGCCGGAGGTGATCGGCTTGAGGTAGTGCAGCACACGGGCCAGCTCCCCGCGGGTGGCTTCAGCGCGGGGCCGGTTCTCGCCGTCGGCCTTGTTCACGAGCAGCGCATCGCCCAGCTCCATGATGCCTTTTTTGAGGCCTTGCAGCTCGTCACCGGCCCCGGCGATCATCAGAAGCAGGAAAAAGTCGACCATCGAGCGCACGGCCACCTCGCTTTGGCCGACGCCAACCGTCTCCACCAAAATCACATCATAACCGGCGGCTTCGCACAGCAATAGGGTCTCACGGCTTTTGCGGGTGACACCGCCGAGAGTGCCGCTCGAGGGCGAGGGGCGGATGAACGCGTTCGGTTCGCGCGAGAGCAGCTCCATGCGCGTTTTGTCGCCCAGGACGGAGCCGCCGGAAACGCTACTGCTGGGGTCGACCGCGAGCACGGCCACCCGGTGTCCTTCGCGGCACAGGTGCATGCCGAAGGTTTCGATAAAGGTACTTTTGCCCACGCCGGGAACGCCGGTGATGCCGACCCGCACCGATTGGCCTGTGCGCGGCAATAGCGCTTGCAAGACCTGCTGTGCCTGAGCCAGGTGCGCCGGTGCGTTGGACTCCACCAGCGTTATCGCCTGTGCCAGCAAGGCGCGGTCGCCCTGTTCAATCCCGGCGGTCAACGCGTCCGCGCTAAGGCTGCGGCGGCGCCGGCGAACTTTGGGATTGAAGTTGCTGGGCGCGTCGATGCCGGCCTTCACCTCGGACGTAAAGCCCTCACCGGCCTCAGGCGGTGCCCACTCCGGGCGCTGCGGTTGACTGGACTGACCCACGCAAGCAACGCAGGCAACTCATCCTGGAAAGGCCAGCGAAAACGACCGGACTCGATTTTCCCAGGGTATAGGCAAAGTGGACCGAGCGACTGGTGAATCGAGTCGGTACTGTAAATAGTGATGGGAGCAACTCGCATGCGTCAGCAAGCGTAGTATCCTGACTAGTTTGGGTGATTTACAGAAGTTATTGACTTTGACGGTAGCGGCTCGCACCCTCCGCGCTTCTTTCCGCCATGACACCGCCGCCTGGCCAAAACATATACCCGGAGTTTGCCCGCATGCTGGGTCGCGCGCCCAAGGAGGCCCGCCTGCAACAACGCGGCATCGTGGTCTGGCTGTACGGGCTGTCCGGCTCCGGTAAAAGCACGCTGGCCAACGCGCTGGAGCGGCATCTTTTCGAGCAAAGGCGTTTCACGCAGATCCTGGACGGTGACAACATCCGCAGCGGCTTGAACCGCGACCTGGGCTTTTCCGACGCCGACCGCGCCGAGAACATCCGCCGCATTGCCGAGGTGGCCAAGCTTTTCTGCCACGCCGGCATCGTCACGCTGACCTCTTTCATCACGCCCAGGCGCGAATTGCGGGCGCTGGCACGTGAAACCATCGGTGCCGACGATTTCCTGGAGGTCTATGTGCAGGCCTCGTTCGAGACCTGTGCCGAGCGCGACGTGAAGGGCCTCTACGCCAAGGCCAAGGCCGGCGAGGTCCAGCAGTTCACCGGCAAGGATTCAGCTTTTGAACCGCCCGCGGCTGAAGATGGCGCGTTTGTGGTCGATACGGAGAGGCTGGATTTGAAAGCCAGCGTGACTGCCGTGCTCGAGGTGCTCACACCGCGGCTTGCCACTGCCTCCAGCTGACGCCTCACTGACATTTTTTCCCTGACGTCCTATGCCTTCCTACGAGGTCAACCACCTGAAGCAACTCGAGTCGGAATCGATGTACGTTCTGCGCGAGTTTGCCGCCCAATTTGAAAAGCCCGTCCTGCTGTTTTCCGGCGGCAAGGACTCCATCGTGATGGCGTGGCTGGCGCGCAAGGCCTTTTGGCCGGCCAAGCCGCCGTTCCCGCTCCTGCACGTGGACACCGGCCACAACTTCGCGGAAACGATCACCTACCGCGACCGCTTTGTGGAGGACATGGGGCTAACCCTGGAGGTGGCTTCGGTGGAGGAGTCCATCCGCAAGGGCCGGGTGGTCGAAGAAAAGGGGCCCAACGCCAGCCGCAACGGTTTGCAGACGGTCACGCTGCTGGACGCGCTCGAGGAGCACGGCTTTGACGCCGCGCTGGGCGGGGGTCGCCGCGACGAGGAAAAGGCCCGTGCCAAGGAGCGCTTTTTCTCGCACCGCGACGAGTTTGGCCAGTGGGACCCCAAGAACCAGCGCCCCGAGCTGTGGAACATTTTCAACGGCCGCAAACTGCCCGGTGAGCACTTCCGCGTGTTCCCGCTCTCGAACTGGACGGAGATGGACGTGTGGCAGTACATCAAGGCCGAGAACATCCCGCTGCCTTCGTTGTATTTTGCTCACGAGCGCGAGGTGATCGACCGCGCTGGCGTCTACCTGGCAATCACCGATTTCATCACGGTGGGTCCCGACGAAACCGTGGAATCCAAGACCGTACGCTTCCGCACCATCGGCGACGCCACCTGCACGGGCGCGGTCTTGTCCAACGCCAGCAGCCTGGACGACATCATCCTGGAAGTGGCCGCCGCCCGGCAAACCGAACGCGGCAACCGCGCCGACGACAAGCGCTCCGAAACCGCCATGGAAGACCGCAAGCGCCAGGGGTACTTTTGATTGGGTGGTTGTCATGGGTCCAGGGTCGTTGGTCGATGGTCTGGGGTCATAGACTCACGATGCCTTCAGTGAAGCCTATCAGGAGCAGTCATTTGTGGCAGGTGGACTGAAGAGCTTCGAGGAGCTTCACTGCTGGCAGCAAGCACAACAACTGAACAGAAGCATTTACCAAGTTTCCTCCAAAGGCCCGCCTGCGAATGATTTTCCGCTGCGAGAGCAGATTCGTCGTTCCAGTATCTCCGTCATGAGCAATATCGCCAAAGATTTCGCCAGTGGCAGCGACGTGGCATTCGCTCGTTTCCTTCGTTATTCGCTTCGTTCAGCTGCTGAACTGAAATGCCAACTCTACATCGCCGAAGATCTTGAATATATCGCTCAAGATGAGTTGGCAGACCTGTTTGAATGAGGTGATTCGGTTTCGAGGAAGACAGCCGCTCTAATTCGATACCGAACGACACCTTGACCTCTTCGACTGCTTTTTTCTGACCCAGGACCACGGACCGACGACTTTGGACCAACCGACCATGACCGAATTCACTTCCACCGAAGGCTATCTCGACATGGACCTGCTGCGCTTCACCACCGCCGGCAGTGTCGATGATGGCAAAAGCACGCTGATTGGGCGGCTGTTGTACGACAGCAAAAACATCTTTGAGGACCAGCTGGAGGCCGTGGAGCAGTCCAGCCGGCAGCGCGGTGACGAGGAGGTCAACCTGGCCCTGCTGACGGATGGGCTGCGGGCCGAACGCGAACAGGGCATCACCATCGATGTGGCCTACCGCTACTTCGCCACGCCGCGGCGCAAGTTCATCATCGCCGACACGCCGGGTCACATACAGTACACGCGCAACATGGTCACCGGGGCCTCGACGGCCAATCTGGCCACCGTGCTGGTCGATGCGCGCAAGGGCGTTATCGAGCAGACCTGCCGCCATGCCTTTATCGCGAATCTGCTGCGCATCCAGCACGTGGTGGTGGCGGTCAACAAGATGGACCTGGTCGACTACGATCAGGCCGTCTTCGATAAAATCGTGGCCGACTTCAAGAACTTTGCCTCGCGCCTGGACAGCATCGTGGATGTGACCTTTATCCCGATCAGCGCACTCAAGGGCGACAACGTGGTGGATAAGTCCGAGGCGATGCCCTGGTATCAAGGGCCCACGTTTCTGTATCATTTGGAAACGGTTTATATCGGCCCTGACGCCAACCACGTCGACCCGCGTTTCCCGGTTCAATGGGTGATCCGCCCGCATTCCAATGAGTGGCACGACTTTCGCGGCTACGGCGGGCGCGTTTGCGGCGGCGTCTTCAAGCCCGGCGATGAGGTGCAGGTGCTGCCCTCGGGCTTTACCTCGCGCATCAAGGCGATCCACACGATGGGCGGCGAGGTGGAGGAAGCCTTTCACCCGCTGTCGGTCGCCGTCACCCTCGAAGATGAAATCGACATCAGCCGGGGCGATATGCTGGTGAAGCCCAACAACCAACCGCGTGTGGGGCAGGATATCGAGGCGATGATCTGCTGGTTTTCCGAGGGCAAGAAGCTGTCCGCGCGCAGCAAGTACATCCTGCGGCACACCACCAAGGAGGTGAAAGCGGTCGTGAAGGACGTGCGCTACAAGGTCAACATCAACACTTTGCACAAAATCGAGGACGACCTGACCTTTGGTCTCAACGACATCGGGCGCATTTCCCTGCGCGTGTCCAACCCGCTCTTCTTCGACGCGTACAGCCGCAACCGCTTGACCGGCAGTTTCGTGCTGATCGACGAGTTCACCAACGAGACGGTCGCCGCCGGCATGATTGCGCAATAGGGGCCGGGCCCCTCCATGATTGGCTTGCTGCGCGGAGACTCACCGCGTTTCATCGAGGGTAATCGCCCGTTTCCCCCACAGTGTCCTTTTTCGAGGGCGGCGAAGTCCCTGCAAGGACTTGCCGGGCCAGGTTCGTTTTCCCCGTTTCGGGCGTCCTTCGTTCGCGCTGGTGGTTGCGTTGTTGCTGCTGGGCCTGCTGCTGACTTTGGCGATGGCGGCCACCACGCTCATCCGCACCGAGACCGAGGCGGCGCGGCTGCAACAATCCGATACACTGGCACGGCAGTATGCGCGCTTTGCCTTTGAACGGGCGTTGCTCGAAGTACAGGCAGCGACCGGTCCGGATCAGCGAATCACCGCGCCGGGTACAGTGTACTTTGAGGATGGGCATCCTGCCTCGAATTGGGTCGGTGTCTGGGATACCTCCAACTGGGACCCCGCCGAGCCGGAAAAGCGGACGTTTCTTGGCTGGCTGGCATCGGGTCAGACCCGCGGGTCAGGTGAAGCGCCTGGGGAGGCGGCGCGACTCAGCGGGCCAATGGCGCAGTTTAGCGAAGGTCAAAAAGTGCTGCGCGCGCCCTACGAGACGGTGCGTTTGCAGCGTCCGCCGGGCCTGGGCAATGCAGCGCAAGCGCGCGTGGCCTGGTGCGTGCGCGACGAGAGCCAGAAAATCCGTATCGACTTGATGGATACAACGACGGACCGTGTGCCCGCCTCCTTTGATTTAAGCGCTCTCATCAGCGCCGACGCCACCGTGAGCGGCGACCAACTGACCTCGATTCTCCAGCCCTCGCAAGCCGATTTCATCGAGGCGCTGGGCCCGGAGGTTTCCAATCACTGGATCACGGCCAGCTCGCTGGGGCTGCTCTGCGACGTGCGGCGCGGCGGGTTGCGTCAAGCCTTGCTTCCAATCCTGTACGATGGCCGCGACCCTGGCTTTCCGCTGTTGTCCAAGCCCGAGGGTGCCCCTGAGGTCCCTCTGCCCGGCTGGGACACTTTACGCAGTCAGCTCTCGGGGCATCTGGATGCCTCTGGTGAGGCGGTCGAGCCGCGCGGGTGGGGCGAAATCTGGAGGCCCGGCGACACCGTTTGGGACAATCCCGAATCGGTCTCCGGCGATGAAACGGTGGGGTTCGGACCGGTCCTGCTGCGCGCTACAGTGAGCCTGGACGTTACCCGTGACGCGAACGCCGATCTGCTGCTGGGGTGGCAGGTTTCCCTGATGCTGTGGAATCCTTACGACGCACCGCTGGTTGAACACGCCTACAGCGTGCGTTTGCAGGACGCGCCAGAGGCGTTGCCCAGCCGGCTGCGATTGACCTTCACACAGTCCGACGGCCAGCTGCCGGAGTTGACGGTGCACGTTGCGCTGAGCGAAACCGACCCAGCAAATCCGCTCCCGTTCTTCACCGCGCAGGTGACGGCGGCGTTCCTGCCGGGACAAGTGCGCGTGTTTTCGACCCGCACGCAGCTCATCGAAGAAGGGGCCCCGCGAACGTTCGAGCTCGAAGCCGGCGACGCGGCCGATGCTGCCGTCTGGCAGCCCATTGCCCGGGAAGAGCTTCCCGGAGGTGCCGCCGGTGCGTTCGAGCTGCAGCTGTCTCGCGCGAAGGGGTGGAACACGATTGAGGTTTTTGAGGCCGATTGGCGTGACCTGGAGTGGGTGTTGTACGACGCGGATCAGCGAGTGATCCAACTGGCGGCGGGCCTGGCCCACACACCGTGGGTCAGCGCGGAAGGGGAGCTGATTGTCCCCCCGTCGGTCTCGACGCAGACCCGCACGTTTGACGCGCTGCCCTTGGCTCTGAAGGGATTCAATCCGCTGGGCGAGCCAGAGCCACCGCGCTTCAATACATGGATGAGCGCGTACTTTGTGCGTAAATGCGCGCTACCTGCTTCCAGTGATCCCACGCACGAAGCCGGTCCTTGGCTGGCTCTGCACGAACCTGCCGCGGCGCTGTCGGCTCCGGGGAGGTTTCAATATTATTCGCTCGGTCCGCAGGGTGGCGAACCAGGCGTGCGTCCCGGTAACTGGGCCTGGCGCGGCGAGTGGATGCAGCCAGCGGATTCGGAGGATTTCCAGCGCGAGGCCTTTTTTCGGATCGACGAGGGCAATCTGTGGGCGGCGGCCATGGGTACGGATTTTGCGTTGTATCCAGTTTTTCGAGACGCAGCGGATTGGTACAGCCTGGGCCAGCTCCGGCACCTGCGGCTGAATCTTCCAAGCGGTCCGCCCCAGCGCTTCGGTCGCTCGCAAGCGCATTTGCGTATTGAAACCTCGGATACGTGGTCGGTTGCTTCGCCGCGGTTCGCCTCTTGGCACGATCGCCCCGAGCAGGAGCGGCTGCTCGACGCGCAGTGGCTCTTGAATGACCGCCTTTGGGATAGCCTGTACTGTTTTGGCGAGGTGAGCGCGGATGAAACCGGTCGATGGCACGCCGCCGCCACGAGCCGCTTGGTTCCGGTCGCTTCGCCGGGGGCGAATGTGCCGGACAACCCCGCCGCCTTGCTCGCGCTGCAGGGGCCCATGAACGTGAACTGCACGGACGCCGACGTCTGGTTCTCGTTGCTGGCCAGCGGGCGGACGCACGGGGGCGGGGACGCGGTGTCGTTCGGGCGCGGACTGCGGTCGCCGGTGAGTCCTGAGCCGCTCTGGGCAGAGTCCCTCACGCTTGACCTCGAAGATGACCTGCGTCCGCTGGCGGCCGCGCTTGCCGAGGAGGTTCGCGCCCGGGGCCCCTTCGTCGGATTGGGCGATTTTGTGAACCGGAGGCTCGTTCAGGCGTCGGCCCCGAATGCCGATCACGGGTTACACGGCGTCCTGGAAGCGGCGCTGCAACGGACTCAAGGCGACGGTCCACAAGCAGCTCCGCTTGAACGCGGGCTGCCGTGGTTTTTGGACGCGCACGTGTCGACGGACGACAACACGGGGCTGCCGGGCTATGCGCGTCAGCAGGATCTTTTGGAAAAGCTGGGACCGCTGCTGACGACTCGGGGCGATACCTTCACCATTCACGCGTGCGCCGAGGTGCTCAACCCGTTGACCGGTGCGGTCGAGGCGAGGGCTCACTGTCGCGGGGTCGTGCAGCGCGTACCCGCCTGGATCGATGCCGCCGACGCGCCCACGCACGCACTCGGCGAGCTGTTGGCGGTGAATCGGCAGGTTGGCCGTCGTTACGTGGTGCGCGAGTTTGCCTGGGTGGATTGAACGACGCTTGCCTCCGCTGGCCAGGTGGCTTGCAGTGCCCGGCATCGATGCGGACCGTTGCCCTGATCGACCACGACGCCTGCCTGCACCACGACACCGGTTCCTATCACCCCGAATGCGCCGATCGGCTGCGCGCGATTCATGCCGAGCTGGAGCGGACGGGTTTGGACGGAAAGCTGCGCTGGATGCGTCCCGACCCGATCGATTTGAAGCAGCTTGAGTGGGTGCACACCCGCGAGCATGTGCGGCGCGTAGAAGAAGGCTGCTTGCGCGGAGGCGGTCCGCTGGATGGCGCAGACACGGTAGTCTGCGACGAGAGTTTCGAGGCGGCCCGCGTTTCGGCCGGCGGGGCGTTACTTGCGGTCGACGCGGTGATGCGCGGTGAAGCAAACGCGGCCTTTAGCATGACACGTCCCCCTGGTCATCACGCCACGCCGGAGCGGGCGATGGGCTTCTGCTTGTTCAACAACGTAGCTCTGGCGGCGCGTCATGCGCAGCGCTCTCACGGCCTGGAGCGTGTCGCGATTTTCGACTGGGATGTGCACCACGGCAACGGCACTCAGGACGCCTTTTACGCCGACGCCACGGTCCTGTTTGCCAGTATCCATCAGTATCCGTTGTATCCGGGTACAGGATCGGCTGAGGAAACAGGCACGGGAGCTGGCGCGGGCTATACCCTCAACGTGCCCGTGCCTGCCGGGACGGGAGTGGAGGCCTTCGAGACGGTCATCGCCGAGGGTTTTGCGCCTGCGCTCGAAGCCTTGAATCCGGGTTTGCTCTTGATTTCGGCCGGCTTCGACGCGCATGCAGCCGACCCGCTGGGCGGGCTCCAGTTGAGTGCTGCGGACTTTGGGCAGTTGACCTGGAGGCTGCGCGAACTGGCCGAGCGGGTATGCGCCGGGCGCATCGTCTCTGTGCTGGAGGGCGGCTACAACCTGAAGGCGCTCGGGCCAAGCGTGGCTGCTCATTTGGAGGCACTGCTGGCGGAGTGAGCCGCCCGTAGTGTTTTTTTTGATACTCGGCTTAGGCGGTGTCGTAATCCTGGATGGGGCGGGCCCAGATGTTGCGAAAGGCAACCGGATCTCCGTGCTCCTGCAGGTGCAACGGTGCCTGCGCCGGGTGCGGTTCCACGAGCGGCCGTTCGAGGTGCTGCGTTTGGCCCAGCAGCCGCAGACCATGGTGTTGCACGACGCCGTTGAGCCAGGCCGTCAGGACCGGTGCCTGGCGCATCGCCGCTCCCTCAAACACCGGCGGCGTCCAAAGCAGATCGAAGGTGTTCCACTGGCCCGGCGGGCGAATGGAATTGGCCAGCGGGGGATACTGTCCATACACCGCGCCGACCGCGCCGTCGGCGTAGAGCAAGTTCTCGTGGCTGTCGATGACCTGCACCTCGTAGCGCTCCATCAAAAAGATGCCGCTGTTGCCGCGATCAAAATGCCCGCCCTTGAGATCGGTGGGGCAGCGAAACTCCAGATGCAACTGCAGCGCACCGAACGACGCGCGGGTGTGCAGATCACCGGTGCCGGGGCGGATGACCATTTCGCCGTTCTCAATGGACCACTGCGCGGCGCGGCCGTCGCGATGCGTCCAGGCCTCCAGCGAAGTGCCGTCGAAGAGCACCAGAGCGTCCGAGGGGGGCCCGCCGTTGGCCGCCGGCACGACGACCGGAGGCTGCGGACGGGTGCCGTCGTGTACGTGATAACCGCTGTCGGGCAGTACGGGTGTGTCGCTGTAGCCCAGCGCGGCATTTTCGGGTTGTCGGTGCATGCAGAGGTCTCCGTTCCATCAGCTGTCGTAAGGCAGGATGGGCCGCAGCCAAATGTTGCGAAAGCGTACCAAGTCGCCGTGATCCTGCAGTTCCAGCGGACCGGTCGCGGGGTGGGGCGTGTAACGGGCCAGTTCTTTGTGCTGCGTGGGACCTTGCAGGGTCTGCGCGTGGTGCAGCACCACGTTGTTCAGCATCACGGTGAGCACGGCGGAGCGCTTCAGGATGTCGCCGTCAAAGACCGGCGCCTGCCAGAGAATGTCGTAGCTGTTCCACTCGCCGGGCGCGTGAATGGCGTTGGCCAGGGGAGGGTACTGCCCGTAGATCGCGCCCACGGTACCGTCGGCGTAGGTTGGATTGTCGTAGCTGTCGAGGACCTGCACCTCGTAGAGGCCCATCAGAAAGACGCCGCTGTTGCCTCGACCCTGGCTCTGCTTGAGCGCCTCCTTGGGTGAGGCAAATTCGAGGTGCAGTTGCAGGTCGCCGAAGGTCTCGCGCGTGCGGATGTTGCCGGATTTCGGCACAACCTCCATGCAGCCATCGTCAAGCTTCCAGGGAGCGTCGCCACCGCGGGAGGATTCCCATTGGGCAAGGCTGGTGCCGTCGAAGAGGACCGTGGCGTCGGAAGGTGGCTGCATGCCTTCGCCGGGGGTCACAACTGGAGGCTGCGGGCGCACGCCATCGTGGACGTGATAGCCAGAGTCGGGCAGAACGGGCGTGTCAGAGTAGCCAAGGTGGGCGTTTTCGGGCTGCGTTTTCATGGTCGGGAAGTGGGCGTGAAGCAAGCTAACGGAAACCCTCACTCAAGGGTGCCGGGAATTGGAGGGGCAATCCCAAAAGGCCAAACCCTGCTTTTCTGGACCAAGCGCGGTCTTGCCCACCGATGGGGCGCTTTGGATACTGCCGCCATGACGCGACGCAGTCTGTCCCTTGTCTCCCTCGCTATGCTGGCGCTCGCCACCTTCCTGGCGGGCTGCCAGACCAACCCGGTCACCGGCCGCAAAGGCCTGGCCCTCTTCCCGGAAAGTACGCTGCAGGAGATCGCCAGTTCGCAGTTCTCCGACCTCAAGCAGCAGCTGCCCGTTTCCACCGACCCGGAGCGTACGGAGTCGGCCGTGCGGGTGAGCCACCGCATCATCGTCGCCGCGCGTGAGGCTGGCTACCCGCTGGACCCGCCTGAGGCTTGGGAGATCGTTGTCTTCGACCAACCGGACACGATCAACGCCTTCGCCATGCCCGGCAACAAGATCGGCGTCTACACCGGGATGTGGCGCGTCTTCGAGCAGGAGGACGACATGGCCGTGGTCTTGGGTCATGAAGTGGCGCATGTGATTTCAAGGCACGCGGCTGAGCGCATTTCCACGCAACTGGCCACGAGTCTGGGGGCCATCGCCATCGGCTCGGCCATCCCCGATGAAGACATCCGCAACGCCGCGCTGGCGCTCTACAGCATCGGCGGGACGCTGGGCAATCTGGGCTACAGCCGCACGCACGAAAACGAAGCCGACGAAATCGGCCTGGAATTCATGGCGCGTGCCGGCTATGACCCGCGCCGCGCCGTGCCTTTTTGGCAAAACATGGCGGCAGCCAGCGGCGGCGGCTCGCGCCCCCCGGAGTTTCTTTCCACGCACCCCTCGCCGGAAACACGTGTAGAACGTATCCAGCAGAAACTGCCCGAAGTCATGCCGCTGTACCAGCAGGCGCTGGCCAGCCCCTGAATCCTGGCAACGCGCTTGCGCACCCGCACGGGCTGCGGCAGCGTCTGGGCATGTTCGACCCGGTCGCCTTCATTTCCGACTACGCCCGTTTTCCCTCGGTCTCGACCGACCCGGCCTATGCCGACGGCATGCGCGGGGCTCGGGAATTCGCCGCGGCGCAGTTGCGTGCGTTGGGCTTCGCCGTCGAGGAAATCGCCACGCCGCTGCACCCGGTCCTCCTGGCCAGCTTCAACGCTGAGCGCAACGACCTGCCCCACGTGGTTTTCTACGGGCATTACGACGTCCAGCCGGCCAACCCCGACAGCCCTGACGAAGACTGGCACCGCCCGCCGTTTGAACCCGCCGTGGTCGAGGGGCGTCTGTACGCGCGCGGGGCGGCCGACAACAAGGGACCGCAGGGGGTGCAGTTTGCCGCGCTCGCCCGCGTGCTGGCCGAGGTGCCCGATCTGCCCCTGCGCCTGACCTTTTTGATCGAAGGTGAAGAGGAGATGGGCAGCCCGAGCATGCCCGGTTTTCTGGAAAAGTACCGCGATCGGCTGATGGGTGATGTTATCCTTGTTTCGGATACGGGCAGCCCGTCGCCGGAGCAGATCGTCATCACCACCGCCTTGCGCGGCATCGTCGGTCTGCAGGCGACCCTGATCGGCCCGAAGATGGACCTACACTCGGGCGTGCATGGCGGGGGCGTTTGTAACCCCATCGCCGGTCTGGCCAAGCTCTGCGCCTCGCTGCACAACGCCGATGGCACCGTCAACGTGCCCGGTTTTTACGACAACGTGGTGCCCGCGGCGGATTGGGAACGCGAGGAACTGACCCGTTACCCGACCACCGAAGCCGCCTACCGCGAGTTTCTCGGGGTCGATGTGCTGCGCCACGAAGGCGACTACGGCCCGCTGGAGTGCGTGCGTTTCCGTCCGACCCTGGAGTTCAACGGCATTGGCGGCGGCTACCAGGGCGAAGGCAGCAAGACCGTTTTGCCCAGCCGTGCCTTCGTCAAAATCACGTGCCGGACCGTGCCCAATCAGGACGCGCTGGCGGTGCGTCAAAAGGTGGCCGAAGCGCTGCAGGCCCGCCTCGAGCCGGGCTTCCGTCTGGAGTTCAAGTACGTCGACGGTGGGGATGCGTCCATCGTGATTCCACCCGGTCGTCCGAACACGCCCGCCGCTCAGTCCCCGGTGGTCGCGCGCGCTTTTGAGGCCGCCGATGCGGCCATTGCCGCGTCCTTCGACAAGGCTCCGCTCTACCTGCGCGAAGGCGGCAGTGTGCCGATCATCGGCCAGCTCAAGCAGGTGACCGGCATGGACAGCCTCATGATCGGCCTCTTCACTCCTGAGGATAACCTCCACGCGCCCAACGAGAGCTTCCATCTGGGCATCATGAAAAACGCCATCGCCGCCTACGCGCAGATTTTGAAGAAGCTGGCCGTGGCGTGATCGGCGACCCCATCGGGGAATGTATCAGGCGCAGTTAGGTGTCGGTCTAAGGGGCCGTCAGTGGTCTCGTCCCTTGACCGGATCGTGGAGCAATTGTCTAGTATGCTTCGCGTGTGACCCCGTCCCTGACGGTCGAGCACCTGCCTTCCCCACCGTCCCCCTTTGTCCCATGGCTAGCCATTTTCAAGCGGTCTCGCTTGCGCTGCTGTCTGCCGGTCTGGCAACGTCCTCGCAGGCGTTTGTGATCGACGACTACAACATCCCGTTTTTCGAGGGATTTCTCACGTCTACGGATCGCACTGAATTCATCGCACTGAACACCGGCGACGATGCGAGCCTGTCGGCGGCACGCGGCGGCTTTCTCTACGCGCCCGAAAGCGATAGCGGCACTGTCTCGTCGACGCTCTTTGTCGACCCGACGCGGCAGCAGTTGCTCTTTCAAAACGATCCCGGAACAACTCTGGCGCGTTTCGCTCTGACCTACGAACTGTCGAATTGGGGACGCCCGCTCTTGGATTTAGAGGCAATGGGCCTGCAACAGCTCGAGTTGGACATCACGCAGTGGGGTGCGGCGCCCGGGGAAGGTTGGATCACGATCGAAATGTACAGCACCAACCGGTTGGAGTCGGGTACGACCTTGCTTCAGCCAACCGTTGTGGCCGTAACCCTCACCGAGGTGGAAACGGGTCTCTTGCAAGTCCCGCTGTCCGCTTTCGATCAGGGAATCGATTTCACCGAAGTCATCCAGGTCTCCGTCAGCGTTTTTGTGGAAAACCCAACGGGCGACGTGGCCTTCAATTCCGTCGCCTTCGCCGTGCCCGAGCCGGCGGAAACCGCCGTCGTCTTCGGCTTGTTCGGCCTTGGGTTGGTGGGTGTGCGGCGATGGCGCAGAACTCGCCGCCCCAACCCATAGGCAATCCGGACAGCGCGGCGGGGATGCCCAGGTGCACGATCGTAGTCGGAGCTGACCCAACCCGCCTGCAATTCGGACTCCGGACGAGGGACCCGGGACCACAAGACCGCGACCGCTTACTGTAGCGGCAACAGATCGACACGGCGGTCTTGGGCTGCGGCGGGCGAGCCTTTCGGGGCACCCTGCTGGGCTTCGATTTCGCCCATGGCCAATATCTCGACCCGGCTGGCGTCGATGCCGAGCTGCGAGAGGTAAGTCTTCACGCTGCTCGCGCGCCGGTCGCTCAGGCCAACGTTGTACTCGGTCGTGCCGTGCCAGTCGGTATGCCCTTCGGCCACCAGGCGGATGCCCGGGTTGCCGCGCAGGTAATCCACCACCGGCGAAAGCTTGGTGCGTTCGCTCGGGCGTACCGAGAAATCGTCGAAATCAAAATAGATGGACGCCACCGGTGCGGGACCGCCATTGGCCCCCGGTCCGAACGCCCCTGGCTGCAGAAACGCCGCGTCACGCTCGGCGGGCAGATCGTCGCTGAAGACCGTGGTGTCGGCCACAAAATCGGGGCGATTGCCGCTCGCACCGCCAAGGGCACCATTGGTGGGCGGCAGGGTGTCGTTGGCGTCGACAACGGGGTCATCACCGCCGCACCCGCTCAGCCCGAGCAGTAGCGCGCTGGCGAGCAAACAGGTGCAAATGTAGCGGAAGTCTTTGCGCATGGATGAATTCTGACTTCTCCTTAATGGGCCCCTTTTATCGAATGGCGCAAGAAATTTCACCGATTCCGCCCGCAGCCCAGGTGGACGCTGCCGAGCAATCGCCCGAGGTGCTGCTCGTGGACAATGGTTCGTTGCGCGCGGAGGCTACGCTGAGTTTGCGCAGACTGGCGGCACGCTTAAGTCAGCAGATCGCACGCAAAGTTCACCCCGTTTCGCTCCTGCATTCCAGCCGCGTGCCTGCCGCGGAACTGAATGGGCAGCGCGCCGAGATCCTTGAGCCGTACCTCCTGCGTCGGCTGCGGAAAGGCCAAGAACGCTTTACCATCCTGCCGCTGTTTTTCGGGCCCAGCGGGGCTATCGTGGATTACATTCCGCAGCGCCTTGCCGCGCTCCGCGAAAAGTATCCGCTACTGGAAGTGACCCTGGCTCAGCCGCTGGCCGGGGCCACGGTGCACACACCCGATCCTCGTTTGACGGAGGCCCTCGCTCGCGCGGTTACAGAGGTGATTGAGGACAAGTGTCTCGAATCGCCGCCGGTGGTTCTGGTCGATCACGGCAGCCCGCTCGAAGCCCTGGCCACCTTGCGCAATCAACTGGCCGATGCCCTGGCCGAGCGATTGGGGCCTGCGGTCGCATCCGTCACCGCTTCCTCGATGGAACGGCGCGACGGCCCCGAGTACGCCTTCAACGAACCGCTTTTGGAAAACGCGCTGACGCTGCCGCCGCATCGCGGGCGCACGGTCATCCTGTCGATGCTCTTTCTCAATCCGGGACGTCACGCGGGAGAGGGCGGGGACATCGATCAGATCGTCGATGGCGTGCGCACGCAGGATTCTCAACTTGGTGTGGTGCGTACGCGCCTGCTCGCCGGCGACGACGCCCTGAGGTCCATCTTGGCCGACCGCCTGACCGAAGCCGAGTCCGGGGCCGCGCGGCTACCGGCCGGGGTCTCTTAGGCCGCGCTTGCGCATGCAGGCAGCTGCCGCTTTAAGGAAGTGATCGTGTCCGACCTCTTTGCGCTGAAAGCCGACTACACGCCGATGGGAGACCAGCCCGAGGCGATCAAAAAGCTGGTGCAGTCGCTGCAGGCGGGCAATCGCTACCAGACGCTGCTGGGCGTCACGGGCTCGGGCAAAACCTTCACCATGGCCAACGTGATCGCCCGGCTGGGGCGGCCTACGCTGGTGCTGTCTCACAACAAAACCCTGGCCGCGCAACTGTACTCGGAGTTCAAAGCGTTCTTCCCGGACAACGCCGTCGAGTACTTCGTCAGCTACTACGACTACTACCAGCCGGAAGCGTACGTGCCGGAAACAGACACGTACATCGACAAGGATTCCTCCATCAACGATGAGATCGAGCGCCTGCGCATCGCCGCCTCCAGCTCCCTGATCAGCCGGCGCGACGTGGTTGTGGTGGCCAGCGTCTCCTGCATCTACGGCTTGGGCTCGCCCGAGGATTTCCGCGCCATGATGATCCCCATCCGCCGGGGCGAAACTCTGGGACGCTCGATCTTTCTGGAACGCTTGGTGGACAACCTTTACGAGCGCAACGACATCGAGATGTCGCGCGGCTGCTTTCGTGTGCGCGGGGACATCGTCGACGTCTTCCCTGCCTACATGCAGAGCGCCATTCGGGTGAGCTTTTTTGGCGACGAGGTCGACGACATCCGCGAGCTGGACCCGCTGACCGGCTCCACCGGCGAGAGTTATACCTACTTCAACCTGTATCCAGCCAACCAATACATCACCACTCGCGACAAGATGACCCGCGCGGTCAAGGGCATCCGCGCCGAGTTGGAGGAAACGATTCGCGACTTTGAAAAGGCGGGCAAGCTGATCGAGGCCCAGCGCATCCGCATGCGCACCGAGTACGACCTGGAACTGATGCAGGAGATGGGCTTCTGCAACGGCATCGAGAACTACTCGCGGCACCTGAGCGCTCGCAAGCCGGGCCAGCGTCCGTTCTGTTTGCTGGACTTTTTCCCCGACGATTTCCTGACCATTCTCGATGAGAGCCACGCCTCCTGGCCGCAAATCGGAGCGATGTACAACGGCGACCGCTCGCGCAAGCAGAAGCTGGTCGACTTCGGTTTCCGGCTGCCTTCAGCCTTGGACAACCGACCGCTGAAGGAGGACGAGTTCAGAGAGATCACCGGTCAGACAGTTTTTGTTTCGGCGACCCCGGCTGCTTACGAGTTCAGAAAATCCTCAGCGGTTGCCCATCAGGTCATTCGGCCGACGGGTCTTCTGGACCCGGTGATGGAGGTACGTCCGGCCAAGGGCCAGGTCGAGAATTTGATCGGCGAAGTGCGCCAGGCCGTGAAGGCGGGCGAACGTATCCTCGTCACCACCCTGACCAAGCGCATGTCCGAGGACCTGAGCGCGTTTCTGCGCGAGGCCGACATCCGGGTGGAGTACCTGCACTCCGACATCGACGCCATCGAGCGCGTGGAAATCCTGCGTAACCTGCGCCGGGGCGACTTCGACGTGCTCGTCGGGGTCAACCTGCTGCGTGAGGGACTGGACCTGCCCGAGGTCGCGCTGGTGGCTATTCTAGACGCGGACAAGGAAGGCTTTCTGCGCAGCGAAACCAGCCTGATCCAAACCTCCGGGCGTGCCGCCCGTCATGAAAAAGGCCGCGTGCTGCTCTACGCCGACGAGATCAACGAGTCGCTGAAAAAGACGCTCGAGATCACCAACGCGCGCCGCGAAAAGCAGATGGCCTTCAATCAGGCCCACGGGATCACCCCGCGCAGCGTGCGTCGCGGCGACCAGAGCAGCCTGCATGTCCCGACTGACGACGAGCCCGATCCCGTCTCCCTCGAACAGGCCGGCGGCGATGCCGAAGTCGCCAAGGTGCTGGCCGAGTTGGAAAGCGAGATGCTCGAAGCGGCCAAGGAACTCGACTTTGAACGCGCGGCGGTCCTGCGCGACCAGATCGAGGCGCTCAAAAGCGGGCGCTCTGATGTGCCAAACGGCGAAGGCGAAACGCGCAAGGGCGGGCGTCGGCGAGGCGCGCGAGGCTCCGGTAAGAAACGGTTTTCACGCCGCCGCTAGGGCCAGGCTAGGGCACGAAGGCGGCTGGGCATCGGCGGGCTAGGTCGTCAGGCCGTCTTCGTCGGGTTCCAGCGCAAACGTGCCGGCAGGAAGAGGATGAAGCTCTGGGTGACCAAAAGGGCGGTCAGGTAGAAAAATGCCGCCTCCTCGAACGGGACCCCGAGGAAGGTCCAGCCCAGGTTGCGCGATTCGCCCAGGGCGGCGTTCCAGCCCGGCGCTTGCGGGTTATCGAAGTACCAGACCCCTTGGGCCACGGCCACCACGTCGGTCGCGCTCAGGTACAGCCCGACAATCAGCGGGGCGAAGAGAATGGGCCGCCAGTTTGCCGCCAACAGACGCCGGAAACCGAGCCACTGCAACAGGATGAGCGGCCCGATCCAAAGGCCCAGATGGGTGGCATAATAAAAACGGCCATTCAGCCAGGTTTCGTAGATGTCCATGGTGAAGGGCCGTTCGAGAGTGTATCCGCCCCCGCGGTGGGCGGAATCGTTCAAGAATGCACGCTATGGGAGTCTTTAGAAAATCAATAGGGCCAAACGAGACACAGTCAGGATTTGCGACGGCCTTTGGTGGGCGGGCCGTCGAATTCGTCAACGGGTTCCGCCGCCATTCCCCCCTTGGCCTGGGCCAACTGCTCCAGGTAGGTGGAAATGAAGTTGGAACGGTTGCGATTGTCTGAAGAGGCGATCTCATCGATTTTCGCGACGAGTTCCTCGGGTAGACTGATCGAGATTTGAGTCATTCCCGGTGCGCGGGCGTGTGACTTTTTCTTTTTTGCCATAAGCTATGGATTTCTGGGGTTTTAGGTGAACTTGACGTGATAAAGCAAAAAGAATTCGCTGTGAGGGGTCCGATTCGTTTCACATCCTAGGTGTGCATCTTATTCTAACCGAGCATCTTATCCAAAATTCTAGGAATTAGATGTAGCCGTCTTTCATTTTAATGCGGTTTTGCTCTCAAAAAAGTTCAGTGGTCCTCATGCGCGAAGGGCAGGGCGTTCCGGTCGCTTCGCCTTAGTCTTCGATGCAGGTGTGCTATACACGAATGCGACGGTCTGCATGTCATCTGCTTTGAATGCTTTGCCGTATGATGACGTCCTTGCCTCTGAATTAGTTCGTCATAGAACGCTGAGGACCAATAGGTACATTCTGTTAATAGCCTAAAGCAGGCTACCTAGCAAAGGTCTAGTTGCGCCGACGCGGGGCGCAAAAACGGGTGCCGGACGCGCTCGGTTCAGGTGCAGAACCGAAGCTTTCCAGCGGCTTACAGCTGGCGCAGCAACGTCTCGCCGATCGCAGCCGGAGTCTCCGCGATGGCCGCGCCGGCTGAGCGTAGTGCGTCGATCTTGGAGTCTGCCGAGCCCGTGCCGCCGGAAACAATTGCGCCGGCGTGGCCCATGCGGCGTCCGGGCGGGGCGGTGGTGCCGGCAATGAAGGCAGCCACCGGTTTATTGACTTCGCTGCGGATGTAATCGGCGGCGGCTTCCTCAGCCGAGCCCCCGATTTCACCGATCAAAATGATGCCTTCGGTTGCCGGGTCCTCGTTGAGGAGCTTCAGCGCATCGGTGTGGCTGGTCCCGTTGATGGGGTCGCCGCCGATGCCGATGCAAGTGGTCTGTCCTTTGCCTGCCGAGGTGATTTGCCAGACGGCCTCATAGGTCAGCGTGCCCGAGCGTGAAATGATGCCGACGCCGCCGGGCCGGTGAATGTAACCGGGCATGATCCCGATTTTGCATTGCTCCGGCGTGATGATGCCGGGGCAGTTGGGCCCGATGAGGCGGCTGGAACTGCCGCACAGGCGCGCTTTGACCCGGGCCATGTCCATGACCGGAATGCCCTCGGTGATGCACACGATCAGCTCGATACCGGCATCGGCGGCTTCCAGGATGGAGTCAGCCGCAAAGGCGGGGGGGACGAAGATCATCGTGGCGTTCGCGCCGGCCAACTCGACGGCTTCGGCGACGGTGTCGTAGACGGGCACGTCATCCAGGGTGGTTTGGCCGCCCTTGCCCGGGGTTACCCCAGCCACGACCTGGGTGCCGTACTCCTTGCACTTCTGGGCGTGGTAATTGCCCGATTTACCGGTGATGCCCTGGACGACCAGGCGGGTGTTGCGATCGACTAAGACACTCATGGTAACAGCGGCGAAAGCTTGGCTCAGACAGCGGCACCCACCAGGTCCACAATCTTGTGGGCGGCTTCGTCGAGGGTGGCTGCGGTGGTGATGGCCAGACCGCTCTGGGCCAGGGCGGCGCGCCCTTGCTCGACGTTGGTGCCCTCGAGGCGGACGACCAGCGGGCACTCGATTTTCACGTTTTGGGCAGCGGCGATGATCCCGCGCGCAATGATGTCACACTGCATGATCCCGCCAAAAATGTTCACCAGGATGCCGCGCACGTTCGGGTCGCTGAGGATGATTTTGAAGGCAGCGGTGACCTGCTCCTCGGTGGCGCCCCCGCCCACGTCGAGAAAATTCGCCGGGTTGCCGCCGTGGTGCTTGATGATGTCCATCGTGGCCATGGCCAGGCCCGCGCCGTTGACGAGGCAGGCGATGTTGCCGTCCAGGGCCACGTAACTCAGGCCGGCCTTGCCAGCTTCAACTTCCTTGGGGTCCTCCTCGTTCACGTCGCGCAGGGCGGCGACCTCCGGATGGCGCAAGAGCCCGTTCTCGTCGAAATTGACCTTCGCATCCAGGGCCACGATGTGGCCTTCGCCGTCGCGGATGAGGGGATTGACTTCAACCAGCGAACCGTCGCATTCGGTGAAAAAGCGGTAGAGCGCCTTCAACAGGCGGGTGAGTTCCTTGGCTGCCTCGCCGGACAACCCAAACGCGCGGACCACTCGGCGGCACTGGTGCGCTTCCAGGCCGGAAAGCGGATGGACGGGCAGCTTGAGGATTTTTTCGGGCGTTTGGGCGGCAACCTCTTCGATGTCCACGCCGCCTTCGGTCGAGGCGATGATGACCGGTCCGCGCGTCTCGCGGTCCATCAGCAGGGCCAGGTAGTACTCCTTTTCGATGGAGGAGCCCTCAGTCAGGTAGACCGTGTTGACCACGCGGCCTTCCGGGCCGGTCTGGTGCGTGACCAGGGTGTTGCCGAGCATGGCCAGAGCAGCTTCCCGGGCCTCATCGGCGGATTTGCAGACTTTGACGCCCCCCTTGTAGCCGGTTGTGAACGTGCCCTTGCCGCGCCCGCCGGCGTGAATCTGCGACTTCACCACGACCATTTGCCCGGCGGTAAAATGACCTAGCGCCGCGTCGATCTCGGCCTCGCTCGTGGCAGGATACCCCTTGGGCACGGCGACGCCGTACTGCTCAAAAAGCGCTTTGGCCTGGTACTCGTGTATGTTCATGGACGGGTGCGAAAGGGTGCGGTCGGGCCACAGAGCGGCGGCGCTATAGGCTTGTGAGTGTTTGCTGCTGCAGGTCAAGAATTTGCCGGATGCCTTCCCCGGCCAGCCCCAGCAATTGCTGCAATTCTTCCGCCGAAAAGGTGGCTTCCTCGCCCGAGCCCTGAATTTCCACGAAGCGCCCGGAAGCAGTCATCACGATGTTCGCGTCGACGGACGCGTCGCGGTCCTCGAGGTAGGCCAGGTCCAGCAAGGGGGTGTCTTCGCAGACGCCGACGCTGATCGCCGCCACGGCTTCGCGAATCGGGTCCTGCTCGAGCTTGCCGTCGGCCAACAGTTTGTTGACGGCTAAACGTGCGGCGACCCAGGCCCCGGAAATCGCCGCGGTGCGCGTGCCGCCATCGGCCTGCAACACGTCGCAATCCAACCAGAGGCTGATGCCGGGCATTTTGTGCAGGTCAAAGACCGCGCGCAGGCTGCGCCCGATCAGCCGCTGAATCTCCACGCTGCGCCCATCCAGTTTGCCCCGGCTGCTGTCGCGTTGTTTGCGCTCGAGGGTAGAGTAGGGCAGCATCGAGTACTCGGCGGTGACCCAGCCGCGCGGGTTTGCCTGCTCCTGCATCCAGCGGGGAACATGGGTGTCGGCCATGGCAGCGCATATCACTCGTGTCTGGCCGAAACTGGCCAGGACCGAGCCGGTGGCGTGCGGGGCGAAACCGGGCTCAAAAGTGATCGGGCGAAGCGCGTCGGGCGCGCGTCCATCGGGTCGGGCAAAACCGCCCGCGGAAGTGGCAGTACCGGCGGGCGCGTTGGAGGTGAGGTCAGGCAAGGCGTCCAGCTTCCGGGTGAAGGCCTAGACTTCAACCTTAATTTCGTCCGCGTTCACGCTTTCGTCGGCCTCGGCGCTGGGCTCGACCCACTTGCCGTGCTCGCGGATCAAATCGACCAGCCGCTCGACCGCCTCGGCCTCGGGGATGTTGAACTTCACCGCCGTCTTGCCCACGTAGAGGTTCACCTTGGCGGGCGCGCCGCCAACATAGCCAAAGTCCGCGTCAGCCATTTCACCGGGCCCGTTCACGATGCAACCCATCACCGCGATGGTCACATCCTTGAGGTGACCGGTGCGCGCACGAATTTTCTGGGTGGTCGTTTCCAGGTCAAAGAGCGTGCGCCCGCAGCTGGGACAGGCGACAAACTCGGTCTTGCTCGAACGCATGCGCGCGCCTTGCAGGATGTTGTAGGTCAACGAGGTTTGCTGGGCCAACGGGAGCGGTTTGGCGACGTCGAGGTTCTCCACGCTGATCAGATCGCCCAGTCCGTCGCAAAAGAGTGAGCCGGCGAAGATCGCGTGCTCCAACAGCCGCGCTCCAAAATAGTCCTCACCCAGGATTTGCGTCGGCGGGGTGCAGGCAATCCACAGCGGCGCCTCGATTGCGTGGAGGCGCAGTGCCTGGACAATGGCGCGCACCTGGCCGGTGGCGTGGCCCTCCCCAGCACCGACCGTCGGGCAGAGCAACAGGCGTTCCGCGGGCAGCGCGTTCAGGACCTCGGCAATTCGATCCACGTCGGCAGGCTGCGCGACGACGACGGCTAGCTGCGCGTGAAGGGTTTCCGCGCGTGGCCCCCAGGCGCGCAGCGTGTCGCACGTTTGGCCCTCAATGCGGAGAATGAGACCCGTGCGCTCGGTAGCGGCGGGAAAGTCGGCAAGGGTTTCTGGCGCAATTTTGGGGTCGCAATCGACCACCACGGTTTCGACGAGGCCGTCCATGGCCTTAAATTGCGCGGCGGCGCGCTGCACGTCGGACTCGGTCCGCACCGGCGCAAGGATCAGTCCCTCGATGCGGCTATCGCGCAGAGTACGGTGGGCCAGTTTAACGGCCGCGACCAGATCATCTGGCGTTTCGGCGTTGCGGGGCGCATCGACCAGCACCGCGGGCGATTCCAGTCCGCCCACTTTTACGTTGCGATTGAGCGCGATGGTCGGGGTCTGGCGGCGGTGGTAGTCGTAGGCGTCGATGCCGTCGGTCGCGTCGTCCGAGGCGGCGGATGTATCTTGCGCACCGTGTTGCCAGAGCGCGTCGACGCGTTGCACCAGGTCCTGGCAGACGGGGATTTCGGCCACCGGGTCCTCCGTCAGGGAAACGCGCACGGTGTCACCCAGTCCGTCCAGCAGCAGCGAACCGATGCCGATGGCGCTCTTGATGCGGGCGTCTTCGCCGTCGCCGGCCTCGGTCACGCCCAGATGCAGCGGGTAGTGCATGTCCTCCTCGAGCATCTTGGCGACGGCCAGCCGGTAGGCCTGGATCATCACTTTCGGGTTACTCGCCTTCATCGAAAGCACGAGATTGCAGAAGCCGTGGCTCTCGGCGATGCGGATGAACTCCAGCGCGCTCTCGACCATGCCCAAGGGCGAGTCGCCGTAGCGGTTCATGATCCGGTCGGAGAGCGAGCCGTGGTTGGTGCCGATGCGCAGTGCCCGGCCCAGCTCCTTGGCCCGCTTGACCAGCGGGGAAAACGCTTCATGCAGGCGCTGCAGTTCCTCCTCGTACTCGCTGTCGGAGTACTCGCGCACGGCGAACTTCTTCTTGTCGGCGTAGTTGCCGGGGTTCACCCGCACCTTTTCCACGTGCTCGACGGCCTCCATCGCCGCGGAGGGCAAAAAGTGGATGTCGGCCACCAGGGGGTTATCGAAGCCGGCGGCGCGGAAGTCGCGATGAATTTCTTTGAGCGCGGCGGCGGCCTGCTTGTTTTGCGCGGTGATGCGGATGACCTCGCACCCGGCTTCGGCTAGACGGATGGATTGGGCGACGGTGGCGGCGACATCGAGGGTCGAGGTCGTCGTCATCGACTGAACCCGGATGGGGTTGTCGCCCCCTACGCCCACGTGGCCCACCGTCACCTCGCGGGAGCGGCGGCGCACGGTGCGAAAGCGTGACTGGCAATACGGCGGCAAGACGTTGGTGGCGTCCATAGGGTGCCTAATCAAGCAACCCACGCCGCAAAAGCAAAGCAAACCGTGAACCGCCCGCGGGTCGATTCGACCCCGGGATCAGGCCCCCGGTTCGTTGCGCTGGTCCACAAAGACGGGGGCGAACTGGTTGGTCTCGCGCTTGAGGATCTGCTCCTGCGGGCTCTGGTAGGCGTCGCCCTGCCAGCGCAGGACGTCGAAAAACATCACGTAGGCCATCAGCCCGAACAAGAGGAAGGTGAAGCCCACCTGTGTACTCACCACCCAGTTGGCTGGCAGCGGTTTGCCGCGCAGCTTGTCCAGCAGGGCGTAGACAATGTGGCCGCCGTCCAGCACCGGAATGGGCAGCAGGTTAAGGATGGCCAGGTTGACGTTGAGCAGCACGGTGAAGTACAGCCCCATCAGCAGATCATCCAGGTCGAAGTTGGCGAAGAAATCGTGCAGGCGACGGCCGATGCCGACCGGACCGGCCAAAAGGCTCACGCCCACGTCACTGCGCGGGTGCAGGACACTTTGCAGGGTGTTGAAGATGCGGTTGACGTTGTCCTGAAACTGCTCGGCGGGATTGGGATAAATGCGGATGGTCGGACGCTTGGCGAGGAAACCGACCATGGGCCGGGGCTCGGGCTCCTGAATCGAGGGCACCCACGTAACCGGCATTTTCAGCGATTTGAGTTCGCCGTTGGGCTTCTGGATTTCGAGCGCAATCGCGGTGCCTTCCGGCGTGGCCTGAGCCTTTTTGATGAAATCGGCCAGCGAGGTGTAAGTCTCGCCGTTTACCGTACGCACGACGTCGCGCACGCGCAGGGTTTGGGCCAGGGGGAAGGATTCCGGCACGCTGAAAACGACCAGTTCCGATGGCGCGTCGGGCGCATTGGGCTGCTCGGCCTTGAGGCGGCCTTCGTCATCGGTACCGTAAAGCGGCATGAGTTGGATGAATTCGCCGGGTTGCTCGAGGTCGCTCTGGTCGGTGAAGCGTCCCTGGGGCTTGGTGGAGACCGCCATCTCCGGCGTCATTCTCAGCTCCAGGCTTTCTTCGTCGCGGCGCACGGTCAAAACGACTTCCTTGCCGGGATGGTCGCGCAGGTACGCGATGAGTCCGGCCATGTGGTGTAGGGGCTGGCCGTCGACGGCTTCAATCGTGTCGTCGGTGGTTAGGTCGGCCCGCTCGGCCGGTCCGCCCGCATAGACCTGACGCACCAGAATGCGTTCGGCCGGCTCGATTCCGATCTGCCGGATCCAGTCGCCGCTGCCCCGGTTGGACTCAAAGAGAATGGGCTTGGCGGTGACGGTCAGCGTTTCGCCGCCGCGTTCGAGGGTGACCTCCGTCTCGGGGTTGCCCGCGTCATCGCGGCCGCTGCCAAAAATGATCGCGCTGGCCACGCCTTCCCAGTTTTCAACGCTGCTGCCGTCGATCTGCAGGATGCGGTCGCCCGGTTCAATGCCCGCGGAATGGGCCGGTCCGGGGACGAATTCGGCGGTTTTTTCGTCAACCGAGGTAGGCATCTCTTCGAAGACGACGCCGACGGTGGTGGTGTGTTCAATCTCTGCCGAAGGACGGCCTAGCCCCCAGACGATCATCGCCAGAAAGAGCGCGAAGAGAATGTTGAAGAAGGCGCCGGCCACCAGGATGTAGAAGCGGTCGGAGAAGCTGAGCTTGGGCAGCTTTTCGGAATCGCTTTCGGTGCCGCCCTCAATGGCGCGCATGTCGGCCAGCTGCGGCAGCGCCACGTAGCCGCCCAGGGGCAGCAGCGACACGCGCCAGTCCACGCCATTCTTGTCGGTCCAGCCGAACAGCCGCGGCCCAAAGCCGATGGAAAAGCGCTCCACCTTGGCCCCGCGCCAGCGCGCCGCCAGGTAATGGCCCAGCTCGTGCACAAAGATGGAGCCGCCAAAGAAAAAGAGCACCAGGAGGATGCCCCAGATGTTGGTGAACAGGCTGAGAAATTCGGTCATGCCAGTTGCGTGAGGCTTTCGGTGGCGCAGGCACGTGCCTGCGTGTCAGCTGCTAACACATCGGCCAGCGCTTGGGGTTCCGCGGGGTTGATTTCGGCCAAAGTATGTTCGATGCAGCGGGCGATGGCAAGGTAGGGCAGTTGATGGTTCAAGAATGCCTCCACCGCGATTTCGTTGGCGGCGTTGAAGACCGCCGGGGCGCACCCGCCTGCCTCCAGCGCCTCGCGGGCCAGCCGCAGGCAAGGGAAGCGTTCCAGGTCCGGCGGGCGGAAGTCCAGATTGAGGGTCTCCTTAAAGTCGAGCGTGGGGTGCACGCCATTGAGCCGCTCCGGATGGAAAAGCGCGTGCTGCACGGCAAAGGTCATCGAAGGCGGCGACAGTTGCGCCAAAATGGCACCGTCGAGGAATTGCACCATCGAATGCACGATGCTCTGCGGGTGCACCACCACGTCGATGCGCGCGGATGGCACGTCGAAAAGCCAGCGGGCCTCGATCAGCTCCAGGCCCTTGTTGGCCATGGTGGAGGAGTCGACGGTGACCTTGGGCCCCATGCTCCAATTGGGGTTTTGGAGCGCTTGTTCGGGCTTGGCCTCGGCCATTTCGGCGAGCGTTTTGTCGCGAAACATCCCGCCCGAAGCCGTCAGGATGATGCGGTCGAGCCCGGCGCGTGGGTTGCCGTGCAGACATTGGAAAATCGCATTGTGCTCGCTGTCCACGGGCAGCAGCTCGACGCCGTTTCGCCGTGCCGCGGCGGTGACGAAGGCTCCGGCCAGGACGAGGATCTCCTTGTTGGCCAGGGCTAGCGAGATACCTTTCTCCAGCGCAGCCATCGCCGGTTTGAGCGCGGTCGTGCCAACCACGGCGTTGAGGACAAGGTCGGCGCCATCAAGGGTGGCCAGGTCGATCAGGCCGTCCAGGCCGCAGCTCAGCCGGGTGCCTTCGGGAAAGGCCTTTGCATCCTCGGCTCGCTGGCAGGCCTCTTCCTCAAAAAGGCAGACGTGTGGCACCGCGAATTCTTTCGCGATGGCCGCTAGGGGTTCGACTTGGCGTCGCCCGGCAATCCCCAAAAGGCGCAGACGGTCGGGGTAGGCCCGCAGAACTTTCAGCGTGCTCTCGCCGATGGAGCCGGTGGCCCCGAGCAGGACAAGATTCTTGGGTCGCAGACTCATACCACCGGGTCGATTACGAATAGACGCAACAGCACGTAGCTGACGGGGGCGCTCAGGATGATGGAATCGCACAGGTCCAGCGCGCCGCCGATGCCCGGAATGTAGCGCCCGGAGTCCTTCACGCCGGCCTGGCGCTTGAGCAGCGATTCGATCAAATCCGAGGCGATGGCAACGATCCCCACCGGCAGGGCGATAACGATGGCTTCCCACCAGACGAAGTTTGCCGGCAGCAACCCGAGCACGGGCTGCAAGACATACCAGGCAAGCCAGCCCACCAGAACCGAGAAAATCACCGCGCCGACCACGCCTTCCCAGGTTTTGGCCGGACTGGTGTGCGGCGCAAAGGGATGCCGCCCGGCCACGCGCCCGACCAGCAGCCCGCCGACGTCGCTGAACTTCGCGGTCAGGATCACCCACAGTGGCATGGCCACGGCGGCCACGCCATTGGCCGAGGGCTCGAGATGATAATGGCGGGCCATGAGCACGTAAAACTGGAACAGGTAGGGGACATAAACCAAGCCGAAAAGCGTCGCCATGAAATCGGCCGCCTGCCGCCGGTCCACCTTGCGCAGCAGCAGGATCAGGCTCAGGGCCACCACACACAGGCCAAAGACACCGGTGACGATGCTGAAGGCTTCGCCGGCCGAGGGCGCCGGCACGTAAAACGCGGCGATCAGCAGGACCGCCCCGAGCGCCAGCCCGAGGCGCTTCTGCGGGGGATGCCCGATCTTGCGCAGCAGATCGTAGAGTTCGGCCTGCGCCAGCAGAGCCAGCGTGGCCAGCAGAAACCAGCCGCCATGGACCCCCAGCAACCAAAGGATGGCGACCGCCAGACCCCACAGGACCAGCGTGCTGAGAACGCGTTGCTTCACCGATTCCGAATCAGTCCTGCAGCACGGTCTCGCTCGGGCTCACGCCGACCTGTTCGCCGGTCAGCCCAAAGCGCCGTTCGCGGGCGACGTAATCGTCGATGGCCCGCTTGAGTTCGCGTTCGTCAAAGTCGGGCCAGGCCACCGGGGTGAAGTACAGCTCGGCGTAGGCCAGTTGCAGGAGCAGGAAGTTGCTCAGACGGGTTTCGCCGGAGGTGCGGATGAGCAGGTCCGGATCCGGGATGCCGCCGGTGTACAGGTGGCGCGCAAAGTCGTCCCACTGCAGGTTGGCGGGATTGGCCAGACCGGCCTGCACGTCGCGCGCGTACGCCTTGACCGCGTCGACCACCTCACTGCGCGCGCCGTAATTGAGCGCGATCATCACGTTACGCTCGGAAAACTCGGCGGTGGCGTCCATCGCGCGCTTGAGGCGCTCGCGCACGTGTTCGGGCAATTCGTCGAGGCGCCCCAGCACGCGCAAGCGGAAGCGGCCCTCGATCAGCTCGTTGACGTACAGGTCGAGGCTCTCGGAGAGCAATTCCATGAGGGCGCTGACCTCGTCGCCGGGCCGGCGCCAGTTCTCGATGGAAAAGGTGAAGAGGGTCAGGTGGGAAATGCCGAGCGAGGGCATCGCGCGAATGGTTTCGCGCACGCGTTGCACACCCCGGCGATGCCCCTCCACACGTGGATAGCCACGGCTGCGGGCCCACCGGCCGTTCCCATCCATGATGATGGCAATGTGCCGCGGTTGGCGGTCTGGACTCGAAAAAGCAGGCTGCACCATTTCAGGAAGGGCCACGGTTTATAGACCTGAAGTGACCACAGACGTTCACCTCCGTCGGTTTTCCGAAAACCGCTTCAAAGGCAATCGGATAATCGCCCCCGCGCCTAAGATCAATGGCAAAGCCGAGGACGGGCATTTGACAGGGCACGGGTTTGTTTCGATCCTGTGGCATAATAACCATGACTGCGCCACTCACGCCTGAAGCCATCGCCGAGGCCCTTGCCGGGCTTCCGGGGTGGACCTTTGCCGACGACAAAATCGCCCGCACGTGGAAGTTTGCGAACTTTCGCGAGGCGCTGGCTTTTGTCGTGCGCGTGGGCTTTGAGGCGGAGCAGGCCGACCATCACCCCGAGATTTACAACGTCTACAGCACCGTGCGCCTCGAACTGAACACGCACGACGTGGGCGGAAAAGTAACCGAAAAAGACCTCAAGCTGGCCATGCGCATTCAGGAATTGGCCTGAGCCAACGCCCAGCCTTCCTCAAAACTTTTGTGACGCAAACCCCCTCCATCGACCCGCCGACCGCGCCCGTGGGCTTCGACCTCGAAGCCATCCGCGCGGATTTTCCCATCCTGCAGCAAACCGTGCAGGGGCGTCCACTGGTCTATCTGGACAACGCGGCGACGGCGCAGAAGCCCCGCCAGGTGATCGACCGGCTTCACCGCTTTTACGCCGAGGAAAACGCAAACATCCACCGCGGCATCCACACCCTCAGCGCCGAGGCAACGACGGCCTATGAACAAGCGCGGCTCACGCTGGGGCGGTTGCTCAATGCGCCCGACGCGCGCGAGATTATTTTCGTCCGCAACGCGACCGAGGGCATCAACCTGATTGCCGAAAGCTGGGGACGCACCCACCTGAAGCCGGGTGATGCGATCCTCATCACGGCGATGGAGCATCACGCCAACATCGTGCCCTGGCAGTTGATTGCCGAACGTACCGGCGCAACGCTTGAGGTCGTCCCCGTGACGGACTCCGGAGAAATCGATCCGGCAGAGCTCGAACAGCGCCTCACCGCGCGCACCAAGCTCTTCGCCTTCGTGCACGTTTCGAACGTGTTGGGCACGATCAACCCGGCGGCGGAGTGGGTGGCCTTGGCCCGCGAGCGCGGCATCACGACCCTGGTCGACGGCTGTCAGTCGGTGGCGCACTTCCCGGTCGACGTGCAGGCGCTGGGCTGCGACTTTTTCGTGCTGTCCGGGCACAAGCTGTTCGGGCCAACCGGCAGCGGCGTGCTCTGGGGTCGTGGTGCGTTGCTCAACGCGCTGCCGCCGTATCAGGGCGGGGGCGACATGATCCAAAACGTCTCCTTCGAGGGCACCACCTTTCAGGAAATCCCGGAGCGCTTTGAGGCGGGCACGCCGCACATTTCAGGGGCTATCGGCCTGGCCGAAGCGGTCCACTACCTGGATGGCATCGACCGCGCGGCTGCCCTGGCGCACGAAGACGCCCTGCTTGCCGAAGCGACCGAGCGCATCCTGAAAATCGACGGGGTACGCCTGATGGGTACTGCGCCCGAAAAAACCGGCGCGCTGACCTTTACGATGGAAGGCGCGCACCCTAACGACATCGCCACCTTCCTCGACACCGACGGAGTCGCCGTGCGCACCGGCCATCATTGTGCCGAGCCCCTGCACGCGCACTTCGGCCTGACGGGTTCCACGCGCGCCTCGTTTGCCTTCTACAACAACCAGGAAGAGGTCGACCGCTTCATCACCAGCCTCGAGAAGGTGCGCAAGCTTTTGTGAATTTCTGTGCGATGGAAGCGGCCTTGCAGGAAGAGTTGCGGCGCGAGATCATCCTCGACCATCACCGGCACCCGCGCCACCAGGGTTTTCTGGTCGAGCCGACCGGTGTGGCTCGCGGCGAAAATCCCGGCTGCGTCGACGAGCTGACCGTGTACGTTCAACGCGATGCGGACGACCGGCTTACAGTTCGCTTTCTCGGTCAAGGCTGCGCCCTCTCACAGGCTTCGGCGTCAACGCTGACTCAGTTGCTGAACGGTCGCCCAGCCGATGACGCCGCCGCGCTGGCCGAGCGTTTTTGCGCCATCCTGACCGGGGAATCGGCGGAGCCGCTTACGCTGGAGGAATGGGGGGACGCCGCAGCTCTGGAAGGTGCGCGGGGCTACCCGCAACGGGTCAAGTGCACGACGCTGGCCTGGCGCACGTTCTTGGCCGCCCTTCGCGGCGAAGCCGACGTGAAAGTCTAAACCGAAGCATTCACCACCGAGGTGCAGCGATTCACGGTTGGCCAGAGATTTCTGTGGATGCCACACAGACGGCGGAAGGTTCACGGGTCGGGTACTCGCAGCGAGTTGAATTCAGTAACAGGCCGGCCGCCCGGCACCCGCTTTGTCCTCGATGAAGATGCAGGCCTGCGTGCGTCGGCGATCAGGTCGCAATTTCCCGCACCGGCAACCCCTCTGCGGCCAGGTGTGCCTTGGCCTGGGGCACGGTGAAGGTGCCGAAGTGAAAGATCGACGCGGCCAGGACGGCGCTGGCCTTGCCCTCGCGCAGGACGTCGGCCAGGTGCTCGAGCGTGCCCGCACCCCCGGAGGCGATCACCGGTACGGAAACGGCGTCGCTCACGGCGCGAGTCAAGGCGATGTCGTAGCCAGCCTTGGTGCCGTCGGCGTCCATGCTGGTGAGCAGAATCTCGCCCGCGCCCAATTGAACGACTTCGCGGGCCCACGCAATGGCGTCGCGCCCGGTGGGTTTGCGTCCGCCATGGGTGTACACTTCCCAGCGTTCCTCGCCGGGCACGCGACGGGCGTCGATGGCGACAACGATGCACTGATTGCCAAAGCGGCTGGACGCCTGCTGAACCAGTTCCGGGTTCAAAACGGCCGCCGTGTTGAGGCTGACCTTGTCGGCCCCGGCGTTGAGCATGATACGGATGTCTTCCACGCTGCGCAGCCCGCCGCCCACGGTCAGCGGCATGAAACACTCCGAGGCGGTGCGCTCGACCACATCCAGCAAGATGGCGCGCTCGTCGCTGGACGCGGTGATGTCGAGGAAGACCAGCTCGTCGGCCCCCTGCGCCTGGTACGCCCGCGCGGATTCCACCGGGTCGCCCGCGTCGATCAAGTCGACGAAGCGTACACCCTTGACCACGCGCCCGGCGGTGACGTCGAGGCAGGGAATGATGCGGACAGACAGCACGCGCTCAAGACCGCGCAAAAATCGTCTCCACCGCAACTGAAAATCCTGGCAGCAGCGGGCTCGTCAGCGCGTCGGTGCCTAAGAGCTGGGCCACGGGCCGCTCCACGTCTTCGGCAAAGCGGTAAACGTGCACCGTGGCCGCCTCGGGGCTGACGAGCCAGAGTTCCTTCACCCGGTGCTTGGCGTAAGCCAGACGCTTCTTGCCGCGGTCGAGCGTGGCGGTTGACTCAGAAAGCACCTCCACCACCAGGTCGGGCGCACCTTGGACTGTTTTGTCCACAATCTCCAAACGCGACTTCGCAATAAACAACACGTCCGGCTGTACGGCGAAATCGTCGTCATCGCTGTGCAGCTCAACGTCTACCGGAGCCATCACGACTTTCCCAAGGTCACGCTGCTTGATGTGCGCCCGAAGTAGGGTGAAGACCTCGCCGACGATCTCTTGATGATAGAAGTTGGGTGCGGGAGTCATGACCAACTCGCCATCCACCAGTTGATAGTACGGCGGTCCTTGAGGCAAAGCCCGATAATCCTCAAGCGTGGCCTGTTTGGCTGATGTCGTCGTCATGGCTCAGCTGACTCCCATCAGTCTGAAAGTTACATCGGCGCGGGCGAACGGTCAAGGCGAGCTCAGGCGGTGGTTTCGCTGCCGGAAAAGGCGTCGAGCACCTGATCGAGGTCCACGTGGTCGAGGATGAGCCGCTTGATGATCGGGATCTTGTCGGTGTCCTGCGGCTGGGTTTTCACCGTCATCGAATTGATCCGCGAAGCCACCGAGTAGCTCTCCTCACTGGAAATAACCACGGGGATGTTTGTCTGCGAAAGCATGTCCATCAGCTTGGGATGGGGCAGAATGTTACGGGTAAGGATGATGCCGGAGACGACTTTTTTACCCGAAATACCGGCCTGGGCGATGGCCGAAAAGATGATGTCGTCACGGTCGCCCGGGGTGATGATAAGCACGCCCGGTTGCAGGTAATCGATCACGCCCTTGGCCGTCATCGCACCAATGATCACGCGCAGAATACGCTCGTTCATGCCCTGCAGCCGTCCGTTGAGCCAGCGCCCGCCAATCTCCTCGACGATCTGCGAAAGGTTGGGCGCGGTCAGTTGCTTTTGCAGCGGGAGAACGCCCAGCAGTGGTACCCCCTGGCGTTCCAAGCCGGTTTTGGCGAACTCGGCCACCTGTTCGAGTTTTTCGGGCGTAACCTTGTTGAGGATGGCCCCGATGACCGGCACCTCAAACTTGTCGAAGAGCGCTTTGTTGAGGGCGATCTCGTCGATGGGCCGGCCGATCCCGCCCTGGGCGACGATGATCACCTTGGCTCCGAGCACCTTGGCCACCTGCGCGTTGGAGAGGTCAAAGACGGTGCCCACTCCGGCGTGTCCGCTGCCCTCGATGATGACGGCGTCCTTCTCGTAGGCGGCGCGGTCGAAGGCGCGGCACATCTTGTCGATGAGGATCTTCAGCGAGGAGTCGGGGTCGCGCAGGTAGCGCCGGGTGAAGCTGCCGTCGACCGCGATCGGGCTCATCGCTTCGATGGGTGTCTCGACGTTGAAAATGCTGTCGAGCAGAAACGAGTCCTCGTCGATTTTGTGGCCCTTGACCTCGATGAAGCGCTGACCCACCGGCTTGATGTAGCCCACGCGCGGCACGCGGTTGCGCAGGGCGCCGTACAGGCCGAGGCAGGTGGTGGTCTTGCCGTCGTTCTGGCGGGTCGCCGCCACGAAAATGCGCCGGGTAGAGCTGTTGCGCGGACGCTCCAGCAGCTGCGGGTCCTCCTCGGCAAAGGGCGACTGCGTGAACAGTTTGCGTGAGGCCAGGGACGTGGAACCAGGAGTGGAAGCCATGCGAAGGGGAGACCGCAGCGCGGCTAGACGCCGGATTTTTCCATCGGGTAGAGCAGGTGCAGGTCGACAGCTTGCGCAGCCACCAGCACGGTTGTGCCAAAGATGTCGTGGGCGCTGGCACCGCGGGAAATCTCCGCCGCCGGCTTGCTCAATCCCGTCAGGATCTGGCCGTAGGAACGCGCCCCGCTGGTGATCTGGATAAGCTTGGAGGCGATGTTGCCGCTGTTCAAATCCGGGAAGACCAGCACGTTGGCCTGACCGGCTACGGAGCCCTCGATGTGCTTGACCTTTGCGGTGGCGGGGTCGAGGGCGGCGTCGGCCTGGAGTTCGCCGTCGATGTCCACCTCGAGGTTCAACCGCCGGGATTTTTCGCGGGCCAGCGAGGTGGCCGCCTGCACCTTGGACACACTCGTACGCTTGGGGCTGCTCGCCTTGGTCGAGTAACTGAGCAGGGCCACGCGCGGACGCACGTTGGTCAGGTGATGGGCCAGGCTGGCCGTGGTCACAGCAATGTCGCACAGCTGCGTTTCATCGGGTTCGGGAATGACACCGCAGTCCGCCAGAAAGAGCACGCCATCCATGCCCAGCTTGGATTCTTCCAACTCAAGGATGAGCATCGAGGAGGCCGTTTTGACGTCCTCCTGCAGCGGGATGATTTGAAAGAGCGGGCGTAGCGCGCTGGAGGCGGCCAGGGTGGCCCCGGAGACCACGGCGTCGGCACCGCCGGTGGCCAGCATCAGCGTAGCAAAGTAATTGTTGTTGGTGACGTACTCCAGCGCCTCGCGGTCGGCCATGCCGCGAAAACGCCGCAGCCCCTGAAACTTCTGGCAGAAGCCGTCCAGTTCATCGCTGCGGGCGGGCTCGATCACGCGGATGCCATCGAGCCGAATGTTCAGCAGCGAAGCGTTTTCCTTGATTTGGGTGCGGTCGCCCAGAAGGATGGGAATCCCCAGGCGGCGCGTGGCAAATTGACGGGCGGCTTGCAGGATTCGCGGGTCGCCCCCTTCCGGGAAGACCACCCGCTTGGGATGGTTTTGCAGGCGAATCGACAGGCGGTGAATCAGGGACATGGATCGAGAACAACGCTGATGTTGCGCAGGAGTTTGGAAGTTCGCCCTGCGTTGTGCAACAGGGAATGCGGTGCGCGTGCGCCGGGGAACGCGGCAGGGGTATGGCGGCGCATTTGAGGAGCATGCTGGTGGTGGCGGCGGCCACCCTGGGGTCCCGTCTGCTGGGGTTGCTGCGCGATGTGTTGATCTTTGCGCTGCTGGGTGCCGGGGCGCTCAACTCGGCCTTTCTGATCGCTTTCACGCTGCCCAACCTCTTTCGGCGACTCCTGGGCGAGGGCGCGCTGACCGCGGCCTTTGTGCCGGTGTTGACCGAGGCCAGCGAGAGGGACGGACGCTCCGGCGGCTTCGCGTTTGTCAACAAAGTCATCACCCGCCTGAGCGCGCTGCTGGGGATTTTGGTGCTGGCGCTGGTGGGCTTGTATGCCTTGGTGGCCGCGCTGCCGCTGGAGTCCGAGCGCTGGCAACTGGGCGTGCGCATGGGTCCGGTGCTCGCGCCCTACCTGGCCTTTGTCTGCCTGGCGGCGGTGCTGGGGGCCGCGCTCAATGTGTTGGGCCGCTTCAGTCTGGCGGCGCTCTCGGCGGTTTGGCTGAACCTGTCGATGATCGTCGCGCTCGGCGGGTTGGGGTACTGGGTAACGGACACCCCCACGGCGCTGGCCGGCTGGCTGTGTGGCGGCGTGCTGGTGGGCGGCGTGATTCAAGTACTGCTTCCGGCGATCGCGCTGATCCGTCATGGCTGGCGGCCCGCGATCGACCGCCGCGGCAGTGACCGCTTGAGCGAACTGCACCGCCTCTTTCTGCCGGGTTTGCTGGGGGCGGGGATTGTGCAAATCAACATCGCTGTCTCGCGGATGCTCGCCTTTGCCGTGGACGAGGCCGCCGTGGCCCAGCTCTACCTGGCCAACCGGCTGGTGGAGCTGCCGATGGGTCTGTTTGCCATCGCGATCACCACCGTGGCGTTTCCGCGTTTGGCGCGTTTCCAGGCGCAAGGCGACGTGGAGGGATTGCGCACGGCCTTCGGGGAGGGCGTTCGCCTGATCCTGTTACTGACGCTGCCCGCCGCGCTGGGACTGCTTCTGTTACGCGAGCCGATTTTGCGTCTGCTCTTTGAATGGGGGCGCTTCGAGGCCTCCGACGTGACCGAGACCGCGCGACTGCTCGCGGTGTTCGCGCTGACCGTTCCGCTGTATTCGCTGACAGCCTACACGACGCGCGTTTTCCACGCGCTCAAGGATACGCGTTTTCCGGTCCGGGCGGCGGCGGTGGCCTTCGGGGTGAATACCGCGCTTTCGTTGGCCTTGATGGGTCCGTTGGGTGCGTTGGGTCTGGCCCTGGCCAATCTCGGGTCCGTGCTGCTGCAAACCGTGATGCTGGGATGGGGACTGCGGACACGGGCTGCTGGGCTCAAGGGTGCCTGGGAGTGGGCCACGCTGGCGCCGTTGGTCATCGCATCGGCTGTGTTGGGTTTTGCCGTCTGGGGTGGCTGGGCATTTTTAGGAACCGCGATTGACGCCCCCAAGGTCGCCGCGCTGGCGGCGGTCGCCGGGCTGATTCCCTTGGCGGCGCTGCTGTACTTCGGGACGCTCCTCGGCATTTCCAAAAGCGCCCGGGCGAGTCTGCGCTCGCTGCGCCGCCCATCACCTGCGGATTCGCCGCAAAGCTGAGGGCGCAGCTCCAAAAAAGCGGTGCCGTTTCCAGCACCGCTTTGGGAAAGGATGTGCGCGCTAGCGCTAGCCCATCGCTTGGACGCAGCGGGCCGAAACAGCGTCCCAATCAACCGTGTTCCACCAGGCCGAGACGTAGTCGGGACGGCGGTTCTGGTAGTTGAGGTAGTAGGCGTGTTCCCACACGTCCAGGCCGAGGATGGGCGTGCCGTGGCAGTCGCCACCAATGACGCTGGCGGGCATCAAGGGGCTGTCCTGATTCGGCGTGGAGCCAACCGCGAGTTTCTTGTCGGCGGTGACGATCAGCCAGGCCCAGCCGCTGCCAAAGCGTGTGGCGGCAGCGTTGGCGAAGGTCTCTTTGAACTTTTCGAAGCCGCCCAGATCCTTGTCGATCGCCTCGGCCAGCGCGCCGGTCGGCGTGCCGCCCTTGCCCGGGCCCATAACGCTCCAGAACAGCGAGTGATTGGCGTGGCCGCCGCCGTTGTTGCGGATGGCGGTGCGGATACCCTCGGGCACCTTGTCGAGATTGGCGACGAGTTCATCCACGTCCGCCGGGGCGTCATAACCGGCGCCGGAGAGGGCGTCGTTGGCCTTGGTCACGTAAGCGTTGTGGTGCTTGCCGTGGTGAATCTCCATCGTCTTTGCGTCGATGTGCGGCTCCAGCGCGGCGGGTTCGTAGGGGAGGTCGGGCAGTGTGTAAGCCATGTTGAAAACAGTCTTTCTTGTGCGTGTTGGGTGGTTCAGTTAAGCGGTAATGCAAGGGCATTATGCATGCCCGTCAACCTCTGGCCCGTCTTTTCGCTTGGCCTGAAAAAACGCCTGCAGCAGCGCCCTGCATTCCGCCTCCAAGACGCCGCTGCGCACCCCAAGGCGGTGGTTTAATCCAGGGACGGATTGCAAAGCGGTGGCCCCACCGAGGCAGCCCATTTTTGGATCGCCCACGGCAAAAACCACTTCGCGCAGCCGCGCCATGATGCAGGCCCCCGAACACATCGGGCAGGGCTCTTTGGTCACGAAGAGGCGCGCGCCGTTGAGTCTCCAGTCACCGATGGCTCGGGCGGCTTGGGTCAGGGCGAGTATCTCGGCGTGGGCGGTCGGATCGGCGGCGCTGGCGACCCGGTTGTGGGCGGCGGCG
Organism: Opitutales bacterium; assembly: GCA_050331595.1. Lineage (GTDB taxonomy): Bacteria > Verrucomicrobiota > Verrucomicrobiia > Opitutales > JBHJGM01 > JBHJGM01. Next base: position 110,693 of record JBHJGQ010000003.1, read on the forward strand.
ATGACCTCCCCGCCGTATTCGATGACCGCGCCGACCGGGACTTCATTGGCCCGCCAGGCATCGATCGCCTGGTTGTAGGCCAGCTTCATGTAGAAGTCGTCGTCGCGCTGCAGCTGAGACGGAAAGAGCTTGTCGAAGGGGCAGGGCGGCGCGCCGATGCCTGGAAGCGGCGTCGGTTCGGGCGGCGTGGCAAAGGAATCGGACATCGCGCGATACGAAGCTTTATTTTGTGAAATGCGGCGTTATATTCTTTGTCTTTGAAACCGGCGCGACACGCTCTGTTCACGCGCACCCACTGACACACTCGACAAAACCTTTATGGCCGACGATGCAATTGAAGTAGAGGGCAAGATTTCCGCCGTGCTGCCCGGCACTACCTTTCGCGTGAAACTGGAGAACGGGCACGAGGTGCTCGCGCACATCTCTGGCAAACTGCGCAAAAACTTCATCAAGCTGACCACCGGAGATATGGTCAAGATGGAGATGAGCCCCTACGATCTGGACAAGGCGCGCATTACCTACCGACTGCGCAACGCCAATGCTCCGCGCAACGCACCCCGGCGTTCCTACGGTCCGCGGCGACGCTAAACCCCTAGTGACCGATCGGTGACCACTTCGGAGGTTGCTCTTTGGGTGCATCCGGCAAGGTTGCCGACATGAGCCAAGTCACCTCCCCCCTGATGGAGCCCTTTCAGTTGGGTTCGCTCCAGTTGAAAAACCGCGTCGTTTTGGCGCCGATGACACGGGCGCGCTCCGGCGCCGACCGCATCCCCAACGCCTTGATGGCCGAATACTACGCGCAGCGCGCGGGCGCGGGGTTGTTGATCACCGAGGCCACCAGCATATCCAAACAGGCTCGTGGCTGGGTCAATTCGCCGGGCGTCTACACCGACGCGCAAACCGAGGGCTGGAAGCAAATCGTGGAAGCCGCGCACGCCAAGGGAACGCCGATTTTCCTGCAACTGTGGCACTGTGGGCGCGCTTCGCACAGCAGTTTTCAAGAAGACGGCTCCCTGCCGGTGGCCCCATCGCCGATTCCCAATGGCGGCGAGTATGTGCACACGCCCAACGGCAAGCAGCCCTACGAGACGCCGCGCGCACTCGAGACCGAGGAGCTGCCCGGTCTCGTTGAGGATTACCGGCTGGCTGCGGAACGAGCCAAGTCTGCGGGTTTCGACGGGGTGGAGGTCCACGCGGCCAACGGCTACCTGCTCGACCAGTTTTTACAAAGCCGGACCAACAAACGCACCGACGCCTACGGCGGCTCAATGGAGAATCGCTACCGGCTGCTGGGCGAGGTCGTCCAGGCCGTCACCACCGTTTTCCCGGCTGAGCGGGTGGGCGTGCGCCTCTCGCCCAACGGCAACTTCAACGACATGGGCTCGCCCGATTTCCGCGAGACTTTCACCTACGCGGCCACCCAGCTCAATGCCTTCGGGCTGGCTTACCTGCACGTGATGGACGGGCTGGGCTTTGGCTTCCACGAACTGGGCGAGGCGATGACGCTGAAGGAATTGCGCAAGCTCTTTCAGGCGCCGTTGATGGGCAACTGCGGCTACGACCAGGCTGAAGCCGAAACGCGCGTGAGCGACGGCGACGCCGATCTGGTTGCCTTCGGCCGGCCCTACATCAGCAATCCGGACCTGGCCGAGCGTTTCGCCAACGGCTGGCCGCTCAATGACGACGCGGGCGTGGACGTGTGGTACGCCGACATTGGCGCGCGGGGCTACACCGACTTCCCGACGCACGGGAGCTGAGCGCTTGTCAACGCGCGGGTCTTGCCCTTGGCTCGCCGACGATGAAGCGCATCGGTATCCTCAACGGCCCGAACCTGGATCGGCTCGGCACGCGTGAGCCCGAGGTTTACGGCAGGGAAACCCTGGCCGACCTCGAGGCCCAACTGTGGGCGCTGGCCGAGGAACTGGGCGGACTCGAGCTGGCCTTTGCGCAGTCCAATCACGAGGGTGCGCTGATCGACCAGATCGCCGCCTGGGCCGACGCGGGCTTTGCCGCCTTGATCCTCAATCCGGGCGGGCTGACGCACACCAGTGTTGCCCTGCGCGATGCGGTGGCCGGGGCGACGCTGGCCGCCGTCGAGGTGCACATCTCCAACATCTACCGGCGCGAGGACTTCCGCCACAAGACCGTCACCGGTGGTGCCTGCGAGGCGGTCATCTCGGGCCTGGGTTTCGACGGCTACGCAGCTGCCCTGCGTTTTCTGGTGAAGCGCTAGCGCCGTTCGCTGGACCGTCGCTCCATGGCTTCCCTCCGCCTGCGTTGGCTCCGTTGGTTGGGTTGGAGTGCGGCGGGGCTGCTGATCCTGTGCGTAAGTCTGGCCCTGCTCTACGGCCTGGGGTGGTGGGTTCGTTCGCTGGAGCGTCCCCCGCGCGAGCCCCTGCAGGTCGACCTCGCTGGCGGCGCCCGCTACGAGCGGATCGTCTGGGACATTCCGCGGCCGGTGCTCTGGCACGTCGTGACGATTCCATTGACCGACACTACCGAATTCGTCCTCACACCGCCGCAGCCTTCGTCGGCGTTGGAGACGCTCGCCCAGACGACCTCGCAGTTCGCCGAGAGTCAGACAGTGGACATCGCGATCAACGGCTCGTACTTCAAGCCGCACCACGCCACGCATTTGCTGGACTACTACCCCCGCGCCGGTGACCCGGTCGACATCCACGGCCCGGCGCGGACCAACGGGGTCACGCTTTCGGACGAGCCGCGGGTCGACCCGATGGCCTGCCTGACCTGGGACGGGCGACGCCTGACAATCACCTCGGACCAGCCCGCGCCAACCGCCACGGACGTGATCACGGGCCTGCCGCGCGTGCTCTGGAACGGGCGCCGGGTGGGTCCGATGCACGCGACGCGCACCTACGCGCGGGTGGCCGCGGGCATCGACCCCGAGGGCCAAACCCTTTGGCTGGTCGCGGTCGACGGCAGTCAGTCCGGCTACAGCGAGGGCGTGACCTACCTTGAGCTGGCTGACTTTCTGATGGACCTCGGCGCGACCGATGCGCTGGCCTTGGACGGCGGCGGCTCCACCACGCTGGTCCTGCGGGACAGCCCTGGTGCCTGGCAGGTCGTGAACGCGCCGTACCACACCCATATCCCGATGCGCGAGCGCCCCGTAGCCAATCATCTGGGGATACGCCTGGGCGCAAAGGAACGCTAGCGGATCCCCGCCTCGTGCAGGCCGATCAGGCCCAGGTGAAGCGTGAGGCAGGCGGCCAGGGCGGCGGCCAGGTCGTCGGCAACCACCCCCAGCCCGCCCTCCAGTTTTTGCAGGCGCGCGATGCCCAGGGGCTTGAGGATGTCGAAAAAGCGAAAGAGCCCGAAGCCCGCCAGCAGCACCACGTAGACCGTCGGCTCGTTGAAGGTGTGAAAGGGGATGAAGAGGAACACCAGCGGCACGGCAACAACTTCGTCGAGGATGACTTCCTGCGGGTCCTCCTGGTAAAGACGGGCCTCGGCTTCGTGACAGAAGGCGATGGCGGCGTAGCAGCTCAGCCCGAAGAGAATCAGCCAGACCAGCGGCGGCGACCAGTGAAAGAACACCAGGTACCACAGCAGACCCGCGGCCGCGCCCAGGGTGCCGGGCGCTATGCCGTAGCGCCCCAGCCCGAAGAGCGTCGCCACGTTCATCACATGGTGCGTTTCCAGGAATTGAATCCAGGGAAAGTAACGCGTGAGGTTGCTCATCGCACGAAGGGCCCGTCGGTGCCGCCCCCGCCTCCGCTGCCCACGTCGCTCTCCGTCAACAGCCGCCCGTATTTGAGGAAGTACGTCGTGCCGGACCAAAGCGTCAGCAGTGTGGCCAGGCCGAAGCAAAGGTGACCGGCCAGTCCAAAAAGCTGCACCGATTCCCAGCGCCACTGCGGCCAGTTGCCATCCAGGGGGTTGCCGATGAGCAGGAGGATGGCGGCGGCCATCTGCATGGCAGTCTTGAGCTTGCCGCCGGCTTCCGCCGCCAGCATCACCCCCTGGTTCGCGGCCAGGATGCGCAGGCCCGTGACCAGGAATTCGCGCGTGAGGATGATCAGGAAAAGGAAGGTGGCCCAGGGCGCCAGCACGCCCGCGATCAGGAGCATCGCAAAGAGCCCGGTCATGAGCACCTTGTCAACCAGGGCGTCCATCACCTTGCCAAAGTCCGAGACCGAGCCGCCCGCGCGTGCCAGCCGGCCATCCAGCCAGTCCGTGACGATCGCCGCGGCGAAGACCACCACCGCCAGCCAACCGGCCCAGGCGGCGTCCGTGCTCAGCAGTGCTGCCAGCAGGAACAGCAGCGGGATGCGCAGCAGCGTCAGGATGTTGGCCGGAGTCCACATGGTTTCAAGAGGGCGGTGTAACCCGAAAGAACCGGATAGCGCAAGCGAAGCCGTGAGCACCCTTGCCTGCACAGGATTTCTGTTGCGCTCACACCGAAACCTCGCGGACACTTTTCAAGAACTATACTTCGGGTAACGGCTGTTCGGCAGTGCCTGGCGGCGCTCGTTGAATGCCCAGCATTCGCCGTTTGCGGACCTCCTGTGCCCTTGCTACATCCACTGCGCAGCCATCCACATCAACCATGTCTGAACACTTGGCGGTTTATCCGGGCACCTTCGACCCGGTCACGTTGGGGCACCTCGATGTGATCGAGCGCGCCACCAAGCTCTTCGATCGCGTCATCGTGGCCCTGGCCAACAATGTGTCCAAGAAGCCGCTATTCAGCCTGCAGGAGCGCCGCGCGCTGGTGGAGGCAAACATCCAGCGCTGGCCCCAAGTCTCGGTGGAAGCGCTCGACGGGTTGACGGTGGACTTCGCCCGTCAAGTCGGTGCGGCTGCGTTGATCCGCGGGCTGCGGGCGGTTTCGGACTTCGAGTACGAGTTTCAGATGGCGCAGATGAACCGGCACCTGGACGACTCCATCGAGACCATCTTCCTCATGCCCAACCAGGAGTACTTCTACACCAGTTCCAACCTGATCAAGCAGATCGCCACCATCACGCAGGAGCGCCTGAGGGAGTTTGTCCCGGCCAACGTGCTGGAGGCGCTCATGGCCAAGAACCGCGAACAGGTGCGCGTGCAGTGAGTTGGGCCGGGCGCATGGGCGCGGTCTGGGGCTTCTGCGGGGTGTTCGCGCTGATCGGCAGCGCCTGCTGGCGCCTGGGGCAGATTGGCGTCGAGGCGTTGAACGGCACGTACGCGATCGTCTGGTACCATTGGGCCTTTCTCGTGCCGTGGGTGCTCTTCATGGGGATGAGCGAGGGCTACCGCGGCTTTCAGCAGGCGTTTTCGCCACGGGTAGTGGCGCGGGCAAAGTACCTGGCGTCCCACCCCAGCGTGGCGCGGGTGCTGTTGGCGCCGCTCTTTTGCATGGGCTTTTTCCACGCGACAAAGAAGCGGCGCATCGTGGCCTTTTGCCTGACCGGCGGGATCCTCGTGCTGGTGCTGCTGGTGCGGCTGTTGCCCCAGCCGTGGCGCGGATTGGTCGACGTGGGCGTGGTGGTCGGCCTGGGTTGGGGTTTGGCGGCCATGCTGGTCTTCGCCGTGCAGGCGCTGACGGGCCCGTTCGATGTTTCGCCCGAAACCCCGGACGATCCGCTGCCGCGCCCAAAGGCTGCCGAGGGGTGAGGTTCCGAGGGATAAGCTTCCCGCGGCCCCGGATCCAACCGGGTCCTATCTTCGGCCGAAGGTGGCACCCATCGGTTATGCAGGATCTTTAGCCTGATTCCCGGCGTCGGGCTGCTGAAAACCTTTTTGCAACCCACCGGCGGGGGCGGGGTTTTTAGCGGTATCGGACTGACCCGATGGACCTGGCTACCAACGTCGGCCCGGCTCGTTGCAAACCAACTTCTCTTCCAAGCCATCATGAAATCGATTCTGACTCTGGGGATGCTCTCCCTTGCCACGGTTTTTGCCACTGTGAGCGCCCACGCGGGCTCCGACAAGAACACCGCCGCCTACCTGAAAGCCCACGTCGACAAGCTCGAGGACAAGGCCGTTAGCGTGGAGGTGCCTTTCGTTCGCGTTTTGCCGGCCCTCAGCGACAACGAAAGCTATGTCGTTTTTTGGGTGCCGACCGTGAACACCGAAGACAACCTGCCCGGCGGACACATTTTGGCCGTGGCCGACGCCGAGGACAAAGACAAGCTCATCAGCCGCTACGGTTTGAACGCCGACCGAGAAGGTCGCCGCGAAGTTGAGACCAAGCGCATGCGCGGCATTCTGCGGCAGATTCCGCTGGCGCGTCCGGACAATGAGGAAGCCGTGGCCGAGGAAGAAGCCATTCAGCGCGGCCCGGTGTTTCTGGACCTTACTGAGGCGGGCATCGACGGGGACGAAGCGCTGAGCACCTTCATTCGCAAACACGACAAGCCGGCCCGGCGCGGGCGTCCGTAGTGAGTTGGCCAGGCCGACTGAACGATTCTTTCCTAGTTAGACCACCGCCCTCGGCAGCGCCCTGCGTTGCCGGGGGTTTTTTCTTTTCGGACAGACTCCCGCAGAATCCTGGCAACGACTCCTGTGCCGCCGCGCTTGCCACACCACGTTCGGCGGGCACCCTGAAAGCATGTCCATTGACGCCGTGGCCGAACCCATTGCGGTGCCCTTCCGCGAACGACCCAACCTGCTTCCTCTGGCCGATGGGCGTCTGTTGGCCTGGGAGGACTTTGGCGAACCGGACGGGGTGCCCGCGGTGATGTTCCATGGCCTGCCCTCCAGCCGCCTGCAGGGACGCATGCACCACCCGCAGGCTGCCGAGACCGGCGTCAGGCTGATCGCCTTTGACCGTCCGGGGCTGGGCTGGTCAGACTTTCAGGAAGGTCGCACCCTCGCCTGTGTGGCCGATGACGTGGCGGCGCTGCTGGACCACCTAGGCCTGGATCAAGTGCACCTCTTCGGCGGGTCGGGAGGCACGCCCTACACGTTGGCGACGGCTCTGGCGTTGCCCGAACGTGTCATCAATGTGGCTTTGTTCGGTTGCCTGGGTCCGGTGCACAAACCGGAGGTGGGCCAGCACTTCAGTCGGCAGAAGTTGCGGCTCTTCAATTGGGCGCAGAAGTACCCGCCGGGGCTGCTCTGCGCGGTGGCCGCGAATCTGCGCAGCTTCATGGATCCACGGGCGATTCAGTCGCAGATGCGCGCGCGGCTGGGCCCGCGCGATGGCAGCGCCATCACGAATCCCTACGACTGGTCGTGGCTGCTGGAAGAACCCTTCCGGCAGGGGATGCGCGGCGTGCACCAGGACCTGCGCCTGCTGGGTGGCCCCTGGCCCTTTGAGCAGCGGCTACGCTCACTGCCGATGCCGATCCGTGTCTGGCACGCCGAAGCCGACATCGTCTGCCCGATCGCCTTTTCCGAGCATGTGCACGCACTCCTCCCCGAAGCGACCGAGTTGGTCCGTGTCCCCAACCTGGGCCACTACATGAACGACCCCGAAGTCTGGCGGGGCCTGTATCGCTGGCTGGTTTCAGCAAAGCCGAACTAAAGCGTGTGTAATCGCGTGAGGAGTTACGCAGTAAGGATAATCTAGAAGTCAGGAGTCGGCAGTCAGCAGTAAGAAACACCAAAGTTTGAGTGCTCCAGAGAAGGTACTAAGAATGCTTGGCTGACCTTGGAGTTCAGGTATGAGCTGAACGCGAGAACGCACTAGCACCGCAACCGAAACGCGCCGCCGCCGTCGTGGGCGTCGTGCCAGGGGAAGCTCAGGTGTTCGGTCTCAAGGGCGAGGGCGGGGTGGCGCTGCAGCAGGGCGTCGATGCGGGCGCGGTTTTCCTCCGGGTCGATGGAGCAGGTGCTGTAGACGAGGCGGCCGCCGGGCTTGAGGAAAGGGACGATGACGTCGAGCAGACGGTCCTGTAGGTCGGTTTGGCGCGGGAAATCCTCGGGGGTCAGGCGCCATTTGGCGTCGGGGCGGCGGCGCAAGACTCCGGTGTTGGTGCAGGGCGCATCGAGCACGATGGCGTCGAATTGTGCCGGGAGCGCGGCCAAGGCCAGAGCTTCGCACAGGCCGTCGAGCAGGTCGGCTTCGAGTACCTGCACATTCCGGTTGGGGGCTTCGGGCAGGCGCGCGAGGTTTTCGCGTAGCGCCTCGATCCGGCTGCCGGGTCGGTCGACGGATACGAGCGTGCCGGCGTTACCAAGCGCTTCGCCCAGCGCGAGGGACTTTCCCCCCGGAGCGGCGCAGGCATCCAGGACGGTTTCGCCGGGTTGTACCTGGGCCAACTCGACGGGCAGGCGCGTGCTGGGGTCCTGCGCGTAAAGCCAGCCGGCGGACAGCGCGGCTTCGACCAGATTCCAGTCGTTGCCGACGTAGCGGAAGAACTCCGGAAAATCCGTCGGGGCGAGGCAGGCGAGGTCGGGCGCGTAATTGTCGCGGCGGCCCCTGGCGGTCCGGCGCAGGAAGCGGTCGGGCGGGGCCTGGTTCCACTCCAGCAGGGAACGCGTGTGCGCCTCGCCGAAATGGCTCAGCCAGCGCTCGATGAGCCAGCCAGGGTGGCTGAAAACGGTCGCCAGATGGTTGGCCTCGCCGGGATGGGCGGCCAGCGCCAGCTCCTGTTGGTCGAAGGTCGCGCTGGCCTTGCGCAGAAGGGCATTGGCAAAACCGGCCTCGCGGGCGGAGAGGGCGCGTTTAATCTGGCCAGTGGCGTGGTCAACGGTTCGCGCCAAGTCCGCGAGGGCGGCTGGGCCCAGACCGTGGGGTCCGCGCAGGGTCAGCAATTCGGCCAGGGCGACCTCAAGAAAGGCGTGCAGCTTTGCCCGTGGCGGGCGCCGGGCAAGGGTAGTGAGGGTGGCGTCGATGCGTCCGCGATGCCGGATCGCGGCCAAAAATAGAAATTGACATCTTTTGCGCTCTATTTGCCTTATAGAATCAGGCAACGCAGCCAAGAGGATGTCGGCCTTGACCGGTCGGCTTCGATGGCGGGCACACAACTCCACCGCCAACTGCCATCCCGTTGATTCTGAAGACATTGAAGCCATGCTCACGATGCTTCCCGGTCTTCGGGGGCAGTCGCTTTGCCACCCTGAAAAAGCCTAGGCTGACGAGACGCTATTTGGATGAATAAGGAAGCCATCGACCTGATTATCAAGAAAAACCCCCGCCTGAAGTCTCAGCGCGAGCGCCTGGAAGAGATGCAGCCGGGCCGCTTCGGCATACACCGTACCTTCGGCGTGGGCGAGATTCGCGACTTTGACGAGGTTCAGCAGAAGTTGATCATCGACTTTAGTGACGGCAAGGAGGGCCACCCCATGGACCCCGCCTTTTGCGTGGGCAAGCTGGTGCTGTTGCCAGAGAATCACATTCTGGTGCGCCAGCGCAAGGAGCCCGAGGAAGTCGAGACGCTCGTCAAAAAGCACCCGGCCGACCTGATTGCCGAGATCCTTTCCGGGTACCCCGACATGACGGCCTCGCCGATTGAACTGGAGGGCGTGCTGCGGCTGTTACTGGGCCCGGATCGCTTCAAGAAGTGGTGGACGGCCACGAAGAAGGCCCTGGTGAAAGACCCGCGGATCGCGGTGCCGGCCAAGAAAACCGATCCCTATGTCCTGCGCGAGGAGCCCCTGAAGCCCGAGCAGGAAATCCTCGAGGACTTTTACGCCGAGAAAAATCCCAAGAAAAAGATCCTGCTGGCCGAAAAGCTCTACCAACTGGCCGATTCGGTGGAAGAAATCGCCAGCGATCTGCCGCAGATCTTCCAGGATTTGACGGCAGCCGTCGGCAAGGCTTCCCGCCAGTTGTTGCAGGCTGAGCGTTTGCACGGGGTGTGGGTCCGCAACGACCTGGGCCGCCAGTTGCACGAGGACGTGGAGGTGATCGAACCGACCTCGAAATCGATCCTACTGGAGACCGACGACTTGAGCGCGCTGGCCGAGGATCTGCCCTCGACGTATTACAAGCGCTTCCTGGATTTGGTGACGCGTACCTGGCCCGACACGTGGAAGGACCAGTGCATTTCCCTGCTGCGCAACAGCAGCGGCAAGTTCACCAGCGAGTGCATCAACTTTCTCAGCGAGCGTGATTGCCAGGACGAGGTGGCGCAATGCTTCCGGCGCTGGCTCGACGAGCAGAGCATCAAGGGTCCGGTGCTGTACTGGATCGTGAAGAACCGCAACTCGCGCAAGTTTGCGGCTTTGGTCGATGGGCTGATCGGTCCGCGCCTGCTGGCGGCGATCCTGATGGCCGTGGACAACGAGGCGCTGCAAAACACCGGCAATCGGCGGATCGCCCTGGCGGATGTCTTGAGCGACGACCCGGACCTGATCCCGGACCTGCTGGCGGAAGCCTCTGGTGAAAACGCGCGTGACCTGGCACAGACGCTCCTGATGAACCAGGGCTTTGAGGACCTGACCAAAAAGTCGCTGCTGGCGCGCTTCATCAAGCGTTTCCCGAGCATTCAGAATTTGGTCGCCGGCGAGGCCACAACCGATGAAGAAGACCAGTTGGTGGTCTCCAAGGAGAGCTTCCTCAGCCGCCGCGACGAATTGACCGATCTGATCAAGGTGCAGATTCCGGCCAACAAGGAAGCCATTGCCGCCGCCCGTGAGCACGGCGACTTGAAAGAGAATTCCGAATACAAGATGGCGCGGCAGGACCAGGAAACGTTGCTGGCGCGCAAGGAGATCCTTGAGTCGGAGCTTGGGCGTGCACGACAAACGGACTTTACCGACGCCACCACGGAATTTGTGGGGATCGGCTCGGTCGTGGACTTGACGCAGGGTTCGACGGGCCAGCGCTTCCGTTACTCGATTCTGGGAGCCTGGGATAGCGCACCGGAGAAGGATATTCTCTCGTACAAAACGCCTTTGGGGCAGGCTCTCCTGTCCAAGCGCGTGGGCGACACGGTGCAGACCGACATCGACGGCCAGATTGAAAACTGGACGCTGGAGCAGATCGAGCGCTGGGTGGATGTGGCCGGAGCCGAGGCCGGGCAGCAACTGTCCACCGCTGGTGCCGCGCCGCAGGCCTAAGTAGGGTCGACCCCGCGCGGTTGGCCGCCGGTGTTTGCCCGCGCGTTCGATGCCCGAGCCCTTCGATAGCCTCAAGCTGCTGGCCGACACCACGCGGCTGCGGCTGTTGTGCGTGCTCTGGCACGAGGAGCTTTCGGTGGCCGAGTTGCAGGAGATTCTCGGCATGGGTCAGTCGCGGATCAGCTCGCATCTGGCGCTGCTTCGCCAGGGCGGCTTGGTCGTGGACCGCAAGGACGGCAAGAAGACGTTTTACCGCGTCAACGGGCAGCTGGAACGCCCGCTGCAGGCCTTGCTGGAGTCGGCTCTGCGGGCGGCGGATGTGTCGGAGGGATTCTCCGAGGATCGCGCCAACCTGGAGCGGGTGCTGGAAAAACGCCGACGGGCCGCCGAGCAATACTTCAACACCGTGGCCGGCCGATTGGGGCGCAATTACTGTCCAGGTCGCAGCTGGAAGGCGATCGGGCACTTCCTGCTGCTTCTGACCCCGCGCATCACCGTGGCCGATCTGGGAGCGGGCGAAGGGTTGGTTTCGCAGCTGCTGGCACGGCATGCCGAGAAGGTGTGGTGCATCGACAGTTCGCCGAAGATGGTTGAAGTGGGCACACAACTGGCTGAAAAGCAGGGAATTGCGAATCTGGAGTACCGGCTGGGTGATATTGAGGCGGTCCCGCTGGACGATGCCACGGTCGATTTGGCCCTGCTCAGCCAGGCGCTGCACCACGCGAACAGGCCGGAGGTGTCGATTGCGGAGGCGCACCGGATCCTGCGCACGGGCGGGCGACTGGCGATCCTGGACTTGGCCGAGCACGGGTTTGAAAAAGCGCGTGAACTGTATGCGGATCGCTGGCTCGGTTTTTCGGAAAACAAGCTCTATCGGTGGCTGCGGCAGGCGGGTTTCGAGTCCATCGAAGTGAATCCGGTAGCCCGGGAGACCGAAGAGCCGCACTTCACCACGTTGCTGGCTACGGGCGTAAAGGCTTGATTTGCAGGCGTTAGGGGTTTTTCGATTCTGCCTGGGATTCGGGAAGTGCCTGAGCGGGTAACGCGAGCGCAGGAGCGACTTCGCTACACGGCAGAGTCACTGTAAGGGGAGGCCCTAAAGGTGCGCTTGCACCGGATGAGGGTATGGACGTGCGCCCCCCTGATAGTCATCTCGCAGCAAACTTGATAAAGTATGCGTAAGTTCGGTCGAGATAATTGTCCTCAAGGGGTGAAAAACAAGACACCCAACAGGGCGAGACGACGGGAGCTAACAGAATTTTTTGAGGATTTTTGAATTTGGTGTCTAAGGATGATTGTTGTTGGGGGGTCGGCACAGGCTGTTTGCTAATGGATGTGAGCTGATAGTCATACGGCCTCCCGTATAAAAAGCCCTCTCCTTCGGGAGGGGGCTTTTTGCATGTTCTACGGGCGCGCCTGCGCGAACATCAGGCGGGGCGCTCCTGCAGTTGGAAGCGCTGCTGCAGCGTGGCGAGTCGGCCGCGAGGCTGCACCTGGGCGCGGGTGCCCGGAGGCAGGCTGGCGTGAAGGAAGAGCAGATCGCCCTCGATACGCCAATCCACCACGACCGGGCCGCGAACGTGCGGCACGGCTCCGCGGGCCCAGTCCAGCGTGTCCGCTTGCGGGGCAATGCGGATGAGTTCGGTGTTACCGGGTTCAGCTGGCGTCACACCCAGGATATGCTCGGCAAACATGGCCACCGGCGCACAGGACCAGGCGTGGCAGTAGCTGCCGCGTTCTTCGACTCCCCGGCACAAACATTCCCAAATGGTCGTGGCGCCCGCGGCCTGCATCGGCGCGAAGTGAGCGCGGATGAGGCTCTCGACCAGGGCAGCTTCGCCCTGGCGGTAGAGCATCTGAAAGGCGAAATAGAAAAAGTACAACTCCACGTGTCCGCCCTTGAAGGCGAGGTTCTGGCTGAGGCGATCCTTGACGTAGTCCAGCGTGGATTGCGTCTGGTCTTCGCCGGCCAGGCCGTAGAGCAACGCGAGGATGTTCGCGTGGGTCGCGTTGGCGGCGGACAACTCGCCTTGAATGCGCGAAGCGGCAAAACGCTGCTCGCCTTCGAGCCAGAGTGACTGGACACCGGCGCGTACTTTTTCGGCTTCCACGTGATGGCGCTGGGCATCGTCCTTATCGTCGAGGGCGAGCGCCATTTCGGAAGCCATCTGCAGGGCGCGGAAGCGGAAGGCGTTGAGGGCGGTGCTTTGCCCGATTTTTTGCTCCTGGTTGGCGGAGTGATCGATGAAGGCCCGGGTGCCATCGGGGAGTACCCAGAGGCCGTTGTCGGCTTCCTGCCAGAAACTGCCATAGAGCACGTTTTCGAGCGTCGGCCAGAGCGCCTGGACTTCATCCAGCGTACCGCCCGCGACCCAGAAGTCATACAGCAAGTGCACCCACAGGACGGTGTAGTCGGTCAGGTGCGAGCGGACGTTGCCCGGGGTGACCGGCGGCATCTGGCCGTCTTCACGCTGACTTTGGGCAAAAAGCTTGAGCACGCGCAGGTGCAGGGTGAGGTCGGCGTTGTAAGCGCGCTGCACGGCGGCTTCGACCAGGCAGTCGCCCAGGTACATGCCGCGTTCGCGCCACGGGCAATCCAGCCACGCGTCGTTGGTGCAGCACTCGAGGGTTTCCTGGCTGGCCGTCCAAGTCCAGTTCAGGAGCGGGTCAGGCGACTCGAAGCGACCCTGCTGCGGCCAGCGCAGGCTGCTGGAGCGGATGCGCGCGGTGTGCAGGGTGACCGGCCCGGTGGCTTCGCGTACGGTGATCTGGAGAAAGCGTCCGCCGCGTTCGAGGAAACCTTCGAAGGTGGTCCGCCCGCCCGCATGCACGAATCGGTCGGCACTGCTGACGCCCCAATGCTGCGCGTAGAGGCGGACGGTCTTGTGGACGGTCAAACGTTCTTCCTGGGCGAGGTCGACGACGGTGCCGGCGGGCGCTTCGAGATCGAGCACGACGCGTCCGAGAAACTCGCGGCCGAAATCGAAGGTCAGCGTGCCCGCGCCGGCCTCATTCAGCGGGATCGCGCGGGCATCGGTGCGCTCGGGGGCATGCGGAGTCTCCGAGTCAGCCGGGAGATCCCAGGCCATCTCGCGGGCGGGCGAAACCGGTTGGGCCGGCAGTGCAACCGGCACCCAGTCCGTATCCAGATTCTGGATATGGTCGAGGGTGGCGGGCGGTGAGGGCCGCTGCGGCGCGTCGTCGACATCGATGGGTTCTTTGTGGTGGTAGAGGGCATTGGGGCACGCCATCTCTGGCAACGCGCGCAGGGTAAGGCCCGCTTCACGTGGAAGTCCCAGTTGAATCGGCCAGGCATCGAAGAGCAGGCTCGGTTCGCCGTAGAGCAGGTTCCAGCCTTCGCGCAGTTGGACGGTATAGTCCTGGCGATTGCCGAGCAAGCCGTTGTCGGTACCGGATATGCGCTCGCCGTTGAGACAGTACGGACCCCAGAACAGGCCAAGGGTGACTTGCTGCGCCTTGGGCGAATGCAGGTGGGTGAACCAGGCCGCGGCGCGGGGCTTGTTTTGCCCGGGGCGCGGCGTGTGATCCGGTCCGGCCGCGGTGAAGGGCAGGCGAAAGCCGAAGCGCTCTTCAGGGTCCGCGCGCAGGGGCGCCTCCAGGAGGATGGACTGTGGGCGCAGCAGGTCGTTGGGCGCGAGCGGCAGGGTGCGCTCGGTGAGGGCGCCCCAGTGTTCGGACTGAGCGTGGACCGACGGCGTGGGCCAGTCACTCGGGTTGGGACCGGGGGTGAACCACGCCGCGTCCCAGAGGCGGCGGTCGACAATCTCGACGGGCCCCTGGGCAAAGCTGAAGGGCTCGGCCCAGTGGTCCCAGCCCGTGGGTTCGTGGCAGCACCATTCTCCGGGGGTGGTCAGGTCGATCGGTTTCGATTCGTTCTCGATGCTGCCCCAGGCGATGAAACCACCGAAACTGTATTCAGATTCGTAGGACCCGGCATCGCCTCGGCTGAGCACCTCGATGGTGAGCACGTTCACGCCCTTGCGCAGGCGGGCAGCGATGGGCACGCGGTCAAATTCGGGTGCCTTGGGGAAGAAGCGCCCGGGTCCGTAGGCCAGCACCGTGCCGTTGACGCGAAGGCGGTAGCGCGTGTCGGCAAAGAGGCAGATTTCGCCCTCGGCAGGGATACGATCGAGAGCGAAGGAGCGGCGAAAGATAACAAAGCGGTGGCGTCCGCGGCCCTCGGCATCGGACCAAACGAAGCGTGCATCAGCAGGGGAAGAAGGCATGGGCGGCTGGAGCGGAAACCTCCGAAGCTAGGCCCGTGGCCGTCCGAGACAAGGTTAATCCCCTGGCGGGTGAAGGCGTTCGGCGACTTCGGGCAAGAGTGAGATCGCGCGGGGACCGGGGCGGTTGAGCCGGTCGGCATCCAGCCGGTAGACCTTCCCCTGTTGGACGGCGTCGATGCGCTTCCAGGCGTCGTGCGCGCGGTAGCGTTGAAGCAGGGCGGTGCTGTCCAACTCAGGATGATCGTCCGGGTCGACCGAGACGAAGATGACTTGGGGGTCGGCTTCGAGGATGGCTTCAAGCGACAGCTTAGGCCAGGGGGAGGAAGCGTTGGCCGCGATGTTGCGCCCGCCAGCTTCGCGCAGAAGGCGGTCGGGGTAGGTGCCGCCGCCGGGCGCGTATATTTCCAAGGGCCCAAAGGTCAGCAGGACGCGGGGATACTCTTCCGGGGCGATGCCCGCGAGGCGTTGGCGGACCTGGTCGCGGGTCGACTGGAGTTGGGCGTTGAGCGACTGGGCGGCCTCAGTGCGGCCCAGTGCTCGTCCAGCCAGTTCGATATCCTGGAAGATGCCGTCGAGACCGTGGTGGTTCAGGACGAGCACCTGCAGACGCAGGCGCTCCATGCGTTCAATTTCCGAAGGCGGTGTAAGGTCGGAGACAAGGACGAGGTCGGGCCGGTGCGTCAGTAGGGCTTCCGGGCGCGTCCCCTGGATGGCTCCGATGACAGGCACCTCGCTGACCTCGGGCGGAAAGTCGCAGAAGCGGGTTCGGCCAACCAAACGCTCGCCCGCCCCCAGCGCATAAACGATTTCGGTGGTGCTTGGAGCCAGGGAGACGACGCGTTGCGGCGACTGCTGCAGAGTGACCGTACGTCCGCGTCCGTCCGTTAACGTGGTTGGGGAGGCAGCCAGGCCATGTGCGGCGACGGCCAGTACAATCCAAAGTGTGGCGACGCGTTTCACGGGACGGCGGATACTAACTTAAAAGTACCAGAGATACTCCAGGCTGCCGCTGGGTGCGATGCGCCCGATGCGGGCTTCGGGCAGGCGCCCATCGACGGTGCCCGGGGCTGGCGGCAGGGCTTCGACACGGCCATCGGCGAAGAGGAACAGCGCGCGTTCGCCGTTACCGAAACGGAAGTGTGCCGAGCGAATCGACTGGTCGAAGTAGTAGAATTCCTCGTACATCGGATTTTGTGGCGTGGCGGGACTCTGGAACGTGTTCACTTGCGCGCAGGTGCCAAAGACGATGGTGTCGCCCGGCCGCTTGAGCAGGTGGGCGGGCCTGCCGCTGAGCAGGCGGTTGTAGCCATAGCCAAAGCCGACGTCCTTCCACTTGGGCTTGTAGCTGGGGTTGTCCCAATCAAAGCCGGGGCAGCGATCGATGGAGCCCACGGCGTTGATGTAGGGGAAGAGCGGGCCGCGCTCGACGAGGATTTCGCGGTTGCCCTCGCCGCCGCCACCGGAGGCGGGATCGGTGCCAAACCAGTAGCGCAGCCCCCCCTCGGGGTCCCACTCACGATAGGCGAAGTAGCGCTGGCCGTGCTCACGCAGGTACATGTCCACGGCGGCTCCAAGCTGGCGCAGGTTGCTGGCCGACTTGGCTTCGTTGGCCGTGTCGATAAGCAGCTGCCCACCGCGAAAGGCGATCAAGCCCAGAATCATGACCACGCCGACCACCGTGATCAGTTCGATGAGGCTGAAGGCCGGGCGATTGGGTGCGCGTCGTGGCATGGTGGATACGGTATTCAGAATCCGGTGACGTCGAGCGAAACGTCGCGACGGACGAAGGCCTGCGGCGCGGTGTCGATGGAGAACGGCGCGCGGTAGCGACGCCACTGTGTGCGAAAACCTGCGGGTACGGTAACACCGGTGTCGACGGCTTCAAGGTTCAAGGGCGCAGCGGCGGTGAGGTCCTCGCCCACGCGGATGGTGGACGTGGCCTCGCTGAGGCCGGCCCATTCGAGAATGTCGATTTCCAGAAAAGTGTCGGGGCCGTCTTGAGTGAGCCGTAGCCGGGGCACGCGTCCCGGATCGTCACGGAAGGGATCGGCATTACGCGCGAATTGGAGGGTGTTGGGGCCATTGCCGTCGAGGTCGAGATCGGGATGGTCGTCGCCGCTGGAGCGCTGCGCTGGGGTGAAGGCGAAGTCGGCCCAGAAGTCGTAGGTGATCGTTTCGGGCAGCTTCAGGCGGTAGAGAATGGACGTGACCGGGAAGGTGGCGAAATCGCCAGCAATAAAAAGTATCTCGGTGTCTGACACGACCGCCACGGAATCGAAGTTGATGAGCTGCGAACCGGCGCCGCCGCGGTCGGCGGCAAAGGCTTCAACCAGACGGAAGCCGCGAGGCCGCGCCGTATCGACGAAGTCCTGCACCCAGATTTCATCCGCGACGGTGAGCGATGGCTGGCTGGCTACGACGGCGGCATCGTTGAGCAGGGCGAGGCTGGCGTTGGAGCGGTTGTCGAGCAGACGCAAGTCGGGTTGATCGAGATTGAGCGGGGCGGCGGGGTCGAGTGCGTCGACTTCGGGGGCGGGGATGCGAAAGAGGCCCCCTTCGAGCAGTCCGCTGCCACTGGTTAAAGCGCCGGTGCGCCCGTAGATGAGGGCCCCCGCACCATCGGACAGAACGGGTCCGCTGAAGTCGTTGATGAAGGCGACCGGCTCTTGGGTGACGTCGCCGCTGGCGCTGATGCTCAGGCGGATCAACGCGTTGCCGGTGAACAGGGTGTCGTCGCTCGTGACGGTCGTGTTGGCCGAAACAAAGATGCGCTGGGCGCCGCCCGGGAGGTTTGCATCCTGGGGCCGTGCGCTTGCATCGAATTGAAAGGGAAGGGTGAGCAGGGCGGGCGCGTCAGCGGGGATCAGGTCGCTGGCATCGAGCGGAACGCGGCGCAGTTCAAAGGCATCTTCATCGCCAAAGTACAACCAATCGCCGACGGGCAGGGTAAAGGTGCCGCTGCGCGTGGTCTGGTAGTTGAAGACCGTTTCGGCTGTGCCGTAGCCGTTGCCCACGCGCGGGAGTCGCAAGACGCGCGTGACGAGGAAGTCGTCGGTCTCAAAAAAGTAGAGGGTACCGTTGGCCGTGGCACTGAGGCTTTGCAAGCTGATGAAACCGAACGACGCGGCGGAAGGGTTGAAGATGGTTTCGAGCGTGAGGTCGGGGTGGGTGACCCGCGCGAGGCTGCCCTGTGCAAACGTTCTCGGCGCGAGGAGGGCCACAAGCAGGCTCGCCACCAGGACTGGCAAAATGTGTATCCGGTTCATGAATACCAAGGTGGTGGACGAGGCGGGTTGGGCCGCCCCGTCCACTGAGTTGAAGGATTCAGGAGCTACGCGCCTCGGCGCCGCCAGAGCACGGCGGTCAACGCAGCCAAGCCGAAGAGCAGGGCATAGACCGAGGGTTCGGGCACGATGTTGCTCGCCCCAACGGCATCGAGGTCGAAGCCGTTCGCGGGTGAACTGAAACCAGTGGAGTCCAGGATCACGTTACCTTCACTGTCGAAGGAAGTGAGCGCATCGACTTGCGCCGCCGAGAAGATCGGCTCGTTCTCGGCGTCGACGAGGGTAGCGAGTACCTCCGGGTCGAGGCCACCCACATCGATGATGCGGATGGCGGTGATGTTGTTGAGGTCGAGATCCGGACCGGCTTGACCGACGAGGTCTTCGAGATCGAAGCCGGTGCCAAAGCGCTCGTTGATCGTCGGGAACGTTTCATCAAGCGCCTGATTGCCAGCCAGGTTGTTCAGCCCGGTGGCATCGGGACGCGAGCCAAACGAACCAAAGGCACGAATGTCATCGGCGTCATCGGCAACGCTCTGGAAGCGGAAGAAGTCCGTGCCGTTGGAACTGACTTCGACAAAGGCCAGTTCGAGCCCAAGCCCAAACTCACCGAAGTCAGAGCCGTTCTCAAAGACGGCAAAGTCCAGCCCCGGACCGTTGACGATGGGTGTGCCAAAGGTGACCACGATGGAACCGAAGTCGCCCAGGCTGACCGTACCCGTGTCGGCGGGGGGGCTGTTTCGATTGGCGTCGGCGGCACCGATGGCGTTGCTGAGGGAACCTTGACTGGCGTTGCCAAGGAAGGGCTGAGCCGGGTCGATCAAGCCTCGATTGAGGTCTTGAGCACCGGTGGCCCAGCGGACGATTTGAGACTCGGAAACCTGGGTCAGGGCCGGGTCGAAGGTTCCGGCGCTCAGCGCCGAACCGGAAGTGATGAGGGTGGCGGACACAGCTGCGCAGATGCGCACCGAAGCCGCCGTGGATTGTTTGGTTTTCTTGGGATGCATGGAGTCTCACCTTCAATTGTGCGTTGAAGCACCATCTGCGCGGCAGCGTGCCGTGCCCATGGCCTGTGACTTCTCTCCGTCCAGATAACCGGACTCCGGATTTGCATTCGGCGTGTGCCGAAAACCTCGCTCCTGACCTTCACCCAATGCAGGGATGCCTTGGATTGGCGTTACTCCAGAGGCCGCTTGCACCGGCGCGAGCGTCTTGCGCGCGCCGCCGTAACTTCTGGATGGGAGCTTGTGATCCGATACCGTAGCGCAACTGTCGCCGGTTCTCACGGCGTTTCCTGGATACGGAGAGGGATTCTACTATATGGCGTTCCGCGAAGGGACCACCGGTCAATGAACAACTCAATTGGGAACGACGGTGCGGGTGGCGTCGAATCTCAACCGAGCCTGCGATGGGTTAGCAGACCGGCTAGGGAGCGCAAGGAGATTCGCTTATGCAAACATACACGCGTCGCCTAAACGCTTTTGGCAAGCGCGTCGGCCGCCGCTGCGATATCCTGCGCAATCTGTGTTTTCAGAGCCTCGAGCGAGTCGAAGCGTTGTTCGGGTCGAATAAAACGGTGCCACTCCACGCGAATCGGATCGCCGGGACCGAGGGCAGTGCCATGGAACAGATGAGTCTCCAGCAGCGGGCGTTCGGTGTTGTCCACCGTTGGGCGCACGCCGTAGTTGGCGACGCCGGGCTGAGAGGCGCCATCGCACGTACTCAGCGTGACGGCATAGACGCCGTAGCGCGGCCGCAACTCGGGCGCCCAAGGCAGGTTAAGCGTAGGAAAGTTCAGGGTACGCCCCAGTTGCTTGCCCGGGGTCACCTCGCCCTGGGCGAAGTAGTTGTAGCCCAGCAGCGTATTGACTTCTTCGATACGTGCTTCGCGCAACAAGCCGCGCACGCGTGTGCTGCTGACGGGCGCTTCACCCTCGATCAGCCGGGGCGCGGCGAACACATTCAGTCCGATGGCCTCGCCGGTTCGCTTGAGGATTTCGATGTCGCCCATCCGGCGTGCGCCAAAGCGGAAATTTTCGCCGATGTAGAGCGCCTGCAGACCAGGAATTGCGGTCTGCAGGTGGCTCGCGAAATCCTCGGCTTGGATACGCGCAAAGGTGGCGTCGAAGGGCTGGACGAGAGTGGTCTGGACGCCGAGTGCTTGGAGCCGTTCAAGCTTTTGCGCGAGGGGAAGGATGAGCAGGGTCGGGTCTTCGGGCCGAAAGAGCCGGCTGGGGTGCGGATCGAAGGTCAAGACGCAGGCCAGCCCCTCGCTTTTTTGTGCGCCCTGAACGGCAGCTTCGATGACGCGACGGTGCCCACGGTGGACGCCGTCGAACATCCCGATGGCCAGGTGAACAGGCCGCGAGCCGGCGTCCCACACGTCGAGGCCGGAGACAGCGGCGGTCACGGCAACCTTAGAGGACATGGCTGGGCACCGCCTGGTAGACCGGGATCAGGCGGCGTCGCACCTCGGGCAGGCTGGCCTCTTCGATGGCCTGGAGGGTGGGGGCATCCTCGACCCGGAAGCGGTCGATGGCGGTGCGGCGCAAGGCGGTCAAGTGCGCGCCGCAGCCGACTTTTTCTCCCAGGTCATGCGCGATCGTGCGCACGTAGGTGCCTTTGCTGCAGGCCAGGCGGAAATCGACCTCGGGTGGGGCGAAGCGCAGTAGTTCAAACGTCGATACATGGATGAACCGCGGCTCGCGCTCAATGGTTTCCCCCTTGCGGGCGCGTTTGTAGAGGGGCACGCCGTCGACTTTTTTGGCCGAAAACATGGGCGGGGTCTGGTACTGGTCACCGATAAAGGGCTCCATGTGCGCCTTGAAAGCTTTCTCGTCGAGTTCGGGAACCGGGCGAGTTTCGGTCACCTCGCCATCGCAGTCGTGCGACTCGGTGGCTTCGCCGAGCTTCATGGTTGCCTCGTAGGTTTTATCCAAACTCATTAGATACTGCGAAACCTTGGTCGCCTTGCCGACAAGCATGATGAGCAGGCCGGTGGCCATGGGGTCGAGTGTACCGGCGTGGCCGATACGCTTCATTTTGAGTTTGCGGCGCAGGTGCGAGACGACGTCGTGCGAGGTCATGCCGGTGGGTTTGTCGACCAGGAGCACGCCGTCGAAACCGGCGGGAGAGGCTACGTTGGACATGGGCGGATGGAACGCGGATGTGAAACTAGGTGAGAGACAACGGGCCGTTGGGCCGGCTGAGGAAAGATCCTAGGTGGCGGTGGTTTCGTTGAGCCGCTCGGACAGGATGTCGCGCAGTCGAGGGAGAAACTCAGTGATGCTGCCCTCGATGTTGAAGCCCGCCGCGGCCGCGTGGCCCCCGCCGTTGAAGTTCTTGGCGATTTGATCCACACGGTACTTCGGGTCTTTGGAACGCAGGCTGCCTTTGATCGAGCCATTGGATTCTTCCAGGAGGACGCCGATTTCCACGCCGTCGATGGCACGGGCGTAGTCGACGAGGCCTTCGGCGTCTTCGCGGTCGGACTGTGTGCGGGTGTAAATGCCGTCCTCCAAAACACCGATGCAGACCCGACCGTCGAAATCGAGTTGAAGGGTGCCCAGAAAAGCTTCCAGCAGCTTCAGCTTGGCAAAGCGCTCTTTTTCGAACAGCTCGAAGGCGGCGTCGCCGGCGTTGGCCCCTTTTTCAACGAGCCGCGCGCATATTTCAAAAACCCGGGCGGTGGTGGAGCCAAAGCGGAATTGGCCCGTGTCGGTCGAAATGCCGATGTACAGTGCCTGCGCAGTGACCGGGTCAATGGGCAGGTCTAGGTCGAGGAAGAAGCCGGCGAGGATCTCCGCAGTGGCCGAGGTGCCCTGCTCGATAAAGTTGTCCTGACCATAGGCGGGGTTGGATAGGTGGTGGTCGATGTTCAGGCGAACTTCGGGAAAGCATTCGCGCAGCCGGTCGCCGACGCGCTTGGGGTCGGCGCAATCCACGGTGGCCGCATGCTGCCCGTTGGGCGAAAAAGCGTCGGCTTGCAGGAACGGCGTATCCCCGACAAAGGCTTCGAGCACGCGCGGCACCGGGTGGTGATTCACGCACACGGCCAGTGAGCCCGTCGCTTGCAGGACACGGCAGAGGCCAACCTGCGAGCCGACGCAATCGCCATCGGGGCGCATGTGGCCGAGCACGGCAAAGGGCTGCCCCCGAAGGGTGTCGAAGAGCGCGCCAAAGCGCGGAGAGGCCTCTGGGAAAAACATGTCAGGCGGGTGGGTGTCGGGTCAGGATGAAGGGTTGGATCCGAGTTGGCCGTCCTGCTCGAGCTCGTCGAGAATGCGCAGGACCTCGTTGCCGCGTTCGATCGATTTGTCGTGTTCGAAGCGCAGCTGCGGAAAGTACTTGAGTGTGATGTGCCGGCTGGCGCGCTGCTGCAATTCGGCGCGGTGCGTACTGAAGAATTGCTCGGCCAGGTAGACGTTGGCTTCCTCGCCGAGCACGGAGTAAAAAACACGGCCCTGGCGCAGGTCGGGGGCGACGGCGACCTCGGTAATCGTGATAAAGACCGCCATCTCCTGATACTGCGTGTGCAGGATCTGGCTCAACTCGCGCCGCAGCAGCTCGTTCACACGGACCATCCGGTTTTCCATGACGGGAAGCCTTTCGGGCTGTTGGCAACGCCGGTTTAGAGGCTCGGGCGCACCTCACGAATTTCGTAGCACTCGACCACGTCGCCTTCTTCGTAGCGAGCGAAGTTTTCGACCTGCAGACCGCACTCATAGCCGGCGCGCACCTCGGTGGCGTCGTCCTTGAAGCGCTTGAGCGTGGCAATGCGACCGGAGTGCAGCGATTCTCCCCCGCGCAGGACCCGGGCAAAAGAGTCGCGGCGGATCTGGCCTTCGGTGACCATGCAACCGGCGACCTGGCCTCGGGCAATCGGAAAGACTGCGCGGACCTCGGCGGCGCCGATTTTGTTTTCGACCTTTTCGGGGTCGAGCATTTCGGCCATTGCGTCGCGTACCTGATCGATCAGCTCGTAAATGATGTCGTGCTGGAGGATGCGCACATCGTGGTGTTTGGCCAGGGCTTGCACGCCGTTGTCCAGGCGAACGTTGAAGGCGACAATGGTGGCCTCGGAAGCGCTGGCCAGCTGGATGTCGTTTTTGCTGACCTGGCCCACGCTGGACTCGAGCACCTCCAGGCGAACCTTGTCGCTTTTGATTTCCTCGAGACTGCCCACGAGCGCTTCCACCGTGCCGTGAACGTCGCTCTTGACCACGCAGCGGAACGCCTTCTGGTCGCTGGTGCCCTTCTTGAGCCATTCGGCCAGGTCCATGCCCTCGGGGATGGCACCGGTGCCTACAGCGGTCTGCTGCAGGCTTTCGCGGCGTTCACTGCGGGCGTTTTCTTCGGCCTGGCTCTTGGCCTCGCGATCGTTTTTGACCTTGAGGAAGGTGTCGCCGGAGTCGGGCGCTTCGGACCAGCCCAGAACGAGCGCGGGGTCGCCCGGTCCGGCGAATTTCAGGCGTTCGCCCCGGTCATTGAGCAGTGCGCGGACTTTGCAGTGGGTTGGACCGCAGACGAGGGCATCGCCAATTTTGAGCTTGCCCTTCTGAACGATGACGGTGGCGGTGGGACCGCGCCCGGGCTCCACCTGCGACTCGACCACGGTGCCTTCGGCGGGCACGGTTTCGGGGGCTTTGAGTTCGAGCACTTCGGCCTGCAGCAAAACGTTGTCCAGCAGCTCGTCGATGTTGTCGCCGTTGAGCGCGGAAACGCCGACGGTGAGCACCTCGCCACCCCAGTCCTCACTGGCGATGTTGCGCTGCTGCATCTGTTGCTTGACGCGGTCGATGTTGGCCCCACGCGAGTCGATTTTGTTGATCGCGACCACGAGCGAAACGTTGGCAGCCTGCGCGAACTTCAGAGCCTCATCGGTCTGCGGCATGAAGCCGTCGTCGGCCGCCACTACAAGCACGGCAATGTCGGTCACGTTGGCCCCGCGCTCGCGCATCTTGGAGAAGGCGGCGTGTCCCGGCGTATCGATGAATGTGATCCGGTGGTCGTCGCGGTTGACCTGGTAGGCACCGACGTGCTGGGTGATGCCGCCTGCTTCGCCCGCAACCACGTTGGCCTTGCGGATGGTGTCGAGCAGGGTGGTCTTACCGTGGTCGACGTGGCCAAGCACGCAGACCACGGGCGGACGCGGCTCGAGCTTGGCCGGTTCGTCGCTCTGCGTCTTTTTCTTGGCCGAGGGTTTGGCCTCGTTCTCACCGCGGTGGCGCACTTCCAGCTGAAAGCCGTGTTTTTGGGCCAACTTGACGGCGACCTCCTCGTCGATGACCTGATTCATCGAGGCGAAGATGTTCATCTCCATCAGTTCGGAGATCAGCTTGAAGGGCTTCAGACCGATGAGCGTGGCAAAGTCGCGGACCACGATGGGCGGCTTGGCGTGAACCACCCGTGGTTCGCCGGGGGCTGCGGTGGGTTCGACCGCTTCAGCCGCTGGCGGTGCTGCGGGTGCGTTCGGCGCTTGGGGCGCGGCCGGACTGGCGGGGTTGGCCGGCGAGCGCGGCGGCGGTGTTGCGGGTGCGTTGGCTGGGTGCGTTGCGGGACGCGGCGCGGGCGGGGACCCTGCGGCGGCGGGCTGATTCTCTCGCTCGGGAGTGCGCACGTGCGGCGGCGTCGGCGCGCGGTTGATGGCTGGCGCGGCTCCAGCCGGCGCAGGTGAACGCGGCGGCGCTGGGGGCGCGGGCGCACGGATCACCGGCTTGGGCATTGGCGGAGCCGCCTGCGGGGGCGGGGCCGGTTTGGCGGCTTCGGCCTTTTCGCGGCGCTCGGCTTCCACCTCGGCAGCGGATTTGACGAAACGCCTGGGCGCAGTGGCGGGTGCCTTTGGGGCAGCTTCGGTCGAAGTGTCCTGCGCCGGGGCCGTGTTTTCAGGAGCCTCGGTGTGACCGCTGTCGTCGCCAGCCTCCTCAATAGCGGTCGCGACCCCGCCGGCGTTTTTCTCGCGCGCCATCTCATCGAGGAAGGAGCGCGCGGAAATGTTGTCGATGGTGTTGGACGGGCTGCTGACCTTGTGCCCCCGCTCTTGGAGCAGGGTGATCACTTCCTTGTTATCCAAGCCAAGCTGTTTGGAAATCTCGTAGATGCGGACGCTCATGGACGGTGGCTCGGCGAATCGGCTCGGGTGGTCTGAATTCGGCGGCGAATGAAAAAACGGCGGGACGTTGCGGTGAAACGGAAAGGTGTTGTCGGGGCGGCGCGTTCGGCGGCTTAGCCGGCGGCGGACTGACTCTGGCGGTAGTGTTCAACGTGGGTGAGGACTTCGGTGGCTTCATCCAAGGTGAATCCGGCGTCGACCAGGTCATTGGCTTCGACGCCTTCAAAGGCTTCCGGAGTGGTGATACCGATGGCGACCAGGCGCTGGGCGAGCGGGTCGGAAATGCCCGGAATCTGACCCAGACCTTCGGCGGCGCGGGCCACGCGCTGCTCGAAGCCGGTCTCCACGCGCTTTTCCTTGCTGATGTCCAGGCGCCAGCCCAGCAGGCGGCTGGTCAGCTTCGCGTTCTGGCCCCGGCGGCCAATGGCGACGGACAGGTCGTCCTCGGCGACCTCGAAATAGATGCGGCGTCCGCCCTGGTCGACCTGGACGTTTTTGGGGATGGCCGGCTTGATCGCTTCCTCGAGCATTTCGCGCGGATCGGTGAAGAAGCGGATGATGTCGATTTTCTCCCCGCCAAGTTCGCGCACGATGCTTTTCACCCGCGCCCCCCGGGCGCCCACGCAGGCGCCGACGGGATCCACCTTGGGATCGGAGCTTTGCACGCAGACTTTGGTGCGGTAGCCCGGCTCGCGGGCCATGGCTTCGATGGAGACAGTGCCGTCGGCAATCTCGGACACCTCCAGTTCAAAGAGACGGCGCACGAAGTTCAGGCTGCCGCGGCTGAGGACCAGTTCGGGTCCGCGCGGGGTGGTTTCGATGGCCGAGAGCAGGCAGCGGATGCGTTCGCCGGGCGCGTAGTCCTCGCCGGGCACGCGTTCGCGCGGGGGCAGGATGGCTTCGGCTTTGCCCAGGTCGACGATCAGATCGCCGCGTTCACGCCGGCGCACGGTGCCCGTGACGATGTCGCCAACCACGTCTTTGTACTCATCGTAAATGCGCTCTTTTTCGAATTGCCGCACCTTCTGCATGATCGCCTGACGGGCGGGCTGCGCGGCGATGCGGCCCAGCGACGCCGCTTCGACTTCGCGCTCGATGACATCGCCCAGCTGGGCGTCGGGCTTTTCCTCGCGGGCCTTGGAAATGTGAATCTGCGTCGCGTGGTCGCTGACGGAGTCAACCACCTCGAGTAAGGACCACGCCTTAAGGTCACCGTTTTTCGGGTTGATCTCGACCTTGAGTTCCTGGCCGGCGTTCACGCCTTTTTGGGCGGCGTTTTTGATGGCCGTGGCGATGGCGGTGATCAGGTCTTCGCGACCGATCCCCTTCTCTTTTTCCATGTATTCGAGAACGGCCAGAATTTCGCTGCTCATGGACGGTGGTGTGGGCTTCTAGGAAAAAAAACAGGCGGGCCGAGACCCGCCTACCAAGACTGGTAAGGCTGTGAAACCCCGCAAGTTAGCCAGTTGAGAGAAGCCTGTCAAGGCCCCTGCCGGGCGCACGCACAAGCCGCGCGATTTCGTTCGCTACGACACTGCCTAGGCGCGCACGCCGCCTTCGATGCAATGCTCCAGAAGGGCTTGCAGCCAGCCGTTGCAGCGGGGCCACTCGGCCGTTGCGGTCAGCGGAAGCAGGCGTTCGAGTCGCAGAAGCGCGTGGGGTCCGTCGCCAGCGCGGGCGTGGAACCAGTTCCCAAAGAGGTCGACCTTGAGTTCCTCCGCCAACAGGGGAAAGCATACGTCGGCCAGCAAGGTGTCTAACCGCGTGCCGCCCAGCACGTTCGCAAAGACGCCGCTGGCGAGCGCCGCGCGCTGGGCCGAAAATTCCGTGTCCTGGCGAAAGGCGCGGGTGCCTTGCCCGTGCTCGGGCTGGCCCGGCAATTGACGCCCCCAGGCCTGCAACTGACGCGGCCAATCCGGACGGCGGTCGACCAGTCGCTGGTACTGCTCCAGGCGGCGGGCCGGTTGGTTGGGCGGACGTACGCCCGCGCGCTTCCAATGCAGATCGGGGCGGCGCAGCAGTGCCGGCAAGGGAGGCGGGTCAACCGTCCACCGGCGCAGGGGCCACTCCAGGGCCAGCCGGGCCATCGGCTCGCGGTTGCGGCTGTAGCCCAGCCCCTCGAGCAGCAGTTGGTGGCAGGCCTCGGTGAAGCCGTGCTCGAACCGACGGCGCGCGGCGAAGCGGCGTTTCTGTCGCCAACGGCGCAGCGCTTTGGCCCGCAGCGAGCGGCGCAGGGCTTCGGGCGTCAGGTGGGCCAAGGGCTCGGCCAGCGCAACGGGGTCGGCCTGGGTGGACTCCAGCAGGGCTTCCTCGGCAGCCAGCGCGGCCAGGTCACGTTCGAGCCAGTCCAGCAGGACCACCGTTTCGGGCTCGCGCCCTTCATGAGTGAGGGCACGTTGCTCGTGGACTGTTGGCGGAAAAACCACCACGTGCAGGGCAACCGCGCCGTAATTGGCGTCCGCCTGGTGTCCGTGCCGCGACCAATCGCGACGGCGCAGGTGCAATTCGACATCGCCCCGCACGGGCTGGCCGTCGATCTCAAGTAGGCTGTCGCGAAAGTCCGGGCCCTCGTGGTGGTTCCACCGGCCCGGGCGACGGATGCGCAGCGGCTTGCCCGAGAGTGTGCGCAGCCCACCGTGCCGAAACGCCTGCCGCAGCCATAGCCGCTGGACGAGTCGCTCGGGAACGTCGGCGGGTGGGGCTACGGGATCGGTCCGGAACATGGTGGCGTTCGAATGCGGTTCGAAGTCGGGCCTGCGCGACCGCCGCCGCTCGAAGTCAGGACGGGTCGGTCGGTTTGGCTTTGGACGGATTGAAGAGGGTTTCCAGTTTGTCCCACGGTGTGCCGCTTTGCCAGCTTTGATCGAGAGACGTGCGACGGCGGAGCAGGCCGTCGGTTTGACTTTGGGCGCAGCGCTCGACCCAATCGGCCAGTCCGTCCGGACTGATCGGGGTGGCCCCGTGGGCGGCCGTGGTTTCGATGACCAGATTGTCGCGGCTGGCCACGGTGGCCTGCGCCGGATCGGGCAGTCGATGCACCAGTTGCTCGATGATGGTGTCGGCGGCCATGCCAGCCGGGGCGTAGACCAGGCTGAAGGTGTTCTGGCCGCCCGGATGCTCGATGGACAAACGCTCGCCTTTGCCGTCGAGCACCACCGTGACCTGCCAGCCTTCCTCATCGTGAATCACCCGCACCGACCTCGCCAGTTCGGCCACGGCAGCGGCCCAGCCCTGCCGCAGCAGCGTGCGCGTGCGCGACCAGGCGTGAATCACGTTGTAGCCGTCGATGATGAGATGCATGGCGGTGGTTTGGAGAAGTCAGCAGTCAGCAGTTAGGCGTTCGCAGCCAGCAGATGGAGGGCCGTCGAGAGAGTACTGAATTCAAGACGTGACGTGATGCGGATTGCTTCCGGGCTACGGACTCAAAGCGAAGCTGCGCCGAACAAAAACAAAGAACCAAGAACGTCGACCGAAAGCACTCTAGGATTCCCAATTTGGATTGGGCTTGGGGATGAGGGCTTCGACGCAGTCGCGCCAGGCCCGCAGCTGAGCGTGGAGTTCCCGGGTGCGTTCGGGTTCGGACGGGGCGAGGTTGCGGGTTTCGCCGATGTCCTCGCGAAGATTGAACAGCTCCAGGCGCCCGTCCTCGAAGTGCTCGATGAGCTTGTGAGCGCCGGCGCGCACGGCACAGGCGGGCGTGTCTCCCTGATTTCCGTAGTGGGGATAGTGCCAGAAAATCGCTTCACGCTTGAGGTGGTTTTCGCCGCGCAGCAGCGGCACCAGGCTGACGCCGTCGCAGTGCTGCGCGGGCTTGGGCTCGAGGCCGGCCAGTTCCAGCAGGGTCGGATAAAAATCGGTGCTGGTGACGGGCTCATCGGTGCGGCGGCCAGGCTGGGTCAGGCCCGGCGCGACGATGAACTGGGGCACGCGGTTACCGCCCTCGTACATCCAGCCTTTGCCCTGGGAGAGGGGCGCGTTGCAGGTGGGTGCACCTTCGGCGGTGGAGAGGCCGCCATTGTCGGAGGTGAAGACGAGAACGGTCTGCTCCCGCTGGCCGGTGCGTTCGAGGCAGTCGACGAGGCGTCCGATGTTGGCGTCGAGGTTGGCCACCATCGCTGCGTAGGTCGGGTCCCCCTGAAAACGTCGCCGGGTGATGCGCTGGTCGCGCTTGGCGAGGATCGGGAAAACGTCGCCTTCCTCGAAAGGTTCCTGCTGGTCCAGCCCAAGGTCGGCGGCCTTTTGCTCGAAGCGCGACACATCCTCGGCTTTGGCCTGAATGGGCGTGTGCACGGCGTAGTGCCACAGGTTCAGAAAAAAGGGTCGTGAGCGGTCGGCCTGCTCGATCAAGGCGATGGCTTCATCGGTCAACCGGTCGGTCAGGTACTCGCCCTCGGGACCGTTCTCAAAGCCCGGGATGTCGTAGGGGCTGAAGAAGCCCTTCTGTGGCATCCCCCAATCGCAACCAGCCACGTTGATGTCGAAGCCGTGCGTTTGCGGCAGGGTTGGTTTGCCGCCGAGATGCCACTTGCCGACATGCCAGGTTTGATAACCGCCATCGCGCAGGGCCCGCGCCAGGGAGTACTCGCTGGCGGGCAGGTTGTGGAAGTAGGGCACGTCGCACAGCCTGCCCACGTTGTGCCCGCCAATGAACTGCGTGACGCCGACGCGCGCCGGGTATTTACCGCAGAGGATGCTCGCGCGGGTGGGCGAGCACACCGGACACGACGCGTAGGCGTCCGTGAAGTGCAGGCCCTCGTTCGTCAGTCGGTCGAGATGGGGAGTCTCGTAGAACGAGCTGCCGAAAGCCGCCAGGTCGGTCCAGCCCAAGTCGTCGACAAGGATGAAAACAAAATTGGGGGCCATGGCGTCCCAATCTGTCCGCCGCGGCCCCCAAGCAAAAGCTCAAAGCAGTCCGCGTTGGCTAACCTTGCCTCAAACGCGGTCCATGTAGGACTCGACTGCGCTGGAGAGGTGTTCCAGACGTTCGGCGGCCGGGTGACCAGCGAAGGGGGCCAGGGCGTCGTGCGCCAAGGCCAGCTGATGGTCAAAGGCATCCCGGACCACGCGCACGATGTCGTATTCGCGCATCCAACCGGCCAGGCGTCGTAGCTGGAACTCGCTGGGGCCCGCGTCGGAGGCCAACTCGTCGAGAATGATGGCGCGTTGGCGCGGCTCCAAACGGTCGAGCAGGGCGATCAAGGGGAGGGTGTACTTCCCCCCGGCCAAGTCGGTGCCCAGCGTTTTACCGATTTGGTCGGTCGAGCCAAGGTAGTCGACCAGGTCGTCGAAGATCTGGTACGCCGTACCCAAGGCGCGTCCGAAATCGCTGGCTGCTTCCTGAAAAACCGGTGCATGCCCGCCCAGGAGCGCACCTACCTGGCAGGAGACGGCAAATAGCTCGGCTGTCTTCAACTCGATGGCGCGATAGTAGTCGGCGCGCGTGACGCGCGCTCCCCGATTGAGCGTTTGAAAAATCTCACCGGTGCAGACCTGTCGCGTTGCCCGGGAGACCAGCCGGCAGACCTCCGGGGTCGGGAATTGCGCGGCGAGGTGCAACGCGTGCGCAAAAAAGGCATCGCCCAGGAGAACGGCCACGTTGGGGCCGTGACGGGCGGCGACCGTGGGCGCGTTGTGGCGCACGTCGGCTTCGTCCAGAATGTCGTCGTGCACCAGAGTGGCCAGGTGGACGAGTTCCACCACTGCGGCACCCTGGACCAAGTCCTTCGAGACCGAGCCATCGCGTGTCCAACCGCTCAGGAAGACGAGCATCGGGCGCAGGCGTTTGCCCTGATGCTGCAGGCAAAACGACGCGTGCGGGCGCACCTCCGGCTCGAAAGCTTCGACCTGTTGGGCAAGGTAACGGTCGAGCGCGTCCAGATGGCCTCGCGCGGGGGCAAAGACGTCGGCGAAGACGTTGGCGTCGCGAGGGCGGGTTGGCGATTCGGTAGTTGCAAGCATGTCGTGCCTGTGTAGTGAAGGCTGTGACAGTGGTCACAGATCGTTGAACTCACCTCTAATAAATGATTTGCGAAATACCCGGTCAAGCAGCGCCCACCGCTTTCAGGAACTATATTCTAGTCGAAAATTCTGAAAGTTCAGAAATTCCAGAGCATAAGGAGCTTCGGGAAGAAACCGCTCAGAATCTCCCATCCGAGGCGGAAGCGGCGGAAGAGGGCGCGCCCTGGGAAGATGCCCTGTTTCCGCTCCTGGCGCTGGGGGTGGCGGTGTATCTGGCGCAGATGTGGTGGTCGGATTTCAAGGCCCGGGCCAAGGGTGAAGACGTCCAGGGTGCGTTGCCGGGCACAACCGCCTGCACGCCGCTGGCGATTTATATCGGCATCTGCGGGGCCCTGGTTTTGCTGATTGGGCAGGTCATTGGCGAGTACGGCCTGGGGCTGGTGGCCGAGCAAAGCGACATCGTCTGGCTCTTTCTGCTGCAGATGATCGCGGCGGCGGTTTGGGAGGAAATCATCTTTCGCGGCTTCCTCGTCATCGAGAACAAGGGTAAAAAGCTGCTCATCGCGAGCGCCCTTGGGGTGTCGCTCATCTTCGCCATCGGGCACCCGCATCTGTGGTCCCTGGACTTTCCTGAGGGCGTTTCGGCCTGGGAGTTTTGGAAGGGTGACTTCGAGCTGCACTTCACCACCAAGGCCTTTTATTCGACGGGCTGGCTGTTTGTGATGTCGCTGTGGTTTTACTGGATGCGCTTCGCCAGCTTCAACCCGCAGCGCTCGCTGTTGCCGTGCATGGCAGCGCACCTGGCCTACAATTTGGGCGTCTTCATCACCAAACTGGCGCAGGGCCACGTGGTGGGGCTGTACTGAGGGCGACGCTCCTGTTGGTGCCTCTCGTCGGTCTGGCGATACTGGCGTGGTCGACCGCATCCAGGCGCTTTGGGGTGAATTTTTGGAACTGCCAGCGCGGTCTTTCTGCAAAGACAACCAGGCTGAGGCACCTATCTGGAAAGTGGCGGAGGGCGAGGGATTCGAACCCCCGAGACCTTTCGGCCTAACGGTTTTCAAGACCGCCGCGATCGACCACTCTGCCAGCCCTCCGGGTTGGCCGGGGAGCTACCCGGCGCACCGAATACTATCGGCGCGCCACAGCCTGCGGTCAATGGGGAAGGCGGGGTGCCCGGATTCGGAGCCAGCATTCAGAAGTGGGAAGACAGGAGGTTGAAGCCCAGTGGGTTTTGGCCTGCAGGTGAATGGGCGAGTGCAACGAACCAAATCGAAGCGTCCTTGATGAAAGACCTCCGCGAATTCTGTGTGCACTCGTAAAAAAGCACCATGGGCGCGAGCCTGTCATTTTCGTTGCGAGCTTGATTGGGCTCGGTGCATCGTGAGCGCGTTTTCGAAAACGTGGCATGCTGCAGTATTTGCAAATCGTCAACCTGGCGCTGATGGACAAAGTGGCTCTGGAGTTCGAGGCGGGCTTCACGGCGGTAACCGGCGAGACGGGCGCGGGCAAAAGCGTTTTGCTGGGCGCGTTGTCACTGCTGGCCGGCAACCGCGTCGAGAAGACTATCGTGCGTCAGGGGGCCGATGCTTGCGAGGTGGAGGCCTCCCTGTACTTCGAAGAACAGGGGCCGGTGGCGGCGCTGTTGCAGTCGCTTGAGCTGCCCGAGATGGAGGAAGATGTCTTGGTGTTGCGGCGGGTCATTCACCGCGAGAAACCGGGGCGCGTGCAGATCAACGGCGCATTGACGACCCTGGCCAACCTGCAGCGCATGGGCGAGCTGTGGATCGACTTTCACGGTCCGGGCGAGCCGCAAAAGCTGCATCAGCCGCGGCAGCAATTGGCCATGCTTGACGCCTACGCGCAGCTGGAGGACCAGGTGGCCGATTTTCGCACGAGCTTCTTCGATTGGCGGACCACGCTGGAGCGCATCGAGGCGCTGAGCCGCACCGAGCGGCTATCCGATGAGGAAGTCGCGTTATTCCAAAAGCAGGTCGACCGCATTGACGCGTTGGCGCTGACGGCCGAATCGCTGGAGCAACTCGAGCGTGACCACAAGCGCCTGGCCACTGCCGAGGATCTGCAGCGTTTGTCCAGCCAAGTGGCCGGCGGGCTCTCTGGCGACGAAGGCCTGAGCACGCAGCTGGGGCAGTTTCTCCAGGCCGCGCAGGAACTGGCCAGTCTCGATGAAGAAGCCGCGCCCCTGGCCGGACGCCTGGAATCGGTCATCGTCGAGCTGGACGATTTGGCCGGCGAGTTCGTGCGGTTGGGCGAAACCGGCGATTTCGATGAGGAAACCGCCCAGCGCATTGCCGAGCAGATGGACCTGTGGCTGGACGTGAAGCGTCGGCACGGTCCGGAATTGGAAACGGTCTTGCACAAGCGCGAGGCCCTGGCCGAGCGCATCGGAGCGCAGGGCGATCTTGGCGGGCAGGTTGAAACGCTGCAGGCCCAAGCCGACAAGCTTGAAGCCACGCTGCGCGAACGCGCCGGTGCGTTGACCCAAAAGCGCGCGGCGGCGGCCCAAGGGCTGGCACGGCGCGTGACCGAGTTGCTCGAAAAACTGGGCTTCAAAAACGCGTCGATCCAGATACGCGTTGCCCCGGAAAGCGGCCTGAAAGATCACGGAAATTCCCGCTGCGAATTCATGTTTGCACCGAATCCGGGCCAGGAGCCACTGCCGCTGAACAAGATTGCTTCCAGCGGGGAGACTGCCCGGGTGATGCTGGCGCTCAAGGCGGTGCTGGCCGAAATCGACGCGACCCCGGTGCTCGTGTTTGACGAGGTGGACGCCAACGTGGGCGGCGAAATCGGCGCGGAAGTCGGGCGCGAGCTGGGCGCTTTGGCGGGCGGGCACCAGGTTTTTTGTGTGACGCACTTGCCCCAGGTGGCCGCCTGGGGGCGGCAGCATTACGTGGTGACGAAGACGCAGGATGCCGACTCGACCCGCGTATCCATTTCGCCGATACACACAGGCAAGGCCGCCCGGGTAGAAGAGTTGGCGCGGATGCTCGGAGACCGATCTTCAAAGTCTGCCCGCAAACACGCCGAGGCCTTGCTCAAGACGGCAACGACCTGACAGGCACGCTTACGTAAGGCGCCAGAGCCTGTGGCTGGTCGGCCTAGCCGTCCTGCGGGAAGCGCACCGAATCCACGAAACGGGCGAAGGCGGGTGTCTGGGCCTGGACGGCGGCGCTGTCGCCCCAGAGTTTGAAGAAGTAGTCGAAATCGCCGAAGCGCGCGATGGTGACCGAGAGGGTCTTGGCGTTGTCGGGGTTGCGCATGATGACGGTGATGGCGCGTTGCCCGTCGACCATGCCCTCCATGAGGGTGGCCCCGCGGTCGCCCGGCGGAGGCGGGCCCAGGTCAATTTGTCCACGCCAGCGCTGGATATTCATTGGCAGCGGCATGCCCGCGCGAAAACCGGTCACGGTGATTTCGCTTTGGGTGTCGTCGGGCCCGGCAGCGTTGAAAGTGGCCAGGCGTCCGGGGCGTTCCTCACCCAGGGTCCAGTCGGAAGGGATGGAGAAATCGATGGCGGGTGCGGCCTCCAGATTCATGCCCGGGGGTATTTGCATCGTGCGCGGCGACGGTACCGAAGCCGCCGTTGGCTCGCTGGCGGCATCGTCACCGCGCTGGCTGTGCTTCGGGCTTTCGTACACCTGCACTTCGGACTCGCTTTCGCCGCAGCCGGACAGCAGACCGAGCGCGAACACAGACAGTGCCGCGATGGGGACGGCACCTCTTAGTAAGCACATGAGAATTCGATGCATCCGGCTAGTTTCGCGGAAAGGGCGCGCAGATTCAACCACCGGAAACCGGATTCACGGGAGACGGAGACTCTAGTTGTTGAACCGGAAGAGGGCGACGTCGCCATCTTTGAAGACGTACTCCTTGCCTTCCTGGCGGTATTTACCGGCCTCACGCGCCTTGGCGGTCGAGCCGGCGGCCACCAGATCGTCGTAGTGCACGACCTCCGCCTTGATGAAGCCTTTCTCGAAGTCGCCGTGAATGACGCCCGCGCACTGCGGGGCTTTCATACCGCGGGTGAAGGTCCAGGCGCGCACTTCCTTTTCGCCGGCGGTAAAGTAGGAAGCCAGTCCCAAGAGATGATACACACTACGAATGAGCAGGCTCACACCGCTGTCGCGAACGCCGAGGGATTCCAAGTATTCGGCGGCATCGGCGGGTTCAAGTTCGCCGAGCTCCTCTTCGACGCGCGCGCAGATCACAACCGTCTCGGAACCGTGGCGGCCCTGGACGTGTTCCTGCACCGCACGGGTGAACGCATTGCCGCCGGCAGCCAGATCGGCTTCGGCCACGTTGCAGGCAAAGAGCACGCGCTTGGCGCTGAGCAGGTTGAATGTTTTGAGCCGGGCGGCTTCGTCGTCGGAGACTTCGAAGGTGTTGGCCGGGCGTCCTGCTTCGAGATGGGGAAGGAGGCGTTCCATCAGCGCGACGTTGGCGATGGCCTCCTCATCGCGCCCCTTGGCCTTTTTGCGGTTGCGCTCGAGCTGATTCTCAAGCGACTCCAGGTCGGCCAGGATCAATTCGGTAGCGATGATCTCCAGGTCGCGCACCGGGTCGACGCGGCCCATGTTGTGGATGACGTCGGCGTCCTCAAAGCAGCGCACCACGTGGACGATGGCGTCGACCTCGCGGATGTTGGCCAGAAACTGGTTGCCCAGGCCTTCGCCCTTGCTGGCACCCTCGACCAGGCCGGCAATGTCGACGAACTCGATGGCCGCCGGGATGACGACGCTCGTGCCGGCAATCGCGCGCAGGGGTTCCAGGCGTTCGTCGGGCACTTCGACCACACCCACGTTGGGTTCGATCGTGCAGAAGGGGTAATTCGCCGCCTCCGCTTTGCGTGTACGCGTGAGGGCGTTGAAGAGGGTGCTTTTGCCCACGTTGGGCAAACCGACGATTCCTGCCTGCAACATAGCCAAAGACTGCGCAGTGCATCGCCGGGCGGCGACGGGTCAAGGCGAATCGTTGGGCGCTGCCGGCAGTGGTTGCGCCGGCTCGTCTTTTTCCATGGCCAGGCGCAGGGCCGTGTAGAGCGCGTTGAGGTGAAGCGGTTTGGTCAGGAAACCGCACATGCCGGCGTCGAGGCAGGCACGTCGATCCTCGCGCTGCGTCCGCGCGGTCAAGGCGATGATCCGCGGCCACTTCGTCATCGGAAGGACCTCCTGGATTTTCTGGGTAGCCGTCAGCCCGTCCATTTCGGGCATACGTACATCCATCAGGACGATGTCGAAATCGAATTGCTGGACGGCTTCGACGGCTTCCTGGCCGTTGGCGACCACGTGGGCGCGGTAGCCAAGACTCTCGAGCAGGCGCAGGGCAACCTTCTGGTTCACCAGGTTGTCTTCCGCCACGAGGATGTGCAGGGGCAGTTCGCTGGCCAGGGGCGGGCGGGTGTTGCCGGGAATTTGGCAGGGGCGTGCGCTGGTCGGGTCCAGAAAACGCTCCAAGGTTTGCCGCAGGTGGCTGGAGCGGCAGGGGCTGCGCATGATCGGCCAGGACTTCGAGGGCTTGTTTTCCTGATTGGCCAGGCGGCCAAAGGGGTCGAGCAGGATGACGGGGATTTCGGCCTTGCCCGGAGCTGAGAGGCGCTTGCGCGCGGCGCTCATCGCCGTGAGCGGCTGGCTGGAGTGGCAATCGGCCGACCACAGCAGCAGGTCGGCGCGCAGGTTTGCTGGAGCGGCTTCGATGAAGTTGGCCGTGTCGATGAAGCGGATGGGCTCGAGGCCCCAACTGCGGAACTGCGCGACAAAGTCGTCGGCCTGCACGTCGTTGGGGTCGACGATGATCACGCGGCGTCCCTGCAGGCGGGGATTGGGTTCGGGGCCGGCGGTCGGACTGGTGTAGTCTTCGCTCAGGACGGTGAAGGTAAAGGTGCTGCCCTTGCTCAGTTGGCTTTCGGCCCATAGCAAGCCATCCATCAAGGCCACGAGTTTCTTGCTGATGGCCAGGCCCAGCCCGGTGCCGCCGTAGGTGCGCGCGGTCGTATTGTCGGCCTGCGTGAACGGCTCAAAGAGCGACGGGATGCGGCCGGCAGCGATGCCGACACCGGTGTCTTCAACGGCGAATTTGAGTTCGTGCCGGTTGTTGCGAACGGGGCGGGCGGTGACCTCGACGGTGACGTGGCCGCTGTCGGTGAACTTTACGGCGTTGCCCACCAAGTTGACGAGCACCTGGCGCAGGCGCGTGTGATCGCCGATGACTTCCTGAGGAACGCCGTCACGCAGGACGCAGGCCAGGCGGATGCCTTTTTGAGAAGCCTTGGGCGACAACAGGTCAATCGCCTCTTCGACGCATTCGCGCACTTCGAAGGGTGCCAGTTCCAGGTCCATACGCCCGGCTTCGATCTTCGAAAAATCGAGGGTCTCGTTAATGATGCCCAGCAGGGAGTCCGCCGACAGGCGCAACGACTCCACCAGGTCGCGCTGCTCGGGGTTCAGTTTGGAGTCCATGAGCAGCCCGGCGATGCCGATGACCCCGTTGAGCGGCGTACGGATTTCGTGGCTCATCACGGCGACGAATTCGCTTTTGGCGACGCTGGCGGTCTCGGCATCCTGGCGCGCGCGCTCCAGCTGCGCGTTGGCTTCCTTCAACTCGGCGGTGCGCTCGCGCACGCGAGTTTCGACGGTCTGGTAGACGTCGCGAAGGCGCTTGGCCATGGAGTTGAAGGCACGCGAAAGGGTGCCGATCTCGTCGTCACGGTCGACGTCGACGGTCTGTTCCCAGCGCCCGTCGGAGAGCGCGGTGACGGCTTCGGTCAACCGGCGCACGGGGCGCAGGCAGTGGTTGATCAGGCTACGTGCGGCAATGCCGGAAACGGCGACGGTTCCCAGGGCCACGAGGATGGCGACGGTGATCGATTGATGCGCATCGGCCAGCGCCCGCTCGCGTGTCTCGAAGACGCCCACGGACCAGCCGGACGCGAGCCGCTGACGCACGCCGATCCACTGGCCGTCCTGCGAGTCGCCCTCGAGGGTCAGAACATTGGCCGGCGGCGGGTAGTTGCGTCCGTCATTGGAGAAAAAGAGCGTTTCGCCGGCGTGATCCAAGAGCAGCAGCGCGGGGTCATCTTCGGCACGATAGGCATCCAGGTGTTTCGCCAGTGCGGCAGTCGACAGACTACCGACCAGGACCTCTCCGTTGTCGCGTCGTACGGCCAGCCAACGGCCTTGCGACAGAACGCGCCCACTCGCAGCTTGGCTGACCGCTTCCTGAATCCAGAGCCCTTTCGAATTGGGCAGCAGCTGGGGCGCGGACGAGAAAAGGGGAGTGACCGTGCGCTCGGCGGAAACCACCCACAGGGTGTCGAATGACTTCTCGAGGGCCCGGCGGATTGGCGGCGAGTCGGCGTCCAGGGGTTGGCTGCCTTCCACGGCGGACTGCAGCTGGCTGTGCGCGTTGAGGACGAAGGCATTCGCGGAACGCGCGGCCAAGCGGGCCTCGGCGGCCAGACGCGAACGGGTCGACGCTTCCAGGGTGTCGATCACCTGGGAGCCCAGCCAGGCATAGGCCAGCAGCATCGGCAGGAGAATGACTGCCGCGGTCGTCAAAAAAATGCGTGTGCCCAGACCGTTTTTCATCCAATGCGCGCTTGTTTGAAGGATTGGAAGGAGGACTGGGCGTACAATTTGGCTGGGCTTACCCGCATTCGATCAAAGGATCACTAGGCAAGTCGTCCCTGAGGGAGATCGCTTTACGCGGAAGGCGCCCAGTTGAGCCGAACACTCGACAAACCGGTAAATTTATTGACAAAGCGGCCCCGCGGATGCTTTTCTTTGCGTTTTTCCTCAAGCAAACGAGCGGAAGGTATGGCACTCAAAATTCGACTTCAGCGCGCAGGTTCAAAGCACTCGCCGGTTTACCGGGTGGTGGTCGCCGAAAGCGCTTTCCAGCGTGACGGGCGGTTCGTGGAGAACCTGGGCCTGTATAGCCCCAGCGCCCGCGGCCAAGAAGTGGAGATTCGCCTAAAGCTGGATCGTGTCGACTACTGGTTGAGCGTGGGGGCGAAACCTTCGGACACCGTGCGCAGTTTGATTCGGGCAGCGCGTAAGGGGCGCACCACCGTAGGCCGCGCGTCCTCGACGAAAGCCGCAGGTAAGCGTTCCCAGCCCGCCTCGGATGCCTCGCCTCAGCCGGTCACCGCAGAGCCCGTCGCTGTCGGCGCCACGGACGAAGCGCCGGTCGAGAGCTGACCTTGCCGCTCCCTCTTTGAAGGGGTACAGACACGGGTGCTGCCCAAGCGCGCGCCTCGAGAATGCCGGAGTTTGCCCATGTCGCCGTCTTTGCGATTCGATGTGGTGACGCTGTTCCCGGGAATGCTCACGGGTTTCCTGCAGGAAAGTATAGTGGGCCGGGCCATCACCTCCGGGCGAATAGCCGTCGGCGTTCATCACCTGCGCGACTGGGCCACGGACAAGCACCAGACCACCGACGACCGTCCGTTTGGCGGCGGGGCGGGGATGGTACTCAAGCCCGAGCCGCTTCTGAAAGCCTTGGACGCGGTCAGCACAGCGGATTCGGAGGTCATCTACCTGTGCCCCGACGGCGAACTGTTGAACCGCTCGTTGGCCCTTGAGCTGGTTCAACGCCCGCACCAGGTCCTGCTGAGCGGCCACTACGAAGGCATGGATCAGCGTGTGCGCGACCATCGGGTCACTCGCGAGGTTTCGATCGGCGACTATGTACTGACCAATGGCACCCTGGCCGCCGCGGTCCTGATCGACTGCCTGGCGCGGATGGTTCCCGGCGTGCTCGGCGAGGAAATGTCCTTGACCCAGGATAGCTTCAACGACAATTTGCTTAGTTTCCCTCAATACACCCGGCCCGCCGAACTCAATGGTTGGAAGGTGCCCGAGGTGCTCTTGTCAGGAAATCATCCGGAGATTGCTGAATGGCGGCAGCGCTGCCGTGAAGCGAAAACGCGCGAACGCCGCCCCGATTTGTATCAAGCCTACACCGCCAACCCACCCACGTGATGAATACGCAACTGCTCAACGAATTGACTCAGGACCAGCTGAAGTCCGACCGCGGACACTTCAAGGTGGGCGATGGTGTGCGCGTGCACAACAAGGTGCGCGAAGGCGACAAGGAACGTATCCAGATCTTTGCGGGCATCGTCATTGCGCGCAAGGGTGCCGGGGTCAGCGAAACCTTTACGGTGCGTCGTATTTCCTACGGCGAAGGTGTCGAGCGCGTCTTTCCGGTGCACTCGCCGATGATCGAAAAGGTCGAGGTGGACCGTGAATCCGTCACCATGCGCGCTCGTATGTACTACCTGCGTGACCGCATCGGTAAGGAAGCTGGCAAGGTCAAAGAAAAGCGCCTTCAGCAGGTTTAGTTCTCGGTCGTATTCGGGCTCAGAGCGCGTCTCAGCGCAGAAGCGCGATCTGGAAACGGACAATTCGGGAGCTTTTTCGGCCCCTGAGGGTCCTAAGCGGTTTGCGGATTGGACGGGTGAAAGGTTTGCGCCCGCTACGGGTATGCCCGTAGACACGCGACGAGGTTCTTATGATGAAGTGGGTCAAGCGGTTGTTCTGGCTTGCCGTGCTGTGCATGGGGTTGCTGGCGGTCTGCGTTGCACTGTTGTTTGTGCCGGCGGTCCAGCGGCAGCTGGCGTTGGCGTTGATCGGAAATGCGGCGGAGGAAGTCGAGCTGGAGTCGGTTTCGGCGGGCTTTAGCGGGGTGCAGCTCAATGGGCTCTCGGTGCTGGCGACCAACGGTGCACGCCTGGAATTGAGTCGTCTGAATGTGTCCGGCTCGATGTTCAGCCTGGTTTCCCAGTCGGTTGAGCTGGACGCGATCGAAGTGGAAGGGCTGCGCCTCGACGTTTCTGAAGTGGAGACGGAAGCCAAAGATGGCGACGAGACGGTGACGGCGGAAGAAGCGCCGGCGATGCCCGCTCAGGATATCCGCGAACTGCTCGACGAGTTTCAGGGCATTTTTACGCCTGAGGGTGGCCTGCCCGTCACCCTCAGCCTCGAAACGCTCGCGGTGGAAGGAATGCTGATCGGTCCCGAATCCACCCAGGCTACTTTCAGGCTGAGCGGCGAAAACATTGTGCCGGACACGCCGAGCGAGCTGCGCCTGCGCGCGACCCTGGGCCAGAGTGCTTCGACCGATGGTGCCCGCGCGCGCTCTGAAGTGACGCTTAACGGCGTGCTGACGCTGCGGCAACAAGGACAAGCCGATGCTCCGACAGTTGAAGCCGTGCTCACCGCAGAGGCCGACCTGCCGGGATTCGAGAAAGGTCTGCCAGTGGTGGAGACCTTTGTTTCTGCGCGCGGGACGCCCACCGGCGAGGCTTACGGCGTGGGTCTGCGGCTGCCGCTGGAGCAAGGCGGCTACGCCGAGGTTTTTCGGCTCGATGTGACCTACGTCAGCGAGCAGCAGGCGCTCAACGGCGACTTCGCCTTCACCGCGGACGAAGCCTTGCGCCAGCAGGTCGCGCGTTTCTTTGACGTGCCCGAGTTTTCGGGGCAGGCCTCTGGCCGCATTGAAACGCGTTTTGGCGAGTCACTGCTGGTCTCGGTCAATGGCGCGGGCGACGGGCGCATCACGCGGATGGGCGCGGTCTCGGCGGAAATGGCTGAAGCGCTCGAGTCCGTGGATTTGCAGGCCAACTTCAACCTGAAGCTGGAAGACACCCGCCTGAAATTCAATGCGTTGGACGCCACCGTGATTTCGGGCGACGGCGACACGCTGCTCCTGGTTTCGCTGCCCAAGGCGCTCGATGTCGACCTCGAAAACATCGAGGAGGAAGCCCGCAGTCTGGAGGGCGAGTTGCTGGTGGTTGCGCTGAACGATATTCCGGCGGCCTCGCTGAGTGCCTTTCTGCCGCCCTTGCCGATCACAGACGAGGAGACCGGCGAGTTTGCCCGCGATGCGGACGGGGCCATCGAGACGCTGGAGCTGGGCTTTTCGCAAGGTACGCTGAGTGGGCGCGTCGTCCTGGAAGCGGCAGGAGACGGTACCTTTTCGCTGCGCACGTCGGAGCTGATTCAGGCGCGGGGCTTCGTGGTCGGCCTGCCCCAGGATGACTTCAACCTGACTGAACCCGTCGACCTGGAGCTGTCCTTCAACAGCAGC
Source organism: Opitutales bacterium (assembly GCA_050331595.1). Lineage (GTDB taxonomy): Bacteria > Verrucomicrobiota > Verrucomicrobiia > Opitutales > JBHJGM01 > JBHJGM01. The sequence continues at coordinate 153,355 of JBHJGQ010000003.1, forward strand.
TTCGATGGAGATGTGGCCCGTGCGGACTTTGGCCCGCTGGTGCTGTCCGCCGGGGGTGAGCGCTTTCACGATCAGCGCGCGCAGGTGAGTGTCAGCGGAATTCTCAACGGCGACCTGGTGATTGAAGGCTCGGGACGTAAGTGGACGCGGCTGGACCCGATCATGCGTCAGCCGCTATTCGCGCAGGATCCCTTCATCGGTCCGTGGCAAGCTCTGGCCTCGCGCAACCCCAGCCTGGAGACCGAGTGGAGCGTGTCCGTGGTGCCCGACAGTACGGCGCGGGTAGACCGTTTCATGGTCGCGCTGAAGTCCGAGCGTGGCCCGCCGTTGTTCGAACTGGTGGCCCCGGGCGGTCTGGCGGTGAGTTTGGCCGACAACACCTTCGACATCACCGACGTGAGTTCGGCTTACGGCACGCTAGTTACATTGTCGTTGCGCGACTTTCCGCTGAAGGCGGTCAACCAACCTGCGATCGGTCTGTTGACCGGGGGCTCCATCGCGAACCTCACCCTGACGCTGACCAAGGAGGGCGAAAACCTGGCACTGGCCACCCGCCAGCCGGCCGACCTGCGTGACCTGAGTTTCTCCTTCGAGGGCACGGACTACCTGGAGAACTTTTCACTACGCGGTTCACTGGAAGCACGTAGCGATCTGGCCGACCGCGTGTCGGTGCGCTTGAGCGAGTTCAGTCTGCGCGAGGGCCGCATCCCCTTCGCCAAGGCGGATGCCGCCGTGGACTTGAACCTCAGCACGGCCAATCCGGTGGAGATGTTCGACGTGGCCATCGTCGTCGAAGACATGCCGCTGTTGTTCAACCAGCCCTTCGCGAACGAGTTCGACAACCTGCGGCGGGGCGAGGTGCGCATCACCGGCAAAGGCGACTTTCGCCGAGCTGGAGCCTTCAATTTCGATGTGCAGGCGCGCAACCTGATGTCGCGGGACGGCTTCGAGAGCGTTTCCTCAGCCTCGGCCACAGTGACGGGCACGGTCGTTCCGGGAGAACGGTTTGAGGCAACCGCGCCGCTGCGCATTCGCACCACGGCAGGTTCGACGACCGAGGGCACGCTGACCCTGGAGGGTCGCCTGGGCGGCACCAAAGAGACCTTGGTGGGCGTGGTCGACGGCCAGCGTTTTTCGCTCGATGACGTCAACTTGCTGCTGCGTCCGTTCATTCGCGAGAATGACGCATCGCCGCCGGAGCGCCGTTTGCCCGGATTGGAACCCCGGACGCCACCGGAGCCGGTTGCGCCAGTGGCCGATACTGCCGAACCGAGCGCCGAGTGGGCTCCGTGGGTAGCCGCGCTGGGTTTCGATCCGAAAAAGGCCGAGGTCGACCTTTCGTTGAAACTGAGCGAGGCGATCTTTTCGGGCTATCAGTTCAATGACCTGGACGGTCGTCTGACCCAGACCTGGGAACGCCTTTTGGTCTACTTCTCCGCGATGAACGTGGAAGGCGGACGGGCACTGATCCAGCTGGCGGCGGACTTCGATGCGGCGCGACCCGACCCGCTGGCCTTCACCCTGAAGAGCGACGTGGCGGAGTTCGATCCGCCAGCCATCGTGCAGTCGCGCTCGTTCGACCAACGCCGGGGCGAGTCCGTGAAGAAACCGCTGCTGGATGGGCTGCTGAGCGTCGATGCCAACCTACAGGGAAGCGGGGCGGACTTTGGCGACGCCTTCGAGCAGTTTCAGGGCAGCTTCCTCTTTGAGTCGAAGGCGGGCACCTTGAACGGTCTGGCCGGTTCGAACGAGCAGATTCAGCCGATCCTGGAAATCATCAACAACCCGCTAGCAGGCTTCGCGCTGGCGCAACTGGGAGACCAGGTCAAAGAGGTGCGCGGCCTCTTGCAGGTGCTGACATTTCTCAATGAGCTTCCGTACGACGATGTACGCGTGGAGGTGAATCGCGACGCGGACTTCAAAACGACCATCCAGGACTTCCGCATCGAGAGCCGGGCGGTGAAAGTGGCGCTTGTGCGGCCCGGCACGATCGGCAACGTCGAGGGCAAGTCGCTCCTGCAGCAGCCGCTGGACATTCCCCTGCAGTTTTGGGCGCGCGGCGACATTGCCGGCACGTTGGACAATTTGCGTCTGATGGGTCCGCCAGAGGCGGATGGGTACTTTCCGTTGGTTCGACCATTCCAGATCGGCGGCTCGCTGTCGTCGGTGGAGTCCAACCTGATGCAGATTTTGCTGCAGCCGGCGCTGGGGCTTTTGGGCGACCAACTCGGCGGCGGGCGGCGTCAAGGCGGTTCGCCCGCGGGCTCGATGCCCTTTGGCGGATTGCTCGAAGGAATCTTGCGCAACCGTTAGGGAGGGCACAGGCTTTTCGGCGATGGCAAGCGCTTCGCAGACGGCCTCGGCGCCCTTTCACCTGATGACCAAGCCCATCGGGCCAATCTGCAATTTAGAGTGCACCTACTGTTTCTACCTGGAGAAGGAGCAGCTCTTTGAGAAGAACGAGCGCTGGCGTATGTCCGACGACACGCTCGAGCGCTACGTGAAGGCGTACATTCAGGCGCAGCCGGGCGATGAAGTAAACTTTGCCTGGCAGGGGGGCGAGCCGACGCTGCTGGGCGTTGACTTTTTCCGCAAGGCGGTGGCCTGGCAGAAGCAGTACGCCGGCGGCAAGCGCATCAGCAACGCCTTCCAGACCAACGGGACTTTGCTCAACGAGGAGTGGGCGCAGTTTCTGGCCGACGCGCAGTTCCTGGTTGGCATCAGCATCGACGGGCCGCCCGAACTTCACAACACCTACCGCGTCGACAAGCGCGGGCAGGATTCCTACGCCAAGGTCATGCGCGGGCTGGAGTGCCTGAAGCGGCACAAGGTCGAGTTCAACACGCTGACGGTCGTCAACCGGGCCAACAGCCAGCACCCGCTGGAGGTCTACAAGTTCCTGCGCAACATCGGCTCGACTTACCTGCAGTTCATCCCGCTGGTCGAGCGGCAGGCCGATGTCGTGGCGCACAAGCTGGGGTTGGACCTGGCCGCACCGCCCGATCTGGACCACGCGCGGCAGTTGGATGGCTCGACCGAGGGCGAGGCCCCCAAGGTGACCGAGTGGTCGGTGCGCCCGCACGATTACGGCGAGTTCCTCATCCGCATCTTCGACCGCTGGGTTACGCGGGACGTGGGCCGCACTTACGTGCAGCAGTTTGACACGGCGCTGGCCAAGTGGCTGGGGGTGCCCGGCGGGGTCTGCCATTTTTCAGAAACCTGCGGGCGCGCGCTGGCGATCGAGCACGACGGCAACGTCTATGCCTGCGATCACTTTGTGTATCCGCACTACCGTCTGGGCAATTTTCTGGAGGATGACCTGGCAGCGATGGCGGATAGCCCGCAGATGCGCAAGTTTGGCGAGGATAAGCGCGACACCCTGCCGCGTTACTGCCGCGAGTGCACCTACCTGTTTGCCTGCAACGGCGAGTGTCCCAAGCACCGCTTTGAGACGACGCCCGACGGCGAGCCCGGCTTGAACTACCTGTGCGCGGCCTACAAGCGGTTTTTCGCACACATCGACCCGGCTCTACGGGTAATGGCGCAGCTCTACCGGCAGGGCCAGCCGCCCGCGGCGATCATGACGCTGCTCAAGCGTGACAAGCTGCTGCTGCAACGGGCCCGAAGCCAAACCGGTTGACCTGAGATGACCGAGGGGCTCGCCTACCGTCAATGTGTGCCGGTCACTGCGCCTGGGCGAGTTGGAGTTTGCGCGCGGCGGTGATGCCCAGGAGCACCGGTGCACCCCAGCGCTCGCCGTCGGGGCCGTAGATCAGGTCGACGCTGACAATCGGCTTATCCGGACGCGGATTGGTCCACTGCATCTGGTAGACAATGGCATTTTGGCTGGCTTCTTGCGAGGGGCGGGCCGTCCAGGCAACGGCCGCATCACGCAGGCCCTTGGGCGTGTCGGTCAGCCAATGCGTCACGCCGCTGTCCAGGTCCACGTCGATGGTTTGCGCCGAGCCGTCTTCGTAGCGAACAATGTAGCGGAAGAGGGTCGGCGGTTCGTCATTGGCGTTGCGCGGGTTCCAGTCGCGGGTCTGGATGAAGGTGTGCAGGAAGAACAGGGCGTCGGCGGAAGTGCCGATACGAATGCCCTCCACCGCATTGTCGTCCACGCGCGTGCGCAGGCGGTTGTTGCGCAGGGTGATCGCGTTCTCCAGCGGCGAGGTTTTGAAGTCGCGAATGGCGTAGCTCACGCCGGCGAAAGTCTGCTCGCCGATCGGCAGGGCGGAGAGGTCGACGTTGCGGTCGGGCCAGCCTTGCTGGGTGGTCAGGTAGAGGTTGCAGTAGTCCTCCAGGCTGATCGGTGCGTAACGCAGATTCTGGCCGGCAACCACGGTCTCGCCACCGGCGAAGACCGCGCCCAGGTTGCGCAGTAGGGTGGCGGTCACGGTCTTTTTCTTGGAGGCGTTGACCGGATTGGCTTCGGTCTCGGCAATCTTGTACTGGTTGAGCAAGATACCGCCCTGGCCGCGCGGGTAGCGGATCAAACCACCGATGTTCAACATCGGCCGGACTTGCTCGCTGAAGCCGTCGGGGCGCTGCACGCGCAGCCACAGGTTGTCCACGCCAATGACATCACTGCGCCCGGATTCATCCCAGTCGGTCAGGTCAATGGTGACGCGCTTGGCCTGCACGGGATCGACCTCCAGCTCGAGCTTGGGCGAGTCGGCATCGAGGGAGAAGGACTGCATGGAGTCCGGGTCGTCGTCGAAGGTGAGCGAAACGTCGGTCACGCGGTGGTAAATCGCGTTGGGGGCAATGGTCAGGCCGGTGATGATCTCTTCGCGCGGCAGTTCGATGGTCCACGAAGTGGGGTCGTCCTTTTGCAGGTGGATGGAGAAGATCACCCGCCAGTGGGTGTTGGCGAGGAAGCCGTTGACCATGTTCAGTGGCCAGGTGTCGGTGCCGGGGCCCTTGGTGCCCGGATCGTTCCAGTGGGCCGGGGGTGGAAACTCTGCGAAGGGTGCGATGTCGTCCAGGTCGACGATGTAAGTGAAGGCGTCGTCGACGGGCCACTCGTCGCGGGCGTGGCGCTGGATGCGCTGGCCGGAGGTCATCACGACATCGCGCAGGGACAGCCCGGCGGTCAGCGGGTCGCGCACGGCAGGAAATTGCACACGCTCCATGCGGAAGGGCCGGATGAGATGGTTGTAGCCAACCAGTTCATTGAAGTGCGGCAGACTTTCCGGCGTAACGCCCATCACCATGATCCAACCGCCGCGGTTATTGAAGGCGCGCACCTGGTCCATGTTTTGTGCAAGGACGCGCAGGTGCTCCGAAGTCGCCTCGACGACGAGGATCTCTTTTGCGGGATCGTTCAAGGCATCGAGCGGAGATTCCGACAGGGTGTAGGACAGGCCCATGTCGGCGAAGAGGCGGCCGATAGGCGCGGCGGGATCGGCCACGACCACGGTCTCGCGCTCAACAGGCGCGTAGTCGGCCATGTAAGCCACCATGTTGTCAAAAAGGGTGGCGGCGGCAGGTTCGCGGTCGAGTTTCTCACCAATCACGAATTGCGACAGCAGCAGTCCGCCCTCGTTGACGGGGCAGAAAACCATTGCGGAGTAACCGAGCTTGGTGTCGCAGTGCGCCAGCGAAAGACCGCCCTTGGTCGGCTTGCTGTAGACGTCTTTGTAAACGACGTGGTCGCCGTTCCAGCAGAAAAGGTCCTCTTGAACCAGCCCGGCGAACACCGGATGATCGAGGTTCTGCGAGAAGGCGATGCGGCCGGTGTGCTCGCTGGGCTCCACGTTGGCGGGGATGGCCTGGTAGTGCAGCGGGTGTTCCTGTTCGAGCACCAGCACCTTGCGCCCGTCCGCGGTCCAGCGCAGCCACTGAGGGTTGGTTGAATCGCTCGGGGCCACCGCATCGCGTCCCACGATGAGCAGATCGAAGTCCCCCGGAACGTTCTGCATCGAGTCCACGCGCTGGAAGGCCACGCCGTGTGTGGACAGTCGCTCGGCGGCCTCCCCCTGTGGGTCCCAGACCACGATCTTGCCCGCGACGTTTTCAAGCGAGGCACCGCGCATCGGGATGACGTGGGTTTCCTCGCTGTGGCGGAAGACTTCCTCGCCGTTTTGCTCGGCGACGATGTGAAAGGTGCCCGTGCGGCGTTCCGTGACTTCGGGCGCGGCGAAATCGTAGGTCCAGGTCGTGTCGTCACCGGCTTTGACTTCAAAGACCTGCTCTTCGCGGGTGAGCGTTCGACCATCCATGGCCCACTCGATGCGGACCGTGATCGGTGACGCATCACGCGTATCGTTGAAGAGTTTAAAGTCGCGGCTGATGGACTGGCCGCTGCCAAAGGTCCAGTTCCAGTTGCGGCAGAGCACCGCGATCGGCTGCCAGGCCATGGTGTAGGAGCCGTCGGTGAAGTTTTCGGCGAACCAGAAATGCGTGCCGCCCATCTCGGCCCAGCGGTAACCGGCGGCCAGCCAGGTGGCGATGCGGCCGATGGCCGGGCGGGCTTCCGCCTTGCCCAAAAAGGCGATTTCGCCGCCCACCTGCGCAAACGAGGCGGGGTCGCGACCGGGTAGGAAGGCGGTTTCGCTGAGCAGGGTGGGGCGCGAGTCCCAGTTCAGCGGCCAGACCTTGCCACCGTTGCCGGTTCCCTGGCGGGCGATGGATTTTTCCAGGGAGTACGCCTCGTCGGGGTACTCGCGGTCGTTCAGCTCAAAGTAATGCGGTCCGTAGGTGGGCAGGGTTTCGTCCATCAGCGCGTTGCCGCCGCCGGTAATGGTGCCGCGGGTGGGGTCCAGCGCCCTGATGGCGTTGGAGGTGCGTGTGAACATCGGTTCGACCGGGCCGAGATTGCCGAAGTTACGCGCGTTGATGTAAACGATCTCGTTGTCGAGTTCCCAGACGAAGACGGAGGGGTGATTGCGGTCGGCTTTCACGCGGTTGAGCATCTGCGCCTCCCAGTTGTCGAAGAGTGGCGTGTTGGGGCGTTTGGGCTGGTTGCGGCCGTCTTGCAACACGAGCCGGTAGCTGGCGTGCTGGCCATCGAAGGTGCCGGCATTCTTGCGCACGGGCATGCCTACCTCGTCCATCCACCGTAGGGTTTCAGTGGGCGTACGTCCGGCCCAAGGCCACTGGAAGCGCAGGCGAAACTTGTTGTTCCCGTTTTCTTTCCAGGTGCCGATCACCTCATCGAGGTCCGTGTTGCGGGGGGCGCCGTAGTAGGTCAAGTCGGCGCGCAGGTGCTGGCGCACGCCGTTGAGGAAAAACTGGTTGCCGCGGTATTCCCACTCGCGCACGCCAAAGCGCGTGACCGTGCGGTCGATGACCTCCCCCTCGGCAACGACTTCGGTAATCAGGTTGTAGAGGTGTGGATCGTAGGTGTGCCAGAGGTCGAAGGGCGCGCTCGGCGTGGTCAGCGTGATGCTGTGTTCGCCATCCTTCAGTTCTTCAATGAGCGGAGGGTACTTGAACGCGGCCTCGCCTTTGGAGCGCTCGCTCCAGGGCTCGATGCGATGTTGTAGGCTGACGTTGGTGCCCTCGCCGGTCAGCGTCATGTCGATCTCGATCTCGCCGCGGGTGATCGGGAAGGTTTTCACGAAGACGTCGTCAATGGCGATGGGACCGGTGGCGATCAGCTTGACCTCGTCGATCAAGCCGGTGCGGGTGGCGGCCTTGACCGGATAATCGAAGCGCATGGTCACGCCCTGGTTGAGCTGGAATAACTCCATCGGGATGTACTGGTCGTGCCGCAGGCTCTGGCCCTCCGCGTCTGGCGTGAGCGCGTAAAAGGCATCGCGAATGACGATGGCGACTTCGTTGGTCTGTCCGGGTTTGAGGTAGCCGGTCACCTCCGGGCGCCACTGGCCGTAGATGACATCGAAGCTCTCGACCGGCTGCCCGTTGACGAAAAGGTCGGCCATCAGGCTGATCGCCTCAAAGTGCAGAAACAGGCGCTGACCTTCGTAGGCCGCCGGCACCTGGATCCGGGTCTTGTAGACGCCCCGGTGGTTGTAGGTGAATTCCGGATACTGCGCGTTGCGGTTGGAGGGCACGCGGATGCCGTACCAGACCCGGCTGGACGCTGCCGGCAGCGCGGTGATGGCGGCAGTGCGGGTGTCTTCGGTGATTTCACTCCACTCGTCCCAGGGGCTGTACTGCCAGAGCCCCTCCAGCGAAAGCTCCATGCGGGGCGCATTTGGCTCGCCGAGGCGGAAGACCTGGGTGGCGGCTTCGCGTGCCTTGGCATCGTCCGGTTGCCAGTCGGGAGGGTGCTGAAAGTTTGGTTGCCAGTTCGCGTCGGTGTGAAAGCAGATGGCGTCGGAAATGTAGCGCAGGTCCTGCACCTCTACCTGGCCGCGGTTTTCGCGCGTGAACGGCTTGAGGCGAATTTCGAGCAGGTTGCGGCCCAGCTGCAGTTCGGCGGTGCCCATTTGTGTCCAGCCGATCGGATTCCAGAAGCTCAACTCCTGGATGTTGGAGAGCGGGTGCATTTGCTCGGAATTCTGCTGCCACGGGCCGCCGTTGACGCGCCATTCGAAGGGCGCGCGGATGTTGGTGAAGACGACGCGATTCCAGACATGGTAGGTGCCCGCCGAGGGTGCGTCGAAAGCGTGCGTGAAGGATAAGCCGCTCTCAGGGATACGCTCGGGCACGTCGCGCTTGCTCAGGTTGAGCGAAAGCACCTGCCCGGAGATCAACTCGGGGCTGGCCCAGCCGGTGGCGGCGATGGGTTCGGGCGGATTGGCCAGCGACTCCGACTCGAGCCAGACGAAATCGGCGAAGGCGAGGGTGGGCGCAAGGGCGAGCAGGCAGAGAAGAGCAGCGAGTTTGTTCATAGTTTCAATCGTCAAAGTGTTTCAACGCAGCCGAGGGGGTGAAAGCATAATCCGCCCACCCCGAAACGCTCTAGACCGCTCCACGCCTTGAGGGTTGCAGCAAAACCGGCACGAGGCTTAGTCTCGGTGTCGTGGAGAAGATGTAGCATGCGCCCGTTCAGCCCCGAAAACTACCTGGAGCCCCTCAGGCCCTTGTTGAGAAGAAACACGCCAGCCCCGCTCGGACCCGGTCAGCCCGAGACCTCAATGGGCGAGCGCATCAAAGCGGCCGAAGTCGTGCGTACGCTGCAGGCGGCCGGGGCGAAGGACGCGGACATGGCCGAGGCCTGCCTGGCGGGCATCTATCTCTTGCACGATCACCTGGACACCTCGCACACCCTCAGCCAGTCTATATCCGGGCCCACCGGGAGCTTTTGGCACGGAATCATGCACCGTCGCGAGCCAGACTATCCCAACGGCAAATACTGGTTTGCGCGGGTCGGCGAACATCCCATCTACGATGACTTGCAGAGCGAAGCCTGCCGCCTTTCCGAAGAGAATCCCGGCACAGTCAAAGGCCTCTTTATCTGCAACCAAGACCACTGGAATCCCGACGCCTTCATCGACTTTGTCGAAGCGGTGTCTGGACAGGGCGGACCTGACGAAGCCCTGGCCCTGGCCATCCAGCAGCGTGAGTGGGAACTGCTGTTCGACTACTCGTACCAGTCGACTATGGCCGCTGTCGGTGGCTGAAGCGCTGCGATGACTCAGCCCACCCCAACCGATTCGTCCACCGCCCAGGCAGGGCCCTGTTGCGCTCCGCGTGAAGCCGGGATCGCCCCGCCAGCCCAAGGAGCCGCCTATGTTTCACAGACGGTCGAAGGTATCTCACATGCGGATACCGGCTCCATCGACGGCATGGTTCGTCTGGAGGGCGGCACCTTTCGCATGGGCACCCAAGACGAGGATGCCTGGCAACAGGACGGTGAAGGGCCGATCCGCGACGTCAGTCTCCAGCCCTTTTTCATCGATGCCACCACCGTCACCATCGGGCAGTTTCAGCACTTCGTGGAGGCGACGGGCTACCGGACCGAGGCCGAGCGCTTTGGCTGGTCTTTCGTTTTTCTGGTGCTTTTGCCCAAGTCCAAGCAACGCAAGCTCAAGGGCGAGCAGACGGTGATGGGCCTGAACTGGTGGTACGCCATCGAGGGCGCTTGCTGGAAAAAGCCCGAGGGCCCCGGCTCCAACATCAAGAAACGCCTCGACCATCCCGTCACCCACGTGACCTGGAACGACGCCATCGCCTATTGCCGATGGGCTGGCAAACGCTTGCCGACGGAGGCAGAGTGGGAGTATGCCGCGCGCGGCGGCGCCGACCAGCAACGTTACCCCTGGGGCGATGCGCTGACCCCCGGGGGCAAGCACCGTTGCAACATCTGGCAGGGCCGTTTCCCCGACGTCAACTCGGCGGACGATGGTTACATCGGCACGGCTCCGGCGCGGTCCTTCCGCTCCAACGGCTACGGACTTTTCAACTGCAGTGGCAACGTTTGGGAGTGGTGCAACGATTGGTTCAGCCCGAGCTGGCATCAACGCTCCACTGCCCCTCGGGAAAACCCGCGCGGCCCGGACACCGGCGAGCAGAAGCTGATGAAAGGCGGCTCCTTCCTCTGCCACCACAGCTACTGCAACCGTTACCGCGTGGCCGCCCGCACCGGCAACACCCCCGACTCGTCTACCGCCAACTGCGGTTTTCGCACCGTGCGGGATGTGTGAGGAAACGCGTGGTTTGAACAAACATGTTGCCAAACATACTTGCACGTCCGCAGGCAGATTTATAGCATCTAGTTATGCCACAGGTGTCGATCTATCTGGATGAGGATACGAAGCGACTCGCGCAGTAGGCGGCGCGTCGGGAGGGCAAGAGCTTCTCCGGATGGGTACGGGCCAAAGTGCACGAAGCCGCCAGCGACAAGAACGAGTGGCCCCCGGGCTTCTTTGAACTTTACGGCAGCATCAAGGACGCGACGTTTCAGGTCCCTGAGGACTTGCCAGCGGAATTGGATACACGACGGGCCTCGCTGTGAACTATTGCCTGGATACGAACATCGTTTCGTACTTCTTGGCAGGGCAGTCTCTGGCGCTGAAGCGTCGTTTCGGGCAAGTGGCTCCCCAGGCTGTACTTCTGCCTGAAATCGTGTGCGCGGAACTGCTCTATGGCATCGTGAAAAGTCAGCGCAAGGCTGCGAACTTAAGCCGACTCGAGAGCTTTCTTGCGGGATGTGAGCGCGTCGCGTTTTCTTCGGAATACTCAGCCCATTATGCATCGATACGTGTGGCGCTTGAAAAAAAGGGCACGCCCATTGGACCGAGGGATTTGCTTATTGCAGCGACGGCTAGAGCACATGACGCGACAGTCGTCACTGCGAACGTGAAGGAGTTCAAACGGGTGCCCGCGTTACGCGTCGAGGACTGGACGAAGGCCTGAGGGGTTCGGCGCGAATGCACAGCCTCCGTGCTCGCTTTGAGGCTGCAGAGGTTCTGCCAACAAGGCTGACTCAATTCCCGGACAGCTCCCAGAGGACGTCGCTGAGGCGGTCGAGTTCGGCGCAGGCGGTCAGGCCCTCGACCCACTCGCCCGGGATCGCTTCGCAGCCGTTGACCGCACCCAGCAGTGCCCCGAGGATGGCGCCACGGTGGGCGTTGTCCCCGCCGAGCGAGGCGTTGGTGGCCAGCGCGAGTTCCGGGTCGGCGTGGTACTTGATAGCCAGGTAGAGGATGAGCGGGATGGCTTCTTCGCAGAGCGGTCCTCGCCCGAGTTCATGCGCGACCACGTAGCGGTCGTCGTACTGGTCGCGCCAGCGGCGGTAGGGCATGGTGAGGAAGGTGTAGCGCTCGCGGCCGACGCGTTCAAAAAGCGCCGTCTCGACGTCGAAGCCCTCCAGCATGTAGTGCAGTGTTTCGCAGGCGAACTCCACGCCGCGGGCGACGGCTTCGCCCCGGTGGGTCAGGGCCAGGTGAGCGCAGGCGACCTGTTTCATCGTCCGCAGGTCGCGCGCGTGCAGCAGCATCAACGGCAGGCACAGCACCACGCCGTCGAGGTGAGTGCCCTGCATGCCGCACTGGCGCAGATCCTTGCCGCGGGCGTAGTTCTTGAAGAACTCGCGATGGGCGTGCGTGATGTAGTGGTCTGCGTTGCCGTCGGGGTTGAGGAAAAAGTCGACGTAGCGGCGCAGATAGTCCTCGGGGTCATAGCCGCGGCAGGCTTCCAGGGATTCAAGGAGGACCCGGGCCAGTTGCAGGTTGATTGTGTTGTCGCCGGCGGTCAGGCCGGCATGCGGATGGGCCCCTGGCACGCGCCAGGATTGCTCGCGCGTGTGCATAATGGCGTTGCGCTCGTTCAGCCGCTCGTAATGGGTGCGGTAGAGCGGACTGTCGGGGTGGGGCGGGCCGGGCGCCCGGTAGTCACCAGGCCAGCCGTAGTCGCGTTCAATGTGGTCGGGCGAACTGTAGCCATGGGTCGGCATCGAGAGGGCATCCCCGATGAAGGTTCCCCAAAAAGCCGCGTAGAAGCGCGAGCGATAGCTGATGGCATCCGGCTGGTGCTCAGCCGGGGGCGGGGCGGGCTGTTCCGCGGAACTCATAGGCGTTTCCTCCTGCAAATGTCAGGCATCGCCTGCGAAGAAGGGTAGGCGCCGGCGTGCCCTGTGGATCCAACGAGATTTGTAACTTCCTGATCGGAAGCCTTACGTACAATCCAGCCCCCTGGCCAGAAAAATCAATCCGCAAACCGGCAACGCGCTACCGTTTACCGTTGGAGGCGGCGCGTTTGGAGGGCACCGTCAGCCAGACCGCCTGGAAAGGCTCCAGCGAAAGACCCTTGGTGCCGAAAGAGACACTTTTCTGGCTGAGGATATCGTAGGCGCTGGAGGCCGAGCCCAGCAGTGGCGTGCCGCGCGAGCCGCCGATGACCTGCTTTTTGGCCGTGAAGTTGAACAGGCACATCACGCTCTCGTTGCCGTCGGGTGAGGTGCGCTCGAGGATGAAGAGGTTTTTTCCGCCATTGTGCACGACTTGAGGCCCATCCGGATGAAACGCCGGGTGCCGGGCGCGGCGTCGCAACATCTGTTGGTAGCGCCGGAAAACTCTGGCCTGCAGCCCGTCCTTCACGGCGAGGACGGCATCGAGTTCGTCGCGGGCGTACTTGCGGCGGTTGATCGTGCGGTTGTGCTGGGTGCGCTCGACGCCCTCCTGGTAATTGGGCGTGCCTACCAGGCTGTGAAAATAGACCGCCGGCACCCCTTTGAAGGCCAGCATCAGCGCCTGTGAGCAAAGGAAGCGCGCCAGGCTCAGCGCGTCGTCGCCGGGCATGCGCAGCGCGTCGAAGTAGGTGATGTTCAGCTCGTACGGGCGCTGCGATCCGTCCGGCATCGAGCGGTAGTTGACCCGGCCGCCCTTGGCTTTCATCTGCTCGGCCAGGGCGTCGATGTCGGCATCCTCGACCAGACCTTGCAGCGGACGCATGCCGATGCCGTCGTGCGAGGCCGTGAAGTTGAAAAAGGTGCACCCTCGAGGGGCGGCGTTGAGGTCGTGCGCCCACTGGGTCAGCAGCCGCGCATCCTCGTTGAGCAGCCCGTGCAGCACCAGCGGCGGCAGGCTGAAGTTGTACACCATGTGCGCTTCGTCGCCATTGCCAAAGTACGAGACGTTCTCCTCGTGCGGCACGTTGGTCTCCGTCAGCAGGAGCACATGGGGCGCGAGCATCTCGACGATGTCGCGCAGGAGCTTCACCATTTCGTGCGTCTCGGGAAGGTGGATACACGCGGTGCCGGGAACTTTCCAAAGGAAGGCCACTGCGTCCAGTCGCACGATGCGGCAGCCCATCGAAATGTAGAGGAACAGGATGTCGACGAACTCGAAGAAGACGTCCGGATTCTGCCAGTTGAGGTCGACCTGGTCGGCGCTGAAGGTGGTCCAGACGTGCGATTCGCCGTCGCGGGTGAGCACCTTCGTCAACAGCGGCGAGGAGCGCGGCCGCACCACGTCGGACAAGTCCATCTCCGGGTCCATTTCCAGGAAGTAGTAGCGCGCCGGCGCAATGCCGCTGCAAAAGTCGCGGAACCAGGTGCTCTCGGCCGAACAGTGGTTGAGCACCAGATCAAACATCAGCTGGAAATCCATCCCCAGCGAAACGACGTCTTCCCAGCCGCCCAGGTTGGGGTCGACTTCTCGGTAGTCGATGACCGAAAAGCCGTCGTCGGAGCTGTAGGGCGAAAACGGCAGGATGTGAACGGTTTTGATGGAGGATTTCAGGTGCTCGCGGCAGAAATCGCGCAGGGAGCGCAGCGTGGTCTCGCCGTCCTTGCGGATCATGTCGCCGTAGGTGATGAGCACCGAGTCGGACTCGTTCCAGCGCTTGCTCGGCCCGATGGTTTCGGTTTTTTGCAGGCCCACGCCGTAGCGGCCGACCATGCGAAAGAGCCGCTCCTGCATGCGTTCGATGTCGTGCTCGTCGCCATACAGCCGCTTGAGGCGACGGCGTACTTTCTGCATCTGCTGGCGCGAAACCGGTTTCATGGGCGGAAGAGATTTAGGTTAAGCACACGGGCACACTAAGGAGCACGCAGAGATACCGTTGCTCAACCAGGTAAGCTTGGAGTCAGGACGGCGGATGGATGCCGGAGTATCTATCGAACGAAGTATTTTAAAAAGTTTCGGTGCCCTTTATGATTCTCTGGGTCTGTGTGGTGAAAGAAAAAACTACACCGTCCAGCCGATGAGGCCGGTCATGATGGTACGCAAGGCCCGCCGCAGGACCGAGTAGCTGTAGTAGCGGCGGGCGATGCGGTAATTGTGGTCGACAACTTCCTGCTTGTAGGCGGGGTCGTCGAGCAGGCGCTGCACCTCGTTGATCACACGCTGGGTCACAATGCCGTCCATCACCGCGAGGCGAAAGCCCTTCGGCTCGATGTCCTGAATGAAGATGGAGTAGCGGTTGATGAGGATGGGCTTCTTGAAATAAATGGCCTCCAAGAGGGCGTTGCCAAAGCCTTCGTAGGTGCTCGGATAGGTGACCAGGTCGGCGTGGGGGTACACGTCCCAGAGCGTGTAGATTTTGTTGCCGTCGGGGTCGAGCTGGCGCACTTCGCCGATGCGGTGGCCGAAGAATCGAATGTCGACGTTCTCCTCGCGGGCCAGTTCCTCGAGCATGTGCTTGTATTCGAGGCCTTCGTCTCCGGCGTCGTGTGAAATCACCAGCTTACAGCGCGGGTTGTTCAAGCGCCCGAGCAGACGGATGGCGTGCTCGATGCCCTTGCGCGGCACGATGCGCGTGGGCTGCAGGATAAAAATGTCATCGTCGTCCAGGCCGATCGCCTCGCGGATGTCGGCCGAGTAGTCGTCTACCCGCGGCGGGGGCGAGTCGAAGTCAAAGACGTTGGGGATGAGCAGCGAGGACACGCCCTTGCGCAGGGACAGCTGTTCCTCGGCCGCGCGGTTGATCACCACGTGAAAAATGTTGGGCAGGCTGGCCGGAAAGGCTGTTTCCAGAAAGTCGCCCGCCGCGCCGATGGAGAAGCGGGTGCGCTCCCAGTAAAAGTCGTGGTGGTGCGCGATAGCCGGCAGATTGGTCTCGGCCAGAAATTCGGTCACCGCCAGGCCCAGCGGGATGTGCATCGGGATGGTCAGCACGTTTTGGGGCACCAGCAGGTCGATGCCAAAACGCTCCACGTAATCGTAGAGCGTGCTTTTGAGGTACTCCTTCATCTCGCGCACGCGGTCGGTCACCATGCGCGAGCGCGACAGCCGTCCCCAGATGTGCCGGTTGATCCAAACGTTTTCGGGGTGACCGAAGTGCGCCTCGGGAATGACGTGGGCGAGGCCCGGCTGGCGGTCGCTGCGTCCGCTATACCAGTGGCTCACGTGGCGGTCGTCCCAGAGCACCTGCGCCCATTTCGCGCTTTCCAGCGAAACGCCGTCGGTACCAGCGAAGCGGGTGGAGACAAATCCGATGTTTTTGGGCATGACCGGTATCCGCAGCGAGCCACTGGGGCAGGCTGTTCGCGAAAAAGTGGGCGGGGCTTCCCCCGTGGGCAAGCTTGAACGGTGCCTTCGCGCTGGCTTTCCCGCGGGAATGCCGCCAGGGGTCTCAATAATGCGCTTGGCACGTTCTGGCGCGTACCCGTACGGTCAAGGCCGCACTTTTCTGGACCCGTCCGCTGCTGCATGAACGAAGCGATTGAACCCATCCTGAAGGATCTGCCCCGCTACCGGGAGGACCTGCAGGGCATCCGCGAGATCCTCTTGGCCAACGCCGTCATGGCCGGCGAGATTCCCTCGCCAACCTTCGAGGAGGAAAAGCGCGTGCGGTTTCTGCTCGATCGCTTCACGGAGTGCGGCTGCCAGACTATCTCCACGGATGAAGCCGGCAACGCCGTCAGCATTTGGCCAGGCTCCAAAGGCGAGGGCAACATCCTCGTCCTCGCCCACGTGGATACGCCCTTCGCCCGTTCGGTCGACCACTCGGTCTCCGTACAGACCGACCGCCTGGAAGGTCCGGGCATTGGCGACAACGCGGTCGGGGTCGCGGCCATCGCCTCTTTGCCCATCGTGCTGGAAAAGCTCGGTATCCAGCTGCAAAACAACCTCATCCTGCTGGGCTCGACGAAGGGACTGGGCCAGGGCGACCTGGGTGGGTTGCGCTTTTTCCTGGAGAACAATCAGCTGCCGCTGGGGGGTGCCGTCTGCATCGAAGGGGTCGAACTGGGCCGCCTGAGCTTTGGCTCGCTGGGCATGCTCCGCGCTGAGATCGAGTGCGTGGTTCCACGGGCCTATGATTGGACGCGCTTTGGGGCGGCTGGAGCGATCGCCGCGCTCAACCGGGTCATTCAGGGCCTGCAAGCCATCCCGCTTTCGCGCGACCCGGCGGCGGAGATCCTGCTGGGCTCCATCAGCGGGGGCACCTCGTACAACACGGTCGCGCGCAAGGCGGTGCTCCGCTTCGAGGTGCGCGCGGAAGAGGCTGGAATGATTTCCTCCATTCTCGAGCAGATTGAGGAGGTTGTCGAGGAGGTCGGCCAGCGTCACGCGCTGGAGGTGAGGCTCAACATTGTGGCCCGACGCAAGTTTGCCGGGTTGCCTTACGATCACTCCCTCGTGCGCGGCGTGCGCCAGGTCATGAAGACCCTCGAGATCGACGCGCGGATCTATCCCAGCGTGGGCGAGTTGTCGGTGCTGCTGGAGAAGGACATCCCATCGGTCACGGTCGGGCTGACCCAGGGCGAGAACATTCACGAGTTCAACGAGAGCATCCGCATTGAGCCGCTGTATTCGGGCCTGACTCAGTTGCTGGGCGTGCTGCGCCTGCTGGATGACGGGGTGGCCGATCCAACGTTGTCCACGCCGGACGCCGCGACAGAATCCGCCGTGAGCGCCGGTTGATCGATCACCCTTTTACCGAACGCATTTCATGGGACGCATCGAAGACTGGATCGAGAAAAACACCTTTCATCACGGGCAGTTTTGGGACCTGCTCGAGCTGGTTCGCCAAAAGGAAAAGACCGGCCTGAGCATCTCGCTGTGCAT
The DNA here is from genome assembly GCA_050331595.1 of Opitutales bacterium. Lineage (GTDB taxonomy): Bacteria > Verrucomicrobiota > Verrucomicrobiia > Opitutales > JBHJGM01 > JBHJGM01. The sequence continues at coordinate 170,721 of JBHJGQ010000003.1, forward strand.
CCCCACACTCAACGAAGAGGCGACCATCGGCAAAGAGATCGTCATCTTTCGCTCCGAGCTGATGGAGCGCTATCCCCTGGTCGACGAGATCGCAGTGATCGACTCGGGCTCGACCGACAAGACGCTCGAGGTGGCGGCTTCCTTTGGCGCGGACACTTACTTTGCGGGGGATATTTTGCCCGAGGAAGGCCACAAGCGCGGCAAGGGCGAGAACCTCTGGAAAGCCATCCACCAACTGCGCGGCGACATCATCTGCTACGTCGACGCCGACATCAAAAACATCCATCCGCGTTTCTGCTACGGGCTGGTGGCGCCGCTGCTCTACCGGCCCGAGGTCAAGTACGTGAAGGCCTTCTACGACCGGCCCCTGGCCTTTTCCCAGGGCATCCGTCCCTCCGGCGGCGGGCGCGTCACCGAGATTCTTGTCCGCCCGCTGTTCTCGCTGTTTTATCCGGAGCTGACGGGCCTGATTCAGCCGCTCTCGGGTGAGTACGCCGTGCGCCGCGAAACGTTGGAGAAGATTCCCTTTCCCATCGGCTACGGTGTGGAGACCAGCCACCTGCTCGACGTCTACCACGACGACGGCCTCGAAGCCTTTGCCCAAACCGACCTGGACCAGCGCGTGCACCGCAACCAGACCACCATCAGCCTTGGCAAGATGTCCTTCGGGATTCTGCAGAGCTTCTTCAACCGCCTGCAAATGGAAGGCCATGAATTCACCTTGCCCGAGATGAGCAACATTTTGCGGCAGTTCCAGGCTCAGGACCGTACCTATTCGCAGACGCAGGTCGAAATCATCGAAGAAGAGCGCCCGCCCATGAACACCGTGGCCGCCTACCGCGAGAAATTCGGGGTGAGCGCCCCGGCTTAGAGGCGGTGCGGCGTCCCCGCGCGGCCAACGCATCCATGCCTTTGCGCGTCGTCATCGTCCACTATCACCTGCGCCCGGGAGGGGTCACGCGCGTCATCGAAAACGCCGTACGCTCGCTGGCCGCACACGACATTGAGACGCTGGTCATCACCGGCGAACCCTACACCGGCGACGTCCTCAGGGTCGGGCCGCAGCTGCCCGGCTTCCAGGGGGTACGGGTGACGGCCGCGCTGCGCTACACCCAGCCCAACGAGCGTCCGGTCGCCTCGGCGTTGGCTTATGACATCCACTCGATCGCCCGCGAGATCTTCGGTGGCGACCCCGACCTTTATCACCTGCACAACCACTCGTTGGGCAAGAACAACGCCTTTCCCGATGCGGTCCGGCGCCTGGCGCAAAACACTCCGCTGCTCCTACAGATTCACGACTTCGCCGAAGATGGGCGCCCGGCCAACTACCGCCAATTGCTGCCGCACCTTTCCACCCCCAAGGCGCTCTACCCCCTGGGCGACCACGTGCACTACGCCCTGCTCAACCGCCGTGACCGTGACACCCTGATTGCAGCGGGCTTGCCCGAGGCGCACGCGCATTACCTGCCCAACCCTGTCGCCGTTGCCCAGGAGGAAGCGGTGAGCGAGCGCGAACGCAGACACGTGCGCGAGCGTCTGCTCGGCGAGGGACCCGGCAACGCCGCCACGCTCTTCATCTACCCAACGCGTGGCATCCGCCGGAAGAACCTGGGCGAGATGCTGCTGTGGGCCTCCCTCGCCGAGCCCAACACCGTCTTTGCCTCCACGCTCTCACCGGCCAACCCCAACGAGCAACCCGTTTACGAGGACTGGGTCCGCTTTGCGGATGCCGAAGGGCTGCCCGTGCTCTTTGGCGTGGGCGAGGAAAAGGGCATGACTTTCCCCGGGATCCTCGCCGCTGCCGACTGGACGCTGACCACCAGCGTGGCCGAAGGATTTGGGTTGGCCTACCTGGAGCCGTTTCTGGCCCAGCGCGTGATTCTCGGGCGCGACCTGCCCGACATCACGGCGGATTTTCGCGAGGTCGGGGTCAATCTCGAACACCTCTATGCGCGCCTGGATGTGCCGCTGGACGCAGTCGACGCGCCGACGTTACGCGTACGCCTCGACGCGAAACTGGACGAAACCTACCAGGCCTACGGGCAGCCGCGTCCCAACGATGCCACCGAAATTGCCTTCGCCGATATCGTACGCGACGACCACGCGGATTTTGGCCGTCTGGACGAAACGCTCCAGCAGGCGGCCATCCGCGCGCTGCGCGGGGCCTCGCCTCAAGAGTTGCCGCGGCTGCCCTTCCCGCAGGGCGAGGCGACGGCACTCTGCCAGGCCAACGCCGAAAAAGTGCGCGCACATTTTTCGCTCGAAGCGCAGGGACAGTTGCTGGCGGACCTGTACCGTCAAGTCGCGGGGTCCTCGCCGGGTTCGCTGGACTCGCTGGAGCCCGAAAAGCTCCTGCAAGGCTTTCTCGACCCGAAACGCTTCAACCTTTTGCGCGCTTGATCTGAAGCGGGACGAGCTGTTTGATCCACTGCAGCACCGGCAACGCCGTCGGCGCCGTAACCACCCAGCAGATGCCTACCAAGTCGGCCAAGAACCTCCTCGAAGTCATTCAGGCACTCTCCTCGCCGATGGAGCCTGAACCCACCGCACAGGAGGCCAAGCTGCAGAAGCTCGACGACATCGGCGCGGTCATCTTTGACGTTTACGGAACGCTTTTCCAAAGCGGGGTGGGCGATATCTCGCTGTCCGACAAGGGCGCGATCGACCGCGAGGCCGCGATCCGCGACGCGTTCGAGGCTGCGGGTTTTCGCCTGACCGACAGCGGCATCAACCCCCTGGCCACGCTCTTTGGCGAGACGCTTGCAGCACACCAGGACATCCGCCGCGGAGACGACGTCGACAATCCCGAGGTCGACGTCTTGCAGGTCTGGGAGGATTACCTCGATCAATTGGCCGCCTTTGAGGTGTTCGAAGGCGCGGTCACGCCTCACTCGACCAAGGCGGTCGCCGTGCACTTCGAGTGCCGGGTCAATCCGGTCTGGCCGATGCCGGGTATGCAGGACTGCCTGGCCGCACTGCGCCAGCGCGAGGTGCCGCTCTCGATCATTTCCAACGCGCAGTTTTTCACCCCGCTGCTCTTCCCGGCATTGCTGGACCAGCCGCTGGGCTCGCTGGGTTTTGCCGAGAAAGCCTGTGTCTGGTCCTACGAACTGCGCCGCGCCAAGCCATCGCTCAGCCTCTTTGAAACCAGCGCCGAGTACTTTGAAAAGCAAGACGGGCTGAAGCCGCAGGACATTCTCTACGTGGGTAACGACATGCTCAACGACATCTACCCGGCCTCGCACATCGGCTTTCGCACCGCGCTCTTCGCTGGCGATCTACGCTCCCTGCGCCTGCGCGAAGACCGTCCTGAGTGCGCCGAGGTCAAGCCCGACCTGGTCTTGACGCAACTGGATCAGCTCGTGGGCTGCCTCTTCTAATCGATTCGTTGCCCGATGGCGGCGGCTTTGTTTTTGAAGGGCGAACGCGCCGAAGCGGACGCGATTGCCGCGCTCGCTGCCGAGAATCCGTTTACCGAGAGCCGCCTTGCGCGCGAGCAGGCGGTGCTGGGGGAACGCTGGAGCGAGCCAACCACGCAGCATCCCTCGGAGTGGAGTGCCCCCGGACCCAACCCCAACATCATCGCCCTGGCCGAGCGCGCCGAAGGGCTACTGGATGGCGCACGCCCGCGCTTTTTGAAGGCCCGGGGGAAGGCACCCGAAAGTGCCGGAGCAACCTACCAGGACCTGGTCTTTTTTGTGCTCTTCAACCGGCTGACGCAGCCTCTGGAGCAACTGATCGAGCGCTGCGCGAAGGCACCCAATGAATCGCCGCGTGCGGGTGGCTTCAAGGAACTGCGCGAGGGCTTGGCTCACTACTTGCCGGATGGCCTGATTGGGGCGTATCAGAATGTCGGATACGAGCGACTCTTTGCGGTTTTCTTCCAGATTCGCCGCGCTTACCGCCACATTGCTTCGGCGCTCACCGGCACCTCGCCCCCGGCCCGGCGCCTGCGTGCCCGCGTCTGGCAATCGGTGTTTACACGCGACATGCACCGCTATCAGCGCGCCCTGGCCGTGCGCATGGGTGATATCATCACGCTGATCACCGGACCCTCCGGCTCGGGCAAGGAGCAGGTGGCCCTCTCGCTGGGCTGGTCGCGCTACATACCCTACGATGCGCAGCGACAGAGCTTCGCTGCCAACTACCGCGCGCTCTTTTTTCCGGTGAACCTCTCGGCCCTCTCCCCGACGTTGATCGAGAGCGAGCTTTTCGGCCACCGCAAAGGCGCCTTCACTGGCGCCCTGCAGGAACGCGAAGGCTATCTGGAAACCTGCGGGCCCTTTGGCACGGTGTTCCTCGATGAGATCGGCGAGGTCGACAGCGCCATTCAGGTCAAGCTGCTGCGCGTGCTGCAAACGCGCAACTTCGCGCGCATCGGCGATACCCTGACGCGACCCTTCGAGGGCAAGCTCATGGCCGCAACCAACCGCGACCTTGAAGTCGAAATGCGTGCGGGCGGCTTTCGCCAGGATTTCTACTTCCGGCTCTGCGCCGACCGCATCCAGACGCCGGCCTTGCGCGAGATCATCGACCAGTCGCCTGGCGAACTCGAACGCATCGTGCACTACATCGCCGACCGCTTTGCCGGCCCGGACGAAGCCTCTCGCCTGACCGACGAAGTGATGGCCATTATCACCACGCAGCTGGGTGAGGCGTATCCCTGGCCGGGTAATTTTCGTGAACTGGAGCAATGCGTGCGTAACGTGCTGGTCCATGGCGAGTATCATCCCGTCGATGCTCAAGCCAATGTTGTGGATTCCAGCCCCGTTGCCGATGCGTTTGCCGCGGGCCATCCGATGCCGGCGGAGGCTCTGTTGCGCCTGTACGTACGCCAGGTGATCCAACAGTGCCAGACCTACGAGGAAGCTTCACGCATCCTCGAAATGGACCGTCGCACCATCAAACGCTATCTTGAAACGTGATCCCACAATCCCGGCGTATCGACAAATTATGCCGGTGGACTGACATATTGTGTCGTTTATCAATGATCGATCGCTAACTGCAAAGAACGATTTTGGATTCCGAATACGTTACGGAACAATGAGATAGGACTTTCTTCTGCCAAGTCGACTTCTGGTTGGCACGGGTGCAGCAAAAGGAGGCGGCATGAGTGTTTCCGCCCGACCTATCGATTGCTTTCCGCTGATTGGCGCGCAGGCCATCGTCGCCTTCAACGACAACGCGGCCAAGTTCATGCTCGCCGGCCTGGCCTCCGCGACGCTGACCGTTCAGGGAGCCCAGCAGGTCAATGGGCTGCTGGCCCTGTTGCTGGTGTTGCCTTTTGTGGCGCTGGCACCGGTGGCCGGTTGGCTGGCCGACCGGCATGCCAAAACCTCGGTGATTCGCTGGAGCCTGCTGGCGCAAATGGCTGGCCTGGCGGTCATCTACCTGGGCGCGGTCCAGGGCAGCCTGCTGGTGGGCGTGGCCGGGTTTGCGCTGCTGGCGCTGCAGTCCAGCATCTTTTCGCCGGCCAAGTACGGCGTGGTGAAAGAAATCGCCGGGCCACGTTTTCTGGGTATGGCGGTGGGGGCCATGGAGCTGACTACCGTGCTGGCGATTTTAGTTGGCGGTTTCGCGGGGGGCTTTCTCTTTGATTGGTCCGCCCGCCAATTCGGTTCCGGGGGAGCAACCCAGGCGGCGACGCTGACGGTAGCGGTACTCGCGTTGCTGGCGGTGGCGGCCTATGGACTGTTCCTGCCGGTGCGTCGCACCCCGGTCGCGAGCGCGGAAGGCTTTCGGCCAAGCCTGCTGGTACGCCACCTCAGTGATGTGGGTTCGCTGTGGCGTGAGCGTACGACGCTGCGCCTGCCGGCGCTGGGCGGGGCCTTTGCCTGGAGTATGGGCTCGTTTCTGGTGCTGGTGATGCTGCAGCTGTCGGCTGAAGGGACGGCTGGTGCCGCGGGCACGGCGTCGACCGCTGGCCTGCTGATGTTGCTTTTGGGGTTGGGTGTGGCAACTGGCTGCGGCGTCGCCGCGCTGGTGTGTCGTACCTACATCGAGTTGGGCCTGGTACCGGTGGGGTTTGCCCTGCTGACGGCTGGCTTGGCGACGGCGGTGTTTTCGGGAGGAAGCCTCGAGGTGTGGGGCCTCGACGCCATACTGGTCGGCGGCCTGTGGGTCGCCGGCCTTGGCGCGGGTCTCTTTTTGGTACCGCTCAACGCCCGCCTGCAGGAACGCTCCGACGATGCCCGGCGCGGCCGTAACCTGGCGGCCGCCAACCTCGTCACCAATCTGGGCACGATCGCCTCGATTGCGCTTTACCTGTTCCTTGCGCAACTTTTGGGGCTCTCGGCTCAAGCGCAATTTGCGGTGGTGGCGGCGCTGACGGCGGGAATTGGAGTCTACGCGTTGTGGCTGCTGCGCCGCGAATTTCTTCGCGTGTGCCTGCGTCTGCCGGTGTGCCTGCTCTACCGCATCCGCGTGCAGGGTCGGGAAAACATCCCGGCCGAGGGGCCTGTACTCTTGGTGGCCAACCACATCGCCTACGTGGATGCGTTGATGGTCGGCCTGGTTTCGCCGCGGCCGGTGCGTTTCCTGGCCATGCCAGAGGTCTTTGCCTGGCCGCTGGTGCGCTGGATTGTGCGTCTGTGCGGGGTAATCCCCACCAGCGCGGGCCATGCGCGTTCCTCGGTTAACCGCGCGGTGGAGTCCCTGCGGCGCGGCGAGGTGGTCTGCATTTTTCCCGAGGGCGTGCTCACCCGTACCGGCACGCTCGGGGAACTCAAGCGCGGATTTTCGGTCATCGCTGGCAAGGCCCAGTGCCCGGTGGTCCCCCTTCACCTTGACGGGTTGTGGGGTTCTGTATTCAGTTTCAAAAGACATCGTTGGTTTTGGAAAAAGCCCGAACAGTTGCCCTGCCCGGTCAACGTAACCATTGCTCCAGCCATGACTGCCGAATCCGCCACGGTTGAGAACGTACATCAGGCGCTGCTGGATATGGGCGCCGAAGCGATGACCCGGCGGCCCGAGCTGCAGGAGCACCTGGGGCAAGTCCTGGTCCGTACGCTCAAGCAGCACGCCAAGGACGAGGTCCTCGTCGACTACGCTCAGGGCACACGCACGCTGACGGGTGAGCGCCTCTTGATTGCTTCGCTGGCGTTGGCCGAGCACCTGCGTCAGAAGGTGCCCGAAGAACGGATCGGGGTGGTCTTTCCTCCGGGCATCGGCGCGGCTATTGCCAACTTTGCCATCGCTCTGGCCGGCAAGAGCGCGGTCAATCTCAACGTCACGCTGGGCCGCGACGGGCTCAGTGCCTGCATCGAGCAGGCTGAGCTGAAAACGTTCATCACCGCCGCGCAGGTGCTGACCAAAGTGGAAGCGCGTTTCCCCGGTTTGGTCTGGCCCGAGCAGCGCATCGACCTGCCTGTCTGGCTCGAGCATACCTCCAAGCTCAAGCTCGCGCGAATCGCTGCTGCGGTGAAGTTTCTGCCGGCTCGCCTGTTGGCACGGCTGTTCAAAGTGCCCCATTACGGCGGTGATACTGAGGCGGCGATTCTGTTTTCCAGCGGCAGCGTGGGCGCGCCCAAGGGCATTACCCTGACCCACCGCAACCTGCTCGCCCAGAAGGCTCAGATCGACCACACCGACATCCTGCCCGAGCGTGAAGTGGCGCTGGCCAATTTACCCGTTTTCCATAGCTTTGGATATACCGTACTTTTGTGGTACGCCATGCTCAAAGGCGTGAAGGTGGTCGCGGTGCCGTCGCCGCTGGACGTAAAGACCTCGCTGAAAGCCATTCGCGAACAAGCCGTGACCGTGATGCTGGGATCGCCGACGTTTCTGCGCCCGTACCTGCGGCAGGCCCAGCCCGAGGATCTAAAGACCGTCAAGTGGGTCGTCGCCGGGGCCGAAAAAACGCCTCCGGGCTACATGCAGCGCTGGGAAGAGCGCTTTCCCAACACGCAGTACCTCGAGGGCTACGGCTTGACCGAAACCGCGCCGGTCGTCGCCGTGAACCTGCCCAACGTTCACGACTCGCGGACCGACCGCGAGGTGGTTCGCCGCAAGGAGGGCACGGTGGGCCGGCTCTTTGGCGGGATGGCCGCGCGTATCCGCCATCCGGATACCGGCGAGCTTCTGGGGCTGGGCGAATCCGGGCTGCTCTTGCTCAAAGGGCCCAACGTTTTCAAGGGCTACCTCAACGACCCGGATCGCACGCAGGCCAGTTTCGACGAGGATGGCTGGTTCGTCAGCGGCGATCTGGCCTGGCTCGACCCCGACGGTTTTCTGACTATCGAAGGCCGCCTCTCGCGCTTCTCCAAGATTGGCGGCGAAATGGTCCCGCACGGGACCATTGAAGAGGCCATCGCCAAGGCGTTTGGTCTGGAGGGCGAAGAGCTGCCCTGCGTCGCGGTGGGCTCGCGTTCGGATCCCGAAAAAGGCGAAGCGCTCGTACTCTTCACGACGGTGAATATTCAGCGCGACTCGCTCGGACAAAAGCTGGCCGATGCCGGTTTGCCCAACTTGTGGATTCCGCGTGACATTCGGAAGGTGGAGGCCATCCCGGTGCTGGCGTCCGGCAAGCTCGACCTGAAGACCATCCGCCAGAACGCAACGGAGGTGGCGTCATGAACACCCCCGAGTCTGCCCTCAACGCGCCCCGAGGCAAAGTGATCCTGCTTCACGGTATCGGTCACATCCTCTTTTTTTCCCATCGCAAGCTACAGCGTGAACTGGTCCGGGCCGGATACGCCGTCCGCTTTCTGCGTTACCCCTCGACTCGATTCTCGATTGAGGAACTCGCGGACGATCACTTGGCGCCGGTGGTACGGGATGTGGCGGCCCAAGCCCCGGTCGACGCACCGGTGCACTTCGTCACCTTTTCGATGGGCGGGCTGCTGGCGCGTTGCTTCCTGGCGCGGCATGCACTGCCGCAGCTGGGCCGCGTCGTCATGATCGCCCCGCCCAACGGAGGCAGCGACTGGGTCGACCATCTGGGGCGGCTGCCGGGGTTTCGCATGGTTTACGGTCCCTCCGGCGTGCAGATGAGCACCCACCCGCAAGCCCTGCCCAAGGCGCTGCCGCCGGCCTCCTATGAATGCGGTGTGATCGCCGGAAAGCTCCCCGGCTGCAGCCTGTTGCGTCCGGTCTTTCGCGGGGACGCCAGCGACGGCACGGTCTCCGTCTCCAGCACGCGATTGGCTGGCATGAAGGAACACTGCGTGGTACCGGGATTGCATGCCCTGCTTTATCGATCCCCGCCCGTGATCGAGCGCACGCTGCGGTTTCTGGCCGAGGGCAGATTCAACGCGCCGCAGCCGTCCAAGGCCAGCCTGCAATTGCAGCGCGAAGCCATCTGAGTTGCTCGTCTGCGTCAGGGCTGGGCGTTCTCGCGCTGCTGAGCCTGCACCGTCAGTTCGCAGAAGGTGATCAGCAGGTCGCGAAAAAGCTCGCCGGAGGCTTCCCCCGGCACGTTCGTCATCACTCCGAGGGCGGTTTTCTGGTCGGGGAGAATCGCCACCAGTGCGCTCTGCTGGTCGATCGTTCCCGTGGACAGCAGGACAGGCACGCCGCCGACGAATTCGCGCTCCCAGCCCATCGCTGGTTGTCCCTCCAGTCGGCGCAGGACCGGCTGCCAGCGCTCACGCACGCGTTGCGGCGGCAGCACATCGATTTCGTAGACCGATAGACCGAGCCGAACTTCAAACGACAGCCACACCGCCACGTCGATGATGCAGGCGCGCAAGCCTTGAGCGGGCAGCAAGGCCGCCGTGTCGGCGCGGTAGCTCTCCTCGACGACCCAATCGTTGCCGGATTGCGCCGGTGCATGCCCCAGCGCGAAGTCGCGTGTTTGCAGCAGCTCCAGGCGGCTGAAGAGGCCCCCTTGTATGCCCAGCGGACGCAGAATCTCCTCTTGTGCGACCCCCAGAAATGTCTCGCGCAACGGGGCTCCATTGCTTGTCCCGGAGCGCAACTCGGCGCTCAGTGCGTAAGCCGCGGCCGCCTGGCTGGCTTTGCTGGGCTGGAAACGGGTTTCGGGCAGATCGGTGAGCGTGGTTTGCTGCAGGGCCGCCCGCAGATCGGCGGTGTCGTTGCGGGGATCGGCCAGAACGTTGTCCAACTGCGTGGGCACGCCGCCGGTCTGCGACCAGAGCGCGCGCAAGGTGACCGGAGCCCGTTCGGTGTCGGGCACTCGAAACAAACCGTCGCCCACCGTGCGCAGCGAGTCATCCAGCTTTGCCTGGTTTTTGACCTCGGCGATGGAGGTCAGCAGGCTCATCAGCGCGCCCGTAACTTCGCCCAGGGCAAAGCGTGTATCCTGGGTCACCGGCTGCTGGCTGTCGACATCGCGGACCCCGACGGCCGAAACCGACATGGTCCCGTCGCCTTGCACGGTTGTCAGGGCCAGCCCCGGCACGCCCGAATCCTCATAGGCCAACTGCACGTATTCGAGATAGTCCAGCAACTCGGCCTCCTCAAAGCGCACCCCCACGGGGCGCTCCGGCGGCTCAGCGGTGGCGTCCGTACTCGCTTCCTGAGCAGCCAGGGAGGTCAACCCAAGCCACGCCAAGCTGAGGAGCCGCAGGTACGCAGAAGGCGTTCGCATCCCTCACACTGTCGCCGGGAAGGGGCCGGTGTCCAGTCCAGCCTCTGCTCACTAGCGCCGGCGCTCCAGATCGCGCAAAACCTCATCGTAATCCTCGATGTAGTCCACCACGGCTTTGCGGTAGCGCGCGTGTAGCTCGACCTGGTCGCCAAAAAAATCATAGGGCCGGGCCTTTCGAAACGACGTCAGGTCGGCGGTGGCCACGGAGTTGATCCGCAGGTTCAGTGTCTCCAGCGTGTCGAGAATCTCGGAGCGCGAGTCGGCGCGGCTGAGGTCTTGCTGGGCCATGCGGAAGGCGTGCTCGAGTCCTGGATTACCAGAGGGGACGCGCCCAGTGCGCAGCAATTCGTACAGTGCGTCCGTGGTGTCTTCGATCGCTGCAAAATCCTGGGCCTCACGCCGAAAACGCTCCCAGGCCACGCCTTCCCATTCCTTGACCGAGTCGACGCGGAAGCCGAACCAGCGCGTTTCTGTTTTGTCGGCGCGCTTGCGCAGCTCGTCGGTGTGGTAGGTGACGAGGTAGGTGGCCACGCCGATGACTTTTCCGGTGGGCAGGTGCAAGACCGGGCTACCGCTGTTGCCAGGGACAAATTTGGCGTCGACCTCTACCCGCCGCGGACCCAGCCCACGCACCTTGCCTTCGGTTTGGGTGATCACGCCAGCCCCGCTTTCGTTGCCCGGCACCAGAACGGGGTCGCCGATCGATACCTCCTGGGACAAGTTATCCAAGAGCTCGAGGGTGCCCGGAACCTGGGCCGCTTCGACACGAATCAAGGCAACGTCGTGGTCGCGCGCAATCGCGATGGCCGTGGGACGTACTTCGGTCCCATCTAGAGTCAGGACCTTGAAGCGGTCGTTGCCCGCCAGCACGTGAATATTGGTCACCACAAAGGGTACCCCGCGCAGATTGCAGAAAAAACCGCTGCCCACGCCATTGTTGCCCTCGATGATACACAGCGCGTTCATCTGCTCGCTGCTGAGGGAGGCGCTGTTTTCTGCTGCGGCCTCGGTGGATGTTTGGTCCGAGGCGGCGTCCGCTGTGTCTGCCTCGGACTGCGCAAACAGCGTCGAGTAACTCGCGAATGCAAGGGCGCTGATCCAGACGGCAAGCACCCGCCTCCGCCGCGGGAGGTTGAAAAGGTGATGTGCGTGCGTGTCCACTCTTTCCTCACAATACGCGGCCCCGCTGTGTGGGGTAAAGCACTTTCAGGCATTTGCCGGCGTGTCCTCGGCTTGCCAAACGTCCGCCTGCTCAGCTAGATCCTCCGCCTTTGCCGGGTACTTCCGGGCGGACGAACAACGATGCTCATTTGCGAAAACCTAGACGTGCACGCTGGTCGCGACGGGCCAAAGTTGTTGCAGAGCGTCTCTGTCTGCTTTCCTGCCCAAGGCATGCACGCCATTGTCGGGCCCAGTGGCTGCGGCAAAACGACCCTGGTGAGGGCCCTGCTCGGACTGATCCCCAGCAGTGGCCACGTCCGTCTGGGTGGCCAGGTGATTGAACGCCCCGAGCAGCTGGTAGGGCGTGTTGGCTTCGCGCCGCAATTCAGCATCGCCCAGCCGCACCTGAGCGTCGACGAGTCGCTGCGCTTCAGCCTGCGGCTCACCGTCGCCTCCGGCAGTGAGCGTAAACGCCGCCTCGCCTCGATTTTGGAAACCACCGGCCTCGAAGCCCACCGGCACAAGCGGGTCTCGGCGCTGTCGGGGGGGCAGTTGCGACGACTGGGTCTGGGCCTCGAATTTGCCAACGAGCCGCCCGTGCTCATTTGCGACGAGGTCACCAGCGGCCTCGATCCGAACTCCGAAGACCAGATTCTCGACCTGCTGCGCTCGCTGGTGCGCACCGAGCATAAGACCTTCGTCAACATCATCCACAATCTAGGCAGGCTCGACCGCTTTGACACGGTGGCCGTCCTGTACGGCGGTGTGCTGGTCTTCCAGGGGCCGCCCGCGCAGCTGTTAGCCTACCTGCGGATTGAGAATTTCACCCAAATCTACGACCGCCTCGAAGAAGAGGAATCCGGCAAGTGGTCGGCTCGTTGGGCGCAGGCCAAGGCGCGGGAAGAGACTGCTGACACGGATCCGGACGACCCGCCCTCCGCGCTGCCCGCGCCAGCGCGTCTGCCGCTGCCGACCACCCAGATGGGCGTGCTCCTGTGGCGCCGGTTGCTGCTGTTTTTGCGTGACCGCGGCTACCTTTTTTTGACTGCAGCCATCACTTTCGGATTTCCCTGCATTGTGGTGATCTTCGCCTTGGGCGGGCTGGGCCAATTGGAACGCCCGCCGCTGGAGCCGGAAGGCAACCCCCTGGAGCAAACCCTTGAGCGGCTGGAGTACCGCCTCTCCGCCGCGGAAACCGGCCAGCTCGCCACCGGCATCATTTTGTTTCAAGTCATCCTGCTCACGCTGATGGGCAGCAACAACGGCGCGCGTGAAATCGCCGGTGAACGACAGCTCTACGAAAAGGAGCGCCTGAACGGGCTCAACCCTCTGGCCTTCGCGGGTTCGAAGATCGCTTTCGTCACCGGCATCGCGCTCTTTCAGGGATTTTGGATGACCTTGTTCGTTAAGAAACTGTGTTACTTCCCCGGCAGCTGGCCCGCGCAGCTGGCGATCTTGGGCCTTTGTTGCCTGGCCATGACGCTGCTCTCGCTGGGCCTCAGCGCGCTTTTCCGCTCACCCGACAAGGCGTCGCTGCTCTCGATTTACTTTGTCGGTTTCCAGTTGCCCTTGTCCGGGATTGTCCTGGCGCTGCCCGAAATGCTCATCTGGGTGTTTCGGCCCTTCATCAACGCCTACTGGAGTTGGGCCGGCTACGTCAGCGGCTTCCGCGAGGAACGCCTCTTCGATGCCATGAACGTGTACCGCGACGATGTGATTCCCGAACTGCCGGTGGCCTTGGCGGTCCTGGCGATTCACTGCGTCGTGGGCATCGGCCTGGTCGTGCAGGGCTGCTACCGGCGACAGAGCGTTTAGCCGGTTGCCCTTCCATCCGAACCTGACACAAAGAGCCTATGCGATTCACAACCCCAATCTCCGGACAGGCGCGAGGGCTGCGCCCGGGCGGGGCAGCCCCCGTTGTGTTGGGCGTCCTCGTGCTGGCGCTGGCCGCCATCGGCGCGGGGCTGCTCGTTTTCCTCGATGACGACGCCTTTGCCGAACTGGAGCCCCTGCCCGCGTCGGCCATTCTCGACGATCCCGAGCGACTGGTCGGCAACACCTACCTGCTGCGCGCGCGCATTGTCGAGCAACTGCCCGGCTACAAGGAAGGGGTGGGGCGACTGGTCTCGGTCCGCCCCGCCGACGACGCCAACGAGGTCGCGCCGTTCGCCGTTTTTGTGCCCGACACCATCGACGCCAACATCGAGGTCGAGCAGCGCTACCGCATGGAGGTTTTCATGCAGGAAGACGCTCTGCTGCGGGTCGAGCGCATGGAGAAGTACTGACAGGACGGCTCAAAATACGGTGAGCAGATCGTTGCGGCGAAAAGAGTAATAGTCCGTGCCGGCCACGATAAGGTGTTCGAGCACGCCGATGTCCAGTGGGCGCAGCGCTTCCTGAATCATCTGCGTCAACCGCAGATCCTCGCGCGAGGGCTTTAGTTTACCGGAAGGGTGATTGTGGGCCAGCACCACGTTTTTGGCCGAAACACGCAGCGCCCCCTCGGCCACCCGCCGCGGAAACACGACTGTGCGATCCAGTGTGCCTTCGGAGAGGCGGTCCACGCCGTCGCGAATCAAGCGGTGGCGGTTGTCGAGGTAGGCCACTTCGAACACTTCGTAGCGCAGGCTCGAGATGCGGCTCTGCCAAAAGGCGACCAGCTTCTCCACGTTGTTCAGCACCACTTCGCCTTCGACGCCCTGCAGCATGGCGAGCCCGTAGGCCTCCCGCACGATGCGCAGGTTGGTTGGCGTGGCCTCGCCCACACCCTCCACCGACATCAGCTCCGAGGCCGAGGCGTAAAAAATGCCCCGCAGGTTGCCAAAGCGCCGCAACAGCGCTTTGGCAATCGGCTTCACATCGCGCCGCGGAATGCACAGCGTCAGCACCAACTCCACCACCTCGTGCTCGGCCATGCCGGCAAACCCCGCCTGGTTGAAGCGCTCACGCAGCCGCTCGCGGTGTCCGTGATGCTCGATGGGAGAGGGCATTTCGGCAGCTTGCCCAGCGGTGCAACCGCGTCAACGTCTCACTCCGCCGCGGGCCGTTTTGCGCGCGGACCTTGCGTCGGATCCGCCGAAGCTTGCTCCGCTGCAGCCTCACTTTCGGGCTCGTCGGTGGGCTGCTCCGCAACGGCCTCGGTGGTCGGCTCGGGCGTGGCTTCCTGGCGTTGACGCAGCGCTTCGAAGGTGAGTGCGCGCGCGGCCGGTACCGGAGTGGTCGTCTCGCTCTGCCGCCGCTGCTGAAGCGCTTCGAAGGTCAACGCACGGGGTGAAGTCTCGCGCAAGGGAGGGGCTTCTTCGACGCTCGCTGGATCGGGTTCGGGCGGTGCGGCAGCCTCCGCTTCGGAGGCGACAGTCGTCATTGCCGGTGGAGCTTCCTGACGCAAGCGCAGGGCTTCGAAGGTGAGGGCCCGGGGCGCGTTTTCACGCAGGGGCGGCGACGCGTCGGCTTCGCGTGGCAAGCCCGGTATACCTGGTGCACCTGCAGAAGGCGGCGGCGCGGCTTCCGGCGGTAGACCGGGGATCGTCGGACGCGTGGCCGGCTCCCGCGCAAAGACGGGCGGAGGCGGCCCTAAATCCAAAGCGGGCGAGGGTGCGATCAAGGTCGTTTCCAGCGGTACGCGCACCATCCCGTAGTCGCTTCCTGGATACGGCTGCACCGCCTGGCGATTCGGCAACTCCACCGAAAACGCGGTGTAGTCCGTGGACTCGATCAACAGCGGCGGTTTCCCCGTAACGCCCACATAGGTGCTGGGCCGCAGCCGCCCTTCATACACTGTCCGGTTCTCGACCGGGGCGGTCACGCGCACATAGCTCTCCGCGCGTCCTTCCAGAAACACCGTTATTGCCTGCGCGTTGTCGACCTCGGGCAAGGCATTGTTTGCTTCGCTGCTCACCGGCTGTGCAGCAGTGTCGGTCGCGGCTGGTGGCGCGACGGAGGCCGCCGAAGCGGTCCGACGTGCCTGCGCCCCTTCGGTAAAGTCCATTTGCAACGAGGCGACCACTTCGGGCCACAAGCCCACCGGTGGCGCGAAACTCCAGGCCCCGGCCGCCGGGGTATAACGCCACTCGCCGACCTGCCGCAGAAACCCGTAGGTCACTTCGCCACCGGTCAACAGCGGCGGGGTGGTTCCGAAGCCGACGTAGGGCGTGCGGCTGTTGCTCACCTGGTCGGGTGCAGGCGGGCGGTAGCTGTAATCGATGTAGATCACGTCGCCTGTTTTCAGGTCGCTCTGACTCACGAACTCGCGCAAGACCACGCCGACAGCCCGAACCTGCGGCCCGTCGCGCTGAACCTGAACCACACGCAGGAGGACCCACTCGTCGGCCATGCGCTGGGCAGTAGGCGGTGGCGCGCCGGGGACTTCCGCGGGGACGGTGGGCAAGACCAGGTCGGCCTGCAACGGGGCGAGCGCCAGGCTCAGGAGCGCGGCCGCAAGGGGGAGTTTCCGGGGCTTCATAAGCGTTTTCGCAGTTACCAAAATGTCACGAACTCGCCTGGGCTGGCAACCGCAATCCGACCGCCGCCTCGGGGCTCGATCCGGTCGTTCAAGACCGATGTGCCGCTTGCCAAACCACCTTCAACAACGGTGAGCAGGCTTACCTCAAAAACTCCAGACCAGCGGGATCAGAATCAGACTGCCGATGCAATAAAGGATGTTCAACGGCAGCCCGGCGCGTAGGAAGTCCGTGAAACGGTAGCCACCCACCGAATACACATAGGTGTTCGTCTGGTAACCCACTGGCGTGGAGAAACTGGCGCTCGAGGCGATGCAGCAGGCGATGATGAAGGGACGCGGATCGCAGCCCAGCTCCGCCGCCAGGCTCAGCGCGATGGGGGCCATGATCACCACCGTCGCGTTGTTGGAAAGCATCTCGGTGAACAGCGAGGTGACTGCGTACAGGATAGCTAGCGCCAAGTACGGATTATCCGTCAGTGAGGTAAGGCCGCCCGCAAACAATGCGGCCGTGCCGCTGACCTCCAGTGCCTGACCAAGCGCGAGCATGCCGTAGATCAAAATCAGAATCCGCCAGTCGACTGAGCGGTACGCATCCTTCGGCGTCACACAGCCGGTCACAAAGAGCACGGCCACCGCCAGGATACTCGCCGCAACCACCGGGAGCACCCCAGTCGACACCAGTGCAATCATTGCCAGAAGCGTCCCGATGACCAGTGGCCGCCGGTTCGCCAAATCGGACGAGGAGACATGCGGGCGGTCCAGCAGAATGATGTCGTCGCTGGTGCGCAGGTTTTCGATCGCCGGGTCGGTGCCCATCATGAGCAGCGTGTCCCCAAAATCCAGGCGCAGTGTGTCCAGCTTCTCGCGCACGTTCACCCCGTTGCGGTGGACCGCCAGCAGGATCATCCGAAAGCGTTGACGGAAATTCGTGTCGCGCAGGGTCTGGCCCACAATGCTCGAACGCGGGCCGATCACCCCTTCGACAATCGCTCCCTCGTGCGCGGCGATCTGCTCCAGGTCCAGGCCTTGCTCGCCAATGAAGTCGACCCCCTCCACCTGGCGCGCACTGGCGATGCCCGAAGGTCGGCAGGCCAACACCAGCCGGTCGCCTTCCTGCAGCTCGCTGGCCATGATCGCACCTTCCAGCGCAACGCCATCGCGGATGATTTCCAACAGCCGGACCCCCGGGGCTTTGCGCAGCGGCGACTCGCGGTACGGCAGCCCAATCAGCGCCGAGTCGGCCTTCACGTAGGCTTCAGTGATGAATTCCTTGCGCTCTTCCTCGCTGAGTATCGCCGTGAGCGTTTCGCGCAGCGGCAGCACTTTTTGCCCAAACAGACCCAAGTAAGTCGAGGCGATCACGAGCATGGGCAGACCGACCGCCGCCAGCTCAAACATGCCCAGCGGCGCATAACCCGACTTCACGATAATCCCGCTCATGAGAATGTTCGTGCTCGTGCCAATCAAAGTGCAGACCCCACCGAAGATACTGGCATAGGACAGCGGGATCAGGAGCTTGGAGGCAGGCGTGTCCATTTGCCGCGCCAAGGCCAAGACCACCGGCAAAAAGATCACCACCACCGGCGTGTTGTTCATGAAGGCCGAGATTCCGCCAACGCCCGCCACCAGCACGAAAATAAACAGCGGATAGCCCAGCTTCGTCGTGCGCTTGAGCAAGTCGGTGAGCAGCTCGATCGCCCCCGATCGCTCCAGGGCAGTGCTGATGATGAACATCGCCGCGATGGTCAGGGGCGCCGGATTGGCAAAGACCGCAATGAGCCCTTCCACCGTCGGCAGCTTCAGGTTGGCAGCTTCCAACTGATGCCCGAACGCTGCCACCCCCAGCAAAATGGCGAAGACCAGCGTGGCCACCACGTCGACCTCCAGCCGCTCCCAGACAAAGTTGACCACAGCGAAAACCAGCAGCCCCGCCACAAAGATGACTTCCCAATCCATCCGTTCCTGAGCGCTTAAGGCGCGCGATTGCCGACGGCAAACCCCCTTTTTCGGGACCGGCGAATTACGACGGTGCCAAGCGTGCCGGTGTGCGCCGCAGCGTCTGCGCCACCTGGGCGCGCTGGTCGGCCTGGTACCACGCGTAGAAGCTCGCCCCCAGCACCGTCAGCGAAACCAGCATGTTGATCACTTTCATGATGATTCCCCCCAACACCTGGTCCTGCACCGCGGTGAAGCCCTCGATGATGCGCGGCGCGAAGGCGTAGGTCGGATATAGCGCCTCGCCCGAAAAACACAGCACCCCGAACACCGGAAACTGCAGCACCATCAGCACGAACACATAGAGCATGCGTGGGCCGTAGCCGATGGGCGGCACCCGGTCCGACCGCGCCAGAAGCGGCCACCACATCAGCAGCGCCGGAAAAAACATCATCGTGTGCTCCAGGATGTGCAGCCATTTGTCGTGCAGTGCCGCTTCGTATAAAATCGGGATATGCCACAAGCTGTAGCTCAGGCTGAAAAACACCCCGGCAAAGACCGGATGCGTCAGCCGCCGCCACAAAGCGCGAAAGGGTCCCCAAGACAAGAGCGGGTCGTTCAGCCAGCGCGGCAGGGCCACGAGGAACAGCGGCGGCAGCGCGTATATCAGCAACATATGCTGCACCATGTGCGCGCTGAAAAGGTAGTCCTCACCGAGCTGGTCCAGCGGCGAGCCCACGCTCAAATACAAGCCGCCCAACGCCAGCAGAAACAGGCCTACGGGCGCCCAGGGAAATTTTTCCGGTGCCTTCCGGAAGAACCGCCGCAAGGGCCCCATCAGCATGACAAAGACCCAGCCCGCCCCCAGCAGGCTCAGCAGCAGGAAAGGTTCGGTATGCCAGTGAAGCGGGAGCGGCATGTGACCTCAACTATCCCGCGCCCAGCCTCCCGGCGCAACCTTCCTTGCGCAACGGGGACTGCGACTCAAGCAACGTGCGCGCTCGGCGCCGAGTCAGGAGCTTGGCTCAGGGCCTCCCGGTCGATGTCTTTCGGGCTGAAGATGAACATCAGCGCGGTCACCGTGCCCATGGCCAGGACGAGCCCGAAGCAAAAGAGCACGCCGATCAGCGGCTTGTCCCAGATCATGTGCATGAACCACAACACCACGCCCACGAACTTTGCGATCGAGAGCCCGACCAGTCCGATCAGAATCAGCACCGGGTCGAAGGGCAACAGGATGATGACCAGCTCCACGCTTGTGAGCACGGCCATGATGAAACCGAGATTGATGAAGGTGTGGTAACGCTTCTGTTCGGCGTCCAGGTGTGTGTCGGCGAGCGTCGTCATGGGCAGTCGGGTGGGTTGGCGAAGCGGTGCAAAAGCGCGGGTCGACTCAGATGTATTCGATGAGGTAGACAGCGGGGAAAATGATGATCCACACAATGTCGACAAAGTGCCAGTACAGCCCGGCGATCTCCACGTCCATGGCGTTGCCCGTCGTCATCTTGCCGCTGAAGGACCAGAAATACAGCGCCGTGAGCCACAGGATTCCGATCGCCACGTGCGTGCCGTGCGTTCCCGTGAGCACATAAAACGTCGATCCAAAGACCGTCCCGCTTAAGGTCAGCCCGAGGTGGTAAAAATGCGTGAACTCGTACACCTGGCAGCCCAGGAAAATCAGCCCGAAGAAAATCACGCCCAGCGTCATCAGGCGAAAACTCTTCACCTCGCCCTTGTGCATGGCCGACACCGCCAGCGCCATCAGGAACGAACTCATCAGCAGGATGAACGTCGAGAAGGTCGTCAGCTCGATGTCGAAGATGTCGGTCACCGTCAGCCCTTGCTCGGTCAGCAGGATTTCTTCGGTCGAACCGGCCGGTAGAATCTTGCGGTAAATCAGGTGCGTAGAGATCAGCGTGCCGAAGAACATGCAGTCCGACGCCAAAAACAGCCACATGGCCAATTTCTTGTGAGGGATGCCGGTCGAGGTGGCTTCCTCGTGGTGGCCGTGTCCGTGCTCGTCGGCAGCGTGGGCGATCGTCGTCATCGTTTCAGGTCAGCAAAGGGTGGGGTGAATCGGTTGGCGTGGCTCACGCGCCCACGGGCGCTTTGGTCTCTTTGGCTGGTCTCTTTGGCTTGGGAGTCGTTGCCGGCACTGGAGGGGGCTACGGTGGGCTTGGGCGTTTCGCTGGGCACACTCAGGTGGTAACCGCCCGGGCCTTCTAACAGCCACAAAAAGACGGATACCAACGTCAGCAGCAGCCCTGCCGCCACGAACCAGAAGGCACCGGAGTAGCCTGTCGCGAAGAACGCCCAGGACATGCCAAAGATGAACAGCCCCGTCGATGCAAAGAGCGGGAACCAGCTCTGACTTGGCATGTGGATGCCGTGCCCGTCGTCGGGCTCATACTCGATCTGCTGCCCAAATTTCTTGTGCAGCCACCAGGCGTCGCGGCCGGGAATGATCGGCGTGCGGGCAAAATTGTAAGCCGGCGGCGGCGAGCTGATCGCCCATTCCAGCGTGCGCGCGTCCCACGGATCGTCCTCGCATTTCTCGCCGGAGATCAGCGTGCGTGCCACGTCGATGAAGACCAGCAACACCCCGATGCCCAGCACGAACGCGCCGATGGTGGAGACGTGGTTCCACAAGAAAAATCCGGTCTCCTCCAAATAGATGTGCGTGCGTCGCGGCATCCCGGCCAAGCCCAGCCAGTGCATCGGGAAAAAGGCCACGTTGAAGCCCACGCAAATCAGCCAAAAGCTCCAGTACCCAAGCTTCTAGTGCATCATGCGGCCCGACATTTTCGGAATCCAGTGGTACAGCCCGCCGATCAGCCCGAGCAACACCCCGCCGATCAGTACGTAGTGAAAGTGCGCCACGACGAAGTACGTATCGGTCTGTTGCAGGTCCGCCGGCGCCGCCGAGTGCATGATCCCCGAAAAGCCGCCCATCATGAACATCCAGATGAAGCCCAGCGCGTAGCACATCGGCACGGTAAAGCGCACCTGACCGCCCCAGATCGTGCCGATCCAGTTGAAAATTTTGACCCCCGTGGGCACCGCGATGGCCATCGTCAGCAGCGAAAAGGCTGCCGTGCCGATTTTGCCCAGGCCCGTCGCAAACATGTGGTGCGCCCAGACCGCGAAGCCCAGAAAGCCGATCACCGCGCCTGAAAAGATCACGATCGGGTAGCCGAACAGGGGCTTGCGTGAGCCCGTCGGCAGGATCTCCGAGACGATCCCCATGGCCGGCAGAATCAGGATGTACACCTCCGGGTGTCCGAAAATCCAGAACAGGTGCTGCCACAAAATGGGCTGACCGCCCAGCTCCACACGGAAGAAATTCGTGTTGAAGGTGCGGTCGAACATCAGCTCGATCAGCGCAATCGTAATCGCCGGGAACGCGAAGATGATCAGAAACGAGGTGATCAGCGTCATCCAGGTGAAGACCGGCATGCGCATCATCGTCATGCCCGGCGCGCGCATGTTGAGGATGGTCGTGATAAAGTTGAACGACGCCGCCAGCGAGGCCACCCCCAGCACCTGCAGGCCAAGCACCCAGAAGTCCGAGCCGATGCCCGTGTACTCGTCGGCGGTGATGGGCACATAGCCGAACCAGCCGCCGGCCGGCACGATTTCCCAGCGCCCGTCAATCGGCGTCCACCAGCCAGCCACCTGCGCAAACTGCAAGAACCAGCTCAGGTTCAAGATCAAGCCGCCCGCCACAAACGTCCAGAGGCTGAATGCGTTCAGCCGCGGAAAAGCCACGTCGCGCGCACCGATTTGCAGCGGCATGATGTAGTTGAAAAACGCGGCCGACAGCGGCATCACCCCGAGGAAAATCATCGTGGTGCCGTGCATCGTGAACAGCTGGTTGTACATCATGGCCGAGACGAAGTCGTTCTCGGGCACGGCCAGCTGGGTGCGGATCAAGAGCGCCTCGACCCCGCCCACCAGGAAGTAAAAGAGGGCGAAAGCTCCGTAGAGAATCCCGATCTTTTTGTGGTCGACCGTGGTCAGCCAGTCGACCAATCCGCGGGAGCGGTCGGGCCGCGTCAGCCCGATTTCGCTCTTCATCGGCGGCAGGTCAAACTTGGTGGGTACGGGTACGTCGGCGGTCTGGGCCATGGCAAAAATCTCCGGGTTCTGGGAATCAGCGAAGGGTCATCAGGTACTGGGTCAGGGCTTCCACCTCGTTGGTGGTCAGCGGGTCGCCTTCGGCTTTCAGGCGGGCGAGGATCGAGCCGTAGTTGCCCTCACCCCAAAACATCAGGTTGCCCGGTTTGATGTCGTCGTCGGCCCCGACGTATTCGCCGGTTTCCGAATCGAGGATCAGCAGACCGTCTTCGGTGATGGGGTCGCCTTCGTTGGTTTCGCCGACCTGCACTGGGTATTCCTGATTGGTGTTGAGGATCCAGCGGTAAAAATTCTCGTGCAGAAATTCGTCTTTGATCTCGGTCGAAGGCCCGCGCTCGGTGTTGTCCAGCAAACCGGCGGCCATCGTCTTGCGCGCGGACACGTACGTGAGGTCCGGACCCTGTACGGTCTGGTACGGCGAACCCTGAATCGCGTGGCAGGTCGTGCAGCCGGCTTTGCCGGTAAAGAGCATGGCCCCGTGCTGCACAGGATCGCCTTTCATTGATTCCGGATCGGCTTGCACCGCGCGAATCCAGGCCAGCCAATGGTCCGAGTTCGAGGGTTGGGGATTGTCCTCGGTGGCCTCGGCGAGGAAGCCACCCGGAGCACCCTGGCCTTTGCGGTAGCCCGCTACCCAGTCGGCAAATTCGGTGTCCGACACCGCGTCGCAGCGGAACAGCATGTACGCGTGCGACTCGCCGCAGAATTCCGCGCACTGCCCGTAGTAATGCCCCGCTTCGTCGGCCTGGATCCACATCCAGTTCAGACGGCCCGGCATCATGTCGATCTTGCCCGCGAGCTTCGGCAGCCAAAACGAGTGGATCACGTCGGCCGAGCGCAACTCCACGCGCACCACCTTGCCGACCGGAATCAGAAACTCGTTCGAGCTTTTGATACCCAGTTGCGGGTATTCGAAATTCCACCACCACTGGTAACCGGTGGCCTTGATGATGAGCACGTCGTCCTCGTCGGCGGTGTCGGCCAGCGCCAGCAGCTCGGCCTGTTCATGCACGGAAGCGGCCGGTGAGTACCACGCCCCCAGCAGCGATGCCTCATAGTTCTCGGCATCCTCGGGCAACTCGGTGATGTACCAGATCGCATCCAGCGTCGGGATGGCGATGATCACCAGCAACAGCACCGAGGCCACGATCAATCCGATCTCGATCAGCGGATTGCCGTGACCCTGCTTGGGCAGTGGCTTGTTCTCGTCGCCCGGACGGAACCGGTAGCGCCAGACCGCCCAGGCCAGGACGCCGCCGACCACAACAAAAATAAACAGGCTGACCCACACCGTCACCATAAACAGATCAAGCTGCTCGCGGGCGACGGGGCCCTTTGGATCCAGGGTGGATTGCGGCAGGTCAAACCGGCAACCGCTCAAAAACAGGTACAGGGGTGCGCAGGCGGCCAGAATCCACAGACTCAGCCTCGCCTTTGTCTTGCGTAAAATCAGCATTCTCGGGAATCGAAGGGGACGGACAACAAGCTCACACCGTGCGAAAGCGGACCTTAGGGGTCAAAGCATAAGTCGCACTTGTTCAAAGTAGTAGACTTTTTCAGTCAAGTGCATCCATAGGTTTAATCAAGATCATGATGGCACCAATTTTTCCTCGTCCCGTCACTCTGCGCGGCACCACGCCAACGGCCTTTCGCAACGCGGCGAAATGCGTGTTCCTGACGGCGGTGTTGGCACTGCTCGTGGCAGGCTGCAACGGCGGTGATTCCTTGCCCGGAGCGGACCGAACGCCATCGGTCGTTCAGGTCGGTGCCAACGGCGTGCATCAGGTGACCCTTGATGGCACCGACGCGCGGGGCTACACTGTCGATACCTTCGAACTCCCTGCCGGCGTACCGGTTGTTCTCAAGCTGACAAACGTCGGTTCCATGCCGCGCCAGCAGATGGCGCACAACTTCGTGCTGGTGGCCGACGATTCCCAGCTCTTTGAGTTCAACCTGGCCGCGGGCACCGCCATTGAAACCGACTACATCCCGGCCGGCTACGACGACTACGTGCTGGCTGCCAGCCCCCTGGCCGGGCCGGGCGAGACGGTTACGGTCACGTTCACCGCACCGGCTCAACCCGGCCGCTACCCCTTCCTTTGCACCTTCCCCGGTCATTACGATGCCGGCATGAAGGGCGTCCTGATCGTTACCGCCAGCGAGTCATCCCTGGGGGAATGATCTCGGCGCCTCGTACTCAACCCTCGGTCGCAGACACCGGCGGATTGCCCGCGGCCAGTTGCTGCCGCACGGCGCGCAGTAAGTCCACCAGCACGCTTTTGGCGGCGGGCGAAAGCTGGCCCGTGTCGGCCAGGTAGGTGCAGAATCGATGCACTGCCGGATGTTCGATGCAGTTTCCGGCCAGCGACCAGCGCGCGCTTTGGAACAGCACGTCTTTGAGCGCGGCCTCGCGCTGGGCATCGTCGAGGGAGTCGGCGACGTCGGCCAGGTCTCGTAAGGTCCCCTCATATTCAGCGTACTCCAGCAGCTGAGCGATCGGCTGCAGCGCAAGCATGTCGCCCGAGGCGTAGAAGCGGAACCAGTGCATCTCCAGCGCTTCCGGGGTGTGGATGGCGTCGGTCGAGTCCGGCAGGCGCAGGTTGCGCGCTTCATGGTAGAGCTCGGCCTCGTGGCTGGAAAAGCGCGAGAACAGATCCGCGTCGCGATGCTGCAGCAAGCCCAGCATGAAGGCGATGTTTTGCCGCTGTGTCGGCGTCCCATCGGCGAAGGCAGCGGTCAGGTACGGGTGCAGCCAGCGGTTGTGCGCAAAGACCTCGCCGAAGAAGATCACCTGCGCCCAGGAGCGCACGGTCGAATCCCCCATGGGCTGCGCGGACTCCAGAAAGCCTTTCAGCGCGCGGCCCGGTGTCGGGTCGAGGTAGTAGTGGGTGAGCCAGTGCTCAAACTCCACGGGAGTGGCGAACGAGGCCACCGCGTCCAGCGCCTCAAGTTCAATGTAGGCACCGACCGTCACCGAGGCGTCGCGCACGTGGTCCCTCACGGTAGCGCGGATTTGGTAAACTCCCGGAGCGTAGTCCGCCTCAAAGCGCAGGATGGCGACCTCCGCTGCGGTCATGTAGGTGCGCGTGGCGTTCATGGGCTGGTGCAACGCCGTCAGGTCGTCGCCGCGCTGTAGTTGCGTGCCGTCCGGGCTGCTCAGCACGACGCTGTAGGTAACGTGGGACTGGCCCTCGAAGCTGATACCGAAGTGCTTCAGAAACAGGTTCAGCTCGACGGTCTGCCCCGGATGAACGACGCCCAGGTTATGCGCGGCGTAGGAGTCGGCGCGGGCCCACAGAGTGATCTCCGGGTCAAAGGCCGAACGCGTCAAAAAGGCGTTCAGGGGCGCGTCCGTAGTGGACTGAGCGAAAGCGCTTGCGCCGAGGTGGGCACAGAAAAAAACGAGACCGGCAAGCCGGCGGGTCAGGTGAAACATGGGGTAAGGGGGGTGGGGGTTTGTCCCGAAGGACAACGCAGAATACCCTCGACCGCGGGCTTCGTCAACCCACCCTCATGCCTTTGGAAACCATTGATAGAGAAAAAAATACACCAGTACCCTGGTAATGGAAACGTAGTACCAGATCGGGAAGGTAATGCGTGCCCATTTTCGATGGATTTCAAATCGCGATCTCACGGCCAGGTAGATTGTGCGTAATACCAAAGGCACGATCACCATCGCCAGAATCACGTGCGTGATCAGGATGAAGTAATACACCGCCGCCCACACGCCTTCGCCGCCAAACTCGCGGTTGGCCGTCAAACCGTAGGCCGGGCGCAGCGCTTTGTGCGCCACGTAACTGACCAGAAAGACCGCCGAGATAACGAAGGCCGACATCATGCAGCGTTGGTGTGCCTCCTTGCGTTTGCGCAAGATGAAGAGGAAGCCCGCCGTCAACAGCACCGTCGCCACCGCGTTGAGCCCCGCGTTCAGCGCCGGGTGCAGTTCTTCCAGCCAGTACTCCATCGAGCCCGCTTAGCTGAGAATCAGCGGTGCCAGCCAGCGGTCGGTAACCAGGGCAAAGAGCACCAGCGGCAGGTAGGCGATGGAGGCCAGAAAGAGGCGCTTGGCCGGCTTGTCACGCTGCGTGGTGTCCGCCTTGAAGAAGGCCCAGGCCGGGCGCAGGAAGACCCAGCCGCCGTACAAGGCCGCCGGCGCGTAGATCAGCCAGGAGGCTTGCCTGAGGATTACCGGAACCAGGCTGATCCCCACCAGCAGCACCGTAAAGCCGAGCGAGAGCACCGCGCAGGACCGGCCCGACGGATCCGTCACAGAGGCCATCGGCATGCTCGCTTTGGCGTAATCCTTGCGGTGATTCCAGGCAATGGCCAGGAAGTGCGGCACCTGCCAGGCAAAGAGTATCCCAAAGAGCGTCCAGCCCAGTGCGCCCAGAGCGTTGTTCGCCGCGGCCCAGCCAATCAGGGGTGGCAGCGCCCCCGGAAAAGCTCCCACCAGCGTCGCCCAAGGTGTACGCGTTTTCAGCGGCGTGTAAATCAACAGGTACGAGGCGATGGTCGCCGCCGTCAGGCCTGCCGCCAGCAGGTTCGTTCCCCAGCCCACCAGCAGCACGCCCGACAGCCCCAGCAGCAGGCCAAAGACCAACGCAACCTCCGGCGAAACCGCTCCCGAAGGCAGGGGCCGCGTGCGGGTGCGGGCCATCCGCGCGTCCAGTTCGCGTTCCAGCCATTGGTTGAGCGCGCCGCAGGCGCCGGCGGCCAGACTGGTGCCCAGCAGCATCCACAAAAAAGGTGCAAACGCCGCCGACGGCGTCCCCGCCAGGTAGCCGACCACCGCCGTGATCACGGCCAACAGGCTCAAGCGCGGTTTGGTCAGCGCCCAGAGTTCCGAGGCAAGCGCCGACAACTTTGCCTGCGCGTTGGCCTCAGCTGTGGCCGGTGTGCTTTGGCTCTGAAAGGAAGGGGACATGAATCAGCAGGATACGTTCAGTTGGGTCACATGGGCAGGCCGCTTTAGCCTATCTCGACCAGCTCACGGTCAGAGGCCGCAGGGGTCACCGTTTCCGAGACCGCGGGGCGGGAGACGGAGCGAAGCGGAAGGGCGAAGGTTGAAAATGTCAATAACCACGTCGTGCTGACCAAGGCTGCGCCCACCACAAGGTGCGCCGTGGCCACCCAGGCGCTGATCAGCGTCCACACCGTCAACGCTCCCAGGCCGACTTGAACGATCAGCAGCGAGGCGATGAGGTAGGCCCCAAGGCGTTGGATGGGCCGCACCGTCCGGTTCACGCTGAGCTTCCAGGTGAACCCAATCAGGGCAATGCTCACGGCGACCGCGCCGACCCGGTGCAGGAAATTCATCACGATGTACTGGTTCCAGACATCCGGAATCAGCGAACCATCCTGCGCGGCGTGTGGAAAGTAAGGGATGGAGAGCCCTGCGTCGAGGTGGCGCACGACCGCACCCAGGGCCACCTGCGCCAGCAGCAGACCGCAGCTGATCACGCCCCAAAGACGCAACCCGCGCAGTGCCGGCACGCGTTCCAAACGTCCGGCTTTCGCATACGCCGACGCCTGCACCAGAATGAGCGTGGCCAGCAGCGCCACCACGATCTGCGCGCCAATCGCATGGACGACGCAAAAGGTCTCGGCCACGATGTTGGTCGCGCTGCCGGTATTGAGTTGGTCCAGGCGCACCCGCAAACCACCCAAAAGCCCCTGCACAATCACCAAACCCAAAAAGCTCCAGCCCAGCCAACGCACCCAACCTCGCCCGTCGACGCGGTGTATCCAAACGGCCAGGACAATCGCCAACAGACCAACCAGCGCCCCCAGCAGCCGATGACTGTGCTCGGCAAACATGTGCGGGTCGCTCAGCCAGCCTTCCGGATTGATCGAGCCGTTGGAAAAGGGCCAGTCGCGGAAGGCCATCCCCGCCAGGATGCTCGTGGTATGCGCACCCATGGTGATCAGCAACGCGGTGGGAACCAGCGTCAGCAGACAGGTGTAAAAGAGGCCGGGACGGTAGCCGATGGAGCGGGACATGGTGACGATAGCAACGGGGGCGGAAGCGGTTGCGCCTTCAGTTCAATCCGCTATACTACGCGGCATGTTAACGTTCAAGCCCCTTACCGTGCTTTTAAGCGTTCTCGCTCTGGCGCTTACGACTGTTGGCCGGCCGACGATTGCAGCCCGCACGATTGAAGCCGAGGTCGTTGCCGTCGATCGGGAATCCCGCAAGGCTCAGCTAAGGGAAACCGGCACTGACGACGCTGCAGTGCTGACTGCGCGCATGGGCTCGGGCGACTTGGCGCTGGATTGGACCGGCCAACGCATTCGCGGCCAGTTGGTCGGGGGCAACGCGCCCTTCCTTGAGCAGATTTGGCCCGCCGATCCCGTGGCTCAAAAACAGGCGGCCAGTGTCAACCGGCAACTGCGGCGCGACACCGTCGAGCGCGGCCGGCGCGTTTTCCGTTCCAACGGCGAGTACATGCCCCCGTTCGCCCTCTACGATCAGAGCGGGCAGCTTTTCACCAACGAGCAACTCAAGGGCAAGTACACCGTCTTCAATTTCATCTTCACCCGCTGCCAGGACGCCCTCATGTGTCCAGCCGCGACCACCCGCATGGTGCGCCTGCAAAACGAGTTGGCCGAAGCGGGTTTGGACGAGCGCGTGCAACAGGTCACCTTCACCTTCGATCCGGACTACGATACACCCGGCATCCTGCGCGCCTACGGCGACGCTCGCGGCATCGACCCGCAGCGCTTCCGCCTGCTCACGGGCAACCCGCAAGCCATCCGCGACCTCTGTGCGCAGTTCGGCATCCGGGTGAAGGCGGTCAACAGCACCCTGGACCACACTATGTCGACGGTTCTGCTCGACCCCAACGGCAAGATCCGCTTTCGCAAGACAGGCAGCCGGTGGCGCTCCGCCGAGTTTGTGGAGTTCATCCAGGCCATGGAATCCTCGTGAGTTTATCCCCAATCCATTTTCTGAAGTTCGCGCTCTTGCTGGCCGTCGGCCTCGGGTTGTCGTTGCCAGCGTTGGGCTTTCGCCCGGGCCAGGGTGCGCCCCCTGGGTTGATCGAGAAGTTCGAGGAGCGCTTCGTCGTCGATTCGCAGTGCGAGCGTTACGAGGTGCTTGAGATTTTTGCCGACGGGCGCATCGAGCGTTGGGAAATCCTGATGCTCTATCAGTACCGCCCGGACAAGGTCTACGGGCTGATTCGCGTCCTGCCCACCGCGCTCCGACCGGGGACGGTTGCCCTCACGGTGCAGGAGGCGGGCAAAACCCCGCACATTTTTTCCTGGCGGCCCGGTCAAGCGGAAACACGCCAACTGGAGGGCCCGCCCGCCCGCGCCACCATCGGCGATTCGCCCTGGCACTACGAAAACATGCTCGACGACGACAAGGAGCCCTGGGACTGGCAACGCGGCCGCGGTCGGGTCTTTGTCGAAGGCGTTGAGTGCAACGTGCTCATCGGCAACTGGGGCGACCCCGAGATGCGCTACAACAGCGCCTTCGGCCAGCGGCGCATGCACCTGCCGGTGGGCGATTTGAGCTTTGCCCGCACCGAGTTTTTCGACCGCCGAGGCAACTTCGTCAAAACCATCGCCGCCCGCGACTACAGAGTGGTTGACCGGGGCGAGGACGGGCAACCGCGCCTGCGCGCGCACCGTATCGACATCACCAACGCCGAGCGCAACTCCCAAAGCATGTTCCTGTTGCGCGAAGGCCGCTACGACCTGCCGCTGCCCGAGGGCTTGTTCGATCCAGCCTTCCTGCCGCAGTGGTCCACCGAGACCGATTCCAAGCTGCTGGCCTTGGTGCGGGGCGAGGAGGTGCAGCCATGAGCTTATGGTGGCAAACCGGCCTGATCACGCTGGGCTTTGCCGGCGCGTACGTGGGCTTGCGCAACATCCCGCAGCAAAACTGTGAATTCCTGCACTACGAGAGCGTGGGCCAGTCCGTCGACGGCGGGGAAGTTTGCTCCTCGTCCGCCCCACCGCTTTTCCTGGATTTAACGCGCCTGCGCTTTCCGGTGGAGCTGCGCCTGCGCCCTGAAACCAAAGTCGAGCCGGGCCGACCTGCTTACTTCACCCTCGAACTCGTCACCGATGGCGGCCAGATTCTTCTGCCGCACGAGCTGGCCATCGTCCACACCGAGCGCCTCCACCTCCTGCTGCTCGACGAAAGCCTCGGCGACTACCACCACATTCATCCCGAGCCTCAGGGTGGCTCCGGCAGCTGGAGTTTTCAGTTCACCCCGCGTGAAGGCGGCCGCTACCGCGCCATTGCCGAGGTCGTGCCGCTGCTGACCAAGCGCCAAGTGGTGGCCGACAGCTGGATCGAGGTCCCCGGTGAAGGCACCCCGGCTCGCTTGTCCGCCCGTCAAACCGTCGGTGAAGTCCAAGGCTATCGCTTTTCGCTCACCGCGCCGCAGGGCCAACTGCCCCGCGAGTTCGACAACGCGCTCGAACTCAAGATCGACCGCCCCGACGGTGGCCCGGGCAAACTCCAATCGATCATGGGTGAGGTCGCGCACATGGTCGCCTTCGATAAGGACCGCGCAGGTTACGCGCACCTACACCCCGTGCAAACCGGCGCCGAGCACGACGCCACCGCCCCGCGTATGGCGTTTACGTTCAATACTGCCAAGCCCGGCAACTACCGCCTCTGGGCCCAGGTCAAACTCGAAGACCAGGAGCGCTTCGTCCCCTTCGATCTTACGGTGGAGTAGCTCCGCCCGCGTGTTTGGAATAAAAGGCATCGAAGGTCGCCAAGCGGGTTTGGATTGTAATGATCCCGATGAGCGCGCCGGAACTTTTCCGGACAGGATAACACGATTACAATTTACACTTAAGGTCGCGGAGCAGGTGCTAGACACCTTTCTCACGAGGGAGCCTGCAACGCGAAACAGGCCGACTCTGACAGAACCGCATCCGCCATCTTCATCTTGGCGCTCTTTGCGACCCTCGGTTCGTACCAGAACACGGTTATCTGGTTATCCTGTCTGAAACAATCTTTGTGCCCGGTCTTGCCCTGTGCCTGTCGGTTCCTGAAATTCCCGCTTTGATCCCAGCGATCCCTTCTGTTTGCATTGCGCTGCATGAGTGAGGGAGTTCAGACCGCCGCGCACGAGGACGCCACCCCCGAGGCGCCAAGGCATTTTATCAAGCAGATTATCGACGAGGACCTGAAGGTGGGGCGCGTCGAAGGGGTGGTCACGCGTTTCCCGCCCGAGCCCAACGGCTACCTGCACATCGGCCACGCCAAGTCCATCTGCCTGAACTTCGGCCTCGCTCGCGAGTACGGCGGGCGCTGCCACCTGCGCTTCGACGACACCAACCCGGAGAAGGAGGACGTCGAGTACGTCGAGTCGATCCAGGAAGACATCCGCTGGCTGGGCTTCGATTGGGGCGAGCACCTCTACTACGCTTCCGACTACTTCGGGCAGCTCTACGAGTGGGCGCTTTACCTCATTCGCGAGGGCAAGGCCTTCGTCTGCGACCAGAGCCCGGAAGACTTCAAGCGCGATCGCGGTACGCCGACCGTTCCCGGTACGCCCAGCCCGTTCCGCGATCGTTCGGTCGATGAAAACCTCGATCTGCTGGCGCGGATGAAAGCCGGCGAGTTTCCCGACGGCGCGCGCACGCTGCGGGCCAAAATCGACATGGCCTCGCCCAACATGCACCTGCGCGACCCGGCGCTGTACCGCATCAAGCACCAGGCCCACCACCGCACGGGCACTCAGTGGTGCATCTACCCGACCTACGACTTCACCCACGGCCAGAGCGACGCCATCGAGCACGTCACGCACTCGCTCTGCTCGTTGGAGTTCGAGGTGCACCGCCCGCTTTACGACTGGTTCATCGAGCACCTGCCCGTGCCCGCTCGCCCGCGCCAAACCGAATTCGCCAAGCTCATCCCCACCTACACGATGATGAGCAAGCGCAACCTGCGGCGCCTGGTGGAGGAGGGCCACGTCGACGGCTGGAACGATCCGCGCATGCCCACCTTGTCCGGATTGCGGCGGCGAGGCGTCACCGCGGCAGCCATTCGCAACCTCTGCGAGCGTGTCGGCGTGACCAAGTTCAACAGCCTGACTGACCTCGCCCTGCTCGAGCACTGCATCCGTGAGGATTTGAACAAAACCTCGCCGCGCGTCATGGCCGTGCTGAATCCGCTCAAGGTCGTCATCGAAAACTACCCCGAAGACGGCGAGGATTGGCTCAAGGCGGTCAACAACCCCGAGGACCCTACCGCCGGCCAGCGTCAGGTGCCCTTTTCGCGCGAACTCTTCATCGAGCGCGACGACTTCATGGAAGAGGCGCCCAAGAAGTTCTTTCGCCTGGCCCCGGGGCGCGAGGTGCGTCTGCGCTACGCGTACTTCATTACCTGCACCGGCGTGCTCAAGGATGAGGCCGGCCACGTCACCGAAGTCCGCTGCACCTACGATCCGGCCACCCGCGGCGGCGACGCGCCCGACGGGCGCAAGGTCAAGGGCACGCTGCACTGGGTGTCTGCGCGCCACGCGTTGCAAGCCAAGGCGCGTCTCTACGATCGCCTCTTCCTCAACGAAAACCCTGCCGACGTGCCCGAGGGCACGGACTGGATTTCGGGCCTCAATCCGGATTCGCTCAAGACAGCCACCGCCTTTTGCGAGCCCTCGCTCAAAGACGTCCAACCCGGCGCCCGCGTGCAGTTCGAGCGGGTGGGCTACTTTTGCGCGGACAGCCAGGACTCCAAACCGGGCGCCCCTGTCTTCAACCGCACCGCCACCCTCAAAGATTCCTGGGCCAAGCAGGCCAAGAAAGGCGGCTGAGTGAGGATGCTCCTATGGATGTACTGCCAGGCAGAATCCTTTTTTGTTTCCTAGCGAAGTATCCTGAGTTCCCGACCTCGAAACATGAAAAAAAATTCGTGAAATTTGAGGCCACTTTACATTGACCTCGCCCTTTCGGGACGATTCTTTTCTGGTAATTCTGCAACCGGTTATTATTAAAGATACTAATTATGTCCCTCACTACGACCCTGCCGATTAATTATCCGCTGCCTGCAGAGGCTCGCGACATCCTTGAGAATGCGCGCTCGGTGACCGTGGCCAACACGGTCGATGAGTTGATTCAGCTGGCCGTCCGCGATGCCGGACCGGACGGCTGGCACGATGTGGCCTACGATGTCCCCGGGAAGGGCTCGGTGGTCGAGGCACGCGCCTGCCGTGTGAAAAACGGCGTGGCCGCCAATTACCTGGAGCCGTACATGCGCCGCCGCGACCCCAATTGCATGGTCATCGGCGACGACCGGCCAACCGACAAACCCACCTTCAAGGAGCGCTTCGGCAAGCCTTTTGACGAGATGCGCCAGGAAACCTTCGAGTGGCTCAAGACCCAGGATCTGGCGATGTTCGCCTTCCTGGCCGGGATGCCCGGTACGGGCACCGACGCCATCGTCATCGCCCCGGCCAACGCCGGCTTCTTCGCCCTTGGGCTGGCCTTGCTGCAGGGCCTGCTGCACTCCGACGAGATTCCGGAAGGCTTCGACCCCAAGGCGGTCATCTACGTGGCCCCGCCGTTCCGCCACACCCACCTCGACGGCAAGCAGGTCGTGGTGCACAACCGCCGCGATGGCCTGCACGAGCTTTTCAGCTATAATTTGTATCCGGGCCCCAGCGCCAAAAAGGGCATTTACGGCGTGTTGCTGACCATCGGCGAAAAGCAGGAGTGGGTCACCATGCACTGCTCCACCGCCAAGGTCGTGACCCCTTACGAACGCTGGATTGTGATTTCGCATGAAGGTGCCAGCGGCGGCGGCAAAAGTGAGATGCTCGAGCACGTCCACCGTCAGCACGACGGATCGCTGCTTCTGGGAACCAATCTCGTAACGCACGAGTCCCGCCACATCACGTTGCCGCAAAGCTGCAGCATCAACCCGGTCACCGACGACATGGCGCTGTGCCACCCGTCCTTTAACCGTGGTAACGGCAAGCTCGGCCTGATGGATGCCGAGGATGCCTGGTTTGTCCGCGTCAACCACATCGAGGACTACGGCACCGACCCGCATTTGGAGCGCATCACCCTGCGTCCAACCAAGCCGCTGCTCTTCCTCAACATCGACGCGCAGCCCGGCAGCACCGCCCTGATTTGGGAGCACATCCACGACGAACCCGGCGTGCCCTGCCCGAACCCACGCGTCGTCGTTCCGCGTGACGCCATGCCGAATGTGCACCACGGCAAAATCGACGTCGACGTGCGATCCTTCGGGGTGCGCTGCCCTCCCTGCACGCGGGAAAAGCCCACTTACGGCATCCTGGGGATGTTCCACCTGTTGCCGCCGGCGCTGGCCTGGCTCTGGCGTCTGGTCGCCCCGCGCGGTCACGCTAACCCGTCCATCACCGATTCCGAAGGCATGACCAGCGAGGGCGTGGGTTCCTACTGGCCCTTCGCCACCGGTCGCCGCGTGGACCAGGCCAACCTGCTGCTGCGCCAGATCGAGGACACGCCAAAGGTCCGCTACATCCTCACGCCCAACCAGCACATCGGTGCCTGGAAAGTCAGCTTCATGCCGCAGTGGATCACCCGCGAGGTGCTGGCACGCCGCGGCGGCCCGAACTTCACCCGTGAGCAGGTCGGCGAGTGCCGCTGCCCGCTCCTGGGTTGGACGCCCAGCTCCATCCTCGTGGAAGGTCGCGTGATCGGCAGTTGGTTCTTCTCGGTGGATTTGCAGCCTGAAGTCGGCGAGGAAGCCTACGACCAGGGCGCGGCCATCCTGCGGGAGTTCTTTGTGCGCGAGCTCAAACAGTTCCTCGGCCCGGACCTGATGGAACTCGGCCACAAGATCGTGCAGTGCTGCCTGGATGGCGGCTCGGTCAACGATTACCTTGACCTGCTGCCACACCCGACGCTGATTCAGGAAGACGACCACTAGGCCGCTGGCCCCGGCGAATCGCCCAAACGTCCAACCAGCTTTACCACAAGCGCCCCTGAGCCAGGGGCGCTTTTTTCTTTCGTTGGCGCGCGCCGGAGTGTAGGACCCTAAGTTAATGCTGTCAGGAAGGTTAGGGAAACTGACGCCGGATTCGACCGTGATTGCAGGAGGCATCCGGGAATCCGCGCATCGGTGGGGGCGACATGACCGAGCGTTGGCTCCGCCCAGACGCCTCCGGACGGGCCAAGATCTTTCCGGCGGTCCGACGATCCTGGCCTGAGCTCGCGGCAGATTCGCAACCCCATTTTGGCACCATGTCCCTTTCGACGACTGCGGACCGCATCGCCGCCTTCGAGACGATCCAGTTCGATTACATCCGCCAGCGCCTCGGTTGCGTGCGCCAGGGCGATTCGCCGCTGTTCGAGCACCGTAACTTCGGCGGCATCCGCGCCTTTCGCATGACCCGCGCGCCAGACTGGGCCTTGGCCAACACCGCGCACGGCTACGATCCGCAGGCCTTTGGATTCGCCGTGCAGTGGTACCGCGAATTCAATCTCAGCCCGCGTTTCGAAATCGCTGCGACGTACCTCGACGACGCCGACAAGCAGGCGCTGGTCGAGAGCGGGCTGAACTACCGGTGCACCCACTGCGCGCTGGGCTGCGCCATCACCGGCATCGGCCCGCCGCCCGTGCCCAACGGCCTGAAGATTCAGATCGTCGACGCCGATTCGCTCGACCCGTTCATTCGGACTTACCTCGATGCCTTTCAGATCGAAACCGACCGCGAGCAAGCGCGGCAGAATCTGTCCCGCTGGCTCGACCTGCCCGAGCAAACCCTGGTGCTTGCGCGAATCAAAACGCTCCCGGTAGGCGTCGCGGTGCTGTACCAGGAGGGTGATTTCGGCTACCTGGCCACGGCGGCCACGCTGCCGGCCTACCGCGGCCGCGGCGTGCACGCCGCTTTGATCGGTTTTCGGGCCGCCTTGGCGCGCGAATTTGGGGCCAAGGTTCTCTTCGCAGCCAGTCACTTTGGCACCACCGGCATGCGCAATCTGCAGAGTGCCGGTTTATCCATACTCTACCCGCGACTGGTCTGGACGCAGCCGCCCGCCGCACCCGAAAGCTCCGATTGACGCGAACCGCCGCCTTGGGAAGACTCTCCCCATGCATTTGAGGGATGTTTCATTGCTCCTGTTGGGCTGCGTGAGTCTGGGCGCAGTTGCCGGCCAAGCCGACGAAGCCGAAGAACCGCCCGTGTCCTACGTGCTGACCGTCGATGGCGAGACCGTCGTGGTCGACCCGGGCGAGGCCATCACGCTGAACGGCACCTTCACCAATCCCGAAATTGAGCTGAAAGTCGGCGCGACCCGGCGCTTTGACGCGCGGGGCCTCAGCTTCGACTATCCGGCGAACTACGCTTTCCAACACAGCACCCAGCCCGGCGTGACCTCTTGGATCCTGCAGGGGCCCAACTGCATTGTCTTTGTCTACGCCTTTGAGCAGGCAATCAGTCCGGGGGAATTCGGCCGCATGCTGGCCTCGCGCTTCACCTCCGAAGGCGGCCCTGAGGTCAAACGCGACGAAATAACCCGCACCTTCGGCCCAACGCGCCTGAAGGGCGTTTCCGTGCAGATCGGTGCCGCCGTCGGCCAGGTCGATTCAACCTACGTTCAGGAAGTCTACCAGCCAGACGGCGAGGGCGGGCGCATGCTGCTCCTGTTGCAACTGCCATCGGCTGATCAGGAACTCGACCCCGCCGAAGCCGAGGAGGTCGCCCAGCTAACGTCTTCCCTGCAAACGACCTACGCTTTCGCGCCGGTGCCCGAAGAGTAGGCGCACGTCCCTGGTCGAGACTGTCGGACTTCCCGGCCGGTGCCGAGGCATCCCACCTTCGCAAGTCCACGCGGATAGATGGGGGCGGATGCCGAGACAACGAGGTTCTTTGTAAATACCTGAATTTTTGGGCTGCGTTGAACGCGTCCTTCTGATTTGTTTAAGTTTCCTGACGCTGCGACTGAACTCTCTGGGATTCTCACCGAACCACTAATCCCAATTAAGGTTACATGTATTCAATCACCTCTCATGGTGTGCGCGCCTTTGTCGCGCTTGGCCTCCTTACGGCTGGAGTCTCCACGGCTCAAGCCTTCACTGTAGCAACCAACTTCGATGACGCCTCGGCCATTCCAAGTGGCACGGAATTCATCACGCTGACCGACGGTCCGCTCCAGGCGACCTTCTCCGGTGGCGTTCGTCAGGCCAGCGTCCTCGGCGCGGCGTACAACACGTTTCCCGGCGCCTACCTGATCATCAACGCCGGTGGCGCGGGCATTTCCGGCGTGGAAAGTCAGTTCGGTTCCACGCTGGCCTCGGCGCTCACGCCCGAAGACGTCAATAACGACATCGCGACCATCGACTTCAACATTGGCGTCGAGGAAGTTTCCTTCGCCATTGCGGAAATCGGCATGGGTGCGGGTTCGACCGTGCGCTTCTTCGGCGTCGACGACACGACTGAGCTGGGCTCGGTCTTCGTTGCCGGCACCGCGGACAACAGCGCCGATCCGCTGGCCTTCTCGGCAGTGGGCGACTTTGGCGGCGATCTCATCGGCTCCATCGAAATCGACAATCCCGGCCCGGCCGCAAATCCGGTCTACTTCACCGCGCTCGACACCTTTTCGGCGTCGACGACCGTGCCCGAGCCCGGCTCGGTGGCTGCCATCGCCGGTGTTTGCGCCTTGGGCATGCTGTTCTGGCGTCGCCGCTTCGGCCGTCGCCAGGGTTGAACGACTCGCCGAGATTGCGACCCCTCCTTTCAACCGGGAGGCCCCCACGCGGGCCTTCCGGTTTTTTTCGCAGGAGGCCCTCTGTCGAGGCACCCAATCCGGCGTCGCGGTCCTGCGTGAGCCGACGCCGCGGGCGGTCCAGAACCCTTGACCCTTCGGTACGCTCAGGTAAGCTAATGCGCTACAACACATTCCAACATGCCCAAGAATCTTTATGAAAAAGTCTGGGAGGCGCACACTGTTCGCACGCTCTCCAGCGGCCAGACGCAGCTCTTCATCGGCACACACCTCATTCACGAGGTGACCAGCCCGCAGGCCTTCGGCATGCTGCGCGACCGCGCACTGAAGGTGCGTTTTCCGCAGCGCACGTTCGCCACGGTGGATCATATTGTGCCCACGCACGAGCGCGTCGAGCCCTTCACCGACCAGTTGGCCGACGCCATGATCAAGGCCCTGCGCGCGAACTGTCAGGAGCACGGCATCACCTTCTTCGATCTGTCCACGGGCAAGCAGGGCATCGTTCACATGGTCGGCCCCGAGCAAGGCATCACCCAGCCGGGTTCGACGATTGCCTGCGGCGACAGCCACACCGCCACCCACGGGGCTTTTGGGGCAATTGCCTTCGGAATTGGCACAAGTCAGGTGCGCGACGTTCTCGCCACGCAAACCATGGCGTTGAACAAGCTGAAGGTCCGCCGCATCAACGTGAACGGCAAGCTGGCCCCCGGCGTCTACGCCAAGGACGTTATCCTGCACATCATCCGCAAACTCGGCGTGAAAGGCGGCCTGGGCTACGCCTATGAGTACGGCGGCGAGGTCTTCGACAACTTCAACATGGAAGAGCGCATGACCGTCTGCAACATGTCCATCGAGGGCGGTGCGCGCTGCGGCTATGTCAACCCCGACGAGACGACCTTCGCGTATTTGCGGGGACGGCCCTATTCGCCCAAGGACGACGCCTGGGATGCCGCCGTGGAGCGCTGGCGAGCGGTTGCCTCCGATGCAGGTTGTCACTACGACGACGTGGTCGAGTTCGACGCCAGCGAAATCCGTCCGACCGTCACCTGGGGCATCAACCCGGGCCAGGCCATCTTCATCGACGAGGACATGCCGCGCATCGAAGACCTGCCCGAAAAGGATCGTGCCACCGCCCAAGAGGCTTATGCGCACATGCACCTGGAGGCGGACCGCCCCATCAAGGGCACGCCGATCAACGTCGCTTTTCTGGGTTCCTGCACCAACGGGCGCATCAGCGATCTGCGCGAAGCCGCCAAATATCTCGATGGACGCAAGGTCGCCGAGGGTATCCAGGCCATCTGCGTGCCGGGCTCGCAAATCACCGCCCTGCAGGCCGAGAAAGAGGGGCTGGACAAAATCTTCATCGAGGCGGGCTTCGAATGGCGGGGCGCCGGCTGCTCGATGTGTCTGGCCATGAACCCCGACAAGCTCATTGGCGACCAGCTTTGCGCCAGTTCCAGCAACCGCAACTTCAAGGGACGTCAGGGCAGCCCGACCGGCCGCACCGTGCTGATGTCGCCGGTCATGGTGGTAGCCGCCGCCGTCACCGGTACCATCGCCGACGCTCGCGAGGTCTTTGGCGTCAGCCCCGTGGCCGCCGCCGGGGTGTGAGTGTGAGAGAAACCCTCTAAAGCAGTCCGATGATTCAGAAACAGGATTCGGTGGCTCAAGCCTTGAACTGGCCGATTGAAGACCGGCTTGAGTTAGTGGCGTCTCTTTGGGATTCGATTTCAGAGACGGTCATCAACAATCCTTTGGCATCGGAGCAAAAGGCCGAACTTGCACGCCGTCTGGACGCCCACGCCAAGCGAGACGGCAAAGGCGATCTGAGCTGGAAGGAGGTTCGGGCCCGACTGACTGAGGACTGATGTCAAGTGATCTGATCCTGCTCCCAGAAGCGGCTCTCGACTTAGAGGATGCCTACCGCTGGTACCGAATGAATGCATCCACAGAGACCGCGAAGGCTTTCCTGAAACGATTGGATGAGGCTTTGGAGTCCATTACAGCATCCCCGACGAGCTTCCGCATTCGATTCCAAGGGCTGCGCTTCGCCCCTCTGAAACAATTTCCCTACTTTATTGTGTTTCGTATCGACACAGATTCGCTCCGAGTTTTCGCGGTCTTTCATGCCCGCCGAAATTCGGCAACGCTGCAAAAACGGCTTTAACCCGCCTGGCCTTCAAACAAGGTAAACCTTCATCTATCATGCCACTCGAAAAAATCTCCCAGGTGACCGGGCGGGGCGTGTCCCTGCCCGGCAACGACATCGACACCGACCGGATCATCCCGGCGCGTTTCATGAAGGTGCTCACCTTCGATGAGCTGGGTCCGCTGGCCTTCTACGACGAGCGCTTCGGCGAAAACGGCAAGGAGCGCGCCCACGTGCTCAACGATGGGCGGTTTCGCGGCGCCAGCATTCTGGTCACCGGTTCGAATTTCGGTTGCGGTTCCTCGCGCGAGCACGCGCCGCAATCGCTCTACCGCTACGGTTTTCGGGCGGTCGTGGCTGAGAGCTTCGCCGAAATTTTCTTTGGCAACTCGACCACCCTGGGCATGCCGTGCGTGGTGCTGGCCGCGGAAGACCGCCGCGCCTTGAGCGACGCCGTTGAAGCCGACCCGTCACTGGAAATCACCATCGACCTCGAAGCGATGGAGGTGCGCGCGGGTGCAACTGCCTATCCCTGCGTCCTGCCGGACTCCGCGCGGCAGAGCCTGCTTGGCGGCTCCTGGGATCCGCTGGCCGAGCTGCTCGAAGGCGCTGAAGACGTCGACCGGGTTGCCACGCAGCTGCCCTACGTCGACTGATTGAAACGGCCCGTGAGTCGCAGCGACGATCAGCCATGGCGGCCCGAGACGCGGGCCGTGCACGAAGGGGTTTACCTGGATACCCAGTGGAATTCGGTCACCACGCCGATCTATCCCAGTTCGACGTTTTACTTCGACGGGCTGGGGGAGCCGCCTGCGTTTGATTACACGCGCTCAGGCAACCCCACGCGCCAGGCCCTGATCGACAACCTCGTCGCGCTGGAGGGTGGGGCTGGAGGCATTGCGACCTCCAGCGGGATGAGCGCGATCGCCACCGTTCTCCTGCTCTTGTCGGCGGGTGACCACGTGATTGCCGGCCATGAGATTTACGGCGGCTCCCACCGGCTCTTCTCGCAGTTGCTCCCGCGCCTGGGTCTGGAGTTTTCCTTCGTCGACCTCTGCGACGCCGATGCGCTGCACGATGCCTTCCGGCCCGCTACCAAACTCGTCTGGCTGGAGACGCCGACCAACCCACTGCTCAACATCGTCGATATTGCCGCCGTCGTGAAGGCCGCCCGGACGCACGATGCGCTGACCGCTATCGACAACACTTTTCTGACGCCGCTGCGGCAACGCCCGTTGAACCTCGGGGTGGATGTCTCGGTACATGCGACCACGAAGTACTTGAACGGGCACAGCGACGTGGTGGGCGGCGCGGCCATTGCCCGCACGCGCGAACTGGCCGAACGCCTGGGCTGGCTCGCGAATTGCCTCGGTACGAGTTGCTCGCCTTTCGACGCCTGGCTTGTACTGCGCGGCGTGAAGACGCTGCCCGCCCGCCTGCAGTCCCACGAACGCAACGCCCACGCGCTGGCCGAGTTTTTGAAGAGCCGCTCCGAGGTCACCCGCGTGCTGTAC
The DNA here is from genome assembly GCA_050331595.1 of Opitutales bacterium. Lineage (GTDB taxonomy): Bacteria > Verrucomicrobiota > Verrucomicrobiia > Opitutales > JBHJGM01 > JBHJGM01. The sequence goes on from JBHJGQ010000003.1 coordinate 212,309, forward strand.
CCCGGACTCGAGGAGCATCCCGGCCACGCCCTGGCTCAGCGACAGCAAACTGGCTTTGGCGGCATGCTGTCGTTCGAGGTCGACCCGAAAGTCGTCGACTTGGACCGCTTTTTTCGCGCATTGAAGCTGTTTCACCTTTCGGTCAGTCTGGGTGGCGTGGAATCGCTGATTGAGCAGCCGTGGTCGATGAGCCACCTGGCGATGCCGCCCGAGGCCAAGCACGCCGCTGGCATCACCGAGGGGCTGGTGCGGGTTTCAGCCGGGATTGAGCACCCGGAGGATCTTTGCGCCGATCTCGGCACGGCGCTTGCGTCGTCGCTCGTGCGGTAGCTTAAATACGAGCCACCGAGCCTGCCGCGCGACAACCCCCCCAACCCGCTTATGGAAGCCTTCGAGATCGCCCGCATCGTTATCTACTCACTGCTGGGCATTTGCTCGCTGCTGACCGTCTTCATCGTTGTTGAACGCGTGCTGACACTTCGTCAGCAAAACGTGATTCCTCGCGAATTGGTCAACCGCTTCGTCGACGGTCGGCTCTGTGATTCGCCCGAGGATTTGAACACGGTGGGCGGGCGCATCGTGGCGTTTTACCGGCGCAACAATCCCGACCCGGAAGCCCTGAAGGCGTTTGCCGGCCTGGAGGTGACCCGGCTGGAGCGCGGCCTCTTCGTGCTGGAGATTGTGGTGGCGGGCGCGCCCCTGCTGGGTTTGCTCGGCACGATCATCGGCCTGACCGAAGTCTTCGGCTCGATTTCGACGCAAACGGGCCTGCCCGACACGGGCCGCTTTCTCAACGGCCTGAAGGGGGCGCTTTTCACGACCATGGCCGGTCTCGCCGTGGCCATCCCGGCGCTGGTTGGTAACAACTTCCTGGGTCGCCGCATCGACCTGTTGTCCGCACAGATCGAAGTCGGTGTACAGCGCCTGATGGACCTGTGCCCGCAGACGGGCAAGCCGCTTTCGCAGATGGCTGAAACGCCCACCACTGCGCCCGCTTCGGCCGTCGCCCCGGTGACCCTGGGCACGCAATCTCCGGCACCGAAGCCGACTGCCGCCGACGAGGCCGATGGTGCCCCGGCGACCGCCCAGATCTAATGCAGCCAATTCAGACCTTGCCTTGAGTATGCGTACGACCCCGCGCAGACGTCGCCGCAACGAGATCAACATCGTCCCTTTGGTCGACGTGCTTGTCGTGCTGATCTTTTTCTTCCTCATCATGATGGAGTTTCGCACGCAAACTGTGCTCGCCATCACCCCTCCCGCGGTTGAAAGCGCCGGCGAGAGCGAACAGGTCGAGCGGCTCGTGGTCGGCGTCGACGCCGAGGGCAATTTCTACTACAACGGCGAAGAGGTGACGCGCGCCGACCTGGCGGACCTGCTCAAGACGGCCAGCCAACTCCAACCCGATGAGCCCGTGCTCGTCCAAGCCGACGAGGAAGCGCCTTGGAGAGACGTCGCCTACATCATGGACGAGTGCCGCAAATGCGGCCTGGACAACATCACCGTGCAGACGCGCGGCGGTGGTGACGGCGGTTAGGCTTCCGGCAAACGCAGGTCCACCTCGACGTCGGCACCGTAATCGACGCCCTCCCAGTTGAAGCCGAAGAGCTTCAGAAAGTCCTCCTGGTAGCCGGCGTAATCGGTCAGCGTTTGAAGGTTCTCCGTCTCAACGGTGGGCCAGATGGCCTGGATGGCCTCCTGCACCTCGGGCTGCATCTCGTAGTCGTCCACGCGCAGGCGTCCGGCGTCGTCGAGCGGGGGCTGTTCCAGGGTCAGGCGGTCGCGAAAGAGCCGGTCGATCTGCTCAATGCAGCCTTCCTCCTGGCCACGTTCCTGGAGCACCTTTTTGAGAATGCTCAGGTACAGCGGCACAACCGGAATGGCGCTGCTGGCTTGGGTCACGACCGCCTTGTTGACTGACACGTACGCTTTGCCGCCGAGGGGGGCCAGCTTGCCGTCAATTGCCGCCCGCGTCTGGTCCAGGTGTTTCTTGGCCTGGCCAATGGTACCGTCCCAGTAGATGGGGTAGGTCAGTTCGGGTCCGATGTACGAATAGGCGATGCTGCGCGCACCTTCGGCCAGCAGGTCGGCGCCGGCCAGTGCGTCCATCCACAGCGCCCAGTCTTCGCCGCCCATCACCTTGACCGTACCGGCGATGTCGGCCTCGGACGCCGCCTCCAGGCTGACCGCTTCGACGCGGTGCTTGTCCGTGTCCAGGCTCTTGCTGGTGAAGCCCTGGCCGATGGGCTTCAACGTGGCGCGGTAATTCTCGCCCGTCTTTGGGTCCGTGCGCCGCGGAGCCGCCAGGCTGTAAATGACCAGATCGATCTTGCCGGGCATCTGTCGCACAGCCTCCAGCGTTTGCGCCTTCACCTCGTCGGCAAAGGCGTCGCCGTTGAGGCTGCGGGAAAACAGCCCAGCCTTGCGCGCCTCGGCCTCAAAGGCCACGGCGTTGTACCAGCCTGCCGAAGCGGGTCGGCCCTTGTCCGAAGGGCGCTCGAAAAAGACCCCGGTCGTGGCCGCGCCCGCGCCAAAGGCCGCGGCGATGCGCGACGAAAGCCCGTACCCGGTCGAACTCCCGACCACCAAAACGTTCTTGGCACCCGCAAAGGCACCCTTGCTTTGGACCGTGGCGATTTCGCTGGCGACGTGGGCGGCGCAGCCGGTGGGGTGGGCGGTGATGCAGATGAATCCGCGGATACGGGGCTGTACGATCATCGATAGACTGAAAACCCGCACCTTCCTGCCTCGGCCCGCCCCTGACAACGGAAAAGTGCGCGGGCCACTTCGACCTTGCTTCGCGTCCGCGGCCCGCCTGTCCTAACCCGAATGCGTTGGGGGGCACTCTTTGATTGGGACGGGGTCATTATTGATTCCTCCCGCCAGCACGAACTCAGTTGGGAGCAGCTGGCGCGCGAGGAGAGCCTGAAGCTGCCGCCGGACCATTTCCACCAAGGCTTTGGTCGCAAAAACACCTGGATCATCCCCAACATCCTGGGCTGGGCCAGCGAGCCAGCGGAGATCGCGCGTCTGGGCGAGCGCAAGGAGTGGCTCTACCGCGAAATCCTGAAGGCTGAAGGCATCCAGCCGCTGCCGGGCGTGAAAGCGTTGCTGGAAGGCTTGCGCGAGGCGGGCGTCCCGCGGGCGGTCGGCTCCTCCACGCCGCGGGTCAACATCGAGACCATCCTCGACCTGCTTGGGCTCGACGGCATTTTCGACGCCATCGTGGCCGCCGAGGATGTCAGCCAGGGCAAGCCCGACCCGGAAGTGTTTTTGAAAGGTGCCGCCGCGATTCAACGTGAGCCCACCTGCTGCATCGTCTTCGAGGACATGCCCGTGGGCCTGCAAGCAGCCAAGGCAGGCGGGATGAAGGCAGTCGCCGTCACCACCAGCAAACCGCGCGACGCGCTCACTGCCGCCGACCGTATCGTGGATTCTTTTGAAGCACTGACCCTGGACGAGCTGGAGGGTCTCGTTGCGTCGACTGCGTAACCCGCCCGTGCCGATGAACCCGTTGAAGTGGAAGCTGCACTGGCAGATTTTCGCCGCCCTGGCCGCGGCGATCCTGACGACCGTCATCCTTCGTTCAGGTGGGCTGCAGGACAGCGACTTCGGCCGTAATCTGGTGGGCCTGTGCCAGTTCGTGGGGACGTTTTTCCTCAACGCGCTGAAGATGATCGTGGTGCCGCTGATCGTGAGCGCGGTCATTTCGGCGGTCATTGGGCTGGGCGCGGAGAAAAAGTTCGGGCGTCTCGGGGCGAAGGTTTTCGCTTACTATTTTGCCTCGGGGCTGCTGGCCGTCGCCACCGGCTTGATCATGGTCAATCTCATACGCCCGGGGGAGGTCAGCGCGGAAACGGCTGAGCGCATGCTGGCCCAGCAGGGCAATCCCGAGGAAATTCTCGAGAAGGCCGAGGGCCGCACCACCGGCGATTTTGTGGACGTGCTCCTGCGCATGGTCCCGACCAACGTCTTCGACGCGGCGACGGACAACAGCAGCCTGCTGGGCGTCATCGTTTTCTCGCTGCTGTTTGGTTATTTCGTGACGCGGCTGACGGGCCGCCCGCGCGAGACCCAGCAAGCCTTTTGGGACAGCGCCTACGCGGTCATGATCAAGATGGCCGACTTCGTCATCCGTTTCGCGCCGATCGGGGTCTTCGGGCTGGTCACGCCCAAGCTGGTGGAAACCGGCTGGGACCTCTTCGTGCCGCTGGCCAAGTTCACCGCGACGGTCGGGCTGGCCCTGGGCTTCCACCTCTTCATCACGCTTTCGCTGCTGCTGCTCGTGATCGGCCGGGTCAACCCGCTCGCTCACCTGCGGGGGATGGGCTCGGCGCTGCTGACGGCGTTTTCGACCGCTTCCTCGGTGTCGACCCTGCCGGTCACCTTGGAATGCGTGCGGGACAACGCCAAGGTTTCGCGGCGCGTTTCGAGCTTTTCCCTGCCGCTAGGCGCGACCGTGAACATGGACGGCACCGCGCTCTACGAATGCGTGGTGGTGATTTTCGTGGCCCAGTTTCAAGCCGTGCTCGACCCCTCTATGGCCTTTGGCGTGACCGAGCAACTGACGGTGGTGTTGCTGGCCTTGCTCACCTCGGTGGGTGTCGCGGGGATCCCATCGGCCAGCCTGGTGGCGATCGTGGTCATCATGGAGGCGCTCGGGCTCAACGTGGAGTACATCGCCATCGTCTGGGTGGTGGACCGTATCCTGGATATGTGCCGCACGGCGGTGAACATCTATTCCGACAGCGTGGGCGCCGTCGTCATCGCGCGGACCGAAGGCGAGACCCCATATCCGACGGATTCGCCCGCAAAGCCGGCCGCCGAAGCCCCCGCCACCGCCGCGGATTAGGGTTTGCCAGACCGACTTGCGGGATGTTGCATAAGGATACATTCCGGGTCGCTTTCCCGAACTGATGAAATCCCCCCTGCTTCGTTTGTGTGTCCTGCCCCTGGGCCTTGCTGTCGCCGCTTTGGCGGGCGGCTGCTCGATGGGCTTTCCGCTGGTGCCTCCCATGCATCCCTTGATGCTGCTGGAAAACGCGCCCGCACTGGAGTCACCCATCCTGCCGGAGGCCCCACGCACGGTCTCGCTTCCTGGCAAAGCGGACCTCGGCCCCCTCGACGCAGCTGCTGTCACCGATCCCTTGCTGCTGCAGCTGGTCGCCTCGCCCATTGCTGACGATCTTGTCTTTCATGCGGCAGAGTGGGCGAGTCCGCGCGAGGCGTCGGCGCAGACGGTCTCGCTGCAATTCGATTGGGGTACAGACCTCGATTGAGCGGCTGAACGGCCCGCGGAATTCCGGGCTGGTACGCCTGCCGTCGCCCGGCTAGCGTCGCCCACGTTTTTTCCGGAATCCTTCCGGAAACTGCCTGTCGACATCCTGGAGACTTCGCTGACATGCCATTGCTGGACCAGCTTACCGCGGTCATTCCCTGCAAGAACGAGGAGAAAAACATCGACACCTGCCTCCGTCGTTTGGAGGGCTTTTGCCGCTGCGTGGTGGCCGACTCGGGCAGCACCGACCAGACGCTGGCCATCGCCGAGCGTCACGGCGCCACCGTCCTGCAATTCGAGTGGGACGGGCAGTTCCCCAAAAAGCGCAACTGGGTCCTGCGCACCTTTGAGTTTCAAACGCCCTGGGTGATCTTTCTCGACGCCGACGAGTTCGTTACGCCGGAGTTCCGTGCCGAACTGGAAAAAACCTTGCCCGAGACCGCGCACAACGGTTTCTGGCTGGCCTACGACAATTATTTCATGGGACGGCTTCAGCGCTACGGGGTGCCGATGCGCAAACTGGCGCTGCTGCGCGTGGGCCGGGGCCAGTACGAGTTCATCCCCGACAATCGATGGACCCAGTGCGACATGGAGGTGCACGAACACGTCATCGTAGAGGGCTCCGTCGGTGAAATCGGCGCCCGCATTATCCACCACGATCAAAAGGACCTTGAGGCCCTGATCGCCCGACACAACAGCTACTCGACCTGGGAGGCGCACCGCTACCAGCACCTGCTGGAGCATAAGGACGAGAAGTGGGCCGAGCTGACCTTTCGCCAGCGCACCAAGTACCGTCTGCTCAATAGCATCTGGTTTGGTCCGTTTTACTTTGTGGTGAACTACCTGCTCAAACGCGGCTTTCTCGACGGCTGGACCGGCTTCCAGTTCAGCCTCTTCAAGGCCTATTACTTCTTCCAGATCTACATCAAGATCCGGGAACTGCGCCGTCGGCCCAACGCGGTCGAGGCGGACGCCTCCTAGGCCGCCGCGACCGCACAAGCGCAAGAACGCCCCCTGACGACGATGCCACAGCCTCACCGTGCGCCCCCGGATGTCTCGCTGACCTTGCGCGAGCGCCTGCTCCTGCCGGTGCTGGTTGGATGCATTGTCTTTCCGGCCTGGAATGTGGGGGGCATCAGCCAGTGGTCGGAGTGGGTCAACCTCGGCCTGGGCACGGCGGGCCTGCTGCTGTTGATCCTGCCCCTGCCCGGGGGCAAGAAGGAGCGCCACTGGCACCTCAACCCGATGCGCAATCTGGGCCGGTTGCTGCGTTTCCCCATCTTCTGGCTGGGGCTGGGCTTTTTGTTTTACGTGATGCTCTCGCTGTCCAACCACTGGGCGGTTTTCCACAGTGACGGACTGCGCTGGTGGCTTGTTTCGGTGGAGTCCACCGGTTGGCTGCCCTCCTCAGTCAAGGCGCCTTACGGGGCGCACAACGGCCTGCGCACGCTCGTCCAGTGGTCGGGTCCGTTCCTGATTGTCTGCGTCTTTTGGGTGGCGCTGGTGCGCCGGCGTATGACTTCGTGGCTGTTGGCGCTGGCGGTGGGAAACGCCGCGGTCTTCGCCGTGCTGGCCTTCGTTCAGCAGGCCAATCACCCACAATGGATCCTCGGCTTTCTGCCCGTTGGGCCAAATCTGAATCCCTTCGGCACGTTCGTGAACGCCAATGCCGCCGGCATGTTTTTGTACCTGCACCTGGCCGTGGCGCTGGGTCTGACCCTGGCTCTGGCGCGGGATGTTTCGCGGGGATGGCGCAGCCTGGTGGGGTTGGTCCTGACGATCGCGGCCGCGGCGATCATCACCGCCGGATTGGTCGGCACGGTCAGCCGCGCCGCGTTGCTTTTCGGGGGGCTGCTGCTGGTCGGCTTTGCGCTGAGCGCGCTTTGGCGATTGCGCCAGGCCGGACCGTCCGAACGCCTGCGCCTGGGGCTGCTGCTGGGCGGGGCTACTCTGGCCGGAGCCGCCGCAGTCACTTTCTTTTTCAGCCGCGATACCTCCCAACTCGAGACGGAGGCCGCCAGCCTGGTCAGCGCACTGAAGGACCCCGGCGGCGAAGCTCGCTTTGAAGTGATCAAAGTTTCTGCATCCATGGCGACCGAGCGGCCCGTGCTGGGGTGGGGGCCCAACGGCTTTCGCTACGCCTTCCCGGAATACCAGCGCAACGCCGACTCGCTGTGGATCGACGGCGAAACCAGCCGGGCGCGCTCGTTTTTCGATTACGCGCACACCGACTGGCTGCAGATCCCGATTGAGTTCGGCCTGGTCGGGATCCTGCCCTTGCTGTTGATGCTGAGTTGGTGGGGCTGGCAGGTGCTGCGTTTTCGCTTCAACGCCGGCCCGATTGAAGCCGGCCTGCTGCTGGCGGCCCTGCTGGCGTTGGGGCACGCTTCATTTGATTTCGTGTTTTACAATCCGCCCGTGCTCGTGCTTTTCGGGCTCTGGCTCTGCCTGGCCGTACGCCGTTTGCAACTCAACGAGCGTCGTTCCCGGCGTCCTGCCCGGTGATGGTTGCGCTTCACACAGCAAGCAGCGTTGGGCGCGGTTGGGCACGGCGGGCGGGGATGTGCCTGCTGGCGAGTCTGGCCCTGAGCCTCGGCGGCTGCGAAGGGAAGGACTACAAGGTCAATTTCCTCTACTACAGTCTGCTCGGCAAAGCGGTCTACTTTCCCGAGAACGAAGATGGGCACCGACCGCCCCTGGTGGTGCGCATTGAACACCTGCGCACCTACGGGCTCGATGTCCTGGGCGAGCGCACGGATCCCCTGCCCGACGGCCGCATCGCACACCAGGTCGATCTCCGCTTTTTCTGTCAATTAGAGCCCAAACGTTTCGTCGGGGTGCTCGGCACCATTTACTTCATCAAAGACCCGCGCGATCCCTGGAACGTGGAGTTTCGCGGCTTTGAACAGACGGGCCACCGGCTGGCTGGCAACTGGACGCGCCCGCTGCCACCGCCGTGGTCCCGCGTACCTTAAGCTGCGTGAAACAGCTCTTTGTCAGCATCTATCAGCGCTTTGCCCGTCACCGCGGCTTTCGCAAGTATCTCAAGAATACCTCGTGGATTCTGGGCGGACAGGCCTTCCGCATGGGCATTGGCCTGGTGGTGTCCATCGCCGTGGCGCGGCACCTGGGCCCGGAGGATTTCGGTCGATTTAACTTCGTTCAAGCCGTCCTGGCGTTGATGAGCCCGGTAGCCATGCTTGGCCTCAACCACGTGCTGCGGCGTGAGACGGTGGAGGAGCCGGACAAGCGCGACGAACTGCTGGGCACCTGGTACGGTCTCACGCTGGCGTCCTCACTCCTGCTTTTCATTGGTGCGGTAGCCATCACGGGTCTGTCCGGTCTGCCCAAGGAAGACTTCGACCTGTACTTGATCCTCTGCGCGACGTTGCTGGTCCACCCACTTGGATGCATCAACACCTGGTTCTTTTCGCAGGTTCGCGCGCAGCTTTCGGTGGTTTCGGTCAGCGGGACCCTCCTGCTGATGGCGATCGTCCGGCTGGCCCTGATTTACGTCGATGCCGAGTTGCGCTGGTTTGCCCTGGCGTTCCTGATCGAAACACTCGCGGTCACCGCGGTGCGGTGCTTTTTCTACGTGCGCCATTACGCCAGTCTGGCCTTGTGGCGATTTTCGCGGGAGCGCGCAGAGCGTTTCTTGCGCAACTCCTGGCCGCTGATCATCACGGGCTTGGCCGTGGCAGTGAACCAGAAGGTCGACCAGTTGGTGCTGGGGTCTTTGATCGGCAAAAGCGACCTGGGTGACTACGCTTCCGCCGTGCGGGTTTGCCTCATCTGGACCTTTGTTCCGGGCATGCTGGCGACTTCGTTGTTCACCGCCATCATCCATGCGAAACAGCGCGGCGAGGGCATCTACCGGCGACGGCTTCAATACTATTTCGACCTGAACGCCGCGCTGGGTATGGGCATCGCGCTCCCGCTGTCGATCTTTTCGCCGTGGATCATCGATTTGCTCTACGGCGATCAATTTACTGGTGCGGCCCCGGTTCTTGCCGTGTACGCCTGGGGTACGGTGTTCACCTTCCTGATGGTGGCGCGCATGCAGTGCATTGTGGCCGAGAATCGGATGCGCTTTTCGATGATTTCCACCGTGCTGGGAGCGTTCGTCAACCTGGGGCTCAACCTTGTGCTGGTGCCGCAGTTCGCTGGCGTCGGTGCGGCCTGGGCTTCGGTTCTGTCGCTGGTCTTCGTGGTTTTCGTCACCACCTTGGTGTGGCGCCCAACCCGTCCGATAGGCATTCAGCTGTTGCAGTCCCTGTTCTTCTTTCTGCGGTTGCATCGGCTCAAGCCCTCCGGCAACAAGCCGTGAGGTAGGCCGCATCCCTTGCGCATCGTGTCCAGCCCATCCATCCAACCGATCTTTTTGTTCTCGTTGCCGCGCGCCGGGTCCACCCTGCTGCAGCGCCTGATTGCGCAGAGCCCGGAGGTGTCCACCTGTCCAGAGCCCTGGTTGATGCTTCCGCTGGTCTACGCCTTTGAGCGCCGCCCCATTTTCTCCGAGTACAACTGCCTGATTGGCGGCATCGGCTTGCAGGAACTCACGCAACGCCTCCCGGAAAAGGAGGAGGATGTCGAAGCGGCCTTGCGGGATTTCGCGCTGGGCGTTTACGGCAAACTCGCTGAAGGCAACACACGCTTCTTCCTGGATAAAACCCCGCGTTACAGCACCATTGCGCCCTCGCTCGTGCGCATTTTTCCCCAGGCCAAATTCATCTTTCTGTGGCGCAACCCGCTGGCAGTGATTGCCTCCAATGTGCGCAGTCTGTGGCGCAATCGTTTTCAGACCAACCGCCTGGAAGTCGACCTGCAGGTCGGCGTTCCGGCGCTACTGCAAGCCGCAGAAACGCTGGGCCCGCGTGGCGTGCATGTGCGCTACGAGGAACTCGTGCAGGACCCCGAACGTCATCTGGGCCAAATCGCCCAATACCTTGAGGTGGATGCGCAGCCGCTGCTCGGCAGCCTGGAAAACATTCCTAAAATGGAGGGTAGGCTGGGAGACCCGACTGGCCAAAGCCGCTACGCCGGGCTGCAAGCGGGTTCCGTGGCCAACTATGCCGACACCTGCAGCGGGTTTCTGCGCAAACGCTGGATCAAACGCTGCCTGCGCCGCTTGCCCGATGGCTTCTTCGAGCGCACCGGCATCTCCCGTGAAGTCCTGCTGCAAGAGACCCGCGCTCTGCCCAACTTCAACGCGAAACTTCACGTGGATTGCGTCGATATACCCTTGAACTGGATGCACTGCCATTTCGACCTGGCCCCCCAGCACGCAAAGTTCCGAACGCGCCGCTTTATCCCGAGAAACTAGGCGCGTTTTGACCTGTCTGCATGCTTTCCTGCCGCTCAGCCCTCATGCGCTCGTTGAGTCACCTACACCTTCACCTGAACGGTTTATCGGGGAACCCTTCAGCAGAGATTCCGCAGACGAACTTGGATTGATTTTCAGTTCCCGTTCCGGCTAGCGTGCCGGTGCTCCTGGAGCATTACCCTAAAGCCCTCTCATGCAGCCGCTCAAGCCAGGTCTCTGTGTACTGCTTTTTGTCATCGGTGCGACGTCGTACATCGACATTCCGCTGGTGGCCCGGTTGCCTTTGAGCGAGATCATCGCGTTCGCCTCGTTGCCGGTGCTGCTGTCCGGATTCTCGATGAATCCGTATCGCGACCGCCTTAACAAGGTGCTGGTCATCCTTTTCATTTGGGTCTGTGGCACCGTTCTTTCCGACATCATCAACCGCTCGTCGATGCTCGACGCGGCTCGTGGGCTCTTCAAACCGCTGTTCTGCCTGCTTTGGATCTTTTTCATCACGGTGATCCTGACGAAAGAGATGCGGGCCTTTATCTTCTACGGGGTTGGGCTGATCCTGGGCGCGATCCAGAATTTTGTGGCTCCTGTTTCCCCATGGGTGGCCCACTACGCCGATGCGAGTGAATATGGCGCGATTGCCTTCACGCTTGCCCCCCTTGGGATCGCGATTGCGGCGGGCTTTGGCACTGTGCTGTACCAAAAGTCGAAGCTCGTTGTGGTCGCGCTCTTCTTGGTCTGCGGCATGGGTCTGTTCGTTTCAGGAGCCCCCCGAAATTTCGCGGCGACGCTGCTGGTTGCCGGATTTCTGGTGGGTTACATCTGGTACACAACCAGCAACACCGGACGCCGCGCGCGGCTCAAGCCCAGCATGGGCAAGGTGGTTTCCATCGCCGTTTTTCTTGCAGTGCTGGGTTACGGTCTTTTCATGGCCTACATCTTCGCCGCAGACCGCGGGTGGCTGGGCGCCGAGCAGTGGGCCAAGCTGCAGATTCAGTCGGCCACCAGCCTGGGCAAAACACCCCTGGGCATTATCATGGGCGGGCGCACGGGCGTCTTCGCGGCGATCCTGGCAATCCTGGACAACCCGATCCTCGGCTACGGCTCTTGGAGCGGGGTGACGCTGGGATCGTACCTGTATGAGGCGGCGTACATCGTGGGTGCGGATGCGGCAAGTCTAGCGCGCCTGGCTTCAGGTGAAGTCGGCGGCGCCGGCCACTCGGTCCTGTTTCAAGCCTGGGTTGAAAACGGGATTCTGGCGGCTGTGGCCCTGAGCGCGATTGGGTGGATCACCGTGCAGCAGGTGTTTTACATCCTGCGCATCGACCACCGCCTGGCACCGCTGATCCTGACCATTGCGATGATGTTTCTCTGGGCCTTTTTGTTCTCGCCCTTCAGCACCATCACGCGCTTTCACATTGGCTTTTTCCTGGCCATGTACATGACCGACGAGCTGCAGCGACGGGTGCTGATGCGAAACGCCGCGGATTTCTATCAGTCCATGCTGCGGCGTCCGCCGCCACCCTCGCCTACGGGTCTGCCTGTGCCCACCGGGGTCGGCATGCGATGAGGATCTGCTTCGTCACCACCATGTCGATCGATCGGCATGCGTCGATGAAGCGCAGTTTCGGAATGGGGCCCGTGCTGGCGGCGATGGGCCACGAGGTTTCCATGCTGCTGCAGGACACCCCGGCCAACCGCGAGCGCATTGCCGCGTGTCCTGGAGTCACCCCCATCTACTTCCCGGTCTCCAACATCACGCAGGAACGCCGCTTCAAACAACAGGCGCTGGCGGTGGGCCGATTCGACGTGACCATGGGCAACTCCATGAGCACGCGTAACTTCGTGAAATCCCCCAAGGAACACGGCACGGTCAGCCTGATGGAACACTGCGAGTTGGAGTCGCTTTTTCTCGGGCGCAGCAAGCCCAAGCGCATGCTCAAGCGCCTGCAGGAGCGCGCCAGTCTGCAGGCATTCGACGGCACCATCGCCTCCAGCGTGTACCTCTTCAACGTCTTCCGCCACCAGCTCTTTCGCCTGGGTCTGAAGCGCCCGCTCGTGTGGCTGCCGTACGCCTATCCGGAAGACTACCTGCAAGCCGACGCAGCCCAGGTCGCGTTGGTTCGCGAACGTTACGGTAACAAGAAGCTGCTCGTCAGTCTGGCCACGCTTGTGCCCGAGTACGGCTCGCTCTTCTGGCTCGATGCGTTGGAGCAGCTCAAGCAACAGCGCAACGATTGGCACGCGGTTTTTCTGGGCAAGGGCGACATCGAACAGGCCCAAGCGTACGCGCAGTCCAAGGGATTGGCCGACCATGTCGACTACCCCGGGTTCGTGCCAGAGAGCGTGGTGCCAGCCCACCTGCATGCCTCCGCCGTCATGCTGTCCTACCTGACCGACACCGGCCAGGACTGGGCCCGCTGCCCGAGCAAGATCTACCTCTACATGACCGCGCAAAAGCCCATCGTGACCGCGCCCATCGGTGAGAATCGCGCCGCGCTGGGCACCCATGGTTTCTTCTATCAACTCGACAGCGCCGCCAGTGCCGCCGAGCAGATGTCCCGTGCCCTGGATGCGTCCGGGCAACCCATCGGGTATCCACTGGAGGAGCACAGTTGGGAGCGTCGCTGCCTGGATTTTCTGGATTGGCTCAAGCACAGCTTTCCGCAGGTGCCCCTCTGACCCAATCTTCAGCGTTGCAGGGCGGCCAAGCGCGATGCATCGTCCCAGGCTTCGCATGACCGTCTCGGCTCCATCCAAACCCAGACACGTGGCCATCGTCTGGCATGGCCTGCCGGCGTATGCGGCCCATCTGATCCGCGCGGCGCTGGATCGCCACCACGGCGGCCTGCGCATCGACCTGGTCGGCACGCGCCCCTCGGTTCCGATCGAAGGGATGGAAGACATTCTGGGCCGCTCGGTGAACTGGCTCGACGACGCCGAGACGCCGGTCGAATGGGGCCAAATCGGTCTTGAAGTTCCGCAAATCGTCATCCACACCGGCTGGGCCTATCCGGCCTTCAACGCCTTGGCCGCGCAGGTACGGGCCCGGGGCGGTCGCGTCGTTTCTATTGTCGACAACAATTACAAGGGCAACGTCCGACAGTTCGTGGGCGCCTACGTCTACCGCTTCAAGTACCGCAAGCATCACGACGCGGTTTGGGTGCCAGGTGCCTCCGGACGTCGGCTGATGCGCGCCTTTGGCCAGCCTGACAACTGCATTTACGAAGGCATTTACGGCGCCACGCCCAAGACCTTTTTCCCCGGCCCAGCTCTGGATGAGCGGCCCAAGCAGCTCCTCTTTGTCGGTCAGATGATCGAGCGCAAAGGCGTCGACCTCTTGGCGGAGGCGTTTGCTCAGTTCCATGCGCGGCACCCGCAATGGCAGCTGCATGCCTTTGGACGCGGACCCCTCGCGCAGCAATTGGAAGGCAAACCCGGCATTGTGTTGGAGGACTTCCAACAACCGGTCCGCATCGCCGATGAAATGCGCCAGGCACGCGCCCTCGTCCTGCCGAGCCTCGAGGACCACTGGCCGCTGGTCGTGCACGAGTCTGTCTCCTGCGGCTGCGCCTTGGCCTGTACCCGGACCATTGGCTGCACCGTGGATTTCCTGACTGAGAAAAACGGTGTCAGCTATGCGCCGGGCTCGAGCGCCTCGTTGCTCGAAGCGCTGGAAAAGCTTGCTGGCTGGAGCGAAGACCGGTGGCGGCAAGCCGGCGAGGAAAGCCTCCAACTGGCTCAGGGCTACGGCCCCGAGCGCTTCGCCAGCGTTTTCACCGAAATCATCGAACGCCTTGCCTGAGGCATTTCGCCATGTTGTCGGATACCTCAACTTGTTTTCTGGCACTTGGAATCGAGCCGGAGACGGGCGGCACCTACAAGTCCCTGAAACTTTTTCAGGATGCGCTGGGTGGGCCGATTCTGGCCTTTTCGACGAAGCGCAAGACCGGCGAGAGGTCTCCGGACGGCTCCATCGAATATTTGGGAAGCCGGAACCTGCATTACCTGGGCGGGGCCTTCCGCAAACGCGTACGCGAACGCGCTCAAGCAACAAAGTTGCTCTCCTGTCATGTCATCTTTAGGTATCACACAGAAATAACACGTCAGGTCGCCAGGGATCTTTCCCGGCCTTACTGGGCCATACCGCACGGAAGTATGGATCCTTGGGTTTTTCGCCAAGCTCCCCGGATTAAAGAGACCTGGTTCAGGTTCTTTGGGAAAGGTTTTTTTGCGGGTGCCGCACATGTCATCTGTGCGACGGAGCGTGAAAGAGACAAGGTGCGCGAACGTCACGATGGACCAAATTTGCGAGTGGTCCATTGGCCGGTGCGCGTGCCAGACCTTTCAGAACGCGAGCAGGCAAGGAGCGATTTGCACGCTGAACTCGGACTCCCGCACGGGGCCCGGATACTCCTTTTTTTCGGACGCTATCACACGATGAAACGTCCGTTGGAGACCATCGCATTGTTTCTGAAAGCAGGGCTGTCCGAACGGACACACCTCGTCATGGCTGGTATCGACTACGACGTTCCGCGCGCTCAACTGGAAGCCGAAGCCCGGGCGAATCCTCGCATTCATGTCCTGCCTGCGACCTTCGGCGAAAAGCGCAGTCGCCTGCTGCTGGGGTGCGATGCTTTCATCTCTCTCTCGCACCGGGAAAATTTCAATCACAGCGCCGCCGAAGCGATGGCCGCGGGCCAGGCCTTGTTTCTTTCTCCCGGAAACGACCTGCGTTACTCCTTCCCGCAGGGCTCGGATTTCGGGTGGTTTCCTGACACGGATAGTGACGTTGAATACATTGAGCATCTGCGTGCTTTTGATCGCATGGGTGACGAAGATCTTTGGGCCAAGGGGGCGGCTGCTTCACAATGGGCTTCGCAGGAACTTTCCTTTGAGAAATTCCGGGAATCGCTGCGGACACTGCACCGCGAAGCGGTGGGAAAACCTGCCAATCATGAGCAGAAGCTTTAACCGGCTGTGAAACTGTATTTTTCTCGTCCGAAGACCGCCATGACCAGTGCATCCAACGGGTACCAACATTGCGGCACTTCGCTCGTATTGCATCCGCATCACGGCGGCCCGTACAAGACCGCGATGGACTTTCGCAACGCGCTGGGCGGTAAGGTTTACGGCTTTGCCCAGGAGCACACCACCGGTGAAACGTGTGCGAACGGCCTGGTCGAATTCATCCACACGCCCAATCTGTTGCGTATTTCGGGGACGGCCTATCGTGAGGCGCGCGAACGCATCGCTGCCGCCGGTGCCAAGGTGATCTCCTGCCACTCGCTCTTTCGCGACCACAACAACGTGACGCGCAAGCTGGCCCGGGACCTGGGCATCGCTTATTGGGTCATCCCGCACGGTAGCATGGACCCCTGGGTCTGGCGGCAGCAGCGCCTGCTCAAGCACGCCTGGATGGCGGTGCACGGGCGCCGCTATTTTGCCGATGCAACCCACGTAATTTGTGCCACCGAGCGCGAGCGCGACAAGGTGCGCGAACGCTACGACGGGCCCAACCTGCGCGTGGTCTACTGGCCGGTCGACCCGCTGGACACCTCTAACCAGGCTGAAGCGCGCGCCAGCCTGCGACAGGACCTGGGGGTGCCGCCGCAGACGCGCCTGCTCTTTTACTTCGGGCGCTACCACACCATGAAAAAGCCACTGGAGACGGTGCAGGCCTTCCGGCGGGCGCGCCTGTCCGAGCGCACGCACCTGGTCATGGCCGGGATCGATTATGACGTGACCCAGGCCCAGCTCCAGGCTGCCGCTGGCGACAACCGGCAGATTCACGTGTTGCCGGCCGTTTACGACCAGGAGCGCCTGCGGCTCTTGATTGGCGTGGACGCCTACATCTCCCTTTCGCACCGCGAGAATTACAATTACACCGCCGCCGAATCGATGACTGGCGGGCAGGCCGTCATCCTTTCACCGGGCAATGACTTGCAGCACTCCCTTCCGCGCGACGAACGCCTGGGCTGGCGGCTGCAGACCGATGATCCCGAGGAGGCTCTCCAGGCGCTCAAGCAATTCGATGCCACCTCGGATGAAGCGGTGCGGGCGATGGGGGAGAGGGCGCAGCGCTGGGCCTCCACTCACCTGAGTTTCGAGCGCTTCAAGCAGAGCCTCGAGTCGCTCTACCGCGAGGCGACCGCCTAGCGCGTCAAAGAACCTAGGCGCTGCAAAACAGGGGCTCTCCATTGTAGACCGTTTGGTCTATAATGGAGTCTAGCGTATTTCGAGTGTCTTCCGAAAAGGTGACCAACTCCTGTAGTATTGACTCTACATCAACAATTTCTGTTTTTGGCGTTTTGTCTGGAATCAGAATGAACGACGCTTCTTTGCCAGGTTCGAGATTGCCCGCTTGAGCGCCGAATCCAGCCAGCTCTGCCCCCGCCTGGGTGGCGCGGTAGAGTGCCCGTGTCCAGGTAGCTTCGGTCCGGCCGGCATCACGATTCTGGGAGACAAAGGAGCGCATGACATCGAACATCGAGAGGTAGGGACCGCCGCCGATGTCGCTGGCGAGCGCCCAGCGAATGTTTTCTGCATCCGCGCGCCGGAAATCGAACAGACCTGAACCCAGACCCCGCTGATCGATGGGCGCGTTCGAGGTCGGGCAGTGCGTGATGGCCGTGTCGGTCGCGCGCAAGAGCGCCCATTCGCTGTCCTCGAGGTGGATGCAGTGACCCATCAGCGTGCGCGGTCCCAGCAGACCACAGCGCTCATAGATTTCGGCATAGGTGCCGACGTCTTCAAAGCCGGGCATTTGCTGATAGATTCCCAGCACCCAGGCGATTTCCTGCGGAGTCTCGTCCATGTGGGTCTGAATCCAGCCCTGGTTGGCCTGTGCGAGCGCCGCCGCCTCGCGCATCAATTCGGGATGGGTCGTGGGGGCAAAGCGCGGTGAAACGATGTAGCGCGTCCCGAAGCGTTCCTGAAGCCGGTGCACCCCCTGCAGAAGCGCGTCGGGATCTTGCCGCAGCGAGTCCGGGCAATGCATCGACATCAGCGCATTGCCGATTCGGAAATGCCCCCGGGCGTGCTCGAGGGCGATGGCCGCGGCTTCGGCGTGAACCGAACTGTAGCAGCACCCGCCGATGGTCCCGACCGCAAGAATGCGCTTCCAAAAAACTTCGGCCTCAGCGCGGGCGTAGTCCGTGTCGGCGAAGCGCGCCTCCTGCGGGAAGGTGTAGGTGTCGAGCCACTCCAGCAGCGAGGTCTTGGGCGCATCGCGCACGTGGTCCTGCACCCAGTGGAAATGCGTGTCGAAAAGCCCGGGCAGCAGCAACTGCGCGCGGTGGTCTTGGATCTGCGTTGCCGCGCTAGCGTGCGCCTTTTGAACGTCAGCAGCGCTGCCGACGGCCAGGATGTGTGAGGGGCGTTCCGGCGTGGGTCGGTTCCAGGCGAGCGCGCCGTCGGCAAAACAGTCGCAACGGGTGTCCGAGATCGGATTGAGGACGCGGGCCAGGGTGATGACGTCGGCAGGCACGGCGGGACATCCGTAGGCAGAACGGCATTAAAGCCAAGCCGCGAATCGGGCCTAGCTGAGGGTCGAAAGCTCGGCCGGTGCACTTGCAACCGCTGTGGCTGCCGGCTGCTTGGCCTGGTCGTAGACAGCGATGGCGGCGGCGGCCGGGTCCGGGTCCAGCGGCGTGAACCCGTGCCGACGCAGGATGCTGGCGAGCGCGCTGAGCGTGACCAGGATGGCCTGCTCGCGGCAGTTGTAGCCCATCGTGCCGATGCGCCAAATCTTGCCGTGCAACGGGCCGAAGGAGGTGCCGATCTCGATGCCGTAGCGGTGCAGCAGCTCGCCGCGGAGCGCTTCGCCGTCGACACCTTCGGGAATGTACACGCCCACCACGTTGTTCATCTTGGACGAGAGATCGCCGAAAAAGCGCAGTCCGATGGCTTCCAGACCGGCCATCATGGCGCGCCCGCCGAGTTCGTGCCGCGCGACACAGTGGGCGTTGCCTTCCTGCAGCGCGTTGCGGGCGCACTCGCGGGCGCAATACAGCATGGAGGTGGCCTCGGTGTGGTGGTTGAGCCGCTGCTCGCTCCAGTAGGCCATGATCATCGACAGGTCCAAATAGTTGGACTGAATTTTGGGGCCCTCGCCGGGAACGAAGCCAGCTGGGCGGATGCCTTCCTCGATGTGCCACCGGCGCTTGATGACGCGGGCAGCTTTTTCGTTCAGGGTGATGGGTGCCGAGCCGGATGGACCGCCCAGGCACTTTTGCAAACCGCCGCTGACCACGTCCAGATCCCAGGCGTCGACCGGCAGCGCGTTGCCGGCGATGGATGCGGTACAGTCAACGTAGCACAGCGCGTCGTATTCGTGGCAGATGCGCCCAAAGAAATCCAACGGCTGGTTCATCGTCGTGGAGGTGTCCCCCTGGCAGACGGCAACCAGCTTGGGCCGGTGTTCCTTCAGGCCGGCTTCCAGATCCTCGGGCGTAAAGACCTGCCCCCATTCTTTTTGAATCACGCGCACATCGGCCCCGCAGCGCAGCGAAATCTCTTTGAGCAATTGTCCGAAACGCCCAAAGCTGGGCACCAGGACGCGCTCGCCGGGCTCGATCAGCGAGCAGATGGCCGCCTCGATGCCCGCGCGGGAGGTGCCGTCGATGAGAAACGTCCAGCGGTTTTCCGTCTCGAAGACCCCGCGATAGAGCTGCATGACCTCGTTCATCATGCCGGTGAAGACCGGGTCGTACTGGCCGAGGAGTTGTGCGGACATCGCCCGCAGCACACGCGGGTCGGCGTTGATGGGGCCAGGGCCCATCAGGAGGCGTTCGGGCGGATTGATTTGGTCGAAGGGAACGGACACGGCGCAGCGGTTCTATGAAAGGTTAGTGCGCGCAACATTTGCACGCAATTGAACAAAATTAACCACCCTGGCTCGGGTGCAAGGCGCGGGCGGATCTTTGACGAGCAATGTTGTAGCAGAAAGGATGCACGCGCGTGACTCAGCAGGAGCGTACGGGTCTCAACAGGCGACCGCGTGGGGCTCCGACGACAGCGCCCTCGTGGGCCACGGTTTGTCCGCGCAGGAAAACGCGGCGGACGGTGCCGATGGTCTGACCCACGTAGGGCGAGTGTGGATGTTGATACGCCAGAGAGGTTTGCGTGATCGTCTCGCGGGTGGCCGGGTCGTACAGCAGGCCGTCCGCGTGGGCCCCTGGGACCAATCCACGCTTGTGCGAATCCAGGCCGAGCCGATGGGCCGGGGCGGTCGCCACCGTCTCGCACAATCGGTCCAGGGGGCATCGATCCTCCGCGAAATGCGCATGCAAAAGGAGCGTCCAGGCGTGCTGAATGCCGGAGATGCCGCCCCAGGCCGTGGTGAAGCTGCCCGTCGCTTTGAGGTCCCAAGGCGAGGGCGAGTGGTCGCTGCCGACCGTTTGCAGATGGCCCGAGCGCAGGCGTTCCCAAAGAGCCTCACGGGCATCAGGGCTGCGGACAGGCGGGGCACACTTGGCCACCGGACCCAGCCGTTCAACGTCCGCCAGCGTGAGCCGCAGGTAGTGCGTACAGGTCTCACAGGTCACGTCGACGCCCTGCTGCTGATATTGGTTTATCAAATCTACGCCCTCGGGGCAGCTGACATGGACAATGTGGACCCTGCAGGCGGTTTCGCCTGCGAGGTCCAAGGCGATGCGGATGGCTTCGAGTTCGGCCTCGCGCGGTCGGCTGGCTTCGAAGCCGGACGCGGTGTCGGGGTGAGGGCAGGCGGCTTCACGGTCGAGGACGGCGGGAGCCTCGGCGTGGATGGCCAGTGGCAGACCGGTGCGTTGAATCACCTTCATTCCGCTCTTGAGAACGGTCGCATCGCTGTGGGCAAAGTCGTCGGTCCCGCTGGGCGACATGAAGGCCTTGAAGCCCACCACGCCGCTGTCGGCCAGGTCCTCAAGTTGGTCGAGATTGTCCGGGACGAGACCTCCCCAGAGCGCGAAGTCGACGTGGGACTTGCCTTCGGCGGCGGCACGTTTTTCCGCAAAGGCCTGTGGGGTGTTGGTGGGGGGGATGGCGTTGAGCGGCATCTCCACGACGGTGGTGACACCGCCCAAGGCAGCCGCGCGGCTACCCGTGGTCCAACCTTCCCAGTGCGTGCGCCCTGGTTCGTTGAAATGTACGTGGGCGTCGACCATCCCGGGGAGCAGCCAGCAGCCCTCGGCGTCGATGACGGCGGCGGAACCGACCGGATCGCGGTCGTCCAGCGACTGGAAACACCCGTCGGCCAACCGCACGTTGCGGGGTTCCTCAAGGCCCGGCAGGCGCACGTTTTCGATCCGCGTTTCGTTGGTGTCAGGCATCGCAAGTCAGGATATGGCCTTGGCTGAAAGGGCTCGGGCCGCTTCCAGGACACCGGCGCTGAAAGCATCGGCGGCGGCTTCGAGGTCAGCGGGCTCGACGAATTCTTCCGGACAATGGCTGAGCCCGTCGCGGCAGCGCACGAAGAGCATCCCCACTGGGCAGGCCAGGGAGATCGCGACGGCATCGTGACCGGCCCCGCTGGGCAGCAGGGGCACCGAAGACTGGCGGCTTTCCAAGACCGTGGCGAAGGCTTCGCGCAGGCGGGCATCACAGGCGACGGCTGGCTGGCTTTGGCGAAACGTCCATTGGGGCCGAAGTTGGCGCTGCCGGGCGACTTCGAGAAACCGTTCTTCCAGCCAGGAAAGCGCGTGCTCGAGTTCGGCCCCCACCGGATGGCGGGCGTCGAGGGTGGCGTCGATGCGCCCGGGGATGACGTTGCTGGCCCCGGGGGAAACGTTCAGCTGGCCGACGGTCACGCGCAGGTCCGGGAACTTTTGCGGGGCTTGTTCGACCGAGGTCAGCCACTCGGCCGCGCCGCCCAGGGCATCGCGTCGCAGGTCCATCGGGACGGTGCCTGCATGCCCCGCCTGACCCTGCAGCGAGAGGGCAATCCGCGTCTGCGCGGCGATGGCGGTGACCACGCCGCACGGCACCTTGCGCTGCTCCAGGACGGGCCCCTGCTCGATGTGGGCCTCCAGGTAAGCTGCCAGCGGCGGTTGCGGGCTTTCCAAGGCAAGCGCAGCCGGGTCGGAGCCCCACTGTCGCAGCGCATCCGCGAGTGATTGACCCTCCGCATCGTTCAAATCGAGCCAGGATCTGGAAAAACTGCCCGCCACATAACTGCTGCCCAGGTAGGCGGTTTGGAAGCGCAGGCCCTCTTCGTCGGAGAAGCCGACCACCTCGGGGACCGCGCCACCGGTGGCCGAAAGGGCTTCGCCCTGCGTCTCCAAAACGTGCAGGGCCAGCAGAAAGCCCAGGGGTCCGTCGTAGGCGCCGGCGTCGCGGACGGTGTCCAGGTGCGAGCCCATCAGCAGGCGCGGGCGCGGGTCGACGGCATCGCGGCGCAGGCGGATGAAGAGGTTGCCCAGCGCGTCGAAACGCAGGTGGAAGCGATCCGGTTCCAGCCAGCTTGCGATGGCCTCGTGGCAACGCCGCAGGGCGGGCGAGAGGAAGGCGCGGGTCAGGCCCGGTCCGTCGCTGATGGCGGCCAGTTCCTGAAGCCTCTCCTGGAGGGACGACAACGCCATGGACGGAATCAGCTTCCGCGGTAGGTGGCGCAGGACCACGGCGAGAGGACCAGGGGCACGTGGTAGCCGGTGGCCGGGTCGGCCACGCCAAAGTCCAGGGTCACCACGTCCAGGAACGGCGGATCCGGCAGCGACACGCCCTGGGCCCGAAAGTAATCGGCCGCGCTGAAACGCAGCGCATAGGTGCCCGGTGTGAAGGCATCGCCTTCGAGCAGGGGCCCGGCGCGCCCGTTGGCATCAGTCTGAAAGGATTGCAGGACCGCACCGTCGCTGCCAAGCAGCTGGCCTTGGACAGCCGCCGCCGGGCGACCGTGGTAGGTGTCGAGCACGTGCGTGGTGAGGGCGTTTTTCATGATTCGGCAGCGGGCGATACGGGGGCGATGAGGCCTGCCAGGCGATGGGCAGCAATGCGCTGGACCTGCCGGAGGGCTTCGGCGAATTCCACTGCGGCTTCGGCGTTCACGCGAGCCCGCATGAAGGCAAGGATGGCGTCTGTCGGGTAGTCCTTCACGCAGATGATGAACGGGAAACCGAAGCGCTCGCGGTACTGCGCGTTGAGTGTGCGCAGTTCAGCCAGGGTTTCGCGCGGAAGGGCGGTGAAGCCCGCGCCAGCTTGCTCCTGGCGGCTGAAGGCCTCCAGGTCCTGCAACTGTTCGAGCTTGAGTCCCAAGTCGGGATGCGCGTTCAAGACGGCCCGCTTCGCAACGTCATCGAGTTGCGCGAGCCCATCGGCAAAGGCCGCTTGCAGGTTCTCCAGCGAGGCAAAGGGGCGCTTCTTCGCCGCCTGGCGAGCGATTTCCGGGGTCTTTTCGACCACCGCGCCGAAGGTGCGCTCGAAGGCGTCGGGGGCAAGCGCGTTGACCTGCGCGAGAGTCAGGGTGGGAGGCTCAGCCGGCATCGCCGCGGGCGAAGGTGGCGGCGATGTCGCCGTGCGGATCGCCGGTGGGGTAAAAGACCTCCTGCGGATTCTCCAGCCCGAACTGCTCGATCGGGCTGGGCAGGTAATGGACGTTGGGCAGGCGCAGATGGATTTCGGCCACTTCGGGCACGGCGGCAAAAACCGCTTCGGCCATCTCGCCCATGGTGCGCTGGACCGAGGGGCTGTAGTTGGTGACAAAGACGCCCAGAGCCGCGTCGAGGACGGCAGCGCGCGTTTGCGCCGGGTCGTTGGGGACGGTTGCATAGCGCCACTGCGCCAAAATTTTCGTGGCCAGGACGCGGTCGGTGGTCGGCGGCAGGGTGGTGCGGTCGCACTGGTGGTAATCCACGTACCCGGACCCGGTGGGCTTGAGAATGGCAAAATCGCGGATACCCGCGTAGACCTTGGGTTCGGCGCCGCGCTGGGCCTCGATGAGGCAGAAGGGCGTACCGTTGCGGCGGGCGGTAAAGGTGTGGGCGCTGTCCCCGAGGCGTTCCCATTCAAGGGCCTCCACCTCGATGCGCAAGGCCTGCATCACCGCGTAGCGATTGAAAAAGTTTTCGCGCAGGGCCAGGGCAAAGGCCTCCGGGGTGTCGGGCGCGGCGGTCTTGGCCACGCAGTGGATGTTGTTCTTGACGGTGTCGGTCGGGACGGTGGTGGAATTGTCGCCGTCGAGAAAGGCGCAGGCGAACTCGCCCGAGCTGCGGACCGAGACCATAAACTCGGTCACGGTGCGGCGATCGCCACCATCGTTGCGGGCTCGCAGGACTCCGACACGGGACTTGCCGTAGATGTGGTCGGTGAGGTTTAACATAAAGGCACTGCCAAAAGCACGATTCCGGCCAGAATGGGCACTGAAGGCGTCATCCCCGGAGCAGGCTGCCCCCACTGGCACGGAATCCGCTTCAGCTCCATTGCAACCCCCCATCCAGCCCAACCCGCTACGTATGAAGCAAATCGTCCATGGTATGGCCCTGGCGGCCCTCGTTGGTGTGCCCGTGGCACACGCGGATTCTGTCGAAGCCGTTAAGGAAACGCAGCAACTCCTCAGCAAATGGGTCGAGATCGAATCGGAGCTCTCCCGCGAGCAAGCCGACTGGCTGCTGGAAGAGCAGATCATCGCTGACCGCATCGCGCTCTTGAAGACGGAGATCGCCAGCCTCGAGGAGCGCATTGAGCAGTCCCAGGAAGAAGCCTCCGCCGCCGAGCAGCAGCGGACCGAACTGGTCGAGACGCGCGACGCTCTGCGTGCAGCCTCGAACACCCTGGGCGAAGGGGTGGGTGACCTGGAGACGGCCGTGAAGACCCTCTACGCGACCTTTCCCGAGCCGCTGCAACAGGAGCTTTCCAAATTGCGCGCGGGCATCCCCGACGACCCGGGGGCAACCAATCGGTCCATTTCGCTGCGCCTGCAAAACGTGGCCGGCATCCTGTCCAACGCCGACAAGTTCAACAACGCGATCAACCTGGTCACCGAGGTGAAGGAAGTTGGCGATGGGCGCACCGCCGAAGTCGACACGCTCTACTACGGTCTGGCCGGGGCATGGTTTGTCGACCGTACCGCCGCCTACGCCGGTATAGGCCGCCCCGGTGGCGCCGATGGCTGGAACTGGACCCAGGCCAATGATGCCGGTCCGGAGATTCGTAAAGCCGTGCGGACGTACCAGAACGCCGAAGAACCCGACTTCGTCACGCTGCCTGTCGAGATTCAGTAAGACACCCGTCGCCGTCACCGCGACCATCCCTCTTCATGAAACACTTTTTCCGATTCACACTTTTCGCGGCGCTGTTGGGCTCGACCGCCACCTTCGGACAATTTCAGCAGTCCGTGCAGGGCCCGGCCCAAGCCAAACTGGACGACGCGCTGGCTCGCCTGGCGGCCTTCCGCGCGGAGGTGGCCGAAACGAAAATCCCTCTGGCCCAGGAACTGAACCAGCTGGAATCCCAGGTGATTGAGCTGCGCCGCGAAGCCGACCGCAAGGCCCGCGTGCGTGACAGCGCGGACGTGCGACTGGACGCGCTCCAACAGGAGGTCAACGGCCTGCGCGAACAGGTCGACTACCTGCGCAACCTTCTGGTGGACTACATTTCGGGGCTTGAGCGTTTGTTGCACGTCAGCGAGCACGGCGCCTACCTGGATCGGATCGCGGCGATTCTGAACAGCGCCGACGACGCCGACCTCACCGAAGCCGAGCAAATCGCCAACCTGTACTCAGGCTTGGAACTGGGTATCGAGCGCCTGCAGGAAGTCAGTGGCGGGTCGATTTTTGAAGGCCGGGCGATTCTTCCCGACGGCAATCTGGGCAACGGGACTTTCGTGCTGATGGGCCCGCAAGCGTTCTTTGTCGCTAGCGACCAAGGGGGCCTGATCCAGCGTAGCGAGTCGGAGACCCCCCAGGTCATCGCCGTGGACGTGGTGGCGGATGCGGCGCGGGCGTTCGTGGATGCCGGCGGCAGCGGCGAGCTGATCTTTGACACCACCCAGGGCAAGGCGCTGGCGATTGCGGCCACGCAGGAGAGCTGGGTGGAGCACGTGGCCAAGGGCGGCTTTTGGGTCATCGTCATCATCGCCTTCGGCACGGCGGCCCTGATCGTCGGTGTTTTCAAAGGCGTCGAACTGCTCGGCCAGGGCTCGATGAGCCGCATGAAAGTGCGCGAGATCATGAGCCTGACCAGCGAGGGCAAGGTTGAGGAAGCCCTGAGCAAGGCTCGCGCGGCCAAAGGTCCTGAGGCGGACATGCTGGCCGAGGGCCTGAAGAACCGCCACGAGTCGCCGGAACTGCTGGAGGAGATCCTTTTTGAGAAGGTGCTTGAGACGCAGCCCAGGGTGGAGCGGCTCTTGCCGATGATCGCCGTCATTGCCGCGACCGCGCCGCTGCTCGGGCTGCTGGGAACGGTGACGGGCATGATCAAAACCTTCGACCTGATCACGCTCTTTGGCACGGGGGACGCGCGCTCGCTCTCGGGCGGGATTTCTGAGGCGCTGGTCACCACCGAGTTTGGGCTGATCGTGGCGATTCCCTCGCTGATCCTGCACGCGGTGTTGTGGCGCTACAGCCGGCAGATTCTGAGCCGGATGGAGAAGTCCGCCGTGGCCCTGCTCAACGCCCTGCGGCGTACACCCGTCCAGGAAAAAGCCGCCGCCTGAGTCAGCCGCGCGGCGCCAGTGAACGTTGAGAGTGCGAAAGGCGACATGGTCGAGGTCATCGTCGATACACTGAAATCCGGGGGCTTTTTGATGATCCCGCTGGCGCTGCTGGCAGGTTTGATCTACTTCCCGCTGTTCTCGCTGTTGCAGTATTTGGCGCGGCACAACTACTACCGCTCGGACTACAACCAATGGGCCCACTGGGTCGACCGTCCCGACGAAGCCCGCGGCGAGGTGGCCGAGATCATCCGCTACTGCAAGCAGAACATCCGCTCGGAGGTCGAGATTCGCCGGCACGTGGAGGAGGTTCGCACCGCGCATCTTCCGCGCATTGACGGACGCCTGACCTACGTGGCCATTCTGATCGGCACCGCACCGCTGATGGGGCTGCTGGGAACGGTTGCCGGGATGCTCGCGACCTTTCAGGGTCTGTCGGTGAGTTTTGGCGGCAACACCATCGATCTGGTTGCCGGTGGTATTTCCGAGGCCTTGATCACGACGCAAACCGGGCTGATCATCGCCATTCCCGCTTACCTGCTGCTCGACGCCGCGCGCAAGCGTCGCAACGAGTTGGCCGTGTTTTTCAATCAGTTGGAGATCCAGCTTTTGAAAAAGACGGTGCACCAGGCCACCCCTCCGCCTTTCCCGACCTAAGAGCTACACCATGGCCATGCGACGACGTTTCAGCGGCACCGATGAGGGCAGCAAGGAGATCAACATCTCCCCGCTCATCGATATCGTGTTCATCCTGCTCATCTTCTTCATCGTCACGACGGTCTTCGTGGAAGAGACAGGCGTGGAGGTGAACAAGCCCGATGCCGCCTCGGCCACCGACCTGGACAAGAACACCATCCTCATTGCGATCACCGAGGACGACAAAGTCGTTTACGGCGGCCGCGAGGTGGGTGCCACCGGGGTGCGCTCGGTGGTCAAACGCCTGACTCAGCAGCAGGATCTGCCGGTGATCATCCAGGCCGATAAAACCGTCCCCACCGAACTACTCGTGCGCGTGATCGACGAGGCCAAACTCGGTGGGGCGAGCGTCGTCAATTTGTCCACCGTCACCGGACGCGGAGGTTGAGTCGTGGCAGAATCTTCACGAAGCAAACTCGAGAGCGCATACACGGCCCCCAAATTCGAGGGCCGGCTCATTTTTTCGATCCTGCTGACGATTTTCGCGGTGGCCGCGATCTTCGGCTTGCTGCCGCTCACTCAGCTGCTGGAAGGCGAGCCGCCGGAGCAGGTGCTGATCACCCAAATCAACGTTGCGCCGCCGCCCCCGCCCGAGCCCGAGGAAACCGAAGAACTCGAGGAGCCCGAGGAAGTCGAGGAAGCGCCCGAACCGCCCGCGCCCCCGCCGCCGCCGCTGGATCTCAACCAGATCGACCTGGCGCTGAATCCGGGCATCGGCAGCGCGGAGGTATCCTTCGGTTTTGGTGGATTCGACGTGGCTGAAGACATGATCAGCAGCATGGACCTCTTCGACGTGAACGACCTCGATGAGCTGCCCCGACCGCGCCGTATCGCCCGCGTGCAAGTGCCGATGCAGATGAAGCGCGACCGCGTGGGCGGGACGGTGAAGTTTCAGATCATCATCGGTTCGGACGGGCGCGTGGAGGCGATCGAAAAAGTCGTGGAGTCCACCCACCGCGCGTTGATCGAGCCCTCCCGCGAAGCCCTCCTGCAGTACGTCTTCACCCCGCCCAAGAAAAACGGGCAACCCGTGCGCGCCCGCTACATTTTCCCCGTTGAGGTGAAAGTCGGCGGCTGATGGACGCTCGGTCTCCGTCCTCTATTTAAGCTTTTTCTGTCATGAAACGATTCCTCCTTTGCCTTGCCTGCCTTGGGCTGCCGCTGGCCGCCTCGGCGCAGATTTACCCACTCAGCGAAAACACCTGGGACAACCCCGAGTTTGTGGAGCGCTTCCGCGGGTCGTTTGGCTTTGACCTGCGTACCAACCCGAAAATCTCCGCCGATGAGAAGGCGATTTTCGACCAGGTGGCGCAGATTGCGGGCACACAGCCGCAGCAGGCGATCAACCTGTTGGAGGCTTCGCGCACCCCGGAATCCAGCGGAGCCATCGACTTCATTTTGGGCGCGTTGTACCAGCAGGCCGGTCAGGAGGATCGCGCGATTGCCTCGTATGAATCGGCCATCCGGAAATTCCCGAACTTCCTGCGCGCGTATCGCAACCTGGGCTTGGCCTACGTGCAGCGCAACGAGTTCGAGAAGGCGCTGCCGATGCTGGTGAAAACCATCGAGAGCGGCGGGGGCGACGGCACCTCCTACGGGCTGCTCGGCTTTACCCTGCTCAACCTCGATCGCACCAGTAACGCGCTGGATGCCTACCGCCTGGCGCTGATTTTCGAGCCCGACAGCCGCGACTGGCGCACGGGCAAGCTCAAGGCGCTGCTCACCCTCGGCCAGTACGAAGAAGCGATCGGCATTCTGTACGAGATGATCGCCGAGGACGGCGACAATCCCGACCTGTGGCTGACCCAGGCCAACGCCTTTCTGGGCCTGGAGCAAGTTGAGCTGGCGGCCGCGAATATCAACGTGGCGCGTTCGCTGGGCTTTGAGTCGGCCGAGACGCTGGTGCTCTTGGGCAACATTTACATGAACCGCGAGTTGCCGGCGCTGGCCGCCGAGCCTTACCTGGCTGCACTGGACAGCGGCGAAGTGCCCGTGGCGCGCGCGGTGCGTCTGGGTGAAACGATGGCGGTGCGCGCCTCCGCCGACGTTGCTCAGGATGTGCTCGACCGAATCCAGGAGCGCTACGCCGACCGCCTCGACGCGAAGCAGGAGCTGACCCTGCTGAGTCTGGAGGCGAACATCGCGCTG
The DNA here is from genome assembly GCA_050331595.1 of Opitutales bacterium. Lineage (GTDB taxonomy): Bacteria > Verrucomicrobiota > Verrucomicrobiia > Opitutales > JBHJGM01 > JBHJGM01. The sequence goes on from JBHJGQ010000003.1 coordinate 241,373, forward strand.
AACGAAGGCGAGGAGGATCGCGCGGCGGAGTTGCTCCAGCAGGTCGTCAGCCGCGACCCGACCAACGGACGCGCGCTGCTGACCCTGGCTGAGTACCACGTCAATCGCGGCGAGGAAGAGAAAGCGATTTTCAACTTTGAGGCGGCGGCGGACGATGACGACGTGGCCGTGCGTGCGCTGGTGGGCCACGCGCGTTTGCTCATTGGCCGGCGTGAATACCGCGAGGCCCTGCAGCTGCTCGAGCGCGCGTACTCCAAAGACCCGCGGCGTTACCTGGCCGATTACATCGCGCAGGTGGAAGCAGTCGCGCGGCGCTAGGCGGCAGCCGCTTGCTTGGGACGCTCAGCCGGCTTCGGCAACGGAGCGCCGGCTGCGGGCTTTCAGGTCATCGAGCCAGCGCAGCGGCAGGACCAGCAGCAGCGCGAAGCCGACGAAAGCAAACCCGCTCAGGGCCAGCATCGACAGGGCCACCAGCAGCGGTCCGACGGCTTGGCCAAGGTCGCCCCGAGAGCGCAGCAAACCGAGCATGGTGCCCTGCTCACTGCGTTCCACCATCAGGGAGGCAAGCGCCATCACACAGGGGAAGACCAGCCCGCCGCCAAAGGCCATCGCTACCAGCGAGAACGCGAAAAAGAACGGGATGGAGGCCAGGCCCGTGCCGGCGATGCCGATGGCTGTCAGCACCAGGCCCATCATCGCGGTGCGGCGTTCGCTGCTCCAGGCCACCAGCTTGGGCAATACGATGAACTGTGCGATCAATTGCGACAGACCCATACTGCCGTACAGCAGCGAGGTTTCCAGAACGCTGAGCTCGAAGTTGAAGCGAGCGCGGAAGGCGATGCCGAATTCCACCCCGGCGTAGACCAGAAGGAAGATGAAAAAGACCGCCCCCATCAGCCGTACCGGTCGCGAGGGCGCGCCGACAAAGATGCTGCGGGCTGTTTTCGTGGCGCGGGCCATTTCGCTGGCGCGGTCTTCCTCGCGCAAGGTCTCGGGAAAGAGGCACCACAGGCCCACCAGGTTGAGCATCGAGAGCACAAAGGTGGACCCTGCCGCGATCGAGAAGGGGTGCAGCCCCCAGGCCGCGGCACCCGGCAGATGGTCCAGCACGTTGATCGAGCCAAAGGCCCCGCCGAGCATCGGACCGGCGATGAAGCCGAGGCTGTAGGCCAGGCCAATGGCGGTCATGCCCTGGGCGCGGTTGGCGGTGGTGGTCACGTCGGCGACGGCGGCGGTCGCCACCGAGACGTTCCCGGCCATCAACCCGGTCAGCATCCGGGCAAAGAGGAAGCTCTCCAGCGAGCCGCTGAACATCCAGACGAGGTGGGCCACGCAGGTCAGCGCGACGGTCAGAATGAGGGTGGGGCGTCGGCCAAAGCGGTCGGAGGCGGCCCCCCAAAACGGCGCGCTGAAAAATTGAAAAACGGCGAAGACAAAGGCCGTAAGCCCGCCGAAAAAGAGCGAAGCATAGGCCACGTTGTCGCTTTGCTCGGTGATACGCCGCATCCAGTCACCCATCAGTTGCGTCAGGAAGCTGCCGCTGCCGTTTGCGCCCAGGTAAAACTCCGTTTGGTACGGCATCAGCGGGATGATCATTGAGAACCCGATGACATCGAGGAACGCCGTCAGGAAGATCAGCAGCAGCGTGACCCGGGGCGAGCGTGCGGTGGGCTTGGGCAACATGGAGGGTTGTCTAAATGGACCGCGGCGTGCTGCGTTGGACTGGATGGAAGTGATTCAACTGGAGAACTGCCCCCGCGTAACCGCGCCCGACGAGGCCGTTGCGCAAGAATGGATTAGCCCGCGCAACTCGCGAGCCAAGACACAGAGCCTGGCCAAGATTTTCATCCGGCCGGGCGTGACCGTGCTGGAGCACCACCACGTGCATACCGAGGAGGTCTATTTCATTCACGCGGGCAAGGGAATGATGTTCCTGCAGGGTCAGTGGCGCGAAGTGCATCCGGGCGACGCCATCGTCATCCTGCCGGGGGAGCGCCACAGCATTCGCAACGACGGGCCCGAGGAGTTGGTCATGTTGGTGACGTGCTGCCCGGCTTGGACGCCCGAGGACCAGGTCTTTTGACGCAGGCTGCGCAGGCCGGGTGGTTGCCTCATTCGGTGGGCGAGGGCGGCGTCTGGCGATAGGTGTCCCAGCCCTGCACCAGTGCACGCACCACGGGTGAGCCAACCTGATAGGCGGCTTCGAGCGCGGGGATGTACGCGGAGTAGCCCTGACCGCGCAGGTCTTCGCCCTTCAAGCTTTCCAGGGCAGTCGCGCCAGGCCATTGCATGGTGTAGTTGCTGGCGGTGCGCAGGACGAGGACGCGCTGGGTGTCGACCTTGCCGGCGCCCTCCAAAAAGCGCAGCGCCTGCAGCGTGCCGGTGTCTTCCATGGCGCTGGTGACGAATTCGCCCTGGCCCTCGGTCCAGTAGTCCACCCAGGCGTTGGCCCAATCGTTGAGCAACGCCCCGTGCCAGTAATTCATGGCGGCCAGGTTGTCGCCGAGGATGACCTTGGGCGGTTCCTGCGCTTTGGGAAACCCTTCGTAGCGGGCGCGGGGCACGGAGAGCGACGGGCTGTCGGCCAGTTCGATGTCCTTGGTCATGCCGTAGGCCCAGTGCACGAGTTCGGGATTGAGCCGGTACCAGGCCCCCTCGTTGTTTTCGGCGGGCGGTTGCTCATAGGGCTGCTTGCGGCGAAGCGGGATACGACCGGTAGGCCAGGCTTCGGGGGCCTCGCGGATGTCGATGCTGTGGGAGATGTCGCCGTCGACGAGCCATTCGGCCCAGGCCGCGCTGCCCAGGGACATGTTTTCGGGGTCGGCCCCGGCGATGCCCGCGATCACCCAGTAGGCCTGGCTTAAGTCAAAGCGCGCGTCCATGCCCAGCCCCATCACCGAGGCTGCCGCCCGCGCCGTCCCGATGCCCGTGACCATCCCCAGGACGCCCTCGTCGGCGTTCAGGCGCAGGGGCAGATAGCCACCCGGGTTGGGCAATTCGGTTTCCAGCGGGTAGTTTTCCACCCAGTACTGAAACTCGCCCGGACGGTCGCCGGAAAGCTCGCCACGCTCGAACATGGCTACGACTACGATCTTGATCGGGATCGGCTTCGCGCTGGAGGTGTTTGCCGGCAGCGCTTGGGTCAGCAGGAGGGAAAGGAGACAGAGCAGGCCGTGTTTCATCCGGCTGAGGGAGCACGAATCAGGCCCCTTTTTCGCGAGGCGCCTGCATCCTGCATGGATTGTGCTGACCCTGTCGGCGACAACCTTTCGGTGCCGCCTGGCCCACGAACCCCCTTTTTTAAGCGCCCCTATGAAATGGATCGTCCGCGGTGACTTTGACGGCTTCTTCGGCCTGGCCCTGAACAACTTCGTCAACCTGCTGCTGTTGACCTTTTTGTGCCGGGTGGAACTGGGCTTTTCCGACGAGCTGGTCTTTGGCCGGATTTTGCCGGGGATGGCGTTGGGGCTGCTCTTTGGGAATCTCTTTTACGCCTGGCAGGCCAAGCGGCTGGCCAAGCGCGAGAACCGCCAGGACGTCTGCGCGCTGCCTTACGGGATCAACCTGCTGACGATCCTGACCTATACCTTTTTCGTGATGCGGCCCGTGGCGCTGGAGGCGCGCGCGGAGGGGCTGAGCCCCGAGGAGGTCGAGCGCATCGCCTGGCAGGTGGGGTTGATGGCCGGGGTCTGCTCGGGACTCATTGAACTGTTCGGGACGTTCGTGGTGTATCGATTGCAGCGGGTTGCGCCGCAGGGGGCCTTTCTGGCGGGGTTGGCAGGCATCGGGCTACTTTTGATCGCGCCCGACTATCTTTTCCGCTCGTACACCTACCCGCTGCTGGGGCTGACGACGTTCGCGATCATGCTGTGCGTCTACTACGGCGGTCTGCGACTACCCTACAACCTGCCGGGAGGACTGCTCATCCTGACCGTAGGTACGGTGATCGCCTGGCTGCTTTCAGCCGTTGGAATGCCCACGCCGGTTAACCCCGGTGCCTCGCTTTCGGCGGAGAACCTGGGGGGGTACTTGCCGTTGCCGGCGCTGGAAGAAAACCTGGCCGGCTTCGCCTACTTTCTGAAGTACTCACCGATCATCATCCCGATGGGGCTGGTGAACGTGATCGGTTCGCTGCAATCGATCGAGTCGGCGGCGGCCGCAGGCGACCGGTATCCCTCGCGCTCGTCGCTGGCGGTCAACGGACTGGGCAGCATCGTCGGCGCGGGCTTTGGTTCGCCGTTTCCAACCACGCTGTTTATCGGTCATCCGGGCTTTAAGGAAATCGGCGCGCGGGCGGGCTATTCGTTGCTCAACGGCGGGGTGCTGGCGCTGATCTGCTTGACCGGATCGCTCAGCGTGATCGGCTTCTTCGTCCCGGTGGAAGCAGGAATGGCCATCCTGATTTGGATCGGGATTACGATTTGCTCGCAGGCGTTCGCGGTCGTGCCCAAGCACCACATCCCGGCGGTCGCGGTGGGCTTGCTGCCGGTGATAGGAACCTTCGGGGCGCTGCTGACCAAAGACGCCGTGCGCGGGGCGGGCTTCGGGGGCGGCGAGTCGGCTTTTTCCAGCGAGCTGTTTTTTGAGGGCAACCGCATCACCTTCTTGGAGGGCGTCTTCGCGCTGGACGCGGGCTTTCTCTACACGTCGATCATTCTGACGGCGGCGACCATTTGTATCATCGAACAGCAGTTCTACCGGTCGGCGATCTGGATTGTGGTGGGGGCCGTGTTCGCGCTGCTGGGGCTGAGTCATTCCTTTGAGATCCGACCGGCAGACGTCACCGGCTCGTTCCTGACTCCGGGTTGGAAATGGGTCTTCGGTTACCTGGCGATGGCTGGCACGCTCGCGCTGGTGGGCTGGATCAAGCAGAAGGGCGGAGGCTTTCGGCCCGTGCCGACAGGAGCAGGTGTCGGCGATGATGGGCAGGTGGCCGAGCCCAGTCCCGGCGTTGAACCGCCGCCGGATGGACTGAACGCCGAAGTCGCCGCGGCAACCGAAGCCCGGTCCGCGTCGTCCCCTGCGCAGATCCGTCCGAGCGGCGCGGGCGGTACTCCGTTGGTCTCTGCAACCGAAACAGATCCTCCCGAAGATTCGCCATCGGTCGAGCCGCCGAAGCCAACGTTTGGCCTGAAGCCGCCCAGCAGCGCCGAGACTGATTCGGGCGGAAGCGACCCAAAGACGACGTAGCGGTCCAACGGCTACATGGCTTCGAGGATCGCCGCGAGCGTCTCGGCGGCATTGTCCTGGGCGTCGGGGCCAAACTCATGAATCTGGTTCACCCCTTCCTGGCCGCCGGCCAGATCGCTCATGCAGCGGACGATCAGGAACGGCACCTGGTTGGACCAGCAGACGTGCGCGATGGCGGTGGACTCCATGTCGAGACTGTCGATTTGGTAGCTTTCGAAGAGCCACTTGCGGTACTCGCGGTTGTCCATGAAGACGGGCCCGGCGGTGCCCACGCCACCGATCTTGAACGTGACGGGCTCGTCGAGCGCATTGTCCATTTCGAGTTCGGCGGTGACGACGCGGGAGAGTTCGAGCAGGTCGGCATCCGCGCTGAAGGTCGGCTTGACGATGCGTTCGGTCAGGCCCTTGCGCACGGCTCGCACGGGGCGCGGGTGGTGCATGCCGAAATTCGGGCCGATGTCGCGAAAGGTTTCCGGGCGGATGAACTCACCGGGGTTTTCCGGGTCCTCGTTGAAGTAAGCGCCCTCGGCGTGGTAGTGCCATTCGGCCGGGATGGCGACGTCGCCCATCTCCAGTGCGGGGTTGATGCCCCCGGCAATGCCGGAAAAGAGCAGCACCTCGACATCGTAATTCGACAGCGCGAGCTGGGTGGTCATGGCCGCGTTGACGGTGCTCACCCCGGTGATGAAGAAGATGACGTCCTTGCCGTAGGCTTTGCCGATGTGGAACTCGGCTCCGTTGATGCGCTCGACGCGGTCGATCGTCTCGCCCTCGATGATACGGCGCAGGCTCTCCATCTCTCCGGGGAAAGCGGCCACCACGGCAATGTAGCCGGGCTTGGAAACGTTCGCTGCCTGGCTGACAAGCGGTGCGAAAAAGGGCAGGAGCAGGAGGGTAAGCCAGCTGGGTCGGAGTCGGGTCATGGTTCGTCGGGTTGGGTGTGCGCTGAAGGCCTTAAAGCTATTTGATGGGCAGATTTGCAACAGAAGCGACGCGCAGTTTGAACAGGAGAACTCAGGGATCATTTCCGATAGGATAGCAAGATAGCAGGATGCTTAAAATATATTATAAATCTTAAGTGACTCTCACAATTCACTGATTTCTTGTTCTGCAACCGGCTTTCCTCGCTGCCTTTGGTTTACTCCTTTGTATGCAGGCGCACAAAAAACTCCATGGTCTCGGGACCGCCGGGGAAGCCCTCCACGACCGGGCGCGTGCCCGGGGCCGCGTCGGCTTTCAGCGTGTAGTGTGCGAGGATGTTGCCAAGTACCAGTGGCGCGTGCAGCCGCGCCAGGTTTTGCCCGAGACAGGTGTGACGGCCGCCCCCAAAGACGCCGTGAGCATTGCGACGCTCGCGCCGGACGTTGAGGCTGTTCCAGCGTTCGGGCCGGAAAGCGAAGGGTGTTTCGTAGAGTTCGTCCAGGTAATGGGTCAGGGTGTGCAGGTGTAGCACGCGGGTGCCGGGTTTCAGGTCGAAGCCCAGCAGGTTGACCGGACGGGCCGCCACGCGCGGCAGGATCGGCGCGGGCGGATAGAGGCGCTCGCTTTCGAGGATGGCCCCTTTGAGCAGCGGAAACGCGTCCATGCCTTGCAGCGTGGCTCCATCGAAGCCGGCCAGTTCGGTGCGCAAGGCCTCGAGCAGCTCGTCGTCGCTGAAGCTGTGGTGGAGCGCGCGGCAGATGACCTTGGCGGTGTTGCCGTGTCCGGCGATGAGCAGGAGGTAGGTGTCGTCGAGGAGTTCCTCGTCGCTGAGCGGCTCGACGTCGCGGCCTACGCCGGCATCCATCAGCGTGCGCAGCAGGTCTTGCTTTTCGGGGTGTGCGCGGCGGTCGGCCACCAACGAACGCAGAAAGGTGAACGAGCTTTCCTTGAGGGTGTGGTAGTCGGGCCGGGCAAAGTACGGCTCGCGTGCCGAGCCCTCCATCAACACGGCCGAAATGAATTCTTCTTCGAAGCGCACCAGTTCCTCGACCTGAGCATCGCTCACCTCGCACGGAATGGCCGCGCCGGCCTGCACGCGAGTGAGCAGGCACATCAGCGCGTGGTGCAGCTCGAGTGTCTCGCCGTGCGCCAGGGGCTTGAGGCCGTCGACAATGACGGTGTCCATTGTGGGGATGGTTTCCATCAGCGCGCGGGTGCTGAAGGCTTCGTTGAGGAGCATGCGCTTGCGCTTGTGGGGCGCGCTGTCGAGCTGCGTCAGGTGCAGCGGGCCCAGCTCATCGCGAAAGCCCTTCATCGCGTGGTGGTAGGACCAGTCGTCGGGATTGCCCCAGGTGTTGGCGTTGGCTTCCTCGCCGGCGATCAGGATAAGTGGCTCACCCTCGTGCAGGACCTCGAAGATGGGCCCATGCTCGTGATAGGCACGCAGGCAGGTGTCGATACGGTAGGGGCCAAAGCGAATGGCCGGATGCACGTCCGGCAGGGTCGCCTCCAATTGGGCCAGGTCCACGCGGGGAATCTTGGTGACGGACATGTGGAGCCGTTGAAGCAGGGCACATTCCATATCCAGTCTGGCCAGTGGCACGAAATCGGCTTTTGCAAGGTGATGACCCGCATTCAGTTGCCCGATCCGAGAACCCCCCGCAGCCCCACCTCATGAACGCCTTTCTCGAGCGCCAGTTCAAGATTCAGGCCTCCGGCAGCTCCGTGCGCCGCGAAATCTTCGGCGGGCTGACCACCTTTGCGGCGATGGCCTACATCCTGGCCGTCAACGCCAGCATTCTCTCGGCCACTGGCATGAACCCGGAGGGCGTGATCGTGGCGACGGCGCTGTCGGCCGGGCTGGGCTGCCTCTTGATGGCGTGGCTGACCAATTACCCCATCGCACTGGCACCGGCCATGGGGACCAACGCGTACTTCGCTTTTCTGGTCGTGCTGGGGATGGGCGTGCCCTGGCAGGCGGCGCTCTCGATCACCTTCTGGAATGGCGTGATCTTTCTGATCCTGTCGCTGACGGGCATCCGCAAGCGCATCGCCGAGGCCCTGCCCAAAGCCATCCAGATTGGGATCCAGGCCGGGATCGGATTCTTCATTGCGCTGCTGGGGCTGATTGCCGGTGGGCTGGTGGTCGACCACCCCGCGACGTTCATCACGCACGGCAAGGTCCATGAATGGGGCCCGCTGCTGGTGGTGGTGGGACTAGTGGTGATGGGCATCCTCGTTGCGCGCAAAATCCCGGGTGCGATCATCGCGGGCATTGCCGTGATTACGGCCGCGGCGTTTGCCCTGGATCTTTCGCCGCTGCCGCAAACGCTGACCGTTTCCACCGCGAGCATCGGCGAGGTTTTCTTCCAGTTGGAGTGGCTTTGGCCGTTTGAGAACCCGCTGGAGGCGCTGCCGGTGCTCTTTACCCTGTTGATCCTGGACCTGTTTGACTCGATCGGGACGATCGTGGGCGTCTCGCGCCGGGCCGGACTGCTCGATGCCAACGGCAAGCTGCCCAAACTCGGCAAGGCGCTGACCGCCGACGCCAGCGCGACCATCTTCGGTGCGCTCTTTGGCACCTCGACCGTAACTTCGTACGTGGAGTCGGCCGCGGGCATCGAGAGCGGCGCGCGCACGGGACTCAGTGCGGTCGTGGTGGGCATCTGCTTTCTGGCGGCCATCGTGCTGGCGCCGATCCTCTCTAGCGTGCCGGGAATTGCGACCGCACCGGCGCTGATCATGGTGGGCCTGTTCATGGCCGAGGGGCTGCGCTACCTCGACTACGACGACTTCGTCGAGGCCGGTTCGGCGATTCTGACGGCGCTGCTCATCCCGCTGTTTTTCAGCATCGCACACGGGATCGCCTTCGGGCTGCTGTTCTACATCCTGTTGCAGACGGGTCTGGGCCGCATCGGGCGCATCCCCTTCATGACCTGGGTGACCGGTTCGCTCTTCGTGTTGTTCTACGTCTTCGAGTACGTCACGGACGAAGCCATCACCGAACGCAAAAAGGCCGAAACAGGGCAAGTTATTGATGCTGAGCCCCCCGCAGACACGGCTGAGGTCATCTCGGACGCGACTGCCGACCGCATCGTCTCCGACTAAGACCGGTAGCCAGCCGCGAGGCTGTGCCCGCCTTCAGGCATGCAAGCTCGAGTCGGCGTCAGTGGACTCCTCAAAACACGCTGATTCGGGATGCTGTACGAACATCCGAGTGTTCTGTCCGTCTTCGCCGAAAAACGTCATGACGGTCCACTGCTTGGGGCCTTCCGGGAATTCACCGAGACGCTGCTCACAATAAACGTAGTAGCCGCAGGCATTGCCAGGCTCAGGATACTGCTTCAGCAAGCGCGGGTACAGTCCAAGCACAGTTTCCTGCGTAGCTGGGTCTAAAGGTCCGAGAACTTCACCCTCGAGGTGCCTGAGTTCCACCACCAGGAAAGTTGGTAGGGGCGGGTTGGGCAAGGTCCGCGGTTCGTTCACCTCCAGGTAGATTTGCAGTGCGGGCTCATTGACGCTGTAGTTACGCATCGCCTGCTTCGTCTGAAACAACGCTCCCGTTCGCCCGACCTGTTGGCCTCCGTGGATCCAAACGAGTTGGCCCGGCTCAATCGAAGTCCCATCGGGCCAAAGCGGCACCGGCAACTCGCGCGGACTCCGCGCTTTGAATCGGTTGAGCCAGCGCATGGACGGAGGCGAAACCAAGTGTATCCATTAAGGGGTGTGAGGCACACTCCAAATGATCCTTACGCTTTCACCAAGGGTGTCCCTGCGTCAATCTAAAGCCATCGCGCTACAGCTTCAGGTCGAAGAAGCGTTCGCCGTAGAGGTAGGTGGTGGCATCGGTGGCGTCGCAAACGGTCTTCCAGCCGCGGCTCATGACCCGGTCGGTGAAGGTGCGAAGATCGGCCTCATAGCCCGCCAGTAGCTCGGCTTTGACCTCGGGCGGGGCGAAGCTCTCGGTCAACGAAAGGCGGGCCATCTGGTCGAGTTCCTTCCAGCTGACATTGTGGTAAGCCACGGCGGAGTAATACTCGTCGGTCATGTTGGAACTCCACATGCCGCGGTCGTCGGTGTTCAGACAGCAGGGGATGCCCTGTCGCAGGTACAATGGGAAGGGGTGCGTCATCACGTCGGGCACGTAGCCCAGCAGGTGATTGCTGACCAGGTTGATTTCGATCAGGTGCGGCCCGCCGCGCATCATCTGGAAGGTGGTCTCGTCGCGAAAGAGGTTGATGCCGTGCCCGATGCGGTGGGAGCCCAGACGCAGGGTGTCGAAGATGTGCGAATCGTACTTCTGCGACTCGCCCGCATGAATGGAAATGCCGATGCCAGGGTACTTGCGCAGCATGCGGTCGTAGGTGTCGGTGAAGCGTCGGGGATGGCCGTCGTTGTTGTCCTCGCGCCCGGCCATGTTGATGCCCACCCACAGGTCGCGCTCGCGGTCGAGCCAGGCAAAGGCGTCTTCCACCCGCTGGAGCGCGTCCTCAGCAAAGCGCAGCACAATGACCTGAAAACGCACCTCCACGCCAGTGGCACGCGCGGCAGGCGAACGCAGCTTTTGCTTCCAGATGGTGTTGGCCACCTCAGGCGGCAGTACCTCGCCCTTGGCGTCGCGCCAGTTGGCAAAGCCGTCCTGCAACTCGATGTAGCGCAGCTTCTCCTTGCCGAACTGTACCATGTTGTCCAGCAGCGCCTCCGACATGACGTCGATGCTGGTGAGCAATGCACCCAGACGCGGCCAGTGGTATTCAAAAAACTCGTGCACCTGCTCGCCGTTCTTGTCCAGGACGATGCTCATCTCCCAGGCCGCGCGCTCGTCGTTGGAGAGATCCTCCATCGCCTTGAACTGCGCCTGCTGGTCGGAGGGGAGAGTGTTGTAGGTGCTTTCGTCAATGGTCAGCCACTGGGTCAGCTGGCTGGTGTAATCCGGGATGAAGGGCAGGCGACCGGCGGAGGTGTCCACGCGGTAGCGGGTAAAGAAACGCTGGCCGCCGTTGCGCTTTTTGTCGGTGGCCACCTCGTACATGACGTCGGGCAGGATCCCGCCGCCCAGGTGGTGGTGAATGTCGCCGGCCTTGGGCAGCGCGTACAAAAAGCGGTACAAGTCCTCCTTGGTGCCCTTGCGCTTGACCTGCTCAAAGACGGCCTCGATGGACGTGGCCATGCCGTTGGGCAGGGGATCGCCTACCTGCACCCGGCTGCTCGCGCGGCCCAAGGCCGGAGCCGCCGTGCCGAGCGTGGGTGCGTGGCTCGCGTTCGCCCGGGGCAGATTGCTCAGGGCGCTGGCTCCCAGCAGCGAAACCGCGCCCAGCTGCAGGAACTCGCGTCGATTGGTACTGCCCCCAGTCGGCTCGGCCTGAGCGTCTGTCGCGTTGGCCGGGGGTTGAGTGGTCGATGGGGTGGGGGATTTCTCTGGAGCGTTCATTCGCTTTCGGGTTGGTCGAATTCAGGATGGATCCGCAGGGCGTCGCCCACGCGGGGCATGCCTTTGAGCGCGGCCACTTCGGGCACCGCCTTCAAGTAAATCTGGACGGATTGCTGATGCATTTTTGGATAAAGCGTGGTGAGGGTGTCCCAGTTCCACGGGCCCAGGCCCTCGGCGGGGTTCACGATGCCGACGAAACACGCGTAGTTCATGCCCAACTGGCGCGCGTAGGCAATCTCGCTGCCCACGCTCATGCTGACCAGGTCGCAGCCCGCGCGCTGCATCATCCGAATCTCTGCTGGCGTCTCGAAGCGTCCGCCCGCTGCCTGCGCCAGAACGGCACCGGTGAACGTGTTGACCTCCCCAGCGGCGGCCTCGCAGTGCGTTTGAAGGATGCGCACCAGTTCGGGGTCAACGGCGGGGTTGACGCGTGGGAGGATGAATGCGGCGTCCTCGCCCATGACCTGGTAAGCGATGTTGCGCGGCCGGTCGATGTTCCAGTCGATGAAGTCTTCGGGGATGATCCAATCGCCCAGGTCGTACGCGGGGTTGAGCCAGCCGGCGGTGGCACCGCCCAGAACCTCGGTCACGCCCAGGTGGTAGAGTGTCCACCAGGTGCGCAGGAGGGCGTTGACACCGGCGTCAGGTCGGGCCGGGTCGATGCCCTCGTAGCCGTGCATGGGTATGTGATAGAAAGCAACGTCTGCGGTTTTGCCGTAGTAGACATTCGGCGATGTGCCAAAGGGCGTCTCCACGGTGAACTCACCCGCGATGGCCTCGTGCTTGAGCAGCGCGCTGGCGAGGTTGGTCCCCGAGAGGATGCAGATGTGGCTCTCAGGGACGCCCGCGGGTAATTCGATGCGCGGTTTGCCGTTGGCGAAGACGGGCATCACCAGGCACAGAATGAGGAAGGAGCGTAGCCAGGTCATCACAACTATCTTGAGCAGTTAACATGCCGCGTGAGCGGTGTCCTCCTGCCGGAGCCAAGCTGGCTTTCATCCTGCTTGCGTCCCCTCATGCGAAACCCGCTCCCTTCCCTTGTCGGCGTCGCAGCGGTGCTGGCTGCCGGTACCGTGACGATCCAGGCCGAAAGCTCCATTTTTGCGCAGGATCACCCCATCCCGATCAAGGTGGTGGTGATGGCCATGTACGAAATCGGCGAGGACACCGGTGATCGGCCCGGCGAGTACCAGTTTTGGGTGGAGCGCAGCGGTTTCGACCACAAGGTGGCCTTTCCGCTGGGTTACCGCGATTTTTACCTGCGCGACGACGGCTTCATGGCGCTGCTGACCGGACCGGGCCTGACACAGTCGGCGGTGACCCTGGCGGCACTTGGCTTGGACCCACGCTTTGATTTTTCCAGGACGTACTGGATCGTGGCGGGCATTGCTGGTGGCGACCCGGAGGACGTCACCCTGGGCTCGGCGGCGTGGGCCGAGTGGATCGTCGACGGTGACCTGGCCTACGAAATCGACGCTACCGAAATTCCTGAGGACTGGCCCTACGGTTATGTGCCGCTGGGCGGGACCAAGCCCAACAGTCTGGAAGGTGGCTGGACGGTTGAGAACATCGCCTTTCAACTCAATCCGGGCTTGGTCGAGTGGGCCTACCAGACGTCCAAGGATGTCGACCTGGGCGATCACCCGGAGATGGTCGCCTTTCGTAAGCAGTTCGAAGGCTATCCCAAGGCGCAGGAGCCGCCGACCGTCCTCAAGGGCGACACTCTGGCAGCCAGCACGTATTGGCACGGCTTCAAGCTCAACCAATGGGCCAACGACTGGATGAAGCTGCACACCGATGGTCAGGCCAACTTCGTCATGAGCAACATGGAAGACACCGGCACCTTGACCGGCCTGTTCCGCCTGGCCGAGGAAGGCCTGGTCGACAAGGACCGCATACTCGTGCTGCGTACGGCCAGCAATTTCACCACGCCTCCGCCCGGCGAAAGCGCGGCTTGGAGCACCACCGCCGATTATCCCGCCGATGGACGACCCGCCCTCGAGGCCGCTTACAAGGTTGCGCTTCCGGTGGTGGAAGCCTTGCTGGAGGGGTGGGAGGTGTATGCCGACTCCCTGCCCGGCACCGTCGAGTAACCCCGAGCGTTTGTTCCCCTTCGTCTGAAAAGCCCCATGCCCAATCGTTTTACTGTCCCGCCCCTGCACGCGGTTACCCGGGAACTGGCTGCCGTCGCCCGCGGCGCGGCCGCGCCCGACCTTGTGCTGACCGATGCCCGCGTACTCTCGACCTACAGCGAGCGCATCCTCGACAAGAAAGAGGTCCTGCTGTGCCAGGGCCGCATCGCCGCGGTACTGCCCGCCGGCGCCACGCAGAAGACCTTTCCGGATGCGCCCAGTTATTCGGTAGACAACGGCATCCTGGCGCCGGGCCTGGTCGATCCGCATCTTCACATCGAGAGCAGCATGATGACGGCGTGCGCCTATGCCGAAGCCGCCCTGCTCAACGGTACCACCACGATCTTCTGCGACTCCCACGAAATCGGCAACGTCTGTGACGCCGATGGCATCATCTGGATGCTCGAAGATGCCCGCAAAGCGCCTCTGAACATTTTCCTGACCGTGCCCAGCACCGTTCCGGCGACCACCAGCGCCTTTGAAACGGCCGGCGGCGCGATCACCCCGCAGAAGCTGGCCCAGCTGTTCGAAGATTGGCCCGAAGCGGTCGCACTAGGCGAGAAGATGGACTTCGTCCAAGTGGCCAGCGGCGACGCCTACTCGCACAGCTTGATTGCGACCTCGCTGGCGCGCGGGCGTCCGGTCTGCGGGCACTGCTACGGGCGTGAATTTGTCCCGGCCTATGCGGCCAGCGGGGTGACCGACACCCACGAAGCCATCGACCGCGACATCGCCGACGATTTTCTCGAAGCCGGCCTGTGGGTCTTTTTGCGCGGCGGCCCGCCAACCACCCCGTGGCACAGCCTGCCCGAAGCGATCAAGACGGCCACCGAGCTGGGGGCCTCGGCCAAGCGCCTGTGCATCTGCACCGACGACCGCGACGCCGATGACCTTTTCATCTTTGGTTTGGACTGGGTTGCCCGTCAGGCGGTGAAAGCAGGGTTGCGCCCCGAGATCGCCTGGAGCCTGGGCTCGCTGCACCCGGCCACGCGCTACGGTTTTGACGGCGAGTTTGGCGCCCTAGGCCACTCGCGACGGGCCGACATCGTCTGCCTGAACGACTCGCTGGAAGTCCAACATACCTGGTACGGCGGCGAGCTGGCGGTGGAGAACAAGAAGCTCACCTCGGTGTTCGATGCGCAGTTTGAATCGGAACGCTACGTGTATCCAAAATCCGCTTACACGACCGTCAAAATCCCTGAATCGCCTGCGCTGGTAACGGCGCTGCCTGAGGGAGCCTGCACTGTCACCGCGATGGAAGTGGTCGGTCAGCCGGGCATCCTCGTGCGCAAGCAAATCATTGAGCTAGCCGAAGCACCCGCGTCCTGGACGGCGTTTCACTCGGCCCAAAACAGTTGCCACATCGCCGTCATCGAGCGGCACGGCAAGAATGGCAATGTGGCCCACGGTGTTTTGACGAATTTCGGGCTGAAGGTCGGTGCGGTCGCCAGTTCGGTCGGGCACGACGCGCACAACCTGATCGTGGCTGGCTCCGACGAGGCCAACATGCAGGTGGCCCTCGATGCAATCGTGCAGACGCAAGGCGGCGTGGCGGTGGTCATCGACGGCACCTTGGCCGCACGCGTCGAATTGCCGGTGGCCGGTTTGCTTTCGGACAAGCGGGCCCCCGTGGTGGCCGAGGAAACGCAGGCGCTCAAGGCGGCCTGGGCGGAGTTGGGCTGCACGCTGCCTTACATGGGTTTTAACCTGTTGTCGCTCTCGGTGATACCAGAAATCCGCCTCACCGACATAGGCCTGGTCGAGGTGCCTTCGATGCATCAGCCAGCGCTGATTTCCTGAGCCCTGGATTGTTCAGGCATGTCAAACCGGACTGGCAAAATTTAGACAATTTTTTCAGTGCCCGGTGACAGCGTGCACCCTCTTCGGGTGCCGTTGCAGTTTAATAGAAATTGGCCTTTCGCAATCAAGCGGTTTGCAACGCTATCTTTCAGGACTGCAAACCACTTATTTGCAGCTGTTTAAATACTTTGTGGGGCCGTGATGGGAAGTAGTAACTGTATTTAGGCTCGGTTTTGCATGTTTTGTAGCTACTGAAAAAAAACATACAGGGTTCCTGAGGGGGCCTAGGAAAACGTGTAAAAGGTCAAGCTGGTATCGGGAATGCTCATTCCGGTACAAATGCAAACCCGAGTGTGAACATGATTGAAAAAACGCTTCCCTATTTCGTGTTTTCGATGCTCGTGCCGGCCACAGCGGCATTGGCTCAGAACACTACCTCACCCAGTCCCGTCACCACGGTCTCCGAAGACGAGATCGTCGAGCTTGAAGGTACCGTCCAGGAGGAGTTTGTCCCCCTGGAAGAAAACATCCTGCCGTCCACCCGCCCCATCGGCACAGTGACCGGTTTCGACGAGAGCATCCTTAACATCTCGCGAAACATCACGGTCATCTCCCGTGAGGAGTTGGACGCCATCAACGTGCGCGACGTGCGCGACTTCGCTAAGCTGACGTCGTCGTCCTTCACCACCACCAACTTTGGCGCCCCGGCCACGCCGTCGATTCGCGGCTTCGTCTCGGACACCGCGGTCAACGGCATTCGCCGCGGTTTGACCAGCAACGGTAACGGCCTGCCGATCAACTTCAACGCGGTCGAGTCGCTCGTCATCCTCAAGGGTGCCAACGGCGTGCTCCACGGCGGCGGCAACTACGAAGGCGGTATCGTCGACTTCATCACGAAGAAGCCGTACTTCGACCGTTTCCGCGGCACGGCCAGCTTCACCTACGGTTCCTTCAACACGTTCGAGTGGACCTTGGACATCGGCGGGCCAATCAGCGACAAGCTGGCCTATCGCGTCTCCTACTCGGGCGCGGAGAACGAAAGTTTCTACGACCTGGGCAAGCTCAACAGCCAGGCGATCTACTGGGCCATCACTTATAAGCCCAACGACCGCCTCCGCATCGAGACCAACTTTGAGTACCTCCAGGCCGACTACACGGAGAACTGGGGCTTCAACCGACCGACCCAGGACTTTATCGACAGCGGCGCCACTCAGTACATAACCGGCGACGTGGCCGGCAACGGCGTCGGGCCGACCCAAGTGGGTGGAGGGCTCAACGCCAACGCGGATGGCTTCAACCTGGTGAACGTTGGCGACGTGGTTGAACTGGACGACAGCCTGCGCCTCTTGGCACCCGGCGACGACTCCTTTGGCCGCTCCATCTGGCTGCAGACCATTGCGACCTTCGACGCCGACCCGGACACGCAGTTCGTCAACAACAACGCCATCCAGTGGATCGATCGCGACACCTACTCGTCCTACCAGTACTCGGAAGTGCTGCGGCACAACCTGAGCATGGACAACCGCACCGAGTACCGGAAGACCTTCGACTGGATGGGCGCGACCCAAAAGCTCCTGCTTGGCTTCCACTTCCGCTGGCAGGACATCTGGGCCGCCAACGACTTCTTCCACGAACCAGCAGGTTCCTGGGACC
Source organism: Opitutales bacterium (assembly GCA_050331595.1). Taxonomy (GTDB): domain Bacteria; phylum Verrucomicrobiota; class Verrucomicrobiia; order Opitutales; family JBHJGM01; genus JBHJGM01. The sequence continues at coordinate 258,500 of JBHJGQ010000003.1, forward strand.
TTTCCCAAGGGCTGGGCACCATCGGTCTGAACGACGCGGCGGTCTTCCGCGACGCGCCCTTCAATGGTGGCTTCACGCCTTCGGTGCGCATCGCCAACGAAGACCCGCGCGGCATGCTGACTGGCCGACCCGGCACCCCCGGCGGTTTCTACGATGAAAACGGCAACGGCGAGCAGGACTTCAACGAGTTCAACTCCAACGGCGACACCAATGACTCGGTCGGCTTCTTCTTCGCGCCGCTGATTCAGCACACCTTCAACTTCAACGATGTGTTCATGGTCACCGCAGGTGCCCGCGTCGACCTCCTCTACGCCAAGAACGAGGACCCGCTGTTTGAGGAAGTGCGCGATGTGTTGGGCGACCCGAACCTGGTCAAGCCCGAGGACGAGCGCGTGGAGTTTCTGCCCAACTTCAACATCAGCCCGACCTTCCGCGTTCGAGAAAATGTTGTGCTCTACGGTACCTGGAACTTCAGCGAAACCTACCGGCCCGGCAACGGCGGTGGCTTCGGCTTCACCGGCGGCTCCAACGAGTTCATCGCCGAGGACTTCAATCAGGAAAACCGCCTGTTTGAGGTCGGGATGAAGGGTACCTTCTTCCGCAACACCCTCGACGTGACCGCGGCCCTCTTCGACCAGATTCAGAACGTGGCCGATGGCGTTGGCGGCTCCAACGAGATCAAGATTCAGGGCTTCGAGTTTGAGGCCAAGTACCAGCCCAACCGTAACTTCTTCGCCACCTTGGGCTACAGCTTCCTCGACGCGCGCCAGGACACCGGCTTCATCACCCAGCCCAGCCCGATCGACGAGTTGCCGCTGATTCCGGACTCGGACGGCGACGGCTTCGACGAAGTGCTCACGCCGACCTTCACCGGCTTCTCCGGCCAGGAGGTGCGTCGTCCGGGGGTGCCGCGCCACCAGATCAACGCGCTGGTGCAGTACCAGTTCGACAACGGTCTGGGCTTCAACGCCGGCGTCCTGATCACCGGCCCGATGCTCACCGGCTTCCAGGGTGCGTCCAACGTCGGTGGGGATGAGATCCTCGGTACGCCGGACGACATTCCGTTGACGACGGTGGAAATCCCCTTCCAACACACCCTCGACCTGACCGGCTTCTACCGGTGGAAGGGCTTTGAGGCGCGCGTGTCGATCCTCAACGCGACCGACCAGACCAACTTTTCGCCGCCCAACCCGGTGTACGGTAACACATCGATCCTGCTCGACCCGCCGGTCAGCGTGCTCGCGCAGATTTCGTACACCTACTAAGGCGCGGCGTTCGGTTTCAGATTGCTTCCCTTGTGTCTCAGTCCGGTCCGTTTCGGCGGGCCGGACTTTTTTGTGGAATCAAGCAGGCGGATCAGCGGGGGAACTCGCAGGCCATTCGCATCATTTCGTACTCGTTGGTCATGACCACTTCGGCACGCTCAAAGGCCTCGCGCAAGACGGCGTCGAAGGGTGCGCGCACGTCGATGTAGAGCTTGAAGGCCGGGTGAAAGAGCGACTGGACGGCCTCCCAGTAGACCTCCAGCGGATAGTGCCACCCCCAGGAGGTGAACGAAGTGACCATGTCCACCTGCTTGAGGTTACGAATCGCCTCCGGGTTGGGTGCGAGAAAGTTCAGGTGTTGCTCGGAGACGCCATTGAGGGTCTGCAGGGCGCGCGTGGCGCCGATGTCGAAGGTGAGTTCGTGCTGCTCGGAGTACAGGTTCTTGGCCACGCGCAGTTTGTCGGAGGGCTCCACCGCGTTGCCCCCCATCAAGCAGGTAGAGCATGAAATTTCCACAGGAGCGGAGATACAGATGAAGAGGCGCCACGCCCAGGCCCGCCCCGATGTCCAGCAGCGAGCCGATTTCAAACGGCTGCGTAAAGGAGGCAGCGATGCGTTCGGCCTCGGCCTTGCCGCGCTCGGCAAAGCGTTGAGCCAGGGCTTTCTGGAAGGCGGTGTTTTCCAGGACCTGCGAGCGTCGCGTGGGCGGTTTCTTGAAATGCGTCCGGACCAAGTCACTGTAACCGCGCTGTTCGACGACCACTACGGCCGCTTGAGGAGGAAGCTTCATGGGCACTCGTTAGAACGCAGAAAGCGTCCCTTGGCACCCAAAAAACTAGCGAAGCCCGGTTGGGACCTGCTCCACCGGAATGGTCAGGCGATAGACTTCGCCGTCGGGGGTCGCAGGCATCGCCGCGCGGGAAACGGCCAGCACGGCAGCCCGGTCGAAGGCGGCGTCTCCACTGCTGCGGGCCAGCTGAACTGCTGACTGTCGTCCGTCCGGCGAAAGCGTGAAGCTGACCTCCGCGCTCAGTGCTTCCAATCCGCTGGCCGACTGCATCCGCGACCACTGAACCTGAATGCTGGCGTGGACTGCCCGTTGAAAGCGCCCCAGCTCGGCCATGGAAACGATGGGCGTGTTGGCCGACTGGGTCTGCCGCGTCGCCGTCAAGCGCTGCTCCATGTCTTCGCTCATCGAGCGGATGGCCTGACTGAGCGCGGGTTGTACGGGTGCCGGAGTTGGCTGTGGTGGCGGTGGGGTAACCGGACGCGGGGTGGGGGCGTACCGATTGGGATCGTACTGAACGCGCTTGATCTGCGGAGGCGGTGGTGGCGTGGGTGCGGCTGCCGGAAGAGGTTCAGGCGGCGGCGTGCGCGGCGCGGTAATGTCGGGCGCATCCTCCGGCATGACGGGCAACGGCGTCGGGGGAGCCGGCGCGAGCGGTTCGGGGCTGGCCTGGGCGCTCGCAACGACCTCGAAGACGAAGGGCTCGGGCTCGTCCGGCCACCACCAACTGACCAACGCGCCAGCCCCCAGCACAACGAAAACGCCCCCGTGTAAACCAGCGGAGACCATCCAGGCGCGCTTTTGGTCGTCGTGATGCATCTAGGTGTATCGTTCGTGAATTCGGCTTCGTTGTTCCCTGTGGACGCGGGTAGCAGGTGTTTTGTTGAGTATCGGACGTTGGCGGAGCATCTCAAAATCTGGAATCGCGTCGAACATCCGGTGATTACCGCACCCGCGTCTCGAGCGACACCCGCCGTAGTTTGTGCTTCTTGACCAGGTCCAGGACATCGACGAGGCGCTGGACGGTCTGCTCGCGGTCGGCGCGTATGGCCAACACGGGCGGCTCGGGCAGCAGGGCCAGGGCCGCCAGTTCCTCTTCCAGTTGCTCCAGTTCAACCGCGCGTGCTCCCCAGAAGACCGTACCGGCCGCGTCGATGTTGATTTCCTGGACGGCTTCCTCGCGCACGGGCGTCTCTGCGTCGATGGCCTCCTCGGGCAGATTGACGGCAATGCTCTGCTCCAGCAGCGGCGCGGTGATCATGAAAATGATGAGCAACGCGAAGGCCAGGTCGATCAACGGGGTGACGTTGATCTCGCTCAGTGCCGAAAGCGGCTCGCGTCTGCGAAAGGTGCGGGCCATCGCTCAATCCGGTTCGGCCACGCGTGGCCCGAAGCGCATGTCCAACTCGATGCGGTCCGCCACCGAGGAGGCGAAGTTTTCCAGCTCGGTGATGCGAATTTTGACCTGGGTGAGCAGGTAGTTGTAGCCGAAAACCGAGGGGATGGCCACGACCAGGCCGGCGACGGTGGTCAATAACGCGCCCGATACGCCGGGGGCCAGCGCCTGGAGGCTGGCCGAACTTTGCAGCGCGACCGCGCCAAAGGCATCCATCACCCCCCAGACCGTGCCCAGCAGGCCCAGAAACGGCGCGCCGCTCACGATGGAGGCCAGCCAGACCATATTGCTCTCATAGCGGATGGTCTGCTCGGCAACCGCGCGCTGCAGGGCATTTTCAACGTGGCCCACGCAAGCTTGCAGGCCCTCCACGGAGGGTTCGGCCTGGTAGCGATGGTAGGCTTCGAGCGCCTCGGTGGTGAGGAGGGCGTAGGGGCCGTGCCCCAGCGGCTGACTGTGGTCGGGGTCGATTTGGGTGAGGTCGTCGGCTTGCTTGAGGTGGCTCTCGAAGCGCCCGTTGAGTCCGGTGAGCCGTCGCAGGTCGAGGAATTTGCCGATCATCACCGTCCAGGCCAGCAGGCTGAAGGCGAGCAGCAGCACCACGATGATCTTGCCGGCCACGTTGGACTGGCCGAAATAGGTAAACAGCCCCGGGTCACCCGCGGCGATTAGCGTTGCCTCGATCACAAAAAATGCCCTCGTTGCCGCGGGCCCGACGATTCGCCGACCCGCGCCCTCGCCAGAGAGTAAGTTCGATTCGACCGCTCACAGCAAGTCCGCAGGACGCCTCCGAAGGTCATTCGTGGGTCCATCGGGTCTCTGGGTTATGAAACCAACGGGCCTGGGGCGTTTCTAACCCAAAACACGCACGAATGATGAAACGACGCATCCTGAAAATCTCGGCGGCCACCGCGGTCGTCGGCCTGCTATCTTTCTTTGGCTACACGACAATGGCTGAATCTTACGAGACCCCGGACTACACGTTGATCGAATCCGACGGGGAGGGACGTTTTGAACTGCGCGAGTATCCGCCCATGCTGATCGCAGAGGTGGTTGTGGAGGGCAGTCGAACGAGTTCGCGGGGCGATGCGTTTCGGATTCTGGCGGATTTTATTTTCGGCAACAACCAGCCGTCAGAATCCATCGAGATGACCGCCCCGGTCACCCAGGAACCGGCCAAAATAGAGATGACCGCGCCGGTCACGCAGGAAGGCGCTGGGGAAAACCAGTGGCGGATCGCCTTCATCATGCCTGCGCGCTTTACCCTCGACAACCTGCCCCGGCCCAACGACGAGCGCATCCGCATTCGCGAAACCGAGCCGGTGCGCTACGCGGCGATTCGATTCTCCGGTTCAGGCGGCGACGACAACATGGACCGACACGAGACCAAGCTGCGCGACTGGATGGACACCAATGGGCATGCGGCCGTGGGCGCACCGATGTACGCCTTCTACAACTCGCCCTTTGTGCCGTTCTTTCTGCGGCGCAACGAGGTCTTGCTCAAGGTTGAGGTACCGACCGAGACAGCTGCCAAGGACGCCGAAGCCAGCGGGTCGGACACCCCATCGGCGGAGAACGACGCTGCCGATGCAGCCGTGACGCCTTCGACTTGACCTGAGGCCAGCGCTTCCGGCGCGTAAAGCCGGTTTTTGCTTTGCCCGAGGTGTCGGCAAGGCTTAGGGATGGCGGTTTCCATCGCATCGACCCGGCCCATGCACTATCGAAAAGAAACCCTCGCCGAGCTTGCCCAAAAGCAAAGCGCCATCACCTCTAAACAGGCGCTCGTGGGCGTGGACGGCTTCGTCGACAAGATCTTCACGCCGGTGAGGTCACGCCATGGACGCGGGGACGACTTCGACCCGTTTTTGTCGCTGAAGGACCTGGGGGAGCGCGTGAGCGCAGCGGCGGGAAAAAGCACCAACATCGAGTTTTACCCCAAGATTGAGAAACTCGGTGGCAACGGCCCGATCATGGCCTACGCGCTGGTGGGCGCGGGGTTGAAGGTCCGCTACGTGGGGGCGCTGGGCAAGGACCGGATCGAGCCGGTCTTTGAGGACCTCGCCAAGAAAACCAACGCCGTCTCGGTCTGCGATCCGGGCATCTCGATGATGGCCGAGTGCGACGACGGCAAATGCATTTTTGGCAACACCTCGCCGCTGGACGCGCTGACCTACGACTCGATCGTCGGCGCGATGGGCGAAGGCGAGTTTTTCGACGCGATGAGCCGCGCGCACCTGGTCGGGCTGGTCAACTGGACCATGATTCCCGACATGACCAACATCCTCAACGCGATCGTCGACCGGGTGCTGCCCAACCTCGGCACGCTGGACGAGCGCATCTTTTTCTTCGACCTGTGCGACCCGGCCAAACGCAGCGAGGGCGACCTGCTGGGCCTGCTCAACACGTTGAAGCGCTTCCAGAATTTTGGCCGCGCTATCCTGGGGCTCAACCTCAGCGAGGCCGAGCAGGTTTGGAAAGTCCTGGGGCACATGCCGGTCGCGCCGACAGAATCCGGGCTCAAGCAGATGGCCACCACCATCCGTCACGATCTGGGGCTGTCGATGGTCGTGGTGCACCCGGTTGAATCTGCCGCCTGCGCCAACCGCGATGACGCCTGGTGGGTGGAAGGGCCCTTTACCGAAAAGCCCAAGATCACCACCGGCGCCGGCGACCATTTCAACGCGGGCTTTCTCATTGGCCAACTGCTGGGGCTGACCCCGCCGGCCTGCCTGACGCTCGCGGTGACTTTCTCGGGCCATTACGTGCGCACGGCCCGGAGCCCCAACTTGAACGACGCCTCCACCTTCATCCACGGCTGGACGTGAGGGCCCTCTGAGAATGCGAGGAACGCCACGTTACCTGCTTTGGGGATGCATCCTGGCGGTGCTGACCTGCGGAGGCTGCGCTTATGAGCAAGGGAGGAGCGTTAACGAATCCGATGCGCGGGAGGCCTTGGACAAGCTTCAACTGGGAGTGAAACTGGCCAACAGTGCGTTTGGAGACTTCCTGGTGCGTCGGCGAACGCATTCCAATGGGTTTGACGCGGAGAACCGCTCGAAGTACGAAGCGGCTCGGGACCTGTGGGAGGAAGCGGTTCGGCTCAATCCCTTTTTGATCGACGCCTACATCCTGATCGGAAATTCGCACATCGATTTGGATGATGACATGGAGGAGGCGATCGTCTGGTTCAACCGTGCGCTCGAGGTGCATCCGGATTCTGATCTGGTGCTCTCGGCCCGAGCCGCTGCTTACGAGCTGATGGGCGAAGCTGCCTTGGCTAAAGCGGACCGCCAGCGGCTCATCGAACTCGATTCACCCTTTGCGAACCAGCCCCCGGCAACACCGTGAAGGTGCGGTCTTCCCCAGGCCCGGTGGGGCTTGTTTTTTGAGAATGTTCATCACGCTTGAAGGGCCGGAGGGCTCGGGCAAGTCCACTCAGTTGCAGCGCTTGCAAACGCGGCTGGAAGCGGCTGGGCACACTGTGGTCGCCTTGCGTGAGCCCGGCGGCACCGAACTGGGGGAGGCCATTCGTAACCTCCTGAAAACGCGCGCGATGTGCGCCGAAGCCGAGTTGCTTTTGTTCGCCGCCAGCCGCGCGCAACTCGTTCGTGAGGTTATTGAGCCCGCGCTCGACGCTGGCAAGGTGGTCCTGTGCGACCGGTTTCTGGATTCAACGACGGTTTACCAGGGGGCCGCCCGCGCGTTGCCGGCCGAGTCGGTAGAGCGAGTCAGCACGGTGGCCGCGAGCGACTGCCGACCCTCGTTGACCCTCGTGCTCGACCTTCCGGTGGCCGAAAGTTTCCGCAGGATCGAGGCCCGCGGCGAGCTGGACCGCTTCGAGCAAGCCGGGCAAGCCTTTCACGAGGCGGTGCGTCGAGGGTATCACGAACTGGCCGCGCGGGAGCCCGAACGGGTGCGCCTGCTTGACGGCCAGCAGTCCGCCGACACGCTGGAAGCAGCCATTTGGGAGCACGTTTGTGAGCACCTTAACCGACCGGATTGAACGCACGCCTGCCTTTCAGGTGCTGCAGCGTTCGATCGAGAACGAGCGCCAGGCACACGGCATTTTGCTGCACGGGGAGAGCCTGGCCGGGCTTGAGTCTGCGTGCCTGTCGTTGGCTGCGGACCTGCTCGACCTCGACAACCCCGAGCGCGCGCCGCATCACCCGGACTTCTTCACGCTGCGCCCGGCCAACAAGATGCGCCGCATCAGCGTGGAGGCCACGCGCGATCTCATCCACGCGCTCAACCAGACGCCCAACCATGGACCGCGCAAAGTGGGTGTCGTCTACGAGGCCGACCGGATGCGGCGCGAGTCCGCCAACGCATTTCTGAAGACGCTCGAGGAACCACCGGGCGACACCACGCTCTTCCTGCTGACGACGCGTCCCTACGACTTGCTGCCCACGATTCGCAGCCGCTGCCTCATCTTTCGGCTGCCCGCCGAACTCGAGCGCATCGCCGACGCGAACTGGCAGCAGTGGCTGACCGATTATGGTGACTGGATCGCCCGCCTGCGTGACCCGCAGCGGACCAACCGCGAGAAGACGCCGCAGATCGTCGAAGCCTATGGGCTGGTCACGCGCTTCTCCGGCGTGCTGGGGCGCTTGGCGTCCGACGCCTGGGACGTGCAGAAAAAGCGTTTGCCCGATGATGCCGATGACGCCGCCAAAGCCGCCATCGAAGCCGGCCTGTCCAAGGGTGTGCGCGCGCAGTTGCTGACCGAGATCGAGGCGGCCACCCGGCATGCGGCGCTCGCCGACCTTTCGCCCGAGAACGCCTCGGTCGCCGCGCGTCAGCTGGGCCGCGTCATCGATGAGCTGGAAACCGTCAGCCGCCTGCTCGAACTCAACCTCAATGACCAAGCCGCCCTCGAACACTTCTTGCTCGCCTCGCTGAAGATCTGGACCAGCGGGTAGGCCGAAAGAGAGGCACCACGGAATGGACCCAACACCAGGGGGAAGGCGGCTGTAGGCGTGGGTATCGAGCGTGTTTTGCGGGCTCACCTGGCCCTGCATGGGTCCCTGGTCGGGATTTGGTTTCTGGGCTACGCCTATTTGTTGTAGAGCGACTCGGTCCGGGCCGGCTCGGTCTTGGTCTTCACGCTCACCTGCGTCGTGTTGCAGGGCGCAGGCATCATCTGGCTCTTGCGAGCCTGCGGGCGCGGCCGCCTGAAAATCCTGAAGCACCTTGCGGTGTACGTGCTGGTGCTGCCGTTGCTCTTCGCGGGATTCCGGGTCTACCCCTTGCTGGTACGCGCGGACCTACGGCGAAAGCTGGCCTGATTCATCACGCCGGCGTGCCGGCCTCCAGGCTGCGAATGAAGGCCAGGCTCTTTTCCAGCGACTCCCTCACATTGCCCTTGGGCGGGATCAGCTCAATTTCCATCACGAGGTTGTCCGGGTCGGGAGCATGCTCGGCGATCAAGCGGTAGGCCAAATCGAGCTGAGCGTGGCCCTCGCCAATAGCAGACGGTCCCACCTCAAAATAGAGCGGACGCCCGTCAGGACGCGGGCGCACCTGGTGGTCTTTGAAGTGTGTGCCCACGGTGTAGGGCGCTCCCACTGCGTAGGCCAGGTCCGGGCGCTCGCCGGTCAGGAAGCAATTACCCGTGTCGAGGAAAATACCCAGTCCGGGTACATCCTGGCAGAGCGTCACCAAATCGCTGACGTAATAGTCGCCGTGGTTCTCGATCCCGACGTTCACGCCCAGGCTTTTCATTCCACTGCACAGGGGGGTGAGCACGTCGCGCAGGCGCTCCATCTGAAAGTCGAGCGAGGGTTCGCTCATGAAGCGGTGGTAGGCGCCCGCGACGGTAACGAAGAGCGGCGCCCGGCAGAAATCTTTCCAGCGCTCCGTCTGAGCCAGCAGCCTTTCCACGCCGCGCAACAGCTCGTCGCGGCTGTCGGTAAAGTAGTCTCCGGGTCGCCCGTGCGGCGAGAGGAACAGCTGGTGGTCAATCAGGAACTGCCCGACACGGTCGCGTTCGGCCTCGTCGAGTTTTTCCAACGCGCCGAAGTGAATGCCGGTCGATTCCAGGCCATGGTGTTGAAGGAACTTCAACCGCGCCCAAAGCGGATCCTTGTCCAGTTCCAGGTATTCTCCGGGCCAAACGCCTGCGTATCCCCAATGCATAACAACAAATGAAAAAATGTGAGTGGTTTCAGAAAAGTACCCGTAGCCGATCGGCGGCTCAGTTCGGCGGAAAGTATTCCGCAATCTTCTCGTGCAGACGGCGCGCGCTGTCGATGACGTCGAACTCTGCGTTCTTGCTTCCCAGATACTCGATGGAAAACAGCCCGGCGTAGCCTTCGTCGCGGAGCGTTCCCAGCACCCAGTCAAAGTCCACCTCGCCCTCGCCAAAGGGTGCCTGGAGCTTGCCCGGGGCGGCGTCGCGCAGGTGCGAGTGTCCGGCGTTTTTCATGATCCAGGTCGTTTCGCGGATGTCCATCCCCTGCATCACGAAGTGCGTGGGATCGTAGACGACGGGCAGGTCCGGAATGACCTCCAGCAGCCGTCTGGCCTGCATCTCCGATTCGAAGGGCGAGTTGACGTGCAACTCCAGGCACAGCGTGATGCCGCGCTCGGCCGCCATTGCGCGCTGCTCGTTGAGCGTGTCGACGCAATCCTTGAGAACCTCGTCCCAGGAGCGTGATTCGTCCTTGTTGCGCGGCTGCAGGACAGCTGTCTTTACCCCGTAGTGCCCCAGAAAGCGAAGTAGCGCGTCCGTTTCGTTGCGTCGGCGCTCGTTGTCGGCGTCGGAGCGCTCCCAAAGCTGCACGCCCACGCCCGTGTTCATCGCTACCGGGGTCAACCCGGCGGGTTGAAGCAGCGCGTCGACGCCGGCAACGGTCGATTCAAAATCCGCCACCAGATCGCTGGTGTTGACGTGGACCCAGCCATCGATGGCCAGCAGGTCGATTTGCTTGAAGCCGCCCGATTGGATGGCGGCCACGGCCTCGGCCAGATCGTAGCCGCAGCGAACGGAGGTGGAGCAGGCGATTCGGTTTTTCATCGGCGCATCTAAAGAAGGGTCGGCAAAGGAGGGCTCACAGTTGTCCGCTCTCGGCCATCAAATCCAGGGGGAAGGCATCCTGGGTCAACGGCAGGGGCACCTTCTGCCGCAGCCGGGCCGACTCGTAAATGGCCATCACCAGTTCGTGCGTCTGCAGGGCGTTGTCGCCGGAGAGAGGGTGGGGCGCGCCTTCGCGAATCGTTTTGGCAAACGGCCCGTAGCACTCGGGGCGACCCAGCCCTCGCACTTCGGGGTAACCCATCGCGTTTTCCAAATGAATCGGCTGCCAGCCGGGCGCGTCGTCGTTGAGCAGATACAAGGCGGCTTTCGTGATGGAGGCTTCGTAGCCCTGGTCGCCCACACGCTTGAGCACACCCTTGGTCCCGTGCACCTCGACGTGCGTGTAGCCGTGGCGGACAGGTTGCCAGAAACTGCCGGTTTGCAGGCTGGCGCGCACCTGGCCCTCGAACTCGATCAGCGCCGTGGCGCCGCTCTCAACAAGGTGCCCAAAGCGGGTGCCGTCGGCTTTTTCGGGCATCTGGCCTTTCTCCGCACGCTTCCGAAACTCGGCCATGTCGCGGTAGATTTGGCCAAAGACCCACTGGGCGGGCCGGTCGTGGAGCAGATGGCGGATGCAGTCGACCAGATGCGTGGCATCGCTGAGAAGGTCGCCCGGGGTGGAGGCGACGATGTGCTCGGGTTCGCCGATGACGCCGGCGTCCAGTAGTGCGCGAAACTTGACGAAAATCGGCAGCATCCGCCGCTGGTGATTCACCACGAGGGCCACGCCGTTTTGACGACAGACCTCCACGGCGGCTTTGGCCTCCCCGTAGCCCACGGTAATGGGCTTTTCGGCAAAGATGCCTTTGACGCAGCCGGACTGCGCGAGCGCGCGGATCAGTTTTCCGCGCGGCACCGCGCCGGTGGCGATCGCAACGACCTCGGGCGTCTCCTCGCGCAGCATCGCCTCCAGGTCGGTGTACAGGCGCGCTTGCGGGAAGTGCTCGCCAAAATCTTTGAGCGCAGCCTGATTCAGGTCGCAACCGGCGCAGAGCGTGTAGTCATCCGTCAGGTAGGTGGCCCCGGTAGCGTGATGCTTGCCAGGGCCGCCGCAACCGACTACGGCAAAACGAAAGGGCTGGCTGGAAATCGATGTCATGCGCTTTGAGTCAGGGTAGGTGAGGTGGCCGCGGCGGCTTCCGCCCGTTCCAGATCCTGTTTGGTGTCTTCAAAGGTTTTCATTCGCAGGCGCAGCAACCGTTTGAGCGCATCTTCCCGTTCGGTCGGAAAATCGCTCAAGAACCCAGCCAGGCACACGCAGTAGGCGTAGTCTCCGTTGGGGATTGCCGCGCGGGCTAGTTCGGGTTGCAAGCGTCCACGTTCAATGGCGATCCCTGCAGCGACGGCGGACTCCACGCGACCTTTCAAGACCGTTTGGTCTATATTCAGGTTCTGCAGCTGTACTGCGCGCCACGAAAACGCTTCGGGATAGCGTTGAAAAAAGAAAAGGCCTGCTGGGTGGTCCCAGACGCGTTCGACCCGTTGCCCCTCGCGATAGGGAATGCGGCGCTCGCCCCCACCCGTAACGCCCAACAGGAAGACCGGCCCCTCGGTATTGAGCGCGTACAATTCCGCGTTCAGCCCGGTCTCTTCGGCAAGCCCAAGCAGAAGCCCCCGAAAACGCAGGGCACGCGCGTTTTGTACCGCTGAACTTCCCAGTGACAGCAGGCGCGGGCCGGCCTCGTACGAACCATGACCGACCCGGCGCACGTAGCCGTGCTGCTGGCAGCGGCGCAGCAGTCGGTTCAGCGTGGCCGGCGCGATGTCTGTTTGAGCCCGAATTTGGCCGGGCCCCAGCGGTCGGGTGCTGGCAGCAAGGGTTTCGAGAAGTCTGAAAACGTCCATAATATCAAGTATGATATGGAAGTGTCTCAAATATGAATGGCTTTATGGAAATATTCAAGCCGCATAATGCGAAAAATCGAGCCTGCCTGCTTCAGTCGTGACTCTGGCTGAGGCTTTCTGAAAATGAGGTATTGACACTGAACGTTCGCGCAGCCTATCTATTTGAGCACATGAAGGAACTCACGCTTCGCCAACAGGAGATACTGGGCTACTTGCAGTTGCACGCGCGCGAGCAGGGCTACTGGCCCAGCATCCGCGACATCCAGCAGCATTTCGGCTTTAAGAGTACCAACGCTGTCATGGGTCACCTGCGCGCGCTCGAGCGCAAAGGCTGCATCAGCCGGGTTCCAGGCCAGGCACGTGCTTTCCGCGTCACCTTCGATCCCACCGAAAAGGTCCCCGAGGAGGCGAGCGAAGTGGTTGACATTCCGATCTACGGGTCCATTGCGGCGGGTTTTCCTGAAGGCGTGGAGCCTGGCGGCGAGATTGGCCGCCTGCAAATCGATGTCGAGACGGTGGGGATGCGTCGCTCGCGCCGCGCCTTTGCTCTAAAAGTGCGTGGCGAAAGCATGATCGACGCCGGCATTTTCGAGGGCGATGTGGTTATCTTGGAACACGGCTTGCCGGAAAATGGCGACATCGTGGCTGCGCTGATCGACGGCGAAACCACGCTGAAGCGTTTCATTCAGCGGGCGGGCAAGCCACCTTACCTTCAAGCTGAGAACGACGCCTACCCCGACCTGCACCCGGTGGCAGATCTGACCATCCAGGGCGTGGCTAAGGCCGTGGTACGTTCCTTGTAGAGCGAATCCACGGTGGCGACACGCATGCCTCGATGCTTGACCGCATCGTGGCACCGTCTATTTTCGTGAGTTTCCTCTGCTCGGAGAGGCGCACTCTTGAACGCGACTTTGGGCAGTGAATCGGGGTGTAGCGCAGCCTGGTAGCGCGCTTCGTTCGGGACGAAGAGGTCCAGGGTTCGAATCCCTGCACCCCGACCATTTTCCGATTCGCGGATAGGGATATGCGGATGGGATCATCGTGGTGGTGGCGAAGCGATGCAGGCTGAATCATGTGGATTCATTTTTTGGTTGCGCTGAGGAGGGGGCGTCGGCTCGCTGTAGTCGAACCGCCTGGCGCATGCTGATCGATGACGACCAGGATTGCGTTGTGCTCGAGGTGGAATTGACCGAGCCCAAAGCGGGCGGCGACGAAGCTTCCTGCCACGTCGGCTATCGTTCGTGCTTTTACCGCGAGGTGCCCATCGGCAAGGCCGATGAAGCCGTTCGGCTTCGCTTTGTTGAAGATTCAAAAGCGTTCGATCCCAAGGCCGTTTACGGCGACGCCCCAAATCCGACGAAGTTGTAAGACCCAGTTCAACCTGCGTTGGTCCAGCCAAGAGTGGGAAGGGGTATACGTAGGTTCGCCGTTCACGCCAAAGGGAACCGCGGAAGCGCTTACCCCTTCACTTTTTCCTGCACGAAGCAGTCCTTCAGCACGTTTTCGATCTGCGCCTTGTCCAGGTCGATTCCGATGAACACGATCTCTTGTCTTCGATCGCCGACGACTGGTAGCCAGGACTGCCTGACCAGTTCCGGCACTTCATTCAGTTCCGATTCTCCACGTTGAATTTTCGTGTGCCACCACTCAGAGAGGTAGTCCGCGCGGAGCATCTTCCCGGCAATGGATAAGAGGCCAACGCGGGTGGGCATTCGTTCGGTCCAATAGAAGCCCTTGGCGCGAATGACGCCCGGCAGTCCCGTTCGCAATACCTTCAGAAACCTAGACTCATCGAACGGTGTTCTCGCATTAAAGACGAAGGTTTCTAAGCCATAGTCTTTGTGGTGATGATGGTCATGGTGGTCATGCCCATGGTGATCGCACTCACCGTGCGTGTGAGGGTGGTGCTCGTGTTTGTGCGCAGAAGAGTGAGGATTAGCTGGTTCAGTGTCTTTTGCAGCCTGATTTCCCTGTTTCCAGGCATTTCTGCGCCCATCCACGTTGTCGAGAATGGCATTTTGCCACGCAGCACTGTTGAGCGTTTTGCCCACACTGAATCGTTGCTCCTGCATCAGCCGATCCACATCGATCTGCCCGAAGCTGCTGGACCAGACTTCGGCACCCTGGTTCAAACTTCCCAAGTAGGCCTGAAAGCGCTTCAGGGCTTCTTCCTCCAGCGTATCCGCTTTGTTGATCAGCAAGACATCCGCACACTCTATCTGCTCCACCAGCAACTCTTGGAGAGGTCGGCGCGGATCATTTGGGAAAAGGTGGGTCCTCTGGTCGGCTCCAGTGTTTTCGGGTGACTCGAGATACTGGTCCAGATTCCCGCCATCGAGCACAGTCACCATGTTAGCGACTTTAAGGAAATTCGTCCCGCTCCAACCCGACGGATTCCGCGTATAAAGCGTCTGGAGAATTGCCTTGGGCTCGGCCACACCGGTCGCCTCGATCAAGATATGACCTGGCCGGAACTTCTGGGTCAGTTCGAGCAAGGCATCCAGCAGGTCGGTTTGGATACTGCAACAGATGCAGCCGCCTTGCAGCTCGAGCATGCCGGCAATCGCGCCACCCACCTCTTTGACCGCGCTCTGGATCAGGGAGGCATCGATGTTGACCTCGCCAAGGTCGTTCACGAGCACCGCAAAACGTTGTGAGCCCGCCCCCGCGAGCATCTGATTGAGAACCGTCGTCTTGCCCGCGCCCAGGAATCCACTGAGCACGGTGACCGGCACCTGGCCTGTCGGTTTATCCGCACCCTGCGGATTCCACGTCTGAAAACTCATGCCTTAATGCAAATGACTTTCACTTTCGCATCGAGACAAAAACAACTGCCGCACCCTCCTGAAGGATCGCGATGATCTGCTCTACACTGTGTCTGCTTCGCTTCATTACTGTGACTGGTTCTCCTACCCAGCCACACGCTCATTCCCAATGACACAGTTCAGGTCTCTGCTGCACCATCGGGCAAACCGCTGAGCGCGGCATGCCTCTGCATTGAGAATCAATTCCCATTACAGACTTCGCGAGGGCCATCCGCGCATGAATACGTAGAATTAGCGGACTCGACCGTGCATGCGGGTCGAGAAACCTGATACCTTTACGAAACCGCACATAGATGCTATTATCAACCGGTTCACGCTTCCGTCGTTTATCGGCGTAATGGCCTACAAAATCTCGTTCAGTTTGCCGGCCCCCGCCGGACAATCTCTACAGTCATGCCCTTGTCCCATCCCGGGCGCAGTCTTGCTGCGTTTCTCTGTGTGTTGCTGCCACTGACCTGCCTTGCGCAGGTGCCGCCGGTCAACCCCACCTTCCCCAACGACCCTTCCAGTGACTATACCTATATCCCGGGGCAGTTGCTGGCCGTCGACCGTTACGACGGCAACGGCGCGATTGGCGGGGGCAATGCGGACCGACCGACCAACATCATTTACCACAACGGTTTCATCTATTCGAACACCGTTGGGGGCGGCGACAATCGCGAGTTCACCTGGGCCGACCCGACGGATCCAGCCAGCTTTTTCGAGACGGGCCGCAGCAACATCCCGGCGATCAACGACCAGGGCAATCACGCGCACACCAAGGTCGGCGACTGGGTCGGCGGTCAGTTCCGCCTCCAGATTAAGCGTGACGGCCTCAACAGCAACATCTTCGAACGCATCCCCGCCGATCAGCGATTTCGTCCCGACCGCCCCCCGGAAGCGACCGGTGGGCTGATTCGCCTGTATTACCCGTGGACGGTGGCCTTCAACTGGGCCTACGGTTCGCACAACGGTCAGACTTTCGTCTATCGCGGCAACGAACTGGTTGCCAACTGGAACGCCCTGGCCGAGAGCGGGGTGTCGGGGACGATGATTCCGATGGGCGACTTGATGTTCGTCATCTCGGACCAGTCGCGCACAGGCGTGCTCGCCTACGACATGAGTCCGGTCTTCGCCGATCCGCCCGGGCCGCCGCGGCTTCTGGACAAGCTGTCCGGCGACTTTGGCGCCTACCTACCCGTGCTTTACGAGAATTACATCCTGTTTGCCCGCAACAACGGCGACACCCTGCTCGACGTGGTGGACTGGTCCGACCCGACCGACCTGCGCTTTGTCACCTCCATCGACTTGGAGCACGACAACGACACCGACGGCCCCTCGAACGTTCCCTACGTTCAGGCGCAGGACAACCACGTCTTTGCCCGACACCACAAAGTCGATATGGACACCTTCGAGGTGGTCCTGACGTTTGACCAGACTGGTAACAACCGTCCGGCGGGCAGTCTGACCGACCCGCTGGAAACCAGCCAGTACATGATGCCCCTGGGCCGCTTCATCGTCAGCGGCTCCTACAGTTTTACCGATTACGATGGGGTGGGCGTGTGGGTGCACCAGGCCGAGGCTGACACGCGCCGTCCCTACGTCGGGTACCACCGTCCGCGTCCGGGGCAGACCAATTTTCCGCTCGGTGCGCCGATCAGCCTGCTCATCCACGAAAACCTGGAGAGCTTTACCATCATCAATGGCGAAACGGTCATCGTCCGCCCGGTCGGCGGCTCGCCCATCGATTGCTGGATCAGTTTCTCGCACGACGATGTGCTGACCATCACGCCCAAGCAGGACCTCTCCCCCGACACCACCTACGAAGTCATCCTGGTCGACGGCGGCATCAAGGACGCCGCCGGCAACGGTATGGAGGGCTACTCCTTTGCCTTTTCTACCGGCACGGGACTGAGCGGCGGCAACCAGGCCCCCGTCATCAACGCGGTCAGCACCACCGCCTTGCCGATCGCCCCGGGCGGCTCGGTCACCTTCAACGTCGATGCGACCGACGACGAAAGCGATCCGCTGGAGTACCGCTACAGCTTTGGCGACGGCACCGCGGCTACCGAGTGGACGACGGACACCACCATCAGCAACACCTACGACGCGGAGGGGCACTTCGAGTTGAAGGTGCAGGTACGCGATTTGAAGCCCGACGGCACGCGGTCCATCGACGTGCTCACGTTGACCGTCACCGTCACCGAGATCCCTGCGGGGCCCTTCCCGACGAACTCGTCACCGGTGGCGATGGACGCCGGCACTCGCCGCGTCTTTACGGTCAATCCCGACAACAGCACGCTCACGATGGTTGATGCGGACACGCTCGCGGTGCAGTGGGAGGTACCCACCGGCACAGATCCGCGTTCCGTTGCGATCGACGCCGGGGGACGCGCCTGGGTGGCCTGCTACGACACTGGCTTTGTCGACGTGTTTGACGGGGCGAGCGGCGCGCTGATCACTTCGCTCGATGTGGGCTACGGCAGCGCACCGGTGGGTGTAGCGGCGACGGCCGACGGCACGCAGGTCTTCGTCACGTTGGAAGGTTACGGCGATTTGGTGCGCTTTGACGCCGCCACCCAAACCGAGACCGCACGCATCACCCTGGGCCCGTGGGCGCACGCCATCGCCATTTACGGTGCCGGTGATAAGCTGCTGGTCTCGCGCTTTGTCTCGCCGCTGCATTTTGGCGTGATCTGGGAGGTCTCCAACGACCCGGTGGCCGGGCTCACCCTGACCGACACCATCGAGTTGTGGCGCGACCGCGGCGACCGCGGCACGGACGGCGCTTCGGCCGGCTCGGGGGTGCCTAACTACATCGCCAGCATCACAATCTCCCCGGACGAGGAATGGGCCTTTTACACCGCCAAGAAGGACGACACCCAGCGCGGTCTTTTCTTCGACCAGGGCGTGGGCAACAACGCGCCCCTGGAACCCGACCACACAGTCCGCGCGATGGTCGGGCGCATCGACCTGAGCAACAACCGTGAGCCCAACGTCAGCGGCGAGCAGGACGACCACATACGCCTGGACGTGGACAACGCCGAGGGGGCCAACGCGGTCGCCTTTTCGCCCCTGGGCGACTGGATTTTTGTCGCCATGCGCGGCAACAACCTGGCGGCCATTTACGATCACCTGCACCTGCTCGGCGGCGGCTCCGAAAACACCTTTGCTCGCATCGACGCAGGGAAGGCGCCCAACGGGCTCCTGATCGACCCGGTGACCCAACGCCTCTGGATCAAAAACTACATGAGCCGCGACCTCACCGTCCACGAACTGGCCGACTTCTTCGGCACCGGCAACCGCACCTACAGCATCACCACCATCCCGACCGTGACCCGTGAGGTGCTCGACCCGCAGGTGCTCTTGGGCAAGCAGATCTTTTACGACGCGGGCAATTCCGGAGACGCCAACAGCGTCGAGCGCATGAGCCTGGAGGCCTACATGTCCTGCGCGACCTGTCACATCGACGGCTCGATGGACGGGCGCACGATGGACTTCACCCAGCGCGGCGAGGGCTTCCGCAACACGACCGATCTGCGCGGGCGCGGCGGCATGGCCCACGGCAACGTGCACTGGTCGGCCAACTTCGACGAAATCCAGGACTTTGAGAATGACGTGCGCCTGCACTTTGGCGGTGCCGGCTTCATGGCCGAAGAGGACTTCGCAGCCACTCAGGACCCGCTCGGTGCGCCCAAGAGCGGCCTCTCCAGCGACCTAGACGCGCTTGCGGCTTACGTGGCCAGCCTCGACGTGAGCCATCTGCCGCAAAGCCCGCACCGCAACGCCGACGGCACCCTCACCGAGGCCGCCCTCCGAGGTCAGAGCATCTTTGCCGCGGAGAACTGCATGAGCTGCCACATTCCCGCCAGCGGCTACACCGACTCGCTGGGCGGAATCGGCGCGGCTGTCCTCTTGCACAACGTCGGCACCCTGCGCACCAGTTCGGGCCAGCGCCTGCAGGGAGCGTTGACGGGCATCGACACGCCGAGCCTGCTGGGCATCTGGCAAACCGAGCCCTACTTCCACGACGGTTCCGCGCCGACGCTGGAAGACGTCTTCGTGGTGGCCGGCGGCGTGCGTTATCAGGCCGAGAACGCCACCCTCAACGGTGCGTCGATTCCGGGCTTCATCGACATCAACCGTGACGGCGCTTCCCACGGGGCCGAGGTGGACATCGACCCGGGCGAATCGGTGGTCTTCGACAACGTTGACGGCGGCCTTGGCGGGGTAGGGGCGCTCGAGTTTCGTGCAACGACGGGCCGCGGCGGGGTGACCTTGCGCGCCACGGTCAACGGGACGACGCACGAAATCCCCATCGCGCGAAACGTGACCCGCCTGGAGTGGAACGCCTACCGCATCGAGGGCGTCAGCCTGAACGCCGGCACGAGCAATACCGTCACAGTGACGGCGCTGGGCGCTCGCTTTGCCCTGGATGACATGACCGTGAGCACGCCAGACCTGCTGACCTTGGCCGAACCGCACCGCCGGGTGTTGGCGCTCCCCCAAACCCAGCAGGACGATTTGCTGGCCTACCTGCGCGAGTTGGACGGACGCGACGCCTCCGGCGACTTGACCGTGCCCACGCCGCTGCCGGATTTGAACCCGCCCGTCGAGCCGACCTCCCTGGAGGTGACCGCCGCCGGCAGCACCCACAGCCTTCAGGTCACCTTCACTGACGCCAGCGAGAACGAGGACGAATTTGTCATCGCCTTTCGCGAGCAGGGCAGCGGGCTCTGGCGCTTTGCCGGTGCGTTGGGCCGCGTGGGCTCGGGCTCCACCGTGTCGGTCACGCTCACGGGCTTGGAGACGGCGACCGCCTACGAGGTGCAGATTCTGGCGCGCAACCTCAACGGCGACTCGGCCTTCACCGCCCTCGTCACCGCGAGCACCGCAGGGGTCCCGACCCCGCCGCCGGTTGTGCCGCAGCTCGAATACCAGGTCTGGGATGTGTCGACCTCGGCGTCAGTGCTGGACGATTATGCCGCGCTGGGCACGCCGCAGATCGATGGCCTGATCGACACCTTCGATATCTCCGAGCGCGATGGCAGCAGCGACTACGTCTATCGCTTTCAGGGCCGCATCGAGATTCAGACACCCGGCGAGTACACCTTCTACACCGCTTCCGACGACGGCAGCCTCCTCTTCATCGAGGGTACCCAGGTCGTCGACAACGGCGGCATCCACGGCAATCGGGAGCGCTCCGGCACCTATGATTTCGCGACCATTGGCTTCTTCCGGATTGAGGTCGGGTACTTCCAGGGGGGCGGCGGCGACAGCCTGACCGTGTCGTACGAGGGTCCGGGGATCGCCAAGCAGGAAATCCCTGCCTCGGTGCTCTTTCACGGTGGCGGCGACGGTGTCCTGATCGACGCCGACCCGGGTCCGATGGTACCGTCCGACGTGGTGCTCACGCGCACCTCGCCCACCTCCATCGACGTGAGCTTCGTCGACCAGAGTGACAACGAAGACGACTTCCGCCTGTACTACCGCGCCGTCGGCTCGGGGCTCTTCACGCAGCGGGTCGTGCCATCGACCGCTGGTACGGGTGACACCGTAACGACCAGTCTGACCGGCCTGCTGCCTGACACCGCCTATCAGGTGCGCGTGCAGGCGCGCAACCCCTTCGAGGCCTCGCCCTACACGCCGTTCACGACCCTGGCGCTCTCGCCCTTCGCCGAGTGGCAACTGGCCAACTTTTCCGAGGCTGAGATCGCTGCCGGGCTGGCCGATCCGGACGCCATCTCCGACGGAACGGCCTTCAACGTGTTGACCCAGTTCTTCTTCGGGATGGACCCGCGTGTCGACGACATGCCGCATGAGGGCTTCACGCTGGCGGTGACCCCGGCGGGCATCTCGGTGCGTTTTGCCCGCGCGAAGGCTGCCGGCAACGTTGACTGGACCCTCATGCAAGCCACCACCCTGGCGCAGGATGAATTCAGCGCAGTTGAGTCCGCGCACATGACCGTCTTCGGGCCGGAGGCGGTGACCGCTCGCGATGACCTGGAGCGCATCCGCATCGACCTGGCCAACCCGCCGTACAACGTCATCGGGCAAACCCAGCGCTACTTCTTTCTCAACCTGAGCCTGACGCTGCCCTAAGGCCTGGGCTCGTTCTCAGCCAGCGCTGCGAGCCAACAGCCCGCGCCGCTGGCAGAACGACAGGTGCGTGGGCGGGGAAAATGCCGTGAAAGATGCCATTAGCGATTGTAATTTCGGCGGATGACATTACGTTACGTCAAAACGCTGCTTTACTCACCTTTGCCTATGCGTACCTACCCGAGCTTACGCGGGCGCGCGGCCTGTGGCCTCGCCTCGATTTGGATGTTTTGCGCCTTTGCCGGAGCGCTTTGCGCGCACACATGGACAGGCGCCAGCGACAGTGATTACGCCAACACGGCGAATTGGTTGCCCACCGCTCCGCCGCTCAGCAATCCGGACGGCGAGCCGGTGGTGTTTCCCGACGTGGCCAATCAAGCCGTGACGCTGCCCGGCGAGGTGCGCGTGAACGAGGTGCGCTTTGACGCTCCGGATGCCTATTCGGTGCTTGGCAGCGGACGCTTTCGCTACGTCGACCTCAATGTCGTCGGCTCGGGAGCCTTGAGCTTCGGCCCCAACGTCGAGGTCGAGCGAGACGGTTTCGAGGGCGGACGTCTCGGCGGACCAGGAACGGGCATCGTCACTGCCGCGGGTGGCTTGCGCGGTGATGCGTTCCAAAAGACCGGCCCCTGGACGCTGGAAGTCACCGCGCCCAGCCCGAACTTCGACACCGCCAGTGGCACTTACAACAACAACCTCGGCAACACGAACGACACGCTCAACGTCTTTGAAGGTGCGATGGTGCTGTCGGGTAATGCGACGTTTCCGCAGCAGACCCGCATCCAGGTGGGCAATGGCTTCGGTCTCTCCCAGGCGGGTGCGGGCGGGTTTACGGGGCCGCTGGCCATGCCGATTCGCACCGAAGCCGCCTTCGTTTTGGACAACACCATAACCGCCAACAGCAATCGCCTGACCGATGACACCATCCTGCGCCCGCGTGGCGGCGGCACCTTCCGGCTCATCGGCAACTCGGCGACCGACGTCGTCGAGGATCTGGGATTGTTGCAGGTAGGCGGTGACAACGCCTCCGGTACGATCGAGGTACTCAGCCTTTCGCCCAGCCGGCAAACCCACCTGCGCTTCGACGCGCTCAATGACGGCCTCGGCGGCACCTCCAGCTCGAAGCGCATGCTGATTTTCAAGGCGCCCGGAGCGACGCTGGGTGCGAGCACCGTGGGCGGGCCGCGCATCCTCTTTGACACCGAGCCCAACGAGAGCGCCTTCGACAGCGGCTCGACGGAAACCTTCATTCAGAACGAGACGAGCAACGGTAACTTTGCGCACCCGGCCGTGCTGGTCGATGCGAACGGAGCGCATTGGGCGATGTACGACGAGACCGTGCTGGGCGGTGCGCCGCGCGGCGTGCGTGCCTTCGACGGCTATCTCCATTATACCGACCCGACGCTGACGACGGCGGTCAACAACCTGGACCTGCAGGTGGAGGGCGACCTCGCGATCCCCAACAACGCCGGCGCGTTCCCACAACCGCGGACGGTACGCTTCGTCTCGGCCGTGGGCGGGCAAACCGTGAGCTTGAGCGGCAGTAATCCGGGCTTTGGCGTGCTGGACGGCTTCATTAAGGACGGCGCGGGTGACTTGCTGCTGGAGGGGCCCGCAAACACGACCTACAGCACATCCACCGGCAGTACTTTCTACTTTGGCGGTGGTACCACGACCTTTCGCGGTGGCACCCTTCAGTTCTCGCAGACGTCCGTTGGCGGCCCCGGGCAGTGGGTCATCGAGGCCGATCTTGACTCCAGCGGTTTCAGCACCTTTTTGCTCGATGGCGAGAGCGGCAACACGACCGACGATGTGGTCGTGACAGGGTCCCTCCAGAGCAACCTGAGCCTGAGCGGCGACGGTCGCTTCGCCTTCCGCGGCAGTGCCTTCAACGACAACGCGGGCGCGATCGACGTTGGCCCGGCCACCTTGGTACTGGCGCGCTCCAGCCAGGCGGCGCAGAACCGGGCGCTTGGGCCGCACGCAACCGATCCCTTCAGCCTGGGCGGGGGTGCGCTGGAGGCGCAGGGTTTTGCGCCGGTCATTGACCTGCTCGCGGGTATCAGTCTGGTGGATACACCCGGCGGCGGTGCGAGTTTGCTACGCGGTGAGCCCTTCACGTTTCGCCTCGGCGCCGATGTGACGACGCCTACCGGCAGTCAAAATGGCGTGGAAAGTGGACTCTTTCTGGAAACGAACCTGACCCTGGAAACAATGACCGGGGCAACGGTGGCCTTGCGTCCGGCCAATGGCGGCAACAGCCAGCCCAACGCCGTTAGCCGCTTTCACGTCAATGGCCCGGGCGACTGGAACGTGGCGATACCGATTGCCGACACCGCAAACCACCACAAACAGGGCTTGGTGCTGGGTGGCAGTGGCACCTATACGTTCAGTGGAACGAGTACTTTTTCCGGTGAGCTGATCGTGGACGGCGGCGGCACCGTGGTTTGGAACAAGGCGCACGACGGCGATGGCACGCCAAACCCCAAGCCGGGTCCGGGTTATCTGGAAGTCGCCGCCGGCTCGACCTGGATGGGCAACGGCAGCTTCGACAGCGCCGGCACCTGGCGCGACAACGGTAACAACAACCAGCCGATCCGCT
Organism: Opitutales bacterium; assembly: GCA_050331595.1. Taxonomy (GTDB): domain Bacteria; phylum Verrucomicrobiota; class Verrucomicrobiia; order Opitutales; family JBHJGM01; genus JBHJGM01. The sequence goes on from JBHJGQ010000003.1 coordinate 282,374, forward strand.
TCGCCTTCACGTCGGGTGCGGTGCTTTCGCCGGGCCTGTCCGTGGGCACGTTCACCTTTGGCCAACCCGACGGCGACAACGCCACGCTGACCATGGACGCGAGCACGACGCTCTTGATCGAAGGCGACGCCAGCGGTTTCGACAAGGTTGTGGTGTACGGCGATGTGCACCTGGACGGTGTGACGGTGCGCCTGGTTGATTTGGGCGGTGCCCGCCTCGACACGCTTGATCTGCTGGAGGTGATCGACGGCGAGCTGACCGGCACGCTCAACCTGGTCACCGACTCGCCTTCACTGGAAGGAGCCACAGTGACCATCGATACGGCTTCGGATGCGCTGCGTCTGCGTCCGGAAGGTTTCACCGGCGGGGCCACCACGCTGCTGCAGGACAACGGATTCAGCCAGTCGGACTGGTTCCAGGTCTCGGGCGCGGGCAACGATGACTCCAGCCTGCAGGATGGGTCCAGCATCCGCTTCACGCGGGGGACGGCTCTGGCAAGCCCGGCCGAGCTGCACGGCAGCGGGGTGTATCGGTACTTCGACGATCCGGCTGCGGTTGCCCCGTTGGCAGTTGGGGAGTCGCTGCGTGCCAGCGTGATTGTGCGCGTTCAAGGCTTCGACAACAGCGCCGATGAGGCTTTCGCCGTCAGCTTTTTCCAGCCAAACACCACGCCGCCACCCAACGGCGATCTGACGGGCGATCCCGCGCCCTTTAGCGAATCGCTGTCGGCAGTCTCGGTGCGCTTGCCCCTGGGCCAGGGTGCGACGGGAGGGGGGGGCACCTTCAATCGCTCCGACGTTTCCGGGGGTATGCTAGGCGACTCGCCATTGTTCGACGCCGGTGCGGGTGAGGTCGCGGCCAGCGCGACCTGGAATTACGCCGGCGACGAAGGACTGCTGCCCGAGGGCATCTACACGCTGGACATCCTGGTTACGCGGGTAGAGGACGGCCTGCAGGTCAACGCGGCGACCTACGGTATTCGCGCGCTGCCGGGGGGCGGTGCGCAACTCACCTTCACCGACAACACCGCCGACATCAGTCTCTTTTCGGGCATCGCACTCGGTTTCACCGATGCCGACCTTACGGGGCCTGCCGGTTTGGAGGTGATTTCGCTTGTGGTCGAGCGCGGCGGATTGAGCCCCTTGCCCTTGCTTGACCCGGCGGACCCGGAGTTTCTCGTGCGCAACACGCCCGCGCAGGTGGTCAACGTCGCGCCGGTTACGCCGGACATTTTGGCAGTCACCGTGCGCGAGGGACGGCTGGTGCGCCAGCCCCAGATGCTGTATCAAGCGGAGCCAGGCGATGTGGTGAACGGTAACCTATGGGTACAGCGCGATGGCGTCACGATCGGCTCGCTACGGGGGCCGGACAACGACGATAACGGTCAGGGCGACTACCTGTTGCCGGTCACGCGCTTCGTTGGCTGGCGGCTCGAGCGTGACCTGCTGCAGCAGTTGTCGAGCTACACATTCTCCGACGTGACGGGTGACGCCTTGCCCAGCGTGACGGCGATTTACCGCAAGTCCAACAGCGAGGGCTTCGCGAACAACCCCGCCCCGCTGGCGCAAAACGTGACCTTCGTGCCGCAGGTGCACACGCTCTTCTTCAAATTCGACGCACCGCTCCCGCTGGGAGGGACTTACCAAATCGACTTTGCCGACCCCGGCGTGCCCACGCGCCAGTTCACGCTCGACCCGTTGCACCAGCGCAGTATCGCCGTGCACATGAATCACCTGGGTTTCCAGCCGGCGGACCCGTCGAAGCTGGGCTACCTGTCGATCTGGACAGGCGACGGGCCGGTTTACGGGACGGTCGACTTCGACAGCTATGTGGGGCAAGGCGCCTTCACCGGGCAGTTTCACATCATCAACGAGGTGACGAAGCAGCCGGTTTTCACCGGCACGATGACACGCCTGCGCACGCCCACCGAAATCGAGCGCAGCTTCCGCGACGTGAACATCACCGGCAATCCCGGCAACGGCTGGAACTACCCCTTCGACGGCGTGAATTTTCCGGAGGCGCTCGTCAGCGGCACCAGCGACGTGAAGCTGAACTTCTCCAAGAACTACACCTACGCGCTGGACTTTTCCAGCTGGGGCGGCGGTACCGCACCCACGGGTACCTACCGTGTTTACGTGCCTGGAATTGGGACGTCCTATCCGTTCGAGATTCGTCCGCAGCTTTGGCTGGACGGCTTCCTGGTTTCGATGGCGGGCCTGTATCATCACTGGAGCGGGGTCGCGATCGAGGAAGCGCTCTTTGGCTACGGGCACCCGCCGGCGCACCTACCGGCGCAGGGACAGACGGTGTTTGCCACCACCTTTCCATTTTCACTGACGGGCGAAAGCCCGATGCGTGGCCCGCTAAGTTTTGAGGAGGCAGCCGAACCGCAATGGCTGACCAGCGACCCTGTGCCCGAGGCATGGGGCGGCTACATGGACGCGGGCGACTGGGATCGCCGCACGCAGCACCTGGATTTGAGCTGGGATTTACTCACGCTCTACGAGCTGTTCCCGGACTACTTCGACAACGTGAACTGGGGGATTCCCTCGGTCAATGAGACGGTGCCGCACCCGGCCTACGCGGTCGCTGGCGATCTTCCCGACCTGCTCGACGAGGTGCTCTTCAACGCCGATCTGTACCGCCGTTTGCAGATCCTGGAGGGAGGCTCGGACCCGCTATCCGCCGACCCGTACTACTGGGGTGCCTGCCGCGGCGGCATCGAACACACCGAGGTCAACAATACGCCCAGCTGGCTGATGGAGTCGGTCAATTTTGCTTACCATCCCGACGCAAACTCTACCTATCGCTTCGCGGCGGTGGCGGCGAAGATCGCGCTGGTGTTCCGCGAGGATTATCCCGCGATCAGCGACCTTTACCTGCAGCAGTCCCTGAAAGCGTGGAGCTGGGCCGAGGGGCAGTTTGCCGGAGATTGGCTGACCAACGAATGGGCCTTCATCGAGGCTGCGCTGATCGACCAGGGCAAGAGTCCGGGCGAGATCGCCAACGAGTTCGACAAGATCAGCGGGCGGCTGCGCGGGGTTCGTGCCTGGGCCGCAACCGAGCTGCTGCGCACCACGGGCCGGACCGAGTTCGACCAGGCAATGCTTGAGTCGACCAACCTGCGCACCGACAAGGCGATGGCCAGTTTTCAGGGCGGTTCGGACCTGCACGCGGCCTGGACGCTGGCCTACACCACGGTTGAGAGCAGCAACCCGTTTGTGAAGGAGAGCGCGCGACGGGTGGTCGACCAAGCCGATCCGCAATCGGGCGAGCGCAGCTTTTTTACCGCGGGCGCGGGCAATCCTCAGTGGGGCAACAACATGAACCCGCAGTCCGATTGGCTGGAAAAACTCTGGGCGCACTTTGACCTAACCGCGCGCGGCACCGGGACTCAGGCCGAACGCGACGCGCTGCTGGCCAGTTCGGTGCGCTCGGTCAGTTATGTGCTCGGGGCCAACCCGCAGAATATCTCCTACACCATCGGCCTTGGCCACGATAACCCGATGGATCCGCTGCACCAGGACTCGCGCTTTTCCGGCACACCCGCTCCGGTGGGCATCACCGCTTACGGCGCCACGACGCCCAATGTGAAATACTTTTTCGTAACCGGAAATAACGGACCTCTGGATGAGAACGATCCGGAAAAGGCGATCTACCCGGACTGGGATTTGTGGCCCACCTACGAATCCTTCCACAACATCCATCTGCACATCATCACCAACGAATACACGGTGCAGCAGACCATTACCGGCAATGGATTCAATTGGGGCTACCTGGCGGCCTTTGAGGCGTCCGGCGGAACGTTGACCCTGCCCCTGAAGGAGCCGCTGCCCGCCTCGGTCGTCTGGGCCGCCGAGCAATCCGTCAGCTCCGATTTGAGCAGCGATTCCGACGGCGACGGTGCCACGGACATGGCCGAGTACGCGGCTGGCACCGACCCGAACGATGCCTCCAGCAAACCCGCGGTAACGTTTGGGAGCGTCCTGCACGCCAGCAAGTGGTACCCCTCGATCGCTTTTCGCGCCCGCGCGAACGATCCGGATTTGACCAGCGTGGCCGAGGCGTCACTGGGGGTGAATGGCGCGTGGTTCGGACCGACGGCGACCACTCCTGAGGGCACTGAGGAAGTCTTGCCTGCGGTGCCCGACGGCAGCGCTTTCAGCATCCGCACCTTTCGCACGCACCGGCCGATGCCGCCCTCGGCCTCGCACGACACAGCGGACCGCCAATTCCTGCGCCGCCGCGACACCTTGACCCTGGATTGAATCCGATGAATCGTAAAATGACCTGACAATGAGTGATTTGCTTGAACCGGCGGCCCGCAGTCTGGCCATTGATCTGCGCGATGGCGGTTACAGTGTCTTTGGTTCGTACCTGTGCTTCTGGTACCCGCCGGACTTCTGGGGCCACGACGGACTCATGCTGCGATCGGTGCGCGGCGATCCGTGCGAGTTGTTCCAAATCGACCTGCTGGATGCTTCCGGCTCGCCGCAGCTGTACACGGATACGGCCACCGCCGATGGGGTGCGCCTCGAGACTGCGGACGGCGGCTGGTGTGCCCTGGTGATGCACGCGCCGGACGTGGCGCGGCTGCGTACAGGCAACGGCGCGCGGCTGCGGCTGGTCTCGGTGGCACGGCGTCCGGGCGAATCGTATGCGTTTCAAGCAGGGGCCAACGAGTGGCGCGTGAACCTGCCGCACGGGCGCACGCACCTGGCTTTGTCGCCGTTGGCGGGGGCGCTTTCGGCGGATTCGCAATGGTACGTCAAGACGTTCACGGGAGGTCCCAATCAGACCGGCGAACCTGCCGTCACGCTTACCCTGGAGCCCGATGCAAACGGCGAGGCGGAAGTGCAACTTGAGGATTTCTTGACGACGCCCACCCACGTCAGGCTTGCGTTGAGTTTCGGCGAATGCCAGGTGCAGGCCCGCCGCGGTTGGGAGGAGTGGCGGGCACGAGCACCCGAAGTGCCGGCGCTCTATCAGGAGGCGGCCGAGCGCGCGATGTGGGTGAACTACGCCGCTGTGGTCAATCCCGCGCCGCACGCGGTTTTTCGCCGGCCCACCATGCTGATGAGCAAGAACTGGATGCTGCAGTGCTGGAGCTGGGACCACGTCTTCAACGCCATCGCTTTGGCCTATCGGCAGCCGGAGCTGGCCTGGGACCAGCTCATGACGCTCTTCGATCATCAGGGGCCCGACGGCGCGTTGCCCGACTCCGTGGGGCCCATCCGCCTGGGCTGGAATTTTTGCAAGCCGCCCGTACACGGCTGGGCCGTGCGCAAGATGCTCGCAGCCGGGCTGTCGCTGAGCGCCGCCGAGTGCGCCGCGTTCTACGCAAAGCTGGCGAAGTGGACCCAGTGGTGGTTCGCCACGCGCGACCTCAACGGCGATGGTCTGCCCGAATACCAGCACGGCAACGACTCGGGCTGGGACAACGCCACTGTCTTCGATGAAGGTGTGCCGGTCACCACGCCGGATTTGCAGGCGCTGTTGATCGTGCAGCTGCACGCCCTAGCTGATTTAGCCGAGCGGATCGACTGCAGCGATGAGGCCCGTGACTGGCGCTTACGCGCCGACACGCTCTTGAGCCGTTTCCTGGAGCACCTCTGGACCGGCAACGCCTTTGTCAGTCGGGGCGCCTTTACCGGGAACGTCCAGGGCAGCGGGGGCGACAGCCTGCTCAACGCGATGGCGATCATTGGCGGCGAGTACCTGCCCAAACCCGTGGCGAAAACCCTGGCCGAAGCACTGCAGCCCGACGGCCGTTTCATCACGCAGTTTGGCCCCGCCACCGAAAGTCCGCACAGTCCGCTGTATGTGCCCGACGGTTACTGGCGCGGACCCATCTGGGGTTCGGAGACGGTGCTGCTGGTCGACGGGCTTGCACGGGCCGGGTACCGTGAGCAGGCAACCGAAATTGCGCGGCGCTACTGCGAGTTGTGCCGTCGTAGCCTGTGCTTTGCCGAAAACTACAACGCCACCACCGGTGAGCCCCTGCGCGACCGCGCCTACACCTGGGGTTCGAGCGCGTTCCTGATCCTCGCGCACGAGTTTCTGCGCTAGCCGGGACCACTCCGGCCCGCACGGGCAACAGTGCGCACAGGCCAAGCGAGCAGCTTACGAAGAGCAAATCGCCGGGCGATGCATCCGTCAGCGTGCGCGGCGGTGTTCCCAAAGAAAAAACCGCGGCCCGATGTCCGGGCCACGGCTTTCCTCTCTCTCTCTTTGTGATGCAAACGGAATCAATGGTGTGAATCCGGTACTCTCTGCCCGCGCTCGTTTCGCGGGTCTGTGTCTGTGCCTGTCTCTCAGAAGTTTGCCTTGAGCGCGGCGGCGCTTCAGGGGGTTGTCCGTGTCACTCCCACTTGCAGGAACTGCTCATTGGCGTTGGCAAATGCGGTGTTGGACTGGAAGGTGACCTGCTCGTACGCACTGTCGATGGCGACGGTGTCGGCGGGGCGCAGGGTGGTGCCTTTGGCCGGTGAGGCCGCCGGTCCGACGAAGCCAGGCGTGGCGACGCTGAGGTCCTCGCTGACCTGGGCCACCGCCATTGTATTGGGATCGTCGATACGGCGCACAAAGGTGATGGTCGGGAAGGTGTCCGAGCCGGCCATGACGGAGCCCAGGGTGATGGCCGGAACGCTGGAGGGATCGTCCGGGTCAGAGTTGCCGTTGTACTCGATCAGCTGATTGGCGCCATCATTGTCGTCGTCGGCCAGCGGGTCGTTGGAGACGCCGTTGTCGATGGCCCATTGCTCAAAGGGGTCGGACACTGCGCCCGCCTGCAGGCTGAGCACGATCTGGTTGGCCACCACGTTGACCGATGAGCCGGCCAGCGTAGGCGAGACAATGTTCAAGCTGATGTTCGCGCTCAGGCTGCCGCCACCGAGCACATCGACGATCACCACGTTCTGCGTGGTGGCACCGCCCAGGTCGATCAGGTCGATGGTCACGTTGTCGAAGGTGGCGTTGCCGTAAACAACGAGCTGGTCCACGCCTGAGCCATCGGCCTCGATTTGCAACGTGCTGGAATTGTCCATGGAGAAGGCGCCGTTGCTGCCGTCGGGCTGACCGAAGGTGAACGTGCCCACGGACGCACCGGGGGCCAGGACCGCGCCGTCGGTGAAACTCACCGTCACGTCCTGAGTGTTGCCCGGATTATCCAGCCAAAATTCCTGGGTGTCGTAAACGCCGGTACCGGACCAGGTGGTGCCATCGCTTACGCTCAGAAACTGCGGGCCAAGGTTGGTCACGGTGCTCAGGTCGGGATCGCGTGTGCCGTTCCAGACTACCGTGCCACCGCCGTTGGCGATAACCTCCCCGGAGAATTCGCCCGGCCCAGTGATGCGGTAAGTGCCGGAGCCGCCGAAGATGAAGCCCAGCTTGTGGTCGTCGAAGTCATCGCGCAGCGTGTATGGCAGCACGAGGTCGCCCGGGCCGCCGAAGAAAAACCGGCTGACCGCGTTGGGCTGACTGTTGCCGCCGCCATTGGGGCGCATGGCCACCGTGGCACTGTTGGTCACATCGAAGGTGACGTGGGTATCGAGGTAGAGCCCAGTGGTCACCCCGTTTTGCCCGCCCAGGTCGGTTAGGATGTCGCCACTCAGGTTGAAGGTAAAGGGCTCGCCGGCCACGCTCGCGGAGCCCCCGCCGGGAAGGCCCGTGAAGTCGATGCCCGAAAGAACATCGATGTTGGGCGCGAAGCCCTGGGCTTCCAGTCCTCCGCCCGCGATTTCAAGCGCACCGCTAAAGTGCGTGCCCAGGGTGGCATCCTGCGCGGCTTGCGTCGAGCGTGCCAGGACCAGCGTCCCCGAGAGCAAGCCGAAGCTGCCCGAGACCGGCCCGCTGGCATCGCCACGGAAGGCCAGGCGACCGTCGCCCTGCAGGCTGGGTGCGTTGGTGGCCACGCCGGTCACCACCACGTCGTCGGTGGTGTTGCCCGTTTCGCCATCAATGATGAACGTCGAAAAGCCGGTGGAAACCAGGTCGGCGTTGATGACGAGTTGTCCGGGGCCGCCGATAGCCGGTTGCGAATAGTTGAAGGCGTCGCCGGTGAAGGTGGTGGTGCCGCCGTTGAAGTAGAAGGTGCTGCCGCTGGCAGTGAAGAAGATTGAATCGGTGGTGCCGTCGATGGTCAGGTCACCGGTGCCGTCCTTGATCAGCCCGTCGAGCACGCCAAAGTCCGGGTTGTTCCCCAGCAGCGTGACGGTCTGGCCGCCGGGGGGCGTGTTGAAGCGGGCCAGGCGCGGCTGCGGAAAAGCGCCGGCGCTGTTGTCGATCACGACATCGCCGTCGAACTGCAGGTCGAAGCCGTTGGAGGTGATGTCCAGCGTGGTGTCGGTGAACAGCGCCAGGCCCTCGAACGCGCGCACTCCGCGCGGCGCGCCGCCCACGATGGCTTCGTCGTAGAGGGCAAAGCTGGCCCCGTTGGCGTCGACCAGGATGGCCGGGTGGGAGAAGTTGCCGTTGTTGGTGACGTTCTGGATGAAGGCCTCGTCGGTCGTGTTGTCGAAGCTGAACTCATTCGGCTCGCTGGTGAAGAGAATGCGCGGACCACCCGCCGTGTTGGCGCCAAGTGTGGCCCCCGGTGCTTTGAAGATCAGGAGGCGTTTGGTGCTGTCGGTCCCGGCCAGCCCGTCGTTGAGCGAGTCGAAGGTCAGCCGCGTCTGCTGGCTGGGCGAGAGGCTGACAACCTCCACCGTACCAGAGGCGCCGTCGCCACCGATTTGCAGCAGGCCCACATCCTCGTCGACGTCGGCCGAAGCGTTGCCGATCAGACGGAAGGTGCCCCCGCCCCGCGGTCGCAGGACTGTGTCGTCGGTCAGGCGGTCGTTGAGGGCCGTGCCGCTGTTATCTAGGACGAAGGCGGCTTCAGCCTGGGTGGGACGTGCAAGCGGGCCCGCGAAACCGCCCGCGCCCAGCTGCGTTACCGAAAAGCCGTTTCCAACCTGGACGCGCGTCTGCGAGGGCAGGGTGGCCGTGCCCGAGAGGATCCAGCTGCCTTCCCACACGTTGATGGTGTTGCTGGAGTTGCCCAGGGCGTTGTTGGGCGTGGTGCCGGGGTTGAAGGCAGGGCTGGGCACGGTGACTTCCAGGTCCCAGGGACCGGCTTTGCTGAAATCATCGCCGCTGAGTCCGCCCGCCGCCGTGATGGTGCCCGTGCCGCCGCCGCCCATGCGACCGCCTTCAAAGCTGTCGCGCTGCAGCGTGACGTTCGGCAAAAAGCTCAGGCCTCCAGTGCCGGCGTAGTTGAGATCGACGTAGCGAAAAGGTCCGCTGCCGTCGATGGTATAGGCATCGGGTGCGTCGAAGGTAACGAGGTTGAGGCGACGCTGACCGCCCAGAGTAACGGTCTGATCGGCCACATCGGGAAACACGATCGAGTCTCCGTTCTGGTTGTTGTTGGGCGGGTTGGTCGGGATCCAGTTACCCGAGTTTTCGTAGAGGGCATTCACGGCGCCGGTCCAGGTGAATTGGGCCGACAGCGGCAGGGTCGAGAGCAGCGCCGCCGCGCGGGCGAGCGACTCGATAAGACGTCGAGGAGTCATGGGTGCAAGCGGGTTTGAATTGCGAGATAGGTAGGTGGCCAGCGGCCGTTTGACATTTCGTATTGTCTACCATTCCCAAGCCTCTGGCAAGCCCATTTTTCGTATTCCCCCCAAGCCTCGATCCAAAGCGTGCCAACGAAAGCCTAACGCCTGCGCACGAGCCCGGATTCGACCGGTCCCGGTTCACGCGTCGACGGCCCTTGGGCAAAGCGCGAAACTCAGCCGGCGGCGGGGATGGTGTCGTGTTTCAATAGCCTGGACTGCACCGCTCGGGCCGGCAGACGGGCACCATGACCCTGCTCGATCAGTTCCATCAGCATGCGCACGCTTTCGCGGCCCAGCTGCATGAAGGGCGGCTGAATCAGCGTTGGATCGGCCACGAACTGCGTGGGATTGGTCTCGTTGAAAAAGGCGAAGGCGAGATCGCCGGGCAGCGCGCGTCCGATTTGCAGGCAGATGCGCTGGAAAATGAGGGCGAGGGTGCTGTCGTAGCAGAGTACCGCGGTCTTGGGCGGCAGGGACTCGGTCCATCGGCGAATCGGTTCGTCCGCGCCTTTGCGTTTCACGTTCAGGGCGGAGGTCCGCAGCCCGGCGTGCTCGCAGTCGCGCCGAAAGGCTTCGCGGCGGTCGGTGGCGCTGTAGTGTTCGTGGTCGACGTCGTTGGCCAGGTAAGCCGCGCTTTGGTAGCCCTGCTCGATAACGTGGTCGATGAACTGGCGCACGGCATGGAACTCGTCGACGTAGACGGCATTGTGACGGCGACGCATGTTGGCGAAAACAATCGGCAGGCCGGTGTCGCGCATGGCGGCGGCGATGTCTTCGTCGAGCTGGCTGAACACGTTGACGATCAGGCCGTCGAGGTGGCTCTGAGTGAAGATGCGCGGGAGGGACTCGCTGAGGCTGTCGGCGTTCTGGCGCAGGCGCAGCAGCAGGATGTTATACTGGTGCAGGCTGGCTTCCTCAAAGACACCCGTGCGCAATGCCGGGTGGTCCCATTCCATCGGGTCGTTGCTGGCGGTGAAGTAGCCCAGGTTGAAGGAGCGTCGTTCGCGGATGGCCCGTGCCGAAATGTTCAGGCGGTAGTTCAGCTGCCGGGCCGCCTCAAGGATGCGTTCACGCGTTTCCTGGTTGACGCGTGTATGGGCAAAGTCACCGCGCATCACCGCGCTGACGGAGGTCTGTGAGACTTGGGCCAGGCGAGCGACGTCTTTCTGCGTCGGGTTGGACGTGGGCGGGCTCAGCACGCCTATCGTCATGATGCCGAGGGGCTTGACAACACCTTATTGCGGCGGGGGCGCCACCGCCAGAAAGCCCCAGTAATAGGCCGTCGGCCCGATCGACTGGTGGATGGTGTACTCGTTGACCTCGGGCCAGTTGCCCAAGTCAATATAGGCCTCGGCCGAGGGCCACTGCTGCCAGTCCGGCACCAGGTACGGGCCGAGGTGCCACTGCTTGACCCACTGAGGAGCGCGTTTGAGGTCGGTGTTGCCGTAGACGGTGATGCCGCGCGGGGTGGGCAGGCCGAGCTTTTTGCTGTCCACGTGCAGGGGGGCCAGTGGCCAGGCGTGGCCCAGGCCGGTGGTCAGGGTGTGGTTCATGGGGTTGGCGCCCACGCTGAATTGCGCCGCACGCAAGGCACCCTCCAGATACTTCGCCTCGCCGGTCAGCGCGTAAGCCCTTGGCAGGAGTGGGCCGATGACGGTTTCGGGCGTTCCGTAGTAGCCGACGAAGCCCATCACTGGCAGCGGCGCGCGCATGGTGATGCCGTAGGCGTTACCCTGGCCAAAGCCCAGGCTCTGGTCGGCCAGACGCAAGAGAAAGGCGCGTGCCTGCCGCCGCGCGTCGGGCTGGCCGAGGTTTTCGGGCAACTGGGTGTAGGCAAACAGGGCATCGATTTCCTGGGCACCGTCCTCGCCGTTGAGCAGAAAGCTGTCTTTGAGGAAGGTCTGGTGGTAGCGCGCGTCGCCGGTGAGGTGGTACAGCTCGACCGCGGCCAGCGTCTTCTTTTGGCGCACGGCCCGCCGAAGCTGGTTGAGGTCGGTTTTCTCCCCGCGCGCTACGATGCCTCGCAGGCAGGCTTCGCCGTTGGTCTCGATCCAGTCCCAGGCGGCGATGGCAGACGCTCGCAGATCTTGAGCGCGCCGCGCATTGAACGGAGCGACCAGGCGGCTGGCGCGGGCGGCCGCGGCGGCGAAGATGGCCGACGATTCCGGATCGGCCGCAAACACGCCGACCAGCAGCGACTCCTGCCAGCTGGCTTCGCCCGAAAACGGGTGCTCGGTGCTTTCAATGCCGCCGCGTACGCCGCCGTCGGGCAACTGAAGCCGGGCGTACAGGTCGACGTTCCAGAGCGCTTCATCCAGCAGGTCGGGAAAGTTGTTGGCGGCTTCCGCTGGTGGCAGGGCGAGTCGGATTTGCTGCAACCTTTCCGGGTACAGTGCGTACAGCTCGAGCAGGCGCAGGGTCGGCTCGAGGTGGCGGGCGCGGCGGTCCCAGTCGCCGGCGTCCATGTAGCCGCCCCAGGCTTCGGGCACCGGTGTGAGCTTCGAGGCATCCATCTCCCCCGCCAGTTGGCGCAGGAACGCCTTGCGGACGGTCTTGGACTCGCCCTCCATCGTGGTGGCGTCGATTTGGTAGGCCATGAAGCCGTCGTCGGCCGGATGCATCGGACGGGGGCGAGCGTAGTCCGTCCAAGGCGCCTCCAGGGCCAGGCCGCTACGGTGCGTGAGCAGCCCGTGCATCGACGTTTGAAAGGCCTGCGTCCAGGTGTCCTCGGCGATACGGAAGGGAAAGCTGCAGCCCACGCCCGGCACATGCACCACGTACGCTCCAGGCGCTTCGAAGTCCGAAAAATCCAGGACGTAAACAAAGGTTCGGCAGCGGTTTTCCCCGCGAAGGTTTTCCTTTTGGTCCGGCGAAAGGATAAGCTCGACGCGCCCGCGATACACGCTCTGGCGGCTGTCCGCGTCCAGAAGTTCGAAGCTGCCAGCACCGTCAAAGGCATGGGCGCCGCCGGTGCCCCGCCACAGCGAAAGGAAGGCGCGCTTGTAGGGATCGGTCGGGCGAAAGCCCACGTGCGACACCTGCACGGCCGGGCTCCGGTCTTGGCGGGGCGCGTGGCGGTAATCGATGTTCGCCGTCGACACGTTCAGCCCTGGCAGGCTGAGCGTGTAGGCGGTGCCCTCGCGCAACGGTTGCTCAAACTCGAGGAAGAATTGATGTCGCACGCGTGGTCCGCCATTGGCGGCTTGAAAGGGTTTGCTCTTGCGATGGATCGTGTGTGGATGGGCGGGATCGCTCGCGCCGCTACGGGCCGTTTCCCGCAGTTCGAAGGACGCCGGATTCTCCCAGTCGCCTTCGAGGCGATCCCCGGAGGTGGAGGCACCAAGCGTCAGCAGCGAATCGCCGGCGACCAGTTCGCCCGCCTGGACCAGCCGGCCACTGGCGTTGGGCCGTTGCACGACGGTCGGCCCCTGGATCGCGGGTTGGCCTTCGTGCCAGCGCAGGTGGTGACCTTGTTTGCGAACGATCTGATCCGCCGGCTGCGCTTGGTAAGGAACCTGGCTGGCAGGCTGAAAGGTGCGCTCGACGATGTCGACGACAAGGAGGTGCTCACCGGCGGGACGCACTCCAACCACCTGCGGCTGGCTCGCCCCGTGCAGAACCGGTGACATCCACAGGCAGGCGAGCGCGTAGGACAGCCAGGCTCCGCCGCAGCGGTTCCGGCGGGTTTTCAGGCACTGTTTGGAGGGGAGAGCAGCGGGGCGCATGACAATACGTAACGTGCAGCGCCCTCGATGTTCCAGATCAATTCGATCACTGGTCCTCCGACACCGCCGCATCATCGACCAGGGGCCCGCCGGCTTCGGCCACGGCTGCATGGGCGGCGACGGTCAGGATGGCTCGCGTATCCGCATCGATTTCGGGCGGGCAGAAGGGGTTTTCCGCGGCCGGTTGTCCTGTGAAGCATTCCCACCAGACCGCGTTGCCTAGGTAGCAGCCCAGGGCATTGCAATGGCGTCCATCCAGGAGCAGTTCGGCACGACCGCTGGCAGTGTTGCCGGTGTCCCAGAAGTAGCCCGCATGCAGGGAGCCGGTTTGGTCGGGGAGCTGGGGCGGCACGGGGTGTTCGAAATCGAAATCCGGGTCGCGGCGGTAGTTCAACTGGGCCCGGGCGCGTTGAAACGCATCGCCGGTCGGAATGACGGGCGCGCCGAGACGCTCGGCAAAGGCGTCGTAGGCGGCTTTGAGCCGCTCGAACATGCCCGCCTGGTCAAGCCCGAAGGCCCGCAACTCCGGCGCGTCGACCTGATAGGCCCAGGTTTGGTGGACGACCACGGCAGCTTGCGGAGCCAGTTCGCGCACCCGCCGCGCGAGTTTGTCGCCCCAGGGTTGATAGGTGGACTCCTCCCAACTCAGCACACTGGCCTGCTGCAGGGTCACATAGTCCCACGGTTCTTCGACGAGAAGGTCCTCCAATGTCCGGGGACCCAGGACCTCGGCGTTGACCATCGCATCGTAGGGCCGAAGGTCCGGCAGCTGCCGACATTGCTCCAGCAGGTTCCAGTGCTTCTGCAGCGAACAGCCACCCAAATTGGCTTTGGCCAGGCGGATGGGCGTTCGGTCCGCGTGCCGTTGAAGTTCGTGGATGTAGCAGGTCGCGTTGTTCGCGAAACTGTTGCCGATGGTCAGGATGCGCCGCATGGGGTCTAGCCAGAGAGTTCGGGGTTACGGTGTCGCCAAGGCCAACGTTCAGCGGGTCTGCCGTTTTCCAGTTGCCGTCGCTCGTGCCAGTTGCCTCGCCTCCGAATCGTTTGGAGCAGTCCGGGCGGCGCGTCCACACCAAAAGGACGGCCTCGGTGAGTATCCCATTGAGCCCCGGCCAGTTTGAAAGCTCAGGCGCGTAATCTCTGTCTCAGGCCCCGACCGCAAGCGCTTCGGCAGGTTCGTCGGCTGTGGGGTCGATTACCTGGAGCGCGAGCGGTCCCGCCGGGGTCGCCGCGCGCAGGGGCTCAAAGCAGTCCTCCACCAGGCGGGGGCGGTTGCAGTCCTTGGAGAGGTGGGCCAGCACCAGGCTGCGCCAGGCCGGCCGGGCCCCCTCGCTCAGGCATTCCTTGAGCAGGGAGAAGGCAGCGGCATTGGAGAGGTGCCCGTGACGTCCCTTGATGCGCTGCTTGGTCGACCAAGGGCGGCGTTCGTCGCGGTCGAGCAGGTCGTTGTCGTGGTTGGCCTCGAGCACCAGGCAATCGGCGCTGCGGATGCGCTCGCGCACGAGCGTTGGCGCGTGGCCCAGGTCGGTGACCCAGGCCAGCGAGCATTTGGGCGAAAACAGGTCGTCGTTGCCGGTCTCAAAGAAAAAGGCCACCGGGTCGACGGCGTCGTGCGGCACCGAAAAAGGCTGGATGGTCAGGTCGCGAAAGCCAAAGGCGCGCCCGTTTTCAAAGAGCCGCCAGTTGGGCCGGTGCTTGAGGCGGCTCTGGATGGCGCGCGCGGTGTGGCGGTTGGCGAAGACGGGCAGGTGCGCAAGCTTGGCCAGCCCGCCGATGCCCTTGCAGTGGTCGGCGTGCTCGTGGGTCACGCAGATGGCGTCCAGTTCCTCCAGTCGGTAGCCCGCCTTGGCCATCAACTGACCCAGACGCCGCGCCGAGAAACCGGCATCAATCAATATCAGGCTGTCCGCCGTTTTCAACAATGCCGAATTGCCGCTCGAGCTGCTCCCGAGCATGCGAAACTCCATCCCCCTCATGGGCTTCGAAGTAAACGCCGCCCCCGATCCCGACGCAAGGGGAAAGCTCGCGCGCGTCGCACCGCAATTCATAAAGGCACAGGGTGGCCAGCTCACGCAAGCCGTCTGAGAAATACAGGAACACACATACTGAAACAGACTTGCAGCAAAGTGATGATGCATGTTAAATAGCCGTAACATTTAAAATTTATCTGTTAATTCAGGCGAAAACTCAACAAACCGTCATACGCTGCGTGTGGAGATTCTCACCAGCTTCCCATCTGAATCTAAAATTCCTGTCCCCCATGAACATCTCTGCTTCTTTCCGTTTGCCCTTTGGCTTTCTGATTCTGGGCACCTCTTTTAGCCTGATCACCCAGACGTGCCTTGCAGCTCTTTCGCTGGCACCGCTGGCCACCATCGAAGAGACAGAGCAAGTCGATCGTAAACGGCTTGCGAACGCTCAGCGGGATCTGGAGCTAGCACAGGCTCAGTTGCTTCTTCTGGAGAAGGCGCTCGAAGAAGCGCAGCGTAAATTCAATACTGAGAACGCTTCCGATGAGGGGAAGCTCAGTGATGAGCGAGTAAACGAGCAGTTGGAGAAACTGACTTTGCTTCAAAAGAACATTCGTTAACTCGATTCAGCCGCTGCTCCCGAAAACATGGCGTTGATGCGAGAAGTCTCTAAGGAAAACGCCGAGCAATTCCAAACGACGCTGAACGAGATTCGAGCGCAACAGAAGAGCCAAGTGCAAACGCTGACGCGCTTGATGCGGCAGGCTGAAGAGGAAGCTGAGACACGCTCACGGTCTATTCAAGAGGCAGAATCTGCGGTCATGGACGCCCAGCAAAAAGTCAAAGAGCAGCAGGTAGAAGTTGCCGCTGCGAAAGCCGACCAGGCAGACGCACGGAAAGGTACCGAAACTATGGTGGATGTAGGCTTTGGACGCCTTCGGATTCAAGGCGGCGTCGCGTTTACGGATTTTGGCGATTCCATAGAGGGCGAACCCTACGTCTCATTAGACTATTCCATCAGTTGTCTCTTCGCTAGTGAGGAAGAAGGTAGTTTCCTGCGCGAAAAGCCTCTCGGAGTTAGCATTCATTTACTCTACAACGGACTTACCTTTGAAGAGTTGGTCGAGGCGTCGGCTAACTCTATCGAGTTCACCGTACAACCTAGCTGGACGTTTTGGAGCAAACGGTCGGACACGACGAATCGGGGTCATGAATTCGCGGTCATCGCCACGGCTGGTATGCTCTTTGTCGATAATTTAGACGAAGATTCGGTGCCGATAGACTCCCCATTGACTGGAGACAACGACTTCCTGCGGGTATTCGGAATCGGGGCACGTTTCTCATCTTCGTTCTGGAGTACAAGTCCAGATCCTGATGTCAGTCTTCAACTGCAGTACATCGATATCGAAGATATCGATTCTCTAGATGTACTCTTGGATTTCCGCTTGCGAGTGCTGCCGGAATACCCGCTCTACCTTTTCTTGCAGGGCTATTTGGGTGATTCAGGCAGCGAGGGTGTTCGCTATGGGGTCGCCGTGAACCTTAATCCCTCGAGAATCGTCGATGCGATCGCCGATAGGGATTTCGGTGCGAGGCGTGGTAATGGCAACGGCAATGGAGATGGCTAGCGCGAGATGCAGATCCTACTCGTTTGACGAAGCTCTTTCAGGCACGAACGATTTGCCACTCACTCCGCCAGTACGAGACGCATCAGGCGGTAGGGTTCGCGGGGGTTGGGGCCGCGATGGATCTGTGAGGTGGTGACGAAGATACCTTTGCCGCTTGGGTCGGGCGCGAGGGTATCCGGCCAGGCCAGGCGTGGGTCCTTGACGGCCTGGGTGACACGGCCCGATTCGGGATCGTAGACGTCCAGGGACGGCGTTTCGAGCGTTGTCAGGTAGAGGCGACCGTCGGGGCCAAAGGCGATGCCGTCGCAGGGTCCCGGCTCGGCCACGGTTTGCACCTGGGCGGCCAGCTGGGCCAGGCTGAGCTTGGGGTTGCGCAGGTGCTGGGTCGCGATGCGGTACAGGCGGCTTTCGGACAGGGGCATGTAGTACAGCCACTGGCGGTCGGGCGAGAGCGCGATGCCATCGGCATGGATGTTGGGGGTCACACCGTTCTGCCGCCAGGGCCGGCCTTCAATGACGATCTCGATGCCGTCGCCGGTGGTCGAGGCATGGCCATCGAGCAGGCGTCGCGCCTCGCCGCTTTGCAGGTCCACCACGATGAGTGCACCCTCGCCGGAGTCGGTGATGTAGGCGGTGTGGCGGAGGGTGTCCACGCGCAGGTCGTTGAGGTAGCTCTGCGCGCGGGCGATGTTGCGGTTGAAGGCGATGGTCTGGACGATGGTGTCGCTTTGCAGGTCGATGCGCACGAGCTTGGGCGCGCCCAGCAGCGTGCCCTCAAAGCGCGGATTGCCCGTATCCAGAACCCATAGAAAGTCTTCGTCATCGACGTATACGCTCTGCACGCAGACAAAGCGCTGGGCCGGGTCGTTGGCCGGGGTGTAGGTGTTCCATTCCGGGTTGGGGTAGGGCACGATGGTGCCGTCGCGCAGAACCTGGGCCACCGACATCGGAATGTAGTCCGACCAGCGTGGGAAGTTCACGAAGATGCGCCCGCCGCGGGCCACGGTGACGCCGGTCCATTGATAGGGCGAGAGGGCCACGGGCTGCAGGCGCGGCGAAAGCGGGATGGTCGGGCGGCGACGGGGCTTGGGCGGCGGCGGGGCCGCTTCAGGAGTGAGCGCAGGCGCAGGTTGAAGTGGGCGCTGGTCGGCGTCGAAGTCAGGGTCGTCGAACTGGGGTTCGGGCGGGGGTTTGACGGCTTCGGGGGGATCCTCGCGCAGGCGGTCGGCGGTGGTGCGGCCAGTGCGGGGCTGAGCCGCAAGCGCCGAGGTCAGGCAGAACAGGAACACGGCGACGAGGGCGCGGGGCATCCAGGAACGGAGCATGGTGGTGCGGGAAGGCAATTCGGTCAGCTTCGTCATCGGAATTTTCGCAGAAAAGGTGAAGGATCGTGCCGGCACGAGCGTAATCCTTTCATGAAGTCGACCTGTCAGGGACTCCTGAAGTTTCAAGCCGCGCGTTTGTACGCGGTTGGTTTGGTGGCATTAGCGTTGTGCCTGGGGCTTGCGCTACCGGCGCAGGGTCAAGCGGTGCGGGTTCAACCCCGGACGGTGCAGGCGGCCGCTCACTCGCAGTCCGCGACGCAGCCCAAGACTGAGGATCGGATCACCATGGACTTTCCGGGTGGAACACCGGCGGAGTTGATCGAGGCGATCGACAGAGCGCTGGGTCGTCCGATCAACGTGATTCTGCCGGAGGGCTCGGAGAAGCTGCGCATGCCGCCCGTTCGCGTTGCAGATGCCGACTACGGGTATGTGCTGCAGTCGATTCAACATGGTGAGCAGATTGCGCTGACTACGTCGAGAGGAGGCAGCCCCGGGCTGACAACACGCTCCATCACTTACCGAGATGTTGGCTACCGCTGGGAGCAGAACCGCGACGTCTGGGTGTTGCGTATCCATCAGGTTCCGATGGAACCTCACGTGCAGCAGGTCCAGACAGTGGCCCTGGGCAGCTATCTGGAGCGCTACCGCATCGAGGATATCACCACGGCGATCCGTCTGGCTTGGGACAATCAACCTGGCCCCGCCAGCCTGGCGGACTCGCCTTACGTGGCTTGGACGCCACCGAAACCGGCCAGCCTGCACTTTCACGAGGAGACGCAGTTGCTCGTAGCCGTGGCGACGCCGCAGGAAATCGCGCTGATGCAGACCACGCTTGAGGAGCTGAATAGACAGCCCTGGCCGATCGTACAGGTGACCCTGCTGGGGGCCGTAGAAGAGCCGGGTACGGTGAGCCTGCGGCGCGATCAGGCCGTTGCCAGTGAATTGCAGCTGTTCATCAACACGGCGGCGCTACACCCGGACGGGTTCATGGCCCGGGTCGATTTGAAAGCGGTTACTCTGACTCGCTACAATCAGAGCTTTGTCATCGATTTCACCCAGATTTTCGATCTGCCCTCGGACCTGACTCTGGAGCCGGGGGATGTCTTCACCTTCAGGTTTGCCACGGACGAGGACGGCAATCCGATTGCAGTCCGCCGCCGGGCGCAACCGCGTAGGGTCATTGAGACTTCGCCAAACTCCTAGGCAGCCGAGCCGGCAAGAAGCGTTGAGCCTAGACAGGTCGTTCGTTCAGGATTCAATAGTCAGCCCAGCTTCAACGGTGAACGACTCTGCCGCCAGCCCAAGCGAATCTCTGGTGTCCCCGCTGCCATCCAATGGCGCTGAGGCTCGGCTGAGGGTTGCCAGCGAAGCGATGCCGACAGGCCACCGCCATGAACTCGCTGCCTTGGTCGCACGCCTTCAGGAAGGTGAGGAAGCTGCTTGGGCCGCTTTTTTGGAAGGTTACGGAGCGCGTCTACAGCGTTATCTGCTGGTGGTGGCGCGTGGCGACCACGCCCTCGTCCAAGAGGCTTACAGCGAGGCGCTGCGCCGGATTGCGCGCAACGTGCGAGCGTGTCGCAGCGAGGCAGCTTTCTGGAATTGGCTGGCGAAGGTCGGACGCTCGGCGCACATCGATCTGTGCCGTAAGCGCCTGCGTTATGTCTCGATGTTGGAGCGGCTGCGCGAGTATAGGCTGGCGCTGGCGGGCGGACGGCCCGCCGAAGCTCACCTGGAAAAGGCGCTCGAACGGTCTCTGGCGGCGATAAGCCACGAGGCCCGTATTTTGGTCGAGGCAAAGTACCTGCGGGCGTGTCGGTCGGAGATTTGGCTGCGGAACATGGCGTCTCCGAGAAGGCGATGGAGTCACGCTTGCAGCGTGCTCGGGCGCGTCTGCGAATGGCCATCCAACGGGAATTGGAGGCGGTCGAATGAAGATCTCAGAACGGGAGCGCCTGGTGGCTGCGCTGCTCGATGAGCCGGCGGCTTCCGCGCGGGTACCTTCGGCGTCGGAGCTGGCTGGGTTGACCCGCGCCGCGAGGTCTGGCGAAGCGCGGGCTGAGCGCTGGGCGAGCTTCGGCCCAGCGCTGAAGGCTCTGTGTGCGGCGGCAACAGTGGCTTTGATGGGTTGGGCGTTTTGGCCTGCCTCGGATTCATCCAGCAACGTCACAATTACAGATTCCTTCAGCCTTTCCCACGCCGCTCCCGGTGAGGAGCCGGGGAGCCCAGGCGAGCCTTCATCCAAAGGGCTCACAGTGGCCGAGGGCGGGGCGGTGGTGCGAGTGCGTACGCGCGCGGACGGGTTTGAGCGTCACACCACGCAAGCGGACGGCTTCGCCCGCTACTGCTCAAGCGACTGGGCGCAGCCTTTTCGCTGGATCAACGACATTCAACTGGCCGAATTGCTGGCGCGGGTGGAGGCCATGACGCCGCCGGACCGGGACCTGCCGGTTTTTCCCTAGGGGGCGCGGACAGTTGCTTTTCTCCTTCGCGGGAGCACCTCCCCGAACCTTGCCAAGGCGTCAATCCGAGGTAAAGTTACGAGGCTTTGTTCTAAACTGTGCGGGCAGGCCGACGACAACCTCCCTTCTGTTAACTTTCTTTTCCGACGATGCGTATTCTGGTGACTGGCGGGGCTGGCTTTCTGGGCAGCCATTTGTGTGAGCGCTTGCTGGGCGAGGGGCACGATGTGCTCTGCCTGGACAATTTCTTCACCGGGCGGCGGGACAACATCCTGCACCTGATGGACAACCACCGCTTCGAGCTGGTGCGCCACGACGTGGTCGACCCCTTCAAGGCCGAGGTGGACCAGATCTACAACTTCGCCTGCCCGGCCTCGCCTGTGCACTACCAGTACAACGCGATCAAGACGGTGAAAACCTCAGTGATGGGCGCGATCAACATGCTGGGCCTGGCCAAGCGCGTGCAGGCGCGCATTTTGCAGGCGTCGACCTCCGAGGTATACGGCGACCCGTCGGTTCACCCGCAGCCCGAAGGCTACTGGGGCAACGTCAACCCCATCGGCATCCGCTCCTGCTACGACGAAGGCAAACGCGTGGCCGAGACGCTCTTCATGGATTACCACCGCCAGAACGGCGTGGACATCCGCATCGTGCGCATCTTCAACACCTACGGGCCGCGCATGAACCCGGACGACGGCCGGGTCGTCTCCAACTTCATCGTGCAAGCCCTGCATGGCGAGCCGATCACCATCTACGGCGAGGGCACCCAGACACGCTCATTCTGTTACTGCGACGACCTCTTGGAGGGCATCGTCCGGCTGATGAATCAGCACGCTATCATCGGGCCGTGCAACGTGGGTAACCCGGGTGAATTCACCATCCGCGAGCTGGCCGAACTCGTTATCGAGCTGACCGGGAGTAAGTCCGAGCTGAAGAAGCTGCCGCTGCCTCAAGACGATCCGCAGCAACGCCAGCCCGACATCAGCCAGGCGCGTGAGAAACTCGGTTGGGAGCCGACGGTGGCGCTGCGGCAGGGCTTGGAGCGCACCATCGCCTACTTCGACACGTTGCTGTCCAAGGGCGCCGAAGCCGCTGCCCAGGTGAAGACCGCGCCTCTGGGCCAGCCGGTCAAAGCCGGCCTCTAGCCTTTCATCGGGCAGTCTTTCCATCGGCGGCCGGAAGGGCTGCCGGTTTGGTTCGTGCGCTCATGATTGGGCGCGCTCGTTTGTTTGGTACTGATTTCGCGAAACCTGGTGTGTCTAGGAAAAGTGCATGGCTGTGCATTTTTTGATTGCAGGCCGATGTCTCTTTAGTGAGACTTCCGCACGTATATTTCCCTAATCCTTACCATCACCTCTGCCATGTTGTTTTCCCGTAAAGCCACTACGTGTGCTTTGAGCGCACTCGCTCTGTCCGTTTCTGCCGCAACAGCTTCGTTGTTTACGCCGGTGCAAACGATCAATTTCGACCCGGCCAGCGACGGCACCTTCGTCAGCATCGACGACTCGTTCATCGGCGTTGAAGCCTCGAGCGCGTTCGCAGGCTTTTAAAAGTTTGACCCGAGCCTGGGCACGCTCAAACAGGTCATTGTGACCGCGCAGGTCTCCGTTTCGGTCGACTACTTGTTCGAGGCAACGGACGT
The DNA here is from genome assembly GCA_050331595.1 of Opitutales bacterium. Lineage (GTDB taxonomy): Bacteria > Verrucomicrobiota > Verrucomicrobiia > Opitutales > JBHJGM01 > JBHJGM01. Next base: position 304,722 of record JBHJGQ010000003.1, read on the forward strand.
CTTCGACCCGAACGAGTTGTTCACGGCGGCCTACGAACCCGCCTTCAACGATTTGTCGCAGACGAGCGTCGTGTACCGTCCAGGTGGCAGCACCAGCGGATTTGCGGTCACCTTTGATAACGGGGATATTCCGACGCTGGGCGCGTTTGACGAAGACCCGCAGGACTTCACTTTTGATGATTTTTTCTTCTTTGAAGATCAGGTTTTTGACGTCTACGGAGCCTTTGAAACCGAGGGCCTGCTTTCAATGGGGAGTATCTTCGCGACCGATGCGGAATTCGTTGAGGCCGATTTTGTTGGCACGGGCGAAGTGACCGCGCTGTCGATTTCGACCTTCGTTGAGCTGGCAGGTTCGGCAACGCTGGACAACCATGGCGAGCCCGGCTTGGAAATCACTATTTCCCTCGCTGGTGGCGAAGCCACGCTGCAGTACGAGTACGAGCCGATTCCCGAGCCTTCGACTTACGCGGCGATTTTTGGCGGTCTGGCTTTGGGTGCCGCGCTGCTGCGTCGCCGCCTGCGCCGCAGCTAATCGCTTTATTTAGACACCTTTAGGGAAAGCCCGTGCCAGGACTTGGCGGCGGGCTTTTTCTTTGGCGCCGTGCAGGTGCTCCCAAAGAGAATTCGGCGCTCAAGGCAGCTCAGGGCTGTAATGAATTTCGAAGAAACCTTCGGAGGCTTCGGCGGGATCGATCTCGAAAAACATCGGGCCATCGGCTCCGGGTTGCCCAGGCGTAAAGTCGCTGGAGTCGGGCCAGGGGCGCTCCGTCTCCACACTGCCGGCATATTTGAGCCAGTAGTACCACGATTCGGAAGCCATCCACTCCAGTTGGAGGTAATTGGAAGTGGTCGGTGAAGGGCCGATGGCGGGCGCGGGCAAGGGCGCAAAGTCCAGGACGGTGATCGACGTGGGTGGCAGACTCACGGTGGTTTGGCCGCCGGTCAATTCGATGACGCCGTCGCGAGAGATCGTAGGCTCGGTGTCCTCGATGTCGTTACCGGTGAAGCGCCAGCAAACGGCCTGAGGCGTGCCCTTGTGGGCTTGCAAGCGCAGCGTGACGTTGCGCGCAGCATATTCCTTATTGAGCAGAAAAACGCTGAGTGCACCCGCTTCCGAGCGGCTGGCAAAGGCGCGCACGGCGTTGTTTTCACCGGAAACGGCGACCATATCGTCCTTCAGGAACTTGCCCAAGAGGCTCAGGACCTGGCCGGTGGGGTTGAGGTTGCCGGCACGGTCGAGGGCATCGTAGGCACTGGGCGGCGCGCCGCCGGGAACCCCGCGCGTCACCACCGAGTAATCGTCGACCAGAAACTGCCCGCCGCCCTGGGACATGTTCCAGAGGAAAACCGAGTCGAAGCTGGCGGGGGTGGTGAAGCTCCGCCGGTACTCGGTGTAGGTGCCCTCGGTGGTGTTGACCTTGGCGTCGACGACTTTGTTGGAGCCATCGAAGAAGGTGATGCCCGCCGTGGCCCATTTGGAACTGTCCAGGCGCTTACCCTGGTAGGCAAAGGTGTAGGCTGTGTTGGGTTCGAAGAGAGCGGCGGGCACTTCGATGTCGTGGTAGGCACCGGTATTGAGCAGAGCCTGCGACCCGCTGTGCGCGTCGGAGGTGATCTCAAGCGTGGGTCCGGTCTGCCAGACGCCGCCCAGTTCGATGCCCGGGTCTTGCGCCGCGGTCAGGATTTCGAGGCCGAGGGGTGGCGTTTGCTGGTCCACGATGCGGCCGTCATCGTTGTTCACCCAGCGCGTATTCCAGAGCAGGGTGAAGGCGACTTTGTCGACCTCCAGGTGGCGGGCGAGGATCTCGAAGGTTCCTAGCGCCTTGCCCAGATTGTTGACGTTGGCCCAGCCGAGGCCGTCGTCGAAGTAAAGCGCGCCGGTTTCGGTCAGGGTGATGAAGAGACGCTCCTTCTCGGCCGCGCTCTGGTTGTTGAGCGCGCGAAGGGCCACGTTGTTGACCTCGTTGAGGATGCGGTTGTCGTGGTTGCCGGTGCGGTAGGCGTCGTAGCTGTCCAGGTTCCAGAACGGGTAGGTGTGGACCTCGATGAAGTCCACGTGTGAGCCCGCGTGACTGAGGACGGTGTTGAACCACTGCCAGCTGTGCCCGTTGACGCCGATGAGGATGGACGGGTCGACGGCTTTCATGGCCTGGGCAAACTCGGCGGCATCCCGGCCAAAGGTGTTGGCCCCGGGGTTGTCGCCCGCGTAACTGGTGCCGTAGTCGGTCTCGTTGCCGAGGGTCCAGTAACGCACGTTGTAGCCCCGGGTGACGTTGGCGTAGCGGACCCACTCCACGGCGTTTTCCAAGAGGTGCGCCTTGGTCGGCGGCGTCTCGGAGCCACTGGCGGCCTTGTACATGCTGTCGAAGGCCACGCAGATGACCGGTTCAGCCCCGGCATGCTGGCACAGCGCGATGAACTCGTCGAAGTCCATCGTCTCGTCGCGGGCGGTGGTGCGGTCGGACAGGAAGAAGCGGTTGTCGGAGCTGGGCCAGGCGCGGGGCCGGGCGGCGACGGGCGCGGGCTGCGTCCAGGGGGATTGGCTCCAGAGGTAATTGTCGGCCTTCTCGCCGCCGGGGTAGCGCAGGTAGCCCACCCGCGTTGCCTTCAGCGCGTCCTCGGTAGAGATGTCGCGGCTCACCCGCGCGTCGTCATCCATCAGGTAGCTGACGTTCAGGCCGACCGGGGTGTCGCTCACGTCGGCCACCGGCTGGGCCACGTCGACAGTGATGGTCTGGGCGGCCAGGTTTCCGACGATCGATAGGGAAACCAAGGCAAGCCAGGAGAGCGGGGTCGATTTTCCAAGCATCACGCTCAGAGTCTACGGGCAGTGCCTTTGGATACAAGGTAGATCCGTGCACAGGCCCCGCTGGCGACAAACCCTTGCGTTTGGGGGCAGGGGCGGGCAACCTGCATGGTTTTGGGTTGTCGGATTGGGCCGATAGGTTCGGGCACAGCCTCACGCACGCATTTCCCCGTAGTTGACGCCATGATTTCGAAGGTATTCGCGCCCTTTAAGGGGCGTCATTACAAGCAGTTCACCCGCAAGGCACGCCCGCTGGTGGAGCGCATCAACGCGTTGGAGGTCGAGTACCAGGGGCTCAGCGACGAGGCCCTGCGGGCGAAAACGGCAGAGTTTCGGTCTCGGCACGATCAGGCGATCGAAAAAGCCCGCGCGCCTTTCAAAGACAACGCCGATTCCGACCGCGCGCAGGAAGCCGTGGAAGAAGCGCGGGCGGCGATTCTCGAGGAACTGCTGCCGGAGGCTTTCGCGGTGGTGAAGAACGCCGCGCGGCGCTTGTGCGGGCAGACCATCCTGGTTTGCGAGCAAGAGCTGAAGTGGGAGATGGTCCACTACGACGTGCTGTTGATCGGGGGGCTGGCGCTGCACCGTGGTAACATCGCCGAGATGGCCACCGGCGAGGGCAAGACCCTCGCGGCGACCCTGCCGCTGTACTTGAACGCGCTGACCAGCCGTAATTGCCAGCTGGTGACGGTGAACGATTACCTGGCCCGCCGCGACGCCGAGTGGATGGGCTACCTCTACAAGTCCTTGGGGCTGACGGTGGGCTGTATCCAAAATCAGATGCCCTCGGAGCAGCGCAAGGAAGCGTACGGCTGCGACATCACCTACGGCACCTCCTCGGAGTTTGGCTTCGATTACCTGCGCGACAACGGGATGGCCGCCAGCAAGGAGCAGCAGGTCCAGCGCGACCACTACTTTTGCATCGTCGACGAAATCGACTCGATCCTGGTCGACGAAGCACGCACGCCGCTGATCATTTCCGGTCCGGCCCAGCAGACACGCGAGGCACCGTTCATGGAGCTGAAGCCCTCGGTGAAGCGCCTGGTGGAGCTGCAGGCGAAGTTCTGCAATCAGCTCGTCACCGAAGCCAAGAGCGACTTCGACAGCGACGATCCGCAGACGCAGGAACTGGCCCTGACCAAGCTGCTGCAGGTGCGCCTGGGCATGCCCAAGAATCGCCAGTTGCTCAAGCTGCTGCAGGAGGGCCCGGGCCGCCGGATGCTCGAGAACTTCCAGACCGAAATGCAGGCCGACTTCAACAAGCGACGCATGTTCGACCTCAAGGAGCAACTGTACTTTGTCATCGATGAGCGGCAGCAAACCGCCGACCTGACCGAAAAAGGCCGGACCACGCTGAGCCCGGACGACGCTGATGCTTGGGTGCTGCCGGACCTGCCCATGGAGTTCATGGAGATCGACCGCGACGAAGGTCTCTCCGCCGAATCCAAGCAAAAGGAAAAGCAGGCGGCCGAGGAGCGTTTCGCCCAGCTGAGCGAGAAAATCCACTGCACCAGCCAGCTGTTGCGGGCCTTTTCCCTGTACGAGCGCGACGTCGAGTACGTCGTGCAGGAGGGCAAGGTCATGATCGTCGACCAGAACACCGGCCGCATGATGCCGGGCCGGCGCTGGAGCGATGGGCTTCACCAGGCGGTCGAGGCGAAGGAAAACGTCACCATCGAAAAGGAGACCAAGACCTACGCCACCATCACGGTGCAGAATTACTTCCGCCTGTACCAGAAGCTGGCAGGGATGACCGGCACCGCCGAAACGGAGGCGGGCGAGTTTCATGACATCTACGGCTTGAGCGTGATGGTCGTACCGACGCATCGCCCGTGCGTGCGGATGGACCTCAACGATGTCATCTACAAGACCCGCCGCGAGAAGTACAAGGCGGTCATCGACGACATCAAGGAAGCCCACGGCAAGGGGCAGCCGATTCTGGTCGGGACGGCTTCGGTGGATTCGTCCGAAACGCTTTCGCGCATGCTCAAGCGCGAGAACATCCGCCACGCCGTGCTCAATGCGAAGTACCACCAGCAGGAGGCCGAAATCGTGGCCAAGGCCGGCCAGAAAAGCGCGGTGACCATCGCCACGAACATGGCTGGACGCGGCACCGACATCAAGCTGGGCGAAGGCGTGCACGACCTGGGCGGGTTGCTCGTGCTGGGTACTGAACGCCACGAATCCCGGCGGATCGACCGCCAGTTGCGCGGCCGCTGCGCGCGGCAGGGCGACCCGGGCGCATCGCGTTTCTTCGTTTCGCTCGAAGACGACTTGATGCGGCTGTTCGCCAGTGCCGGCCCGATCGCTAAAATCCTCGACCGCACCTTTAAGGAGGGCGACATCCTCGAGCACCCGCTGCTCAATCGCTCCATCGAGTCAGCGCAAAAGAAAGTCGAGCAGCGTGACTTTTCCATCCGCAAGCGCCTGCTGCAGTTTGACGATGTGCTCAACCGGCAGCGCGAGGTGATTTATGGCATCCGCAACCAGGCCCTCCACGAGGAGCGACCGCGTGACGTGCTCTTTGAGATGGTTGCCGAAGAGCTGGAAAACCGGCTCGACCCGCTTTTCACCGCGCAGGGCGAGGTTGAAGGGCCGGAGGTGGAGAGCTTCTTGAACTGGGCCAACGCGCAGTTCCCGGTTTCGCTCAAGGATACGGATTTGAAGGATTGCGCCAGCATGGAAGCCGCGCGCGACGTGGTGATGGAGCGCATCCGCGAAGCCTACCAGGCCAAGGAGGAGTTTGAGCAGCCGGAGGCCCTGGCCAAGGTCGAGCGCTATGTGATCTTACGGGCCATTGATACGACCTGGCAGGACCACCTGACCGAAATGGATGCGCTGCGCCAGAGCGTGAGCCTGCGCGGTTACGGTCAGCGCGACCCCTTGCAGGAGTACAAGGGCGAGGCTTTCAAGTATTTCGAGGATATGCTTGGGCGCGTGCGCTCGGACATGTGCACGGGTCTTTTCCGGTCCGCCTCCAACGTCGAGGCGCTGCAAAACATGGTTGCGCGGCTGAGCGAGCGCGCGCGGGCGCAGGGCCCGGCCAACGTGTCGCAGAGCCAGTCGGGCATTCGGCAGGTTGCCGGGATGACGGGTGCGGGAGCGCCCGCCGGTGGAGGCACGACCACGGTCGGGCAGGTGCCCGCGGGTGGCGCAGCACGCATGGCGCGCACGGCGGCGGGATCGCCGGGGCAGGGTCAGCGCGAGGTCAAATTGCCAAAGGTAACCGTTCGCCGTGAGGTGCCCAAACTGGGCCGAAACGAGGTGGTGACTATCCGCAAAGGCGACCAGACCGAGACGATGAAATTCAAGAAAGCCCAGCCGCTGTTGGAGAACGAAGGCTGGGAACTGGTCCGCAAGTAGCCCCGCCGGTTGCCTCCGGCCAGGGCGTTGACCGGGCGGCCAAAAATTGGGATACTCACCGTATGAAAATCGCAGACGATGGCACGATTCAGTTGCCGCCGGAGGTGCTTGCGCAGCACGACTTGAAGCCCGGCATGGACTTGGTGGTGGTCAGCAAGGGCGGGGCGTTGCGCTTGGAGCGCGCCGACGTGCAGGCACGTTTTGCAGCGCTGAAACAGACGGCGCCATGGAACGACGTGCTTGCCAGCGCGGACGCGCCGATTGGAGATGCGGACGCGTTCATCCGTGATGCTCGTGGCCGATGACTTACGCGGTCGACTCCAATTTGCTTATCGACGTTTTGCACGCGCCCTCCGTTTACACTGAGACCAGCGCGGTTGCTCTGGAGGCGGCTCGAGCGGCTGGACTACTTGTAGTGTCGGAAGTCGTTTACGCCGAAGTGTCGGCGTTTTACCTGGATCCCGCGGCCTTCCCCAGCGCGTTGGAGCGCTTGTCCGTTCGATTCGCCGCCAGTGCGCCTGAGACTCTGGTCCGTGCGGGACGGCTCTTCCGAGATTACCGCCAGGCGGGCGGGGCGCGACGGCAGATGCTGCCGGACTTCATGGTGGACGCGCACGCGCTGGAGCATGCGGACGCGCTACTGACCCGAGACCGTGGGTTCTACCGGGAGTATTTCTCGGACTTGAAGGTCATTGACCCGACTGAATGACCTCGGCTGCGCAAGGCGGAAAGATGTTCGGGCGGCGCTTGCCCACGTGGGCGGTCGCGATCTTTTGCGCGCTGTGGTTCGTCGGCTTTTACGCCGCGGCTTTTCCCAACGTGAACTTTGCCGAGGGCGCGTTCATCTTCGCCGTGCCCTTCGCCATCTGGGCAGCTTCGGCGCCGCGCTGGCGGGTGTTTCTGCCCACGGCGTTTATCAGCGGCTGGGTGGCCTGGGCGTTGTTACTCGTGTGGCTGCGCAACCTGCCCATCCCGGCGGCGGCTGCCTGGGGATCCTTTATCGGCCTGGGTCTGGTGATGGGTCTTTTCGTGATGGCATGGTTGGCTGGACTGCGTTGGTGGCTCCCGCGTTTGCCGGAGGCACCTGTGGGCGTGCGCTTGCTGGCGATCGCCGGTCTGGCCGGAAGCTGGGTCGTTTTGGAATGGGTGCGCACGTGGCTGCTCACGGGCTTTCCCTGGCTGCCGCTGGCTGCCGCATTTTGGGAAAACCCGCTGATGCTGGCGGCCCTGCCCTGGACGGGGAGTTGGGGGCTGTCTTTCGTGCTGGTGTTCTTCAACTTGGGACTGGCCGCGCGGCTGCGGCAGTTTTGGCCGCGCGTGCAACCCCGCGGTGAAGGTGAGGCGAGCGGGCGCGCGGGCCGAGGCCTTTGCCCGGAGTTTTATGCGGCTTTGATTGCACTGGTGGCCGGACCGTTTGGGGGACTGCTCACCAGCGCGAACAGGACGGCAGGCGACACGGCTGGCTTCCGCGCGGCGTTGATTCAACCGAATATTCCGGCGGAGTTGAAGTGGGACCCCGGCATGGTGCAGCAGGCTTGGGCCTCGGTGCGCGACAAAACGCTCGCGGCGCTGGCGGGTAATCCCGAGATCGTCCTCTGGCCGGAAACCGCTACGCCGTATCCAATCGAGCACTACAGTCAGGATTTCATGCGTGATTTGGTTGAGGAGGTGGTGCGCGAAACCGGTGTCCCGCTCTTGACCGGCAACCTGGCGCGGCCCGCCGAGGACGAACTGTACAACGGCGTTTTTCTGGTGGAGCCGGACACAGGGCTTTCCCCGCGTTACCAGGCCAAGCGCAAGCTGGTGCCCTTTGGTGAGTACACGCCGCTGCAAGGGATTCTGCCGCTGGACAAGGTGGTGCCCATCGAGATCGACACCGACGCCGGCGACGCGCCCGTTCTGCTCGACACCACCGTGGGAGGACAGCCTTGGCGCTTTGGCGCGTTGGTCTGCTACGAAGACATTTTCCCGCATCTGGCGCGCGAGCTGGTCAACGAAGGCGCCGACGTGCTCTTCGTGGCGACCAACAACGGCTGGTACGGTGAGGAAGCCGGCGCATATCAGCACGCCGCGCATTCGGTGTTGCGTGCGGCCGAACTGCGTCGCCCCGTCGTGCGCTGCGGCAACAACGGCTGGAGCGGCTGGATCGACGAGATGGGCCGCATTCGCTTTGTCTTTCTACCCGATGAAGGAAAAACCATTTATGCCGGGGGCTGGACGGTCGTGCAGGTGGACGCGCAGTCGGCCTGGCGCGGGAAACGCACGCTGTATGCCCAGTGGGGCGACTGGTTCATACTCGTCTGCGGCGCGCTGATGGGGGCAATGTGGTTCGCATGCCGTGGACGCAGGACGCGTCCGCCACCTGCAAACGCGCCCGGGGGCTGAGATTTCATTTGCGAGCGTGCGCCAGCGGTTCAGGTTGATGGCTGGTGACGCAGTCAGCAGAGAATGGACGGGTCTTGGTGAGCGGGGCGACGGGTCGGCTGGGCCATGTCTTGGTCACACACCTGATTGAGGCTGGGTTCCAGGTCCGGGCGACCGACCAGCGGATGGCGCGCGATATGCCGGTCGACGTGGAGGTGGCCGACCTGACCCGCGCGGACGTCTGCTACGGGCTCTGTGAAGGGGTGCAAGCAGTCATTCATTTGGCCAATATTCCCAGCAGCGGCTACACCGATCCCCAGCGTCTGGTGTGGATCAACCACACGAGCAATTTCAATATCTTCCAGGCTGCGGTGGCGCAAGGTGCGCGCAAGCTGATCTTTGCCAGTTCGATCCAAATCCTCGGCACTCGGCGGAGGCTGGTGGAGAACGCCCCGGACAATGACGCCGGCTTCACGCTGCCTTTGAGTGAACGCACCCCCATCGCACCCGATAACGAGTACGCCCTGAGCAAGCAGATGGGCGAGGAGACGCTGCGGTACTTCTGCCAGAACTTCGGGGTGTCCGGCATCGCGTTGCGCTTCCCGTGGCTGCGCCCCAAGTCCTACCTGATTGAGGGCAGGACGAGCCGGCGCTACCGTTCCAGCCGTTTGCCCGATTACGTAGCCTGGCTGGTTCAGGACGATGCTGCGACCCTGTGCGAAGCCCTCCTGAGGGCCAACCTCCCCGGCTATCGCGTGTACCTGCCTTCGGCCACCGAGGCCAACGACGGCGGCACCTTGCAGGCTTTTTACCAGCGCTGGTACCAAGCCACGCGACTGGAGCGTCCGCTCGAGGAACTGGAGTCACTGGTCGACATCCAGACCGTTGTCCGGGAAACCGGTTGGCGGCCACGGACGATCGCGGAGTTTCGTGCTGAGGCGGGCGTGGCTGCGGACTCGGTGGGCGCATCGACTTAGCTGGCGTTTGCTCCGGCAACGCAAGCGCGCCGATGGTTTTCGTGCGCGTGCACTTGCGGTCGCGGCGAGGTCGCGCAGATTGCGAGCATGCAGGTCGTAACCACCGTACCCGAGATCGTGAAACCTGGTTTGGAAGACCGTCTTGCCGGCATGCTGGTGGGCGCCCTCGTGGGCGATGCCGCCGGACTCGGTTCGCACTGGATTTACAATTTGGAAGACCTGCACAAGCAGTTTCCGGAAGGGCTGCAGGGCTTCGATGCGCCGGCGGAGGGGCACTACCACTTCGGGAAGGAGCCGGGCGCGTTCACGCACTACGGCGACGCGGCGCTGACCGTCCTCAAGGCGGTGGCCGAGGCCGGCAAAGGGGATCCTCAGGCGATCGGCCAGGCGTGGGCGGCGGAGTGCATGCCGCAAAACGGATACCAGGGCTATTTTGACAGCGCTTCGCGCGGCACCGCCGAAACGTACTTCAGCTGGCTGGATGCCGGCAACTCGCCCGAAGCCTACGACTGGCAACAAGGCGCCGACGACGACCAATTGGCCACGGCGACCTCAATTGCGCCGGTGGTGGCCGCCCATTTCCAGGATCCGAACTGGGCCGGTGCCATCGGTCTGGTCACGCGCGTCCGTCAAAACAACGCTCGTGCGGTGGCCTACAACCGGGTCCACGGTGCGTTGCTGCGCGAATTGCTGGCCGGGCGCGACGTCCACAGCGCCTTCCACCGCGTCGAGGCGCAACTCGATGGTTCGACCGAACCCTTGGATTTGGAAATACGCCGCAAGCTGGGCGAGGCCTTCAGCCTCAAGCACAAGAGCGTGGCTGAAGCGACGCAGGTCCTGGGCCAGAGTTGCCCGTTGCTGTGCAGCTTTCCATCGGCGGCGCACGCGGCCATTCGCTACCCGGAGGACTTCAAGACGTGCCTCTTGGAGATTCTCGGTGCGGGGGGGGACAATGCCGGACGCGCGGCGATCGCCGGAGCCTGGCTCGGCGCTTCCCTCGGGTTGGCGCAGTTGCCCACGGATTGGGTGGACCGCCTCAACGCGAAAGCCGAAATACTTAAGGCGGCCCATTCGCTCGCCGACAAGGGTGCCGCGGGCCTCGAGACCACCGATTGAACGGCTTTTTCGCGCGCATCAGCGCGCCTGCGTATCGCGAATTGGAACGGTGCTGCTCGCAGCTTGAGGTACTTGAATCGCGGGCGCATGGTTTTGGCGCTTGTGCGGCGAATGGGATTGCAGCCCTGACCCACAATAGCTTGGGTTTCGTTGTTGACTAATTTGAAAGAATTTGACAGAAAACAGTCAGAAACTCTCAAAAATCTGCCACTGATGGCACAAACCCCGCAAAAAAACCTCCCGCGTGCGGTCGTCGAACACCTCGTGCGCGAAAGTGTGTATCGGCACATGGGCCTGCCCTTGCCGGCCTCGGCAAGTGCGCCGAATCCGCTGGTGGTCAATGTTTCGGCGCGCCACTGCCACCTGACGCCGCAGGCTGTGGAGCAGCTCTTTGGGGAAGGCCATACGCTGACGCCATTCAAGTGGCTGTACCAGGAAGGCCAATACGCAGCGGAGGAGACCGTCACTCTGATCGGCCCGCGCAGCCGCGTGATCTCAAATTTACGCATCCTGGGTCCATGCCGTGACTTCAACCAGGTTGAGCTGGCCAACACCGACGCTGTTGCCCTGGGCTTTCGGGTGCCGGTACGTCAGAGTGGCGACATCGCCGGCACGCCCGGCTGTATGTTGATGGGCCCCAAGGGTTTTCTGGAAATGAACGAGGGTGTGATCCGCGCAGCCCCGCACGTGCACATGCACCCCGACGACGCCGCCTTTTATGGCGTCCAAAACAAGCAATCCATGCGCCTGCGCGTGGGCGGCGCACTGGGCGTGACCTTCGACCGTATTTTCGTACGGGTGAAAGACGACTTCCGCCTGGAGGTCCACATCGACACCGACGAGGGCAACGCCTGCGGGCTGACGCCGGACTCGAGCGTCGAACTGCTGCCGCCTGCCTGAGCCAAGCGTATCCAGTTTCTCTATACTCATTTAGCAACGAACACCAACCCAGCTGAAGCAGATGAACGAATCCATCGGACTGATTGAAACCCGCGGCTTTGTCGGCAGCGTCGAGGCCAGCGACGCGATGGTCAAGGCGGCCGCGGTCGACCTGGTCAAGAGCCTGCCCATTGGCGGCGGGTTTATCACCGTGCTGGTCAAAGGCGACGTGGGCAGCGTGAAAGCGGCGGTCGACGCCGGCTCCGACGCCGCGGGCCGCGTGGGCGAACTGGTCGCCTCGCACGTCATCCCCCGTCCGCACCCGGACCTGCTCAAGCAGTTCGGTGTTTAACACACAATCGTATTTGAATCCTCAACTCTGGAGCAACTCATGGCACAACAAGCAATGGGCATGATCGAGACCAAGGGGCTGATCAGCCTCTTTGAAGCCAGCGACGCCGCGATGAAGTCGGCCAACGTTACGATGACCGGCTGGGAGAAAATCGGCAGCGGCATGGTCACGGCGTTTTTCGTCGGTGACGTAGCCGCTGTTAAAGCCGCCGTGGATGCCGGCGCCGAAGCCGCCGCGCAGGTGGGCGAGGTGGTCGCAGTCAACGTCATTCCGCGTCCGCATGAGGACCTGAGCAAGATGGGCGCCTTTATCAGCTAGGCGCGTTTTCTTTGTCCCGACATTCTGGATACACACGCGCACCCCTGTCCGATGAAAGTCCTCGTTGCCAACATGGGCTCGACCTCGTTCAAGTACCAGCTCTTCGAGTTGGGCGAGACCGAGCAGCTGCTGGCCAAGGGCGGGTACGAGCGTGTGGAAGACTTTGAGCCGGTTATCGGGGACGCGCTGCAACGGCTGCAGGACGAGGGATTTCTCTCGGGTCTGGACGATCTCGATGCGGTCGGTTTCAAGTGCATCCTGGCCAAGGATCTGACCGGCTGCGTCGAAGCCGACGACGCCATGCTGGAGGCGATGGAGGCCATGCGCGAGGTGGCCCCGGCGCACAATCCGGCCTACGCAGCCGGCATTCGTCTCTTTCGCAAACTGACGCCGGGGGCGGTCCTGGTGGCGTTGTTCGAGACGGCGTTTTACCAGTGGGTGCCCGAGCCGGCCACACGCTACGCCGTACCGGATGCCTGGCACGCCATCGGTATCCGGCGTAATTCCTTTCACGGGGCCAGCCACAAGTTCATCGCCGAGCGCACCGCCGAAATCTGCGGGCGCGATGATGTGGCCGAAGCCGCGCGCGGTTTGTATCAGCAGGGGCCGCAGGCCATCGCGGGCGAGCCGCTGCGCGTGGTTTCCTGCCATCTTGGGGGCAGCAGTTCGCTGGCCGGCATTCGCAACGGCGTTGCCCTGGGTGCAAGCATGGGCCTGAGCCCGCAGAGCGGCTTGCCCCACAACAACCGCGTGGGCGATTTGGACTCGATGGCGATCCCTCTGGCGATGAAGACCCTGGGCCTCTCGCTCGAGGAAGCCGAACGTCAGCTGACCAAGGAGGGCGGATTGTTCGGGCTGTCAGGGGGGCTGAGCAACGACTTGCGCGACATCAAGCAAGCCGCCGCTCAAGGCAACGCCAGGGCACAGCTAGCCATCGATGTGTTGCTGCACCAAGTCCGCCACTGGACCGGTGCCTTCATGCTGCAGATGGGCGGGCTGGACTGTCTGGCCTTCACTGGCGGCATCGGCGAGCACAACCCCGATCTTCGCGCGGCTGTTTGTGAAGGCCTGGAAGATCTGGGCTTTCGCCTCGACCCGGCGCGCAACGAGGCCTGCGTCGGCGACGAAGCTATCCTGAGTGCCGAGGGCAGCCCGGTGACGATCTGCGTCATCCCGGCCAACGAGGAACGCGTCATCGCCCGCGAGGTGCGGCGTTTTCTGGCCGCGCGCCAACCCTCCGGCGTATCCACTTTTTAACGACACATTCCCAAGTTTTTTATTTAACCTGAAAGAACTACCATGGCAGAACAAGCACTTGGCTTACTCGAAACCAAAGGACTGACCGCCCTCGTGCAGGGTACCGACGCCATGCTCAAGGCCGCCAACGTCCAGTTGGCCGGGCCGATGAAGAGCGTGGGCAGCGCGCTGGTCAGCGTGACCGTGCTCGGCGATGTGGCCGCGGTGAAGGCCGCCCTCGACGCTGGCGCGCAGGCTGCCGGCGAACTGGGCGAAGTCATCAGCGCCCACGTCATCGCCCGGCCCGCCAACGAGATTGAGGTCATCCTGCCGAAGGCCGCCGCCGCCGGCAAGGGAGGCAAATAGTCCCGGCTGCGTCGGAGTAGCGCGATGTTCCTCGCCCGCGTCATCGGCCACGTTGTCTCGACCAAAAAGGACGAGAACCTGCACGGTCGCAAACTGCTGCTGTTGCGGCCCATGCTCGTCGACCAGGCTCAGCCACCCGGCTTCAAGGAGGGTTCCAACACGGTGGTGGCGGTGGACGTAGTCGGCGCCGGTCAAGGCGAGATGGTGCTCTTTGCCCAGGGTAGTTCCGCGCGACAGGCCGCCGGCTTGAAGACGCTGCCCGTGGACGCCGCCATCGTGGGCATCGTCGACGCCGTCGACGTCGAAGGAAAGACCCTCTTCAAGGCCTCCGACGGCTGAGCCGTCCGCAACGTCCGATCACCTGCGAAACCCAATGAGCGAAATTTCCGGAATCAACGAGCAGACCGTCCGCTCGGTCGTCGAAGAAGTGCTGCGCAAGCTTGGCGAAGCACCCGCAGCATCCGGAGCGCCCGCCTCCTCCGCGGCATCCTGCGAATGCGGCGGCAGCAAAGGCGCATCATCGTCGGGAGCTGACGGCGTTTTTGCCTGCGGCAAGGAAGCCGCCGCCGCCGCCCACGAGGCATTCCTGTCGCTGCAAAAGCTGGGTATGGCCGGCCGGCAAAAAGTCGTCGACATCGTCAAGACGCTCTGCACCGACAAGCAGGAAGAGTGGGGGCGGCTGGAGTTTGAGGAAACGCGCATCGGCCGGCTCGAGCACAAGATCGATAAGCTGCGGGGCATCCGTAACATCCCTGGCACCGAGTGGCTCTCGCCCTACGGCATGAGCGGCGACCACGGCATCGCGATGGAGGAGCAGACGCCGTTTGGGGTGATCGGCGCGATCACGCCGGTCACGCACTCCATCCCCACGCTCTCGTGCAACATCATCAATATGGTGGCCGCGGGTAACGCGGTCGTGTTCAACGCGCACCCCGCCGGGGCCCGCTGCGCGGCGGAGTCCGTACGCGTCTACAACCGGGCCATTCGCCGTGAACTGGGCATCGACAACCTGGCGACCATCGTCGAGCACCCCACCATCGAATCGTTTCAGGCGATCGCCCAAAGCGAGTTTGTGCGGCTGCTGTGCGTGACGGGAGGTCCCGGCGTCGTTGGTGCCGCGATGAAAAGTGGCAAGCGCGCCATCTGTGCCGGTCCGGGAAACCCGCCGGTCGTGGTCGACGAAACCGCCCGCCTCGACCGGGCCGCGCGCGACATCATCGTTGGCGGGGCCTACGACAACAACCTGCTCTGTATCGGCGAAAAGGAGGTCTTCGTCGTCGACAAGGTGTATCGCGATTTCATCGCCGCCTTCAAGCAGGCGGGCGCCTTCCAGGTAAACAGTGCTCAACTGGAGCAATTGACCCGTGAAGCTTTTCAGGAAAAAGACGGCCACTGGGTGCTCAATCGCGATGTGGTCGGACTGGATGCACCGGAATTGGCCGCGCGTGCCGGCGTTCGTCCGCCCGCCGACTGCAAGCTGCTCTTTGCCGAAACCGACGCGGACCACCTCTTCGTTGTCGAAGAGCAGATGACGCCACTGGTGCCGGTGGTGCGCGTGCGCGACGTGGAGGAGGGCATCGCCCGCGCCCAGGAAGCCGAGCACGGCTACAAGCACTCCTCGATGATCCACTCGCTCAACGTCGAGCACATGACCGCGATGGCCCGTGCCCTGGACTCGACGCTCTTCGTCAAAAATGGCCCCTGTGTCGCCGGGCTGGGCTCAGGCGGCGAGGGCTACGCCAGCTTTTCCATCGCCACCACCACCGGCGAGGGCATCACCACTCCCAAGACCTTCACGCGCACCCGGCGCTGCGTCATGGTCGACAACCTGCGCATCTGGTAAGCCATGCAACTCGCGCGCGTCGACGGCAACATTACCGCCACCATCTGCCATCCGAGCATGCGCGGCTGGCGTACGCTCATTTGCCAGCCCATCGCCGAGGACGGCAGTGACGCCGGTCAGCCCATGCTGGCGATCGACCCGCACGGCGCCGGTTTGCACGCGCGTGTCATCGTCTCCACCGACGGCATGGCCACCCGCGGACGCGTCGAGGATGTGCATTCCCCCTTGCGCAACATGGTCATCGGCCTGGCCGACTGAAGCTTGCATCCAAATTGTGGATACATCCATCCGAACGCCAAACAAGACCTAGCCCTTCCTTCATCAAACCCAGTACGACGAACCAGGCACGTACCCCTTATGCGACTCGGACGCGTCATCGGCAAAGTGACCCTCAGCGTGGACGATCCGGCTTTTTCCGGGGCGCGCTGGTTGCTGGTCTCGCCCTTGGAACGCGCGGAGTTGCGGGCGGGCCCGCCCTACGGAATCTCGGCTGCCTCCAGCCTGGTGGCCTATGACCACTTGGGTGCGGGCATGGATGACGTGGTGGGGTACGTTGAAGGTGCCGAAGCCACCCAGCCCTTTGAGCGGCCTACCCCGGTCGACGCCTACATCGTTTGCATCGTCGACAACATCCAGTACCAACCGCCAGCAGAGGTCCGGTCGGTGAATGGCCGTCCCAACGGAGGCGACAAGCTCGTGGCCACGGCGGTTCTCAAGTAACCCTTTCGCACGCTCGATTTCTCATGAATAAGGTCATCACCGCCAAGGACATCGACGGCTACATCGCCGCTGGACGTGACCCGCTAACGGCCATTCCGGCCGGGGCCATCGTGACGCCCGCCGCCCGTGATCGCCTGCGAGAAGCCGGTGCCACGCTGGGCGGTTCCAGGGGCCCGGCTACGGCGAAAAAATCCACCGCGCCGGCGTTGCCCGACTACGAATTTCACTGGGAGCCGGGTAGCGACCCGAAAACGCCCGCCGAGGTCGAGGCCTTCTTCCGCTCCCCGCAGGTATGCGAGGTGAAGGAGCGCATCGTCGACATTGGACGCCGCATCTGGGAGCGCGACTACGTTGATGGCAATGGCGGAAACCTCACGATCCGCGTGGGTGACAACCTCGTCCTTTGCACGCCGACACTGATTTCCAAGGGTTTCATGCAAGTGGAGGATATCTGCCTCGTCGATTTAGAGGGCACGCAACTGGCTGGTTCAAGGCCACGCACAAGCGAAGTCATGACCCATATCGGAATCATGAAGCAGGAACCTAAGGCAAAGTCTTGCGTGCATGCACACCCGGTCCATGCAACCGCCTTTGCCGTCGCCTCAGTGAAGCCGCCGACC
>JBHJGQ010000004.1:0-270489 GCA_050331595.1 Opitutales bacterium
AGATGCTAATCCTCACCGTTACCACGGAACCAGCTTTATTGTTGGTATAGCATTTACGGTTTACGATTCCAGCGGCGGAATGTCATTCAAAGGTTTGGCTCCGTTTTGGATAGATATAAACGAATTCGGAAAGCCGATACGTCGAGGTCGCTATAACCTCTTCGAGAGCGAACACAAAAAAGAGATTTTGTTGGACTAGTCCGCAAGAGATTAGATTGGTATTGAACATATGATTGCCCACGTCTACAAGCCACGCCGCAAGAATAAGGCCGGAAAATCCGTGCCGCAGCGTCTGTACCGTGGCCGTTATCGGCTCGATGGCGAGTTTGTCACGACGGAGGTCGCGCTGGGCACGGGCGACAAGCAGGTCGCCGAAAAGAAGCTGGCCGAGATCATTGCCGAGAAGGAGCGCGAGCTGGCAGGCATTCTGGCCCCGAAGCTTCAGCGCGATGCGGCCCAGAAGCTCCTCAAGGAGCACCTGAGCGATTACGTCACTGAGCTGGAGGCCCTCGGGCGCATGCGTAAGCACTGCACGCACACCAGGTTTCGGGTCGAGCGCCTGCTCGATGAGTGCCGCTGGAAGCTGCCCAAGGACGTCAGCGCCGACGGCTTTGCCTACTGGCGCGGGCAACAACGCGAGATGGCCCCCAAGACGCAGAACGAATACCTTCACGCCATGCTGGCTCTGCTCAAGTGGATGGAATTTCAGGGGCGCATCCAGCACAACCCGCTCAAGAACATCCAGAAGGCCGACGTACGGGGAAAGCAGGCCAAGCGCCGCGCTTTCACCCGCGAGGAGTTTCTGCGGCTCTTGCTGGTGGCTGGCCGCCACCGGATGCTTTACCTGACCGCCGCTTACACGGGCCTGCGGCTTAGTGAACTGCTCAAGCTGGTCTGGAGTGATATTTACCTGGACGAGGCCAACCCTTATGTGAAGGCCCGCGCCTCGACGACCAAGAATCGCAAGGAAGCGGTCATCCCGCTACACCTGAAGCTGGCCGAAGCGCTGGGGCAGCACCGGGGTGGGGCATGGGAGGAAAACAAGGCCGTCTTCTATGCGACGATCCATCCCGAGCGCCCCCTCTTCCGCGACATGCAGAAGGCGGGCATCCCCAAGGTGGACGCTTCAGGCCGCAAGCTCGACTTCCATTCCTTGCGCTACACCATCGCGACGAACCTGGCCAAGAACGGCACCGCTCAGCGCGTCACGCAGGAGCTCATGCGCCACAGCGACCCGAGGCTGACTGCGCAGCTCTATACGGACGCCTCACAGCTCCCGACCAAGGATGCGATCCATAACCTCCCTTGGTTCGGCAGTGAAACACACCCACAAATAGACCCACAAAATTCAGACTTTTCGGGGCATTTGCTGTCTTTTGCTGGCACGCCAAACGGCGAAATTTCAGATACGCAAGGCGCTGATAATGAACCGGATAGTCCGGCTCTGGCACCCACGGGCACCGATGGTCAAATGGTGGAGGTGGCGGGAGTCGAACCCGCGTCCCCGGCGGTTTCAAACAGGGCATCTACATGCTTAGCCGTTGGTTAAGTTTCGCGCCGGGCCGGCCCAATGGCACGCCTGCCCCTTGCTAGTGCGCAGCAAAAGTACAGCAAGACCCTGCGCACGCAGCCTCGCTATGCCTGCTAACCATCGTTTCTTCCCCTAGCAGGTATCAGGGTCGAAACGTCACTGCGCTAAATTAGGCAGCGAGGGCCAAGTCATTATTGGCATTTGTAGTGGTGAGGGATTGATACGGAGCCAACCCTCATCTCCGACATGCAGCCCTGTCCTACGCCTCCGGGTCGAATCCAAACACCCCCAGCGGCTTTGAGGACAGAACCATACTAAATGGTCCTTTCAAAGAATCCTGAAGCATCCCACAGTCGGCGGGATTTTACAAGGCTGAAGGCCAGGCGATGCCTGAACCCCGATTCGGCCACGACGCCAGCATTGCGGCTTGGTTTTCTGAAGTTGCCGGGAATACTTGCAGAGTGCCCCATCTCTACCGCCTGAACGTGCACGCTGCCGTCCTTTAGGCGCCTGGCCCCATGCGGGTCATGCCCTGGCGTGCGCAGCGTCAACTGCTAACGTCGCTGTCTCATGAGTAAAACACTCGTTGTGGATCTCCACCGCGTGGCCAAGTTCGTCAATGGCGCGCTGCCCATTCTCACCGTGCTCTTCTTTTTGGCGGGCACCTTTCTCTCATTCTACTTCCACTTTCTGACGGTTGCCCTGCTGTTTCTGTCGCTGGTGAATTTGTTCTACCTGCGCGTGCAGGATGAGCATGTGATCTTGCGCAACTTTGGGCTGCTGGGCCAGGCGCGCTACCTGTTGGAAAGCGTGGGGCCTGAGATGCGCCAGTACCTCTTTGCCAACGACATCGAGGAGCGGCCCTTCAATCGCGAGCAGCGCGCGGAAGTGTACCGCAAGTCTAAGAACGTGGATTCGGCGGGGTCGTTTGGCTCACAGATGAATTTTGACACGACCGAAATCAAGGTGAGGCACTCCTTTTACCCGGTGCCCAAGGACGCGTTGAAGCCCTTTGAGGTGAACTACGGTGAGGCCCGCGGGATCGATAACGTCTTCTCCCTGCGGCACCCGCTCATGATCAGCGCGATGAGTTATGGGGCGCTGGGTGAGCATGCGGTGCGCTCGCTGGCCCGCGGTGCGAAGATGGCCGGCATCCCGATGAATACGGGCGAGGGCGGTTATCCCAAGTACCACCTGATGGAGGCGTGCGACCTGATCTTTCAGATCGGCACCGCGAAGTTCGGCGTGCGCACGGAGGATGGCCTGTTGGACGACGCGAAGCTGGCCGAGCTTGCCGCGAAGGAGCCGGTCAAGATGATCGAGATCAAGTTTTCCCAGGGGGCCAAGCCTGGCAAAGGCGGCCTGTTGCCCAAGGAAAAGATTACCCAGGAGATCGCCGAGCTGCGCGGTGTGCCCATGGGTAAGGACGTCGTCTCGCCTCCGGCACACCCCGAGTGCGCGGACCCGGCCAGCACGGTACAGTTCATCCGCCGCGTGCAGGAAGTCAGTGGATTGCCGACGGGCTTCAAGCTTTGCTTGGGCGACATCCGCGAGTTTTCCGTGATTGTCGACGAGATGAAACGCCAGGACGTGTATCCGGATTTCATTACGGTCGACGGGGCCGAAGGTGGCACCGGCGCAGCGCCCAAGGCCTTTATGGATCGCATCGGCACGCCGCTGTTTCCGGCCTTGCAGAGTATCCACGCCTGCCTGGTGGAAGCCGGCGTGCGCGACCGGCTCAAGCTGAACGCTTCGGGCAAGTTGATCAATCCGGGCAATCAGATGCTGGCCTTCGCGCTGGGGGCCGACGCCGTCTACACCGCCCGTGGGTTCATGCTGGCGCTGGGCTGTATCCAGGCGCTGCAGTGCGGGCGCAACACCTGCCCGGTCGGCATCACCACGCACGACCCGGCGCTGCAACGCGGGCTGGTCATCGAGTCGCGGGCCGAGCGTGTCGCGCACTACGTGCACAACACCGAACACGATCTGGAGGAATTGCTCACGGCCACCGGCAAGCGCTGCCTGCACGATCTCACCATCGAGAATCTTTTCATTCCGGACCAAACGAGTTTGGCCCATCCCATTTACCATCAGGCGGTCACCCACAGCGCTGCGCCCGTGGGCACGCCAGTGCCCGTTTCGGCCAACTAAGCGGCAGAACTCAGGACAACCCTCAAGTATCCAAAACTATGAAAACCGAATGGATTATCTCCTGGGTGCTGCAGATCGTGGTCGCGCTCATCCTCGGCCAGACGCTCTTCTTCAAATTCACCGCAGCCCCTGAATCCGTGCAATTGTTTACCGAACTGGGCATGGAGCCGCACGGGCGCATTCTGATTGGCGTGCTCGAATTGATTGCGGTGCTGCTACTGCTGTTTCCGAACACGGTCGTCTTTGGCGCGCTGCTGAGCTGGGGCGTGATGAGCGGCGCGATCATCGGCCACCTCACTGAACTCGGCTTTGCCGGCGACCGGTTGAGCTTGTCACTGCTGGCCATCGCGGCCTGGGTGGCATCCACAGTTATCCTGTATTTGCGCCGCCGGTCGCTGCCGCTGGTGCGTTGCATGTTTGACCGCGCGCAAACCACTGGCTGAATCAAACACGCACCCCATTCAACCAACTCGCCTTGCCGCCTGACACAGGTCCGCGCGGTGCGCGAAACCGGACGCAGACCAAGAACACGTATTTCATGAAAGCTTCTGAACTTTTTATCAAGGCGCTCGAGAACGAGGGCGTCACCCACATCTTCGGCGTTCCCGGGGAGGAGAACCTCGACTTCCTCGAGGCGCTGCGCCAGTCCGATCAAATCCAATTGGTGCTGACACGCCACGAGCAGGGGGCTGCCTTCATGGCCGCCACCTACGGCCGGTTGACCGGCAAGATGGGCGTTTGCTTGTCAACGCTGGGACCTGGCGCGACCAACCTGGTGACCGGTGCCGCATACGCGCAGCTGGGCGCGATGCCGCTGCTGATGATCGCCGGGCAAAAACCCATCAAAAAGAGCAAGCAGGGCCGCTTCCAAATTGTCGACGTGGTCGACTTGATGCGCCCCCTGACGAAGTTCTCGCGACAGATTGTCAACGGTAACGGGATCCCCTCGCTGGTGCGCGAAGCGTTTCGACGCGGCACGGAGGAGCGCCCCGGCGCCGTTTATCTCGAGCTACCCGAGGATATCGCCCGCGAAGAGGCCGACGATGCCATCTACGCGCCCAGCCTCGTGCACATTCCCGAGGCCGGCATGAAGTACATCCAGGAGGCCGTCGCGCTGATCCGCAAAGCCAAGCGCCCGATCCTGCTGATTGGCGCCGGGGCTAACCGCAAACGTATCCGCGACGCGCTCAACGCATTTTTGGAAAAGACGGGCCTTTACTTTGTGAATACGCAGCTGGGTAAGGGCGTGGTCGACGAACGGCACCCGCGCTTCCTCGGCACCGCTGCGCTCTCGGACAAAGACTACATGCACTGCGCCATCGACCGCGCCGACCTGATCCTCAACGTGGGCCACGACGTGGTGGAGAAGCCGCCCTTTATCATGGAACCGGGCGGGCGCACGGTCATCCACGTCAACTTTTTCTCGGCGGAGGTGGATCGGGTCTACTTCCCGCAGGTCGAGATCGTGGGCGACATCGCGCGCTCGATCGAGAAGATGACGACGCTGGTCAGCGGCAGCGACAATTGGGACTTCGACTACTACAAACGCGCCAAGACCGACGTGGACAAGCACATCGCCGAGCGGGCCGACGACCCGCGTTTCCCGGTCGTTCCGCAGCGCTTTGTGGCCGACGTGCGCGAGGTGATGCCGTCGGACGGCATCATTGCGCTGGATAACGGTATCTACAAAGTATGGTTCGCGCGGAACTATCCTGCCCATGAAGCGAACACGGTGCTGCTCGACAACGCCCTGGCGACAATGGGGGCGGGGCTGCCCAGCGCGATGGCCGCCAAGTTCTTCCATCCGGAGAAGAAGGTCCTCGCCATTTGCGGAGACGGGGGCTTTATGATGAACTCCCAGGAGATGGAAACAGCGGTTCGGCTCGGTCTCGATCTGGTGGTGCTGATTCTAAGGGACGATGCGTACGGCATGATAAAGTGGAAGCAGGCGGGCTTGGGCTTTCAAAACTGGGGCTTGGACTTTGGGAATCCAGACTTTGTGCGCTATGCTGAAGCCTATGGCGCACGGGGTGTCCGTGTGGAGTCGACTGCCAGTTTCAAGGACGCCCTGCGCGAGGCTCTCGACAGCAAAGGGGTCACCTTGATTGACCTCCAGGTGGACTACTCCGAAAACGAGAAAGTCCTGCTCGAGGAACTGGCCTCCAAAACCTGCCTGCTCTGAGGTAGACTGTGGAATACTACTGGAGGGCTGCGAGGCTTCAAATCGCCGTTCTCCGTTGTTTCTTAATTCTAATTTCTTTGATCTAGCCTATGCTCGTTGTTCATTCTGCTTACGACCAATCCGAACTGGCGCGTTATCCCTATGACGATGCGGCGGCAGTGGACGCCATGCTGGCAACCGCTGCCAAGCTCGCTGCCAAGCCCCTGCCCGCCGCAGAACGAATCGCCATCCTCGAGAAAGCCATCGAGTTGGGCCGGCCCCGGGTCGATGCGCTCGCGCTCGACATCGCCCGCGAAGGCGGCAAGCCGCTGGTCGATGCCCGCGTCGAAATCGAGCGCGGGCTTGAAGGCATCGCCAACGCCATTGAAACGCTGCGCACGGAATCGGGCCGCGAGATTCCGATGAACCTCGGCGCGCGCTCAACCGGGCGTTTGGCCTTCACCACGCGCGAGCCCATTGGCGTAGTCGTGGCGGTGAGCGCGTTCAACCACCCCTTTAACCTGATCGTGCACCAGGTCATTCCGGCGGTCGCGGTTGGCTGTCCGGTCATCGTGAAACCCGCCGGGACGACGCCCATCTCCTGCTTCAACTTGGTGAATCTGCTGCGCGAGGCTGGCTTGCCCGAGGAGTGGTGTCAGGTGGCGATCCTTCAGACCGAGAACGCGACCAAACTGGTGACCGACCCGCGCGTGGCGTTCTTTTCGTTCATCGGGTCGAGCCGGGTGGGGTGGATGCTGCGCTCGAAGCTGGCCCCGGGGGCGCGCTGTGCGTTGGAGCACGGCGGGGTGGCTCCCGTCATCGTCGCGGCCGACGCCGAGCTCGACGCGGCCATCCCCTCGCTGGTCAAGGGTGGCTATTATCACGCGGGCCAGGTTTGTGTGTCAGTGCAGCGCGTGTACGTGCACGAGGGGATTTTCGATGATTTCAAGGCACGCTTCACCGAGGCAGTCGCCAAGCTGAAAGTGGGCGATCCGACGTCTGCCGAAACCGAGGTGGGCCCGCTGATCACGCCCAAGGAGGTCGAGCGCGTGGACCAGTGGGTGCGCGAAGCCATCGATGCCGGCGCCGAATGCACCACCGGTGGTCAAGTGATCTCGGCGACGACCTACGCGCCGACCGTGCTGGTCAACCCGCCCGAGCAGGCCAGCGTTTCGCGCAACGAGGTTTTCGGGCCGGTTGTCTGTTTGTATACGTATTCAGATATTCAGGACGCCATCGCCCGGGCCAACGCGCTCGACGTCGCTTTCCAGTCGGCGGTATTCACGGCAAACATCGACACCGCTTTGAGTGCGGCGAAGGGTTTGGCGGCGTCCGCGGTCATGGTGAACGACCACACTGCCTTCCGCGTGGACTGGATGCCCTTCGCCGGCCAGCGCACGTCGGGCCACGGCACCGGCGGCATCCCCTACACCATGCACGAGATGACGCAGGAAAAGCTGATCGTCTTCAAGTCGCCCGCGCTGGAGCCCTAAGCACGAAGTGGCAGACGCATGGCTTTAACCGATCCGCGTGTACGCTGCCCCTGGTGCGGCGATGACCCGCTCTACGTGGCCTACCACGATGAGGAGTGGGGCGTGCCGGTGCACGACGATCACCGTCTGTTTGAGATGCTCACGCTGGAGGGCGCGCAGGCCGGGTTGTCCTGGCTGACGATTCTCAGGAAGCGCGACGGTTACCGCGAAGCATTCAGCGGTTTCGACCCGGCGAAGGTGGCGCACTACGACGACGACGTGATCGAGGAACTGGTGCACGACGCCTCCATCGTGCGCAACCGCCTGAAGATTGCCGGCACGGTCCAGAATGCGCGGGCCTTCCTCAAACTACAGGACCGCGAGGGCTCGTTCGACCGCTACCTCTGGGCCTTTGTGGACGGACAGCCGATCGTCAATACGTGGACAAGCCTCGACGAAGTCCCGGCTGAGACGCCGCTCTCTCGCCGAATCAGCATAGACCTCAAGCGGCGCGGCTTCACTTTCGTTGGGCCAACGATCCTCTATGCCTTTATGCAGGCGGTGGGCGTCGTCGACGATCATTTGCAATCCTGCTGGCGTCGCACAGGTTAAGATTGACGGGCAATACAGGAACCGCCCCCGAGCCCGATTGTCCGAACGACTCAGCTCGTTGGGAATACGTTGCCGCCGCCCGTCCTCTATAACCTAACCAACCACGCGACACATTGTTATGAAAGCCATCCGCCACCTGGCCCTCGCGGCGCTCCTTTCCGCCGCAACACCTCTCGCCCGTGCCGAACTCTCCGTGCCGGAGCAGCCCATGACCGCCGAACGCCTCTTCAACATCATTGAGGAGCGCTCGATTGAGCCGGAACGCCAAGGCAACGTGCTGCTGTTCGATGTGGCGGGCATTCCTTTCATCTGCGTGGTCGACGAAAACTCCGATCGCATGCGTCTGATCGCTCCAGTGACCAAGTACGCCGACGTCACTGCCGAGCAACGCGACCGCATGATGGAGGCCAATTTTTCGACGGCGCTGGACGCGCGTTATGGCGTGAATCAGGGCATCGTCTACGCCGCGTACCTGCACCCGCTCTCGCCTCTGCAGGAAGCGCAGGTGCTCGACGCAATCATGCAGGTGGCCACACTGAAGGAGGAGTTTGGCAAGAGCTACGCAAGCAGCCGACTGGGGTTTGGCGGTATCCGCGAGCAAGAGCCTGCGCCTTCGCTGTAGGTCGCTATTTGTTGGTGCGATCTTGGCTCAGCCGCCCGCTCCGTCGTACGAAGCGATCATGTAAGGGTGGTCCGGGTCGTACTCGGTGAGGGTTGTAGGGTTGTCGACGCGCCCCTTTGGACGGCGATGGGCACCCGGCGTCTGGGTCAAATCATCGCCAATGTCTTCCCGGCAGGCCTGCAGCTGAGCCTGTAGCTCCGCCACGATGTCGGGCCGCTGCGAATAGAGGTTCTTGGTTTCGGCGAGGTCCTCGCGCAGGTTGTACAGCGTGTCTACCCGCGTGGTTTGCGTCCATTCGCCTTCGTGTGTAAGGAGCTTCCAATCGCCCCGGCGAACGCCACACAGCTGGTGCTTCCAGTAATAAAAAAAGGTGTCGCGCTGTCCTTGTTCGCGGTCCCCCGTCCAGACTTCGGCGAAGTCCATTCCATCGATAGTTTTCTGCGGCCGTGGCGCTCCGGTGAGGGTTGCCAGCGTCGGCAGAATATCCATGGAGGTCATCATGGTCTCACGGACCGTACCGGCGGGAACTTGCCCCGGCCAGTGAACGATGCAAGGCAGGCGGATGCCCCCTTCGTGCAGCTGACCCTTGTAACCACGCAGGGGCGCGTTGCTGCCGCCCTCACCCCGAGCACGTGAGCCGTTGTCCGAGGTAAAGACGACCAAAGTGTTTTCGGTCAGGCCGAGCGCTTTCAACTCATTGAGTAGCGCGCCCAGAGCCCAGTCGATGCACTCGACCGCGCCCCCGTAGGCACCATTGTCGCTGGCTTCCAAAAAACGCTGCGAGACAAGCAGCGGCAGGTGCACATGCATGTGCGCCAGGTAGAGGAAAAAGGGCTGGTCGCGATTGTCCCGAAGGAAGCGCACGCATTCCTCCACGTAGCGCTCGGTCAAGCCGGCCTGATCGGGTTGCGCCTGGATGACGGTTTCGTCGCGCAGCAGTGGCAAAGGCGTTTTGCTTCCGGGGTTGATCTTTTGGATGCCCATGTCGTTGGAATAGGGCAGGCCGTAGTAGGCATCGAAGCCGTGGCGGGTGGGCAGAAACTCGGGCTGATCGCCGCAGTGCCACTTGCCGACCAACTGCGTGGCGTAGCCGCGTTGTTTGAGCAGCGAGGCGATGGTTTCTTCTTCAGGATTGAGCCCGGTCGGGTCGCCCGGAAAAAGCACGGCCACCCCGTCGAAGTCACCGCAATCGATTCGCGCCGGGTAGCAGCCTGTCAGCATCGCGCAGCGCGAGGGCGAGCACACCGCCGAGGCCATGTAAAAGTCGGTGAAGCGCATCCCCTCGGCGGCGAGCCGGTCGAGGTGCGGCGTCTTGTTCACGGTCGAGCCGTAACAACCCAGATCGCCGTAACCCAGGTCGTCGCAATTGATCAGGATGATGTTGGGTCGGTCGGTCGCAGCGCGCATCGGTCTTTGGGGTAAGGCAGGGTTCGGTTAGGAGGAATCGCTCGGGCGTCGGTAGCGCTCATGAATGGTGCGGGTAGGCCCCTCGAGGGTCGCGAGCCTGCCCTCGCGCACGAAGCCTTCGGGGCGGTCCGCGAGGATGGCGATCAGCCGGTCGCGCCACCTGGCAACTTCTTCGGCAGCGGCGGGCGCTTCGGCCAGGTTCAGCGTTTCGCCTGGGTCCTGTTCGAGGTTGAAGAACAACTCGCGGCCCAGACCGGGTTCCCAGATGTATTTGCGATTGCCGTCGGTGAGATACTGCATGCTGCCGGGCTCGCCGCCAATAACCGCATTTTCGCCGTGGACCCAGTCACGCCACGAGCTCTCGCCACGCAGGCGCCGGATGAGGCTGGAACCCTCCACCGTATCCGGAATTTCGATACCGGCCGCATCCAGCAGGGTCGGCATGACGTCCATCAGCTCGACGGGTTCCTCGCGTGTTTCACCGCCGCTCAGTTCGAGCGATTCAGGCAAGTTGAGGATGAAGGGGATGCGCGCCGAACCCTCCAGCCCCCGCGTTTTGCGCACCCATTGATGGTCGCCGAGGAGTTCGCCGTGGTCGCTGCAAAACAGGATGACGGTGTCCTTGGGCAGGCTGCGTAGCAGCCGTCCGATCTGTTCGTCGATGTGGTTGATCAAGCCGTAATAACCGGCGCGAAACTGCTGCATCTCGGCCGGCCGCAGCAGTGTCTGCCAGGCATCGACCGGCAGGCCCGGCACGTACTCGTCTTGTTTGTGCGACCACTCCGCCTCAATGGGCGGGGGCAGGTCGGCGTGAATGTAGCGGTCCCAAAAGGCCTGCGGGGGAATGCAGGGCTGGTGCGGAAAATAGTAGCTGACCTTCAGGAAAAACGGCTTGGTCGGGTCGCGGCGCGTCAAAAAACGCAGCGCGCAGTCTGTGGTCCAGTGGGTCGGGTGCAGGTGCTCGGCGTGCGGCCACGGGCGAGCCACCCAGGTGTTCGCGCTGGCCGAGTAGGACAGCTGGCGGCGACTGCCCGTAAGCCCCTGTTCCTCCAAAAAGGCGTCGTAGTCGCTCGTGCCGGTACGCACGACGTTGTCGGCCCAGTCCGCGCTCATGAAGCCGTACAGCGCACGTTCGGGAAACGTGTGAATCTTGCCGCAGAGGTGGGTGTGGTAGCCGTTTTCGGCAAAAACTTCGGGCAGGGTGGGCGAGGGCAGCGGCGGGCCCGCGTAGTTACAATAGACCCCATGGGTATTGGCGCAGGTGCCGGTCAGCAGCGTGCGTCGTGCGGGAATACACTGCGGATGCGCCGAGTATGCGTGCGGAAAGTAGAAACCGCGTGCGGCCAACTCATCCAGATACGGCGTCTGCAGCACCGGGTGTCCGGCATAGCCCAGGCAATCGCCCCGGTGTTGGTCGGTGACCAGGAGCAGGACGTTGGGCGCAGTTGCGGGCATCGGCGGGCGGTGAGATTCAATCGGTCAACTGCGCCGGCTCCAGGCCCACGGGCAACAGGGCCGGACGCTCGCAGGTCGTCGTCAGCGTGCGAAATGCCTGCGCCTGCCCCGAATCCAGAGAGGCGGTCATGATCTCCAGAACGTGGTGGGCCAGCGTGCCGCTCACGCGGTGCGGGCGCTTCAGCCGAATGGCGCGGGCCATGTCGGCCAGGCCAATGGAACGCTGACCACCGTGCGGGTGCTCGATGGGCAGGCTTTCGGGTTCCTCACCCGGACGTTTCAGGACGACTTCACCCCCGAACCCATTCGGGTCGGGCAGGGTCAGCGATCCTTCCGTCCCGGCAATTTGCAGCAGCGGCAAGTCCAGGCCCTGACGGTGGTCGAAGCTGAAGGTGATGTTGGCCAGCGTGTCGTTGGCAAAGTCCAGCGTGGCCAGAATGAGCGTGGGCGTTTCGACCGCGATGGTCTGTCCGTGCTTGGGCTTGCTGGTAATGGTGCGCTCGGCAAAGCTCGCTCGCGCGTAGGCACCGACGGAACGCACGGGCCCCAGCAGATTGACCAGGGTGGTCAGGTAGTACGGCCCCATATCGAGCAGGGGGCCGCCGCCGCTCTTGTAGTAAAACTCCGGGCTGGGGTGCCAGGTTTCGTGGCCGCCGCACTGCATGTTTGCGGTCGCGGTCAGCGGGCGGCCAATCAAGCCATCGTCAAAGGCCTTGCGCGCGGTCTGCAGCGTGCCCGACAGAAAGGTGTCCGGTGCGCAACCCACGTACAGCCCCTTCTCGGCGGCCAGCTTCAGGACGGGGGCCGCCTCGTCCACGCTCAGGGCAAAGGGCTTCTCGCAGTAGGCGTGCTTGCCGGCGTTGAGCGCGCGGGTGTTGATCTCAGCGTGCGCCTGCGGAATGGTCAGGTTGAGTACGCATTCGACGTCCGGGTCGTCGATCAAGGCGTCCACCTCCAGCACGCGGGCAATGGAGTGTTCTTGCGCCGCCTTTTCGGCCGCCGCCCGCTGGAGGTCGGCCACGGCCACCACCTCCAGTTCCGGAAAGGCCTCACAGCCTTTGAAATACTGCCGGCTGATGTTGCCGCAGCCGACGATGCCAACTCTCAGGGGTTCCATGGTTGTCTGTCCAGGTGCGTCGAAAAGACCTCCATCACCCACCGGGCTCACGCCAACGGCAAGCGAAAAGAAAACGTTCCGGCGGCTTTTTGCCGGGACGTCGTCCGGTTGGGGTTTCGATAAAGGGACTCCGCCCTCAGGCAGTCGAGGGTAGCGACGCCCACGGATCGTACGAGCCGACGCTCCACAAATGCCCCTCGGCATCCGCGCAGGTGAAGCTCAGCCCGCCGTAGTCTTCCGCTCGCAGATCCATTCGGATCGACCAGCCCGCTTCGCCCTTCGCCTTTGTGTAAAGCGCTTCGACATCCTTCACGACGATGTAGGTGTTCTGCGTCTCAAACCCGCCTACCTCGTCGGGCTGGCGAACCAGCTGGTCGAACGGGCCTTCGGGATCGATGCCTGAAAGCATGATCAAGCAGCCTTCGCCTGAAAGCTCGGCGTGTTCCAAACGGCCGTCCGACCCATCGACCACCAAGTGTTTGCGCAAACCAAACACGCGGCAAAGCGGCTCCATCGCCGCCCGGGGATCCCGGTAACGCAGGCAGGGAATCAGGGCCGACGGCGTCATCATCGAAAAAGATGTTGGCTTTCGCAATCAACCCGGCAGCAGCGCTTTCACCATCTCGCGCTCCTCGGACAGTTCCTGAACGGAGGCGCCGATTTTGCCGCGCGAAAAAGCGTTGATGTCCAGGCCCTCGACCACTTCCCAGCTTTGGCCGTCGCGGGTGCGCACGGGCAGGGAGGTGATCAAGCCGGGCTGCGTGCCGTACTGGCCGTCCGAGCAGACGCAGACGCTGGTGAAGTCGCCCTCGGGCGTCGGCGTGGTCAGCGAAACCACCGTGTCGATAGCCGCGTTGGCCGCCGAGGCCGCCGAGGAGGCTCCGCGTGCTTCGATGATGGCCGCGCCGCGCTTGGCCACCGTCGGAATGAAGGTTTCCTGCAGCCAGGCTTCATCGCCGATGACTTCGTTGGCCGGTTTGCCGTCGATAG
Source organism: Opitutales bacterium (assembly GCA_050331595.1). Lineage (GTDB taxonomy): Bacteria > Verrucomicrobiota > Verrucomicrobiia > Opitutales > JBHJGM01 > JBHJGM01. Next base: position 13,519 of record JBHJGQ010000004.1, read on the forward strand.
TGGCGTTGTAAAAGTCCGGATACTGCGTGGTGGAGTGATTGCCCCAGATGCACAGTCGCTTGACCGCGGAATTGTGCACGCCGGCCTTTTGCGCGAGTTGGCTCTTGGCGCGGTTTTCGTCCAGGCGCGTCATGGCAAAGAAACGCTCCTTGGGGATGTCGCCGGCGTTGCTCATGGCGATGAGGCAGTTGGTGTTGCAGGGGTTGCCCACCACCAGTACGCGCACGTCGCCGGCGGCGTTGTTGGCGATGGCCTGCCCCTGGCCGGTGAAGATCTTGCCGTTGATGCTGAGCAGGTCGCTGCGTTCCATGCCCTTCTTGCGCGGCACCGAGCCCACCAGCAGCGCCCAGTTGACGTCCGTGAAGCCCTCGTTCAGGTCGGCCGTGGGCACCACGTCGGCCAGCAGCGGGAAGGCGCAGTCGTCCAGTTCCATGACGACGCCCTTCAAGGCGGGCAGGGCAGGCTCAATCTCGATGAGGTTAAGCGCGACGGGCTGGTCCGGCCCAAAGAGGGCGCCGGAGGCAATGCGGAAACAAAGGGCGTAGCCAATCTGGCCGGCGGCCCCGGTTACGGCGACTCGTATCGGTTCTTTCATGTAAAGGATGCAGGGTGGTTCAAGTGCGGTGCGCGGCCACCTCAGGGGTTAGCTCAACTGCTTGCAAGTCCAAAAGAAATTAATCCCGCTTATGCCCGTCTCAGAGCTTCGCGCCCTGCATGAACTCGATGACTTCGCCGTCCGGGCCGATCACGAAGGACAGGCGCACGGGGACCGATTCGCCTGAGATCTGGTCGGCAATGTCGACCTGCGTCGGCGCAATGCGCTCGGTCGCTCCGGCGGTCAGGGCGGCGGCGTGACTACGCTCGAGGTCGTCGGTGCGCAGGCAAACGTGCGCGTAACGGGCCTCGGCGGGCTCGTCCTCGGTGCCATTGGAGAAGACCTCGATGTAATTGCCGTCGCCGGCATCGAGCATCACGGCCTGCGTTGCGTTGTCCTTGCCCATTGTCCAGGCGACCTTGCGCGTGAAGCCCAGCCCCTCGCAGTAAAACCGCAGCGTGCGCTCGAAGTTGGTTGAGCGCAGCGCAACGTGGTGCAGCCCGGTGGATTGGCGGGGCGACGGTGAATCGGACATGGTCCTAAACTTGGCGGACCTCTCAAATGCGTCCAGCCTTTTGCTGAGTGAATCGCCCTACCGGCCTCCAATTACGCCGGCTTACGTGTTCGTTTTTGTAGGCTCATACCCAGCGTCAGGGTTCTGTGCGCCGGGTGGGTGCTTTCTGTTGGGTTACCTCGCCTTTCGGCGGAGCCGCCTGAGGTCCTCGAGGCAAGGATGACCGACTAAACCGCCTCAGCTAAAACAGGCTCAGCTGACTGCTGGGCTCTTTCGCGTCAAAGGGGGCGTCGGCTTCGCCAGGTTTGCGGCGGGGCAGGGGACGCGTAGCAGCGGCGTTGTCCTCGAGTTTTTCCAAGAGCCCCCGCGCGCGGGAGATGACGCTTTCAGGCAGACCGGCCAGGCGCGCCACCTGAATCCCGTAGGAGCGGTCGGCGCCGCCCGGCACCACCTGCCGGACAAACACGATCTCATCGTTCCATTCCTTGACCGCCACGCAATAATTGCGCACCCGCGGCAGGTTACCCTCCAGTTGGGTCAACTCGTGATAGTGCGTGGCAAAAAGCGTTTTGGGCCCGCCGCTGGCCGGGCGGTTGTTTTCGGGTCCGTTGTGCAGGTGCTCGACCACGGCCCAGGCGATCGAAATCCCGTCGTAGGTGCTGGTGCCGCGCCCCACTTCATCCAGAATCACCAGGCTGCGCTCGGTCGCATTGTTGAGGATGTTGGCCGTCTCGTTCATCTCGACCATGAAGGTCGATTTGCCCCGGGCCAACTCGTCACTGGCCCCCACGCGGGAGAAGATGCGGTCCACCAAACTCAACCTGCACTCGCGCGCGGGCACCCAGCATCCGGTTTGCGCCAGCAACACGATCAAGGCGACTTGGCGGATGTAGGTGGACTTGCCGGCCATGTTCGGGCCGGTGATCAGCGCGATCTGCTCTTCGCAGCTGGAGAGGTAAGTGTCATTGGGGATGAAAGCTTCCGAGCTGCCGCCGGTTTTGCCCTCGCGCAGGACCTGCTCGACCACCGGGTGCCGCCCCTGCACGATCTCCAAGCTGTCGCTGGTTTCGATCATCGGGCGGGTGTAATCCCACTGGCGCGCCAGGTCGGCCCATCCACGGCAGACGTCGATTTCGGCCAGGGCGTCGGCGGTCTCACGCAGCGGGTCGGCAAAGCTCAGCACGCGCTCCAGCAGTTCGCCAAAGAGTTGCTCCTCGCGAACGAGCGCGCGTTCGCCAGCGTTGAGGATCAACTTTTCGCGGGCCTTAAGCGCATCGGTGGTGAAGCGCTCGGCGTTGGTCATCGTCTGGCGGCGAATGTAGTGCTCGGGCACCGCTGCCAGGTTGGCCTTGGTCACCTCGATGAAGTAGCCAAACGCGCCGTTGTACTTGATGCGCAGATTTTTGATGCCCGTGGCGGCCTGTTCTTCCTGCTCGAAGTTGGCAATCCAGTCCTGATTCTCGCGGGTGGCCGCTCGCAGTTCGTCCAGCTGCGTATCCAGGCCATCGCGTAGCACGCCGCCCTCGTTCAAGTTGCCGGGAAGCTCGTCGGCCAGCGCGCGTTCGAGTTCCTCACTCAGCGTATCGAGATTGTGAATACGACCGCGCAGCGCCGCGATCGCCGTTCCGGGAAGGGTCTGCAGGGTCTCGCGCAAATCGGGCAACGCCCGCAGGGTCTCGCGCAAGCCGCCCAGTTCGCGCGGGTTGCGGATGCGGTTTTGCAAACGCCCGAGCATGCGGGGGATGTCGCGGATGCGCTTGAGCGCCTCACCGGTGCGGGCTGAGAGCGCGGGTTCTTCCAGAAAGTCCTGCACGGCCTGCTGGCGCTGCGCGATGGCCTCGGCGTCCAGCAGCGGCGCGGCCAGCCAGCGCTCGACCAGGCGCGCGCCTGGCGCGGTCACGGTGCGGTCGACTGCCGCCAGCAGCGACCCCTCCCGCGTTCCCCGCGCCGAGCGAAACACCTCCAGGTTGACCGCGGTGGACGGGTCCAGCAGGAGTGCCCCTTGCGGCCGGTACTCGGACACAGTACGGACGTTGCGCGGATGCTCGCAGAGGTTTTCGCTGGCGTAATAAAGCAGGGCACCCGCAGGGCCCAGACCGCGATGCGCCTCGCTCAGACCGAAGCCCTCCAGGTTGTGCACGTGCAGGATGTCGCGCACCTCGCGCGCGCCGCTGCCCGGGTCAAAGTGGTAGTCGTCCAGCTCGGTGACGGGCCGCTTGCCGATACTGTAGAGCAGGTCCTGCAGCCAGTCGGTGGGCGCGACGCCGTGGTGGTGCGCGTGCGCTTGGGGGCTCCATTGCTGCGAGCGTTCGCGGGGCAGCAGCACCTCTTCGGCGTCCAGCGCGTTGAGCACCGGCAGGAGCGCCTGCCCGTCGTCACTGGTGGCTACGCGAAACTCGCCCGTGCTCAACTCCAGCCAAGCCGCGTGCAGTCCGTGCCGGTCGTAGTCGAGGGCCAACAGGTAGTGGTTGTGACGCGCGTCGAGCTGATCGTCTTCCAGCTGGGTGCCAGGGGTGAGGATGCGCGTGATCTCGCGTTTGACGAGTTTGCCGGCCTGCGGGGTCTCGACCTGGTCGACCAGCGCAACCTTACAGTTGGCCGCCAGCAGGCGCGGCAGATAGGTCCCGCGCGCGTGATACGGAATGCCTGCCATCGGCATCCCCTGCCGCTGCGTCAGCGTGATGCCCAAGAGCCGCGCGCCCTTCTGCGCATCCTCGAAAAACAGCTCGTAGAAGTCGCCCAGGCGAAAGAGCAGGAGCGCGTCCGCCGGTGCCTTCGCGCGAAACTCCCGCCACTGCCGCAACATCGGCGTGTCCTTGGGGCCGTCGGTGGCGGGCTTGGTTCGTTTGGGCATTGACCGCAGTCTTGAGCGGGCGCGCCCATGGGCAAGCGAAACCCTGAGCTGCGCGCACCTGGGCCGAAAAACTTGTCAGCGTGCGCAGGCCGGCCATGGTTGCGACGGTGCCTGTCGAACTCTTTCACCGCCTGGTGGGCGAACCCTCACAACCGCCGCTGATCGTGCTGCACGGTTTGCTGGGCTCGTCCCGCAACTGGGCCACCACCGCCCGCGACCTGGCGCAGACCCATGCCGTTTACCTGCTAGATTTGCGCAATCACGGCCAAAGTCCCCACGCGACGTCCATGCAGTACGCCGACCTCGCCGCCGATGTGGCGCACTGGCTGGACACGCAGGCGATGGAGACGGTGGACCTGATCGGCCACAGCCTCGGCGGCAAGGTGGCCATGCGCCTGGCTTGTGACACGCCCGAGCGCGCGCGGCGGCTCGTCGTTGCCGACATTGCCCCGCGCGATTATCCCCCGCACTTCGCCCAAGAGTTCGCGGCCCTCAATGCCCTCGACCTGACGAGCCTGCAACGACGCAAGGCCGCCGAAGATGCCCTGGAAGCCGCCGGCATCGACGACTGGGCCATGCGCGCCTTTCTGCTGACCAACCTCGTTGGCAACGCGGACGAAGGATTCCGCTGGCAGGTCAATCTTGAGGCATTGACCCAGGCGCTCGAGGTGGTGGCGGGCTCGTCTTTGACCGCGTCGCACCGCTTTGAAGGGCCGGCGCTTTTTGTGCGCGGGGCGCAGTCGAACTTCGTGCGCGACGCGGACCAGGCCGTCATTCGCAAGCACTTTCCGGTATCGCGGCTGGAGACCATTGCCGATGCCGCGCACAACGTGCACGTGCAAAACCGCAACGCCTTCGTCCAGACGGTTCAGCGCTTTCTCGCCGGGGACGCGGAAGCCTGAGCCGGCTTACTTCTGAATGTTTTCGGCGAGGATTTCCGAGCCCTGAAAGCGCTGCGACAAAATCCAGCGACCGGTCGGGGTGGTTGAGCCGCCGCTGTGAAAATACTTCAGCCGGTTGTAATAAATGAAGTAGCGCTCGCCGACTTGCTCGGCCGTGGCCACCTGGAACTCGTCCCACTGGTGATGGTACACGCTGATGGTATCCTGGACGGTACCACGGCGGTAATCACCCTCCCACTTCTCCTTCTTCTGCAAATCGCTGTTGATGACGAGGCGTTCCCACCCGCGGGCGGATTCGTAATCGGGCTTGGCCAGGGTGGTTTGGGCGATTCGCAGCAACTTGGCATCGGTGCTGGCGGCTTCGGGCATCACGACGGAGGCCAGCGCATCGCGCGTCATCTGTTGGAACGCTACCATGCCGGCTTGAAGTTCCTGCATCTGCGCCGAGCGATCCGGCCCGTCCGTGCGGCCCAGGCCCTGATCGAGCGCCGCGGCCTGTTCGATGGCGCGCTTGCCCGCATTGAGCCGCTCCATGTTGTAGGCCACCGCGCCGTCTTGGGTCAGTCGGCTGAGGACCTGGTTGCGGTCGTTCAAATCGGTTTCGGCGAGCCAGGCTGCCACCTGCAAGCCGGTTTGTACTTCCGAATCCATCCTGTAGACGGCGCCCTGCACTTGCTCCTGTACGCGGCTGCGGCCGATGTTGCCCACCCACGAAAGGGCACTACTGCGCCCGGACGAAGACAGTTTGCCCTCCTGATAGAGTGCCTCGACGTGCCGTAGATCGGCGTCAATGGTCTTTTCCAAAAGATCACGCCGGTAAGCGCCCCAGGCCTGCATGGCTTCAGGCTCCAGATCCAACGAGAAGGGAGGCAGTTTTTCCTTGGAGAAACGATCCCACATCTGCGCCGTCAGGGCCTTGCCCTCGGCCTTCATAACCTTGTCGACCTCGGCTGCATGTGCGCTGCGTGCCTGATTGAGCCGCGCTTCGAAGGCCTTGAGGTTCATCTGAATTTTGCGGCCCCAGAGGCGGTCCTGCAGGTGGGGCTGCGCCCGGGCGCGCAGCTGGGCCAGCGCGTCGTCCCAGAGTTCGGCCTGTTGAGGGTCGGCAAAAGTGGTGGCGTTCACGCCTGCGGCGGCATCAAAGGCGGTGTTGATCGCCTCGTTGACCGTGCGCGCGGTATCCTCGGCGGGCGGGGGTGCATCGGCCACCGGCTGCGCGGTAGGCGAGGGGGGAGCGTCCTCGGGTTCCTGCCACTGGGCGGCAATCGCTTGCAGGCGCTCGCGCAAGGCGTTCCAGCGCTCGAGCGATTGCGAATACTCGGGATGGTCCGTGGAACGCGACGACTCCAGCGACTTACGCGCATCGGCCAGCTTGGCCGATATTGAATTGTACCCGGAGACATCGCCGCGCTTGAGATAGCGCAGATTGTTCTCCATTTGGTCCAGCAGGCGGATGGCGCGGAACAGGTCCGAGTCCGGCTGCGGGGTGTTGGCGTTGACGCTGGCGGCGGCACCCGCCCAAATCAGCCAGAGCGTCAGCCAGCAGCGGCGTGAAAACAGGAAGGAACGTAACAGCAGCATCGCGTGAAGGTTAGGCGACAGGGGCCTTGACGCAAGCTTGGCTTTTCTAGGGCTGGAGGGTGAAAAATGACTCTCGGCTGTGCTACGCTAAAACAAATCAACCCATTCGGGAAGCTGGGTCACCTCCCGGAGAAACTTTAAATAGCTGAACATCAACGTGCTTGTTGCGATGAATAGAAAGAATCGTTCGCCCAAATTCAACCGTGCGCCTCGCTCCTCGGGAGGCTTCGCCCTCATCGTGGCGATGACCTTGATGGCCTTCCTGGTCATGTTGCTGGTCGGCATCTCGACCCTGGTCACCACGGAAACGCAGGCCGCCACCACCCAAAACCTCCAGAACCTGGCCCGCCAGTACGCCCGCATGGGTCTGGGCATCGCCCTGAAGGAGTTGCAACGCACCGCCGGCCTGGACCAGCGCATAACGGCTACAGGGGCAATCTACGATTCGAACGCGAGCACAAAATCGATCGAGGACGTTGAGCAACCCTACTGGACGGGAGTTTGGCCGACAGACTTCGTCGGGGGAGAACTCGACGCATTCGGTCGTTTTCGTCTTGTCCCGCCGTTCACTCCGAGTGGAGCGAAAAATTCGGCTTTTCAAGCACATCGCGTGTTTCAGCCCAGCAGTGACTTCCCCAAGGGCGAAGCGGTTTGGCTGGTGAGCGGTAACGAAGATAAAGACCCTGCCTTGGGGACCGGGGCTGACATGATTACGCCTATTTCGGACCTATCGGGTTTTGACTTGGTCCACTTGTTCAATCATCCGAGCAATAGTTATACGCTGGGCATGCCTGCCTATCAAAGAGTGCAGGCTCCCAAGCAGGACATCTTGCTCAATACGCCGGCGGGCGTCGCGACCGCCCCCATCGGGAAATACGCCTGGGTTGTGCTCGACGAAGGCGTTAAAGCACGTGTCAATCAACCCAGCCAATTCGAGGTTGGAGCATCGCTGAGTGACTGGGAATCACGCTTCAGCAAAACTTCGCAAACAATCGGGTTAGATCGTATCCAAGCCGACTTGGGAGACGAAAATCAATCGGCGGATTTTCCTCTCGAAGAGATGATCGACACCTCGGACAACGACCTGCTGCGGGCCTTGGTCGACCCCGATCAACTCTCCCTGCTCGCTGCCGATGCAGGCAACCAGGAGACGATGAGGTTCATGGTCGCTCGCCTGGGTCACGACTTGACAACCCACAGTCTCGGTTTGCTCACCAACCCGGTCGAAGGTGGGCTTAAGCGCGATCTGTCATTGGCTTTCGAAATGGATGACGCCGATTTTAACAGCGACAACTTTTTCGCGCCCGACCGCAATGTGCGGGACTCCATTCCAGAGGCTGAAGCACTATACACAGGCGGCGAGCGACCGTTACCTCGCTTGAATGGATTTCGGTTTTCCGGAGGCTTGGACGATTTTGCTAACTCCAGGGTACACCACCGCCCGGTTTACGAATTTCCTGCAATCCGGCCTGACCGTTACGGATCCAATGCCTGGCCGGATGAACCGAAGCACTACGGCCCCACTTTCCACCTGCTCCGCGACTTTTATCGACTCTACAAGCCGTTTTCCTCTTCCAATTACACGGGAATTGAGGAATCCGCTACCGGCCCGGTCGTCCAGGCACGAGGCTTTCACTTCTTCAACGGAAGCGCCGAAGACCGTTCTCAAGGCAGCAAGGAGTTTTTAGACAATCTGTGGCGATTTGCGCAAACCAACTGGCGCATCGCTTATCATGATCAAGGTACTGCGGATGGCATCCAGCCCCAAAGTAACTGGCGGCTCGTGAACCGGCCCGAAGTAGCGCCCATTTTACCGGTCCGCGTCAATTTTGCCTATCGATTGGGCGTCAGCCGCACCACCACGCCAGCGACCCTTCGCAGCATCGGTGTTCCGGACTCGCGGCTGGCCATCACGCTCGAGCCCTTCGTCGCGCTATGGAATCCTTACAATGTAGCTATTGAAATGGATGCGCTGCGCTTCACTTACCGCCCGGACTCAGGCGTGGAGCTTGTTGTGGAAACCCGTCTGGAGAATTATGATCCCAATCGCTTCTACCAGGTCGAAGAGGAAGTTCGCTACGATGGTGGCATCTATCGATTGTACCACACCGATCCAGATCTTCGGCGCGGCATCGAGCCCAAGCGCAACGGGGGTCAATACAATCTGCACCCAGACTTTGTGACTCAGCTCGAAGCCGATCAGCCAACTGCGTCCGCGGCTGAGATCCTTCGCCTTCAAGGCAAACTGGACGATATCAACTCGCAAAATGAAGCGGTCTGGGTAAGACTCTTCGATACGGACGGCGACCCAAACCGCAATTGGACAATCGCAGCAAATACACCCTTCGCCTCCATCTATGACAAAGATCAGCAATTTATCGTCGTTGCCCCTGAGACCGCGGACGCGATGCTTCGGAGCAATACCCTTAGCGGCATACCAGAAAAGCTTGTGCTTGAACCGGGCCGCATTGCTGTGTTTGGCGCGGTCAACGATGAGCCGCTCACGCTCCGAGACTTTGCCAGTAATGGTGCCAACGATGCCGTCCTTCTAACGGAACGATTCAGAGTTCGCGGAGGGGCTTTCTTCGACCAACTACGCTCGATCCTCGAGGACGGTCATGAAATCCGTGATCGCATTGAAAATTTAGGCTCTGGCGGTCCGGGGGGCAACAATCTCGAGGTCGGTAATCTCAACACAGCCGCGTCGCCTCTGCAAAGACAAAACAATAATGATTCCGTCTTTTTGGGCGACGGTGAACTGCACAACGGCGCAAGAATGAACAATGTCCGAGACTACTCGAGCCCGAGTGGCATTGAGATTCTCCAAGAGATCGACAACTTCGACCGCTATGTGCACTTCAATGGTAACGAAGCTATCCGGATCACGATGGGTGCACCAGGGATGGGCGCACAAGCGCCTTCGGCGGTCGATGGTGAACTGTTGTCCCAACTGTATGGACGCAACTTCTACGAGTGGTCGAACGAAGACGACCCCGAAAGAGATGAAAGAGCTCCGACTGGTGAACGGGGGCGCATTGATGGGAAGACCGTCGGGAATGCGGGGCTGTCGATTGGATCCGAGATAGGGGCCTTTTCGCGAACCGGTAATTGGTGGCGGTGGAACAACAGCGGTAACGGTACCTTCCGGCCCATTGAGATTCATCGCGGATTTGGCCTGCAATGGCAGCATGGCCGGGATTTCCCTTACGGCCCTTCGGAGGATGCACTGCCGCCAGCACGCTTTTATTCGAGGGCCGACGATATTCCGCGACTGGACAGTTCCTCCCAGGACCGAGATCCCATTCTCGACTTGTTGACGCATGTTCGGACGAACGAGGACCAATTGAAAGTACGCGTCCTGGCCAACAACAACGTGCGCTATGTGTTGGACCAACAGAGTGACGGGGTCGGCGGTTTCGATGGTATTGCGCCCAACCACGTCGAGGTGCGCTCTGTACCCCGGCCTCCCTTCGATGAGCCGCCGATCAACTTCATCAGTGACGGCGTCCGCCTGACTGGTTTCTGGGGCGAGTCGCTCGATGATACAGGTGGTGCTGCTGGGCAGCCGCAGATCGTACTGTTCGATTTGCCCCGGAATCCGATGACGTCACTGGCACAGTTCCAACACGCTCACTTGGAATGGACTTACAACGCGCCGACTTACGTCGTGGGGAATTCCGAAGCCGATCCCTTCATCCGGCCTGAGTTCTATTCGGATCGCATACGGACAAATCGTAACTCACGTCCGGTGCTCATTCTGGAAGACGTCTCGTACCTGATGAATCAGGCCCTGTTCGACGAGTTCTACTTCTCCACGTTGGCACCCCGGCAGGACGATCGCACTGAATCGCTCACCAACGTCATCGAAAACTTTGTGACCGATCCGGAGTACCGCCTGCCCAATGGCCGGATGCGGCTGATTTCCAGCCGCGAACGCGAAGAGATTCTCGATCTCCTCGATCCGCCGGTAATCCCGGACGCCTTCGACGACGAACCGACCCCTTATGAGGCGGTCGCCGCATTTGTCGGCATCGAAGGTGCCTTCAACGTCAATTCGACCTCGGTGGAAGCTTGGACGGCGTTGATTGGTAGTGTGAGCGGCATTGATGTCCAGTTTGAAGGTCTGGGAGCCTCGGGAGGCACCGAACGCGATGTGCAAGGCGGTGTGTTCCGCCTGCATACGCCATACGGCGCGGCAGCCACCAGTGACTCGGACCCGAATCGTTGGAAAGGATACCGAGCCCTGACCGAGGATCAGGTGCGCTTGTTGGCGGAGCGCATCGTTCACGAGGTGAAAGTACGCGGTCCCTTTACGTCGCTCTCGGATTTCGTGAATCGACGCTTGGTGGAAAGTGGTGCTACGGATGAGTTCGGCCGTGATATCGGTTACACCGCCCTTAAAGGTACCCTGCAGGCCGCGATCGAAGCCGAACGCCTCGGCATCTCTGTCGACTCCAGCACCCAAGAGGACTCGATCAGCAGTGAGTTCTTTAATGGCAGCGAGTCCTTCAGTAACGGCGTGATCGATGGCTTCCCGGTCAGCAACAAGTGGACGATCAGCCAGCGCATTCCTCACCGCGAGCACTGGATCGGCGGGAATCAAGGCGTCTTCATGGATGGTATCCCCGGGCTCATTACTCAGGCAGACTTGCTCCAGGCGTTGGCGCCGGTCCTGACCGCCCGCTCGGACACCTTCCGGATCCGAGCCTATGGTGAAGTGCTCAATCCCCTCACAGGGGAAGTGGAAGCATCTGCATGGTGCGAAGCAATCGTGCAACGTAAGGCCAAGTTTGTTGTCGAAGAAGGTGCAAGTGGCACCGATTTTCCATGGACGGACCAGCACAAACTGGTCAACGTGGAGAATCTTCTGCTTGGCCGTCGCTTCGAAATCGTGTCATTCAAATGGCTAGATGAAACTGAGGTTTAGAATCGAAAAAACGCGTTCACGACTGATCAGCCATCCCCCAATTGGGGGGAGCTTGATCGCAGCCTTGCTACTGGTAGTTCTGGGGCCAGGGTCCAAGGTTTTTGCTCAAGCACAGCCTGAGCCGTTTCCCAGCTACGTTTTTTCCATCGTATCCTGGGATGGTATAAGGCAGTTTCACTATTCGACACAGATACCGGTCACGCGGCTCACTGCGCAGCCTCAGTTAACGGACAAGTTGCGCCTTCAACCGCAGTTAGGTGATTTCTTCGCCTACTTAAACAAGTCTGTCTTTGCAGGCAGGGATGGGAGGTCGCCCGCTCAGCTATACACGGGCCCAACAACACTTCTGCTTTACGACGAGCCGCCTGTAACAACCTTAGTAGAGCAACCTAACGGTTCGATCCAACAAATTACCACGCCTGAGCCGGTTGCGCGGGTCCAGTTGAAAGACCCAGCGGTCCGACATCTCCTCCTCGTTTCTCGCCGCCAGGAACCTACCGACGACGGCATCGCATACGACGTCGTCGTTATGGACGATTCACCCTCAGCCTTTCCTGCCGGCAGCTTCCGGGTCATCAATTTCATGAATCACGAGGTGGGCCTGAGTGTGGGATCTGATTTCAGGCAGCGATTGCAGGCGCGCGACATGACGTACATCCCTCCGATCAAAGACGAGGAGGGTCCCATTGAAGTGCGAATCTTTGACCCCACGATAGCGCGTGAACGCCCTGCCTACCGCAAGGTCTGGTATTATTTGCCAGACGTTCGGCAATTGATCTTTGTTCGCAGGGACCGGTACCGCGAAGGATATCTCGACCTGATCAAGATCAGCGAAACCGAAGAGCAAATGCGAAGGCCTCCGCTCTAGTATGCCCGGCTGAAGGTTGAACAAGCGTTTGTTGGTGCTCAGGGGGGGACTCGAACCCCCACGCCTCGCGGCACATGAACCTGAATCATGCGTGTCTGCCAATTTCACCACCTGAGCAAGGCGGGCGCTTCAATAAGCGCATGTTCGCGTCGAGCGAAACGCAGAAAAAAGCAAGCGAAGGCGCACTGAGTCAAGCCCCTTGTCGAGGGTGAGCATCACGATGCGTCTCGAGGTGCGGGCTCCGCCACCACGCGCGCAGCGACAAGAGACCAATCCGGTACACGCAGCGGCGCCGCAGAGGCGTTTACTCACTCCTCAAGATGCGTGCGGGTTGGGCGGGCCCGTCGACGATGGGCTCAACGGGCGGCCGAAGGCGACACCGAGGCGGGAGGCAGGTAGGCAGTGATGTCTGGCAGGCGCTGTTCACGCTGACCGTTCGACTGGCGACGAAGCCACGGATCGGTGTCTTCCTCGCAAGCATCGGCGGCGTCCTCGGGCGCGTCATCGTCGAAGGCATCATCGTCATCGTGCGAGTGGGCCGCGTCTGCGTCGTCGTCCGCCGCATCGAAGATCAACGACAGACGGCGTGCCTGCGGTTCGAGCACACGCGGGGGGTTCTCCAGCGAGTCTCGACGGGCCAACTCAAACAGACAGGGCAGCGCTTGTTTGCGCAGGCGCAGCTTGATATCGCCCAGAAAGCGCTGCGGCAGCCCCTCGCGCCGATTCAGGATCAGCACGTCCGAAAAGTGGATGCAGGCGTCGTACCAGCGCTGCAGTTCCGGGTGCGCGCTGAGCAGCCCGCCATGGATCACGGTAAGTACACGCGTCAGCTCCAAGTCCTGTTTACGCAACCAATCGCGCACGGCCTCGGCTTGATCCACCGGGTCGAGCGCGCCGTCGGTGAGCAGGAAAACGGCGCGGATCGATGGCTCGAACGCAGGCACTTGCAACTGCGGCGCGCTGTGCGCCCCCGTTGCCTCCAGGTTGAAGGTATCCAGGTGTGCCCCCACCTGTTCGAGCGGGCTCGCATCTGCGCGTTCCAACGGGCTGAGGAGGACCAGGGTGGACGCATTGGCGAAACCGCCGCCGTCGATCATATCCGCCAGCAGTGCGCGGCGACCGCTGAAGCGCGCACCCAACACCAGGTAGAACCGGCGTTCCTCGCTAACTTGCTGCACGTCGCCCATAATCCTTGGAGGCTTAAGCGGAGCTTACCGTTCAAAACTGCGCGTCTGTGCGTGGTGACGCATCCAGTGGTCGGCCAGAATGAGCGCGGCCATCGCCTCGACAATCGGCACCGCTCGCGGGACGACGCAGGGGTCATGACGGCCGCGGCCCATCAGCTCGGTCTCCGTGCCGCTTTGGTCCACCGTGGGTTGCTTCTGCAAGATGGTGGCGGTCGCCTTGAAGGCTACGCGAAAGTACAATTCCTCGCCGTTGGAGATCCCCCCCTGCACACCGCCGGAGAGATTGGTGGCCGTGCGCACGCGGCCCTCGCGTTGTTCAAAGCGGTCGTTGTGTTCGGAACCGCGCATGGCGCTCCCGGCAAAGCCGCTGCCCACCTCAAACCCCTTGGTCGCCGGCAGTGAGAGCATGCCCTTGGCCAGGTCGGCCTCGAGGCGGTCGAAGACCGGTTCGCCCAACCCAACGGGCAGCCCACGCACCCGGCAGACAACGATCCCGCCGACCGAGTCGCCTTCCGCGCGCACCGCTTTGATGCGCTCGACCATGGCGGCGGCTGTCTCCGGGTGCGGGCAACGCACGGGCGAAGCTTCCACGTCTGTCAGCGTCGGGAACGTGTCGGTGGGCGGCATCTCGATGTCATGAATGCGCTCGATGTAGGCGCGTACCTCGACGCCGTGTCCGGCCAGGAGCTTTTTGGCGATGGCCCCAGCGGCAACGCGTCCGATTGTTTCGCGCGCACTGGAGCGCCCGCCGCCCTCGTGATTGCGGATGCCGAATTTGGTCTGGTAGGTGAAGTCGGCGTGCGAGGGGCGAAACTTCTCGCGCATCTCGTCGTAAGCCTGTGGGCGGGCGTCGGTGTTGCGTACCAGCAGCGCAATGGGCGTGCCCAGGGTCTGGCCTTCAAAAACGCCGGAAAGGATCTCGACGGTGTCGGGTTCTTTGCGCGGGGTGGTGATCTCGCTTTGGCCCGGGCGCCGGCGGTCCAGCTCGGCTTGAATCTCGGCGGCTTCCAGCGGCAAACGTGGCGGGCACCCGTCGATGACCACCCCGACGCCGCCGCCATGGCTTTCGCCAAAGGTGGTGATGGTGAGGAGTTTGCCGAAGCTGTTGGGCATCGCTGAAAGGCGGTTCGCGGTTAGGTTCGCAAGCGTCTATAGGTGACTGGCGCAGCCGCGAAGGCAAGCCCTGCCTTGTCTTTGCCGGGGCTGGTGAACGCGCTGGTTCCAACGAAAAAGCTGGCTGCACGAGCGCGGCGCTGGACTAGGCGGATTGCTTGGTCGCCGGGGACAGGTCCGGGTGCTCGGCCAGGCAGCGGTGCAGGGTGCGGTCCAGCCGGGTCAATTCCTGGGGTGAGCGGTTGGCGATCAGGTCGCCGATGCGCTCGACAAAGTCAGGTGGATCGTAGTTGGCCGTTTCCAGCAGGAAGAGCAAGACGGCGTCACGGTGAATCTGGTAAGCGCGGCGACGTTCCCGTCCGCGTGGGGCGCGGGAATTGGCCGAGTGCCCCAGTATCTTTTGGTTGTCGAAGCAGTTGCGGACAAACTGGTCGGTGCGGCCAATGATCCGGGCCACTTCGGCGGGTTTGAACCATTCTTTTTTGGGTGGCAGCAGGTGTTCGAAGTGCGCGAAGTCGGCCTGGGGGCGAAGCGGTCTCATGGGTACAAGGTGGAATACGAGAAGGTGGTTGGATCGATGCAACGCGGGTCAGAAGCTGACGGATCAGGCCCGTGTTTCATCCTGTTGATAGGAATAACAAATTTTTTAAAATTTACAAGCCGTAATAATTTCGCTCACGGCAATTTTCGGCCTCGTCCTTTGGATTGCCTGGATTGGCTGCATTGGTAGACGGCCCAGCGGCGGGCGAGCCGGGGTCGCGCGCGCGGGGAGAACAGGGTTGAATCTGCCGCCTTTTCGACCGACAGTGCTGGTTGAAGCCAGGTCCCATGCAACGCCGAACCGGCGAACCCCGCCAGGCCCGGAAGGGAGCAACGGTAGTCAGGATTCGCGTGTGCCGTGGGGTGCCTGGCTTCTTTTTTGCCCGTTTGTGGTCCCCGGCCTCAAGCCGTTGGGCGGTGGCTTGCCAAGGCCACGGGGAGGCCACATGGTGAGAGTTTTGGCAAAACAGATGGCGAGTCAGCAAGGATACCAGGTGATTGCGCGGCGCTGGCGCCCGCGGCAGTTCGATGAGGTGGTCGGCCAGGATCACATCGTGCGCACACTCAAAAACGCCATCGCGCAAAACCGCATCGCGCACGCCTATCTGTTTGTCGGCCCGCGTGGCACAGGTAAGACGAGCACGGCCCGCATCTTTGCCAAGGCGCTCAACGCGGAGGGAGGCCCCAGTGTGCAACCCGTTGACGACACCGAGACCAGCCAGGCGATCATGAACGGCTCGTGCATGGATGTGATCGAAATCGACGGTGCGTCCAATAACTCCGTCGACCAGGTGCGCGACCTGCGCGAGGACTGCCAGTATACGCCGGCCACCTGCAGCTTCAAAATCTACATTATCGACGAGGTGCACATGCTCTCCGGGGCGGCCTTCAATGCGCTGCTCAAAACCCTCGAGGAGCCACCGGCCCACGTGAAGTTCATCTTTGCCACGACCGAGGCGCAAAAGGTTCTGCCCACCATCGTCTCACGCTGCCAACGCTTTGAGTTCCGCCCGATCAGCGACGCGCAGATCGCCGAACGCCTGGCGCTGATCGCGCAGAAAGAGGGCCTTACCGTCGACGAAGCCACGCTACAGGGGGTTGCCCGGCTGGCCAACGGCGGCATGCGCGACGCCCAAAGCATTCTCGATCAGCTCATTTCCTTTTGCGGTGATTCCATCACCGAAACCGCCTTTCTGGAGGTCTACGGGCTGGCTTCATCCGAACAGGTGGGCGCGCTGGCGCAGGCCATGGCGACGGCGGATTTCGCCGCCGTGCTGGAGCAAATTGACCAGCTCAGCGGCGACGGGCGCGACCTTTACCGGCTGCTGAGCGATTTGCAGGATCGCATTCGCGCGGCGTTGTTGGAGGCCACCCGCAACGGGGGCCGTAGCGAACTGCTGGGGGCCGACCTGTCGACGGAGGCATTGCTGCGCATGCTCGAAACGCTTCAGCAGGGCGAGGCGCGCGTACGCACCGGCTTGTCCGAGCGGGTCAACTTCGAGGTGCTTCTGCTCAAGGCCGTCGAGCAGAGCCGCGTGCGCCCGATCGACGCGGTGTTGCAGAAACTCTCGGGCGCAGGCGCACAGGCCGCTCCCGCGAAAAAAAAAACGGGCTAACGCCTGAACCCGCGCCGCCGTCTTCGAACGCGCCGGCCCGACCGCACGGACAAAGTCCAACGCCGGTGTTGAAGGAACCGGTGCCGGATGGCCCTCCGGCGCCCGCCGATGACGATGACCGCCCCTGGGACGAGGCTACCGCCGACGAAGTCGCCGCTCAGGAAGCGCATGCAGTGAACGATGCGGACGATCCCGAAGACGAAACAGCGTTTGAGCCAACGCCGTCCAAAAAGCCGCTGCGGATTCGTTCGGTGGATGCGGATCAGGTGGACCAGGTCGTCGACAAGCTCGCCCCCTCAACGCGAGCCTTGCTCGAGGAGCGTTTTCGGGCGCGCTACCTGGGCACACGCGAGGCTGATGCTGAAGATATTTTTTGACCGCGCCTAGGTCGCAGATCTAGCCGGCGAAGAGCTGCTTGTAACGGGGGCGGGGCAAGGCGCCGCAGACTCAGGCACCCAGAAACGGAAAGCGTGCGAGCACCGGCGAATGGTCGGGGGCTACCTCTTCGCGACGGTCGGAAGGGTCCTCGGAAACGGAGGCGATCCGCCGGTGCGCAAAATCCACCCGGCTGCGCACCTCCGGTACGGCGCGTTTGCCGTCGTCCTGGCGTGGCAGGCATTCCTCGGACGCCAGAATCTGGTCCAGCAATTCGCCGCGCCCCCGAAAAACGCGGGAGAAGCGCTCGGTTTCAGGGATCAGCGGCGCCAGGTTAAAGAGCCGCTGTGGGTCGCCTCGGTCCCTGGGATGAAAGCCGCCGGTGCCAATTTCGCTGCCGGGCGGGCCGTTGAGCAGCATCGAGGTTTGGGCTTCGGGCACGTCGTTGAGGTCGCCCAGAACGATGACCGGGCGCTCGGCGTGGGCCTCGAGGATACTGTTGACCCAGAGCCGCACGGTGACCGCCTCGGCAGCGCGCCGGTGCAGGGCCACGCCGCCGGCCTGGGCACGTTCGTCCTCGTCGCGCGGGTTGAAGCGGCTGCCCTGACCGGGAAAGGGCGGGTAGCTCAGCAGCTTGGACTTCAGGTGCAGCGTGAGGCAATCAATCGGGCCGTCCCCAGGGTCGACCTGGATGCGCAGGGCCCCGCGCCCCATACGGGTCAGTGGCTCGCCGGCGCCATCGAGGGTGAGGTTCTGCACATTGAGGGCCGGCCCCGGCGGAAAGTCCGCGCGGTCCTCCTGTTCCAAAATCGGCAGCTTGCTGAGAAAGGCGACGCGGATGCCACGCTGATCGGGCAGGGTGGAGATGGCCAGGTGCGGCCAGGCGCCCCCCAGCGTGTCGCGCAAGGCCTCGAGCGCCTCGGTTTTCAGGATTTCCTGAAAGGCGATAACGTCCGGGGCGTCGCGCTGGATGACCTCGGCCAGCAAGTCGCGCTTTTGCGCGAAAAGGTCCTGGGCCTCGGCGTCGGCGTCCTCGCCCGGTTTCGTAAAGTTTTCGACGTTCCAGGTGAGGATGGAGAACATGGCGGCGATGCGGTGTCAGGGAGTTTGAAAAAGCGTCAGGTACCGCTCGCGTAAGTAGCGAATGAGAGCCGTATGCGCAAGTGTTTGGCCGGTTACATTGTTGGCATACTCGCGTAGATCATATTGTTTCCCATGACGATGTATGTGCATGCGAAGCCAGTCCAGCAGCGGCGCATAGTCTCCGCGCGCAAAGCCCGCTTCCAGGTCGGGGATCTGCTCCAGGGCGGCATACCACAGCTGGGCCGCCAGCAGATTGCCCAGGGTATAGCTCGGAAAGTAGCCAAAGCCGCTGAAGCTCCAGTGGATGTCCTGCAGGCAACCTTGCGCGTCGTTGGCCGGTACGAGACCGAGCAAAATCTCTTTCGAAAGAGCGTTCCAGGCCTCGGGCAGCGTGCGCGCCGACAGGCTGCCGTCAAAGAGGCGCTGCTCGATTTCGAAGCGCAGCAGGACGTGGAGGTTGTAGGTGACTTCGTCGGCATCGACCCGAATCGGTGACAGACCGACCGAATTGATCGCCCGGTAGAGCGCGTGCGACGACACGCCGGCGGTTTGTTGCGGAAAACACTTTCGCAAAAACGGCTCCCAGTGCGTCCAAAAAGGCCGGCCACGACAGACCTGGTTTTCCCAAAGGCGGCTTTGGCTCTCGTGCACGGCCATCCCGGCGGCTTCGCACAGCGGCGTGCCCAAGTGCTCCAGCGGCAGGCCCTGCTCGTAAAGCCCATGACCGGTTTCATGGATCGAGCTGAAGATGGCGTCCAGCGGGTTGTCCGGGTCAAAGCGCGTGGTCATGCGCACGTCCGGCGGACTGCCCGCGCAAAACGGATGTACCGAGCGGTCGATACGCCCACGCTGAAAATCAAAGCCCAGTGACTCGATGACCGACCGTAGAAAACGCTCCTGCGCGTCGACGGGGAAGCCACGGAACAGCGAGGGCTTGTCCGCATCGCCGCGAGCCGCTTCCAAAATGGTTTCCGCCAGCGGGACCAGTTCGGCCCTCAGCGCGTCGAAGACCTGCGTGACGAAGGCGGTGTCGACGCCCGGGTCATGCCGATCGAGCCAATAATCGTAGGCGCGCGCGTCGGCAAAGCCGCAATAGGCGGCCTCTTCGCGGGCCAGGTCCAGCAGGCGCTCCAGATGGGGGGCGAAGGTGGCGAAGTCATTGGCCTCGCGGGCCGTTTTCCAGGCGTGAAAGGCGTTGCTCTGGGCCAGGGCGCGGCGCTTGATGAATTCGCCGGGCAGGCGGGTGGCCTGATCGAAATCGCGCCGGGCAAAGCGCAGGAGAGTCTGCGTCTGGCGGTCGTTCAGGTCGTGCTCCCGGGCCTGAGCCTCGGCAGCTTCGATAGCCTTGCCCAGTGCTTTGTCGGTGGCCGCTCGATGGACGACTTCGGCCATGGCCGCCAGCTGGCGCGCGCGCAGTTCGACGCCGCCCGAAGGCAGATTCACCTGCTCGTCCCAGGAGAGCAGACCCTCAATCGAGCCCAGGCAATGGACCTCGCGCAGTTGGGCCACGAGGGCTTCGCAGGCGGTTGGAGTCGTGG
This sequence comes from Opitutales bacterium, assembly GCA_050331595.1. Taxonomy (GTDB): domain Bacteria; phylum Verrucomicrobiota; class Verrucomicrobiia; order Opitutales; family JBHJGM01; genus JBHJGM01. The sequence goes on from JBHJGQ010000004.1 coordinate 33,212, forward strand.
ACATGTCTCGACGAAGCGGGCCTTTGGAGGAAAGGCAACCCCGCTTTGCCCTTGCTTCAAGCCGAGAGGTTTTCATGCTCTGCGAGATGATGACGCGAGAGCGCCTGATGGGTTTGGTTGCGGCCTTTTCAATCACCTTTGTCCTGACCGGTTGCGAGTCGACGCCCGACGGCGGCAAGTCTGCCGGGGGCGTTTCAGGCAGCGCCATTTTCATTCACCCGGACGGGTCCAGTCTCTCAATGTGGGATGCGCACCGCATTTACACGGTCGGGCCCGACGGCCTGAGCGCCTGGGACAAGCTGCCGGAAATGGCGGCCTACCGCGGCCACATGAAGGACGCGCTGGCCTCCACCTCGCACGGCGGGGCAACCGTGCACGCCTATGGAAGAAAAGTGCCGGCCGACTCCTACGGGCTCCACGGCACCGAGCCACTGGTCGCGCTCTCGGGCTTTGATGGCAGCATCATGATGGAGGCGCAGGCACGCGGCAAAGCGATTGGCCTGGTCAACTCCGGTCACGTGGGTGAACCCGGCACGGGCGTTTTTCTGGCGCGCAGCCCCAGACGCGGCGACATCAACCTGATCGCCAAACAGGTCCTGCGCAGCGGGGCGGAGGTGCTTTTGTTTGCCGGCGAAAAATGGATGCTGCCCCAAGGCACCGTCGGTTTTCACGGCGTGGAGGGCGTTCGCGAGGACGGGCTCAACCTGATCGCCGAGGCGCGCGAGGCCGGCTACACCGTGGTGTTCACCCGTGAGCAGCTGATGGCCGTCGACACGTCAAACACGGACAAACTGCTCGGGGTCTTCGGGCCGGAAGACACCTACAACGACCAGAGCGAGGAGGACCTCGCCGATCAGGGGCTGCCGCTCTTTCAGGAGTATGCGCCGACCGTGGCCGAAATGGTCGACGTGGCCCTGCAGATTCTCGGGCGCAGCCCAGAAGGCTTCCTGCTTGTCATGGAAGAAGAAGCCACCGACAACTTCGGCAACCACAATAACGCCAAAGGCACCTTCCAGGCCCTCGCGCACGCGGATGCGGCCATCGCCATCGCCGCGGACTACGTGGCCAAGCATCCCGACACCCTGCTCATCACCGCCGCTGACAGCGACGCCGGCAGCATGGCCCTGCTCAGTCCCCCGGCGGCTTACGGCAACTTTCCCGAAGGCGTGCCACTGCCCGAATCCACCCGCAACGGCGCCGCCCTGGACGGCATCGACGGAACGGGCACCCCGCCTTTCGTCTCCGCGCCGGACCAATTTGGCGAGCGCATCACCTTCGGCATCGCCTGGGCGGGCTTTGCAGACTTCAACGGCGGCATCGTCTCGCGGGCGGCGGGCGCGCACAGCGACCAGCTCACCAACGTCGTCGACAACACCGACATCTACCGCCTGCTCTACCTGGCGCTCTTTGGCGAGGAACTCGACTGAGTCGCACCCGCTTGCTTGATGTCCGCCGAGCCCTTCAGCGTCTACAACACGTGGGGCTATCACGATGAGCTGGGCGATCAGGTCGAGTTGACCGAGCGTCTGGCGCTCAACGCGCTGAAGGCCCTGGAGCGCTGGAAAGAGGAGTTCGGACTTAGCTACGAGTATTTTCTCCTGGATTACGGCTGGTTCGACCCGCGCAAGGGCTTCGACCGGTTTCATCCGCAGCGTTGGCCGAAGGGGCCCGAGCGTTTTCTACGCCGGCTGGCCGCCAGCGGCTTCACGCCCGGCCTCTGGTTTTCCACCAACGGGGCGCACCTGCAAGTGCCGGCCTGGAAAAAAAGCCTGTGCGCCGACCGCACCCATTACAGCCTGGTGGACGGGCCCTTTGGCGACGCGCTGGAAGCCGCCGTGCTCCACGCCGCCGAGCAGTGGGGCGTGCGCTACTTCAAGTTCGATTTCGCCGCCTGCGCTCAAGGCCTGGCAAGCACGCCACGCTCGATCTTGGAAACCGAACGCCTGAGCCGCGAGCGTTTTGCGTTGATCGTGGCACGGCTGCGGGAACGGTTCCCCGACGTGCGCCTCATCGGCCACAGTGGCTTTTGGCAGGGGCGCAATCACGAGCGCACGGGCGAACCGCGCCGGCCCACTGCCGACCCGGCGCTGCTGGCGGACCTCGACCACTACCTCTCCAACGACCCGCAGATCGGCGAACCCCCGCAGTTGGAACTGTGTCGGGCACGCTCGCTGAATCAGGATTGGGGCCTCTGGCGTCGCCACCGGGACGGCTTTCCGCTGGAGCGTATCGATGACCATGGGGTGATGGTGGGGGCGACCAACACGTGCTTTTACCTGGGACGGCGGGGTTTCCGTCGCGGCCACTTGGCGCAGTTGGCCCGAGGGGCGCGTCGCGACCTGCTCTGCGGCAACCCGGCCCTGCTGACCGACGCCGACGTCACCGCCATCTTGCGACAGCGCCAGTGGTTTTATGCCGCCTGGCGGCAAGGGCTGACCACTGCGTGCGTGGGTTCAGGTGAACCGGGGCTGGCTCCCTGGCACGGCTTCCTGACAGGCGGCGGGCGCTCGGGGCTGCTCTACCTGGTCAACCCGCACTGGCAATCGACGCTGGTCGAACTCGAGGTGCCGGGTCTGCAGGAGGCCGCGGTCTTGTTCACCGATGCGCCCGCGGGTCCGGCGGTTTCGGTGCAGCCGGGATTTCTGCGGCTTGAGCTGGGCCCCGAGGCGTGCGTTCTGCTGGGCTTAGGCGAACATGCCCAACGCTTGCCGGAGCTTCAGCGTCGCGGAGACGTGCGCACGCCCGCCTCCATGCGGCTGTTGTCCCTCCAAATCGAGGGCGAGCCTCAACGCCGCACGGCGCGTCTGGCCAAAACCTTGGAGAAGGGCGAGCGGCTGGTGGTTTGCGCGCGCCTGACCGACGCCGAAACCGGGCTCCCGCAGCGCTTTGCCCCGCAGAACACTCGCGAGCGACGCCGCATGAAGCCGCAAGCCCACGAAGTGCTGCGCCTGCGCGTGCGCGCCAAGGGGCGGTTGCTGGAGGCCGAAGGCGAGACGCCGGCGGTGCCGGTTTTTTGCGGCGTTTCCTGGGTCGTGCGCCGTTACGCCACACGCGGCCCGGCAGACATCGAGCTGCTGGTCGACGATGCGGTCGAAGGCGAGGTCGACCTGGCCGCTTACGCGGTGCGCCTGCCCTGATCAGGCAGGGACGCTGGCCGGCGGGGCGACTTTGGGAAAGTCGATTTCCGGGTCCAGGATATGGTTCATGTAGTTGGTGAAGAGGTTGTGCACGACAACCGCAATTACCTCGATGATCTCCGCATCGGACAAGCCCGCCTCGCGAGCCTTGGCCACACCTTCGTCGCCGATCCACGCACGCTTTTCGACAATCGCGCGGGCCAGCTCCAGCATGGCCGCGTCCTTCGCAGCGCTGGCTTCGCCACGTCGAGCCGCCGCAATGGCGTCGTCGTCGAGACCGGCGCCCTTGCCGATCAGCGTGTGCGCGGAGAGGCAATAGTGGCAGCCGTTGGTCTCGGCCACGGCCAGGGCGATCTGCTCGCGCTGCGCGGCGCTCAATGAAGTGGACGCCAGCGCCTGACTGTCGCCCAGGTACATCTGTAACGCCGCCGGCGCATGGGCCAGCGTCTGGAGCAGGTTGGGCACCGTGCCCAGCTTTTGTTGAACGCCGTCAAGCATGGGCTTGACCGGCTCGGTGGCGGTGGCGGGATCGAGTGGCTGTATACGTGGCATGGCTCGTGTAGAGGATTGAAAGCGCGGATTTATTCCGCTGAAGGTCGTCTGGGAAGAGTGAAAGGGCGCACAGGTCAGGCGTTCGTGTCCAGTTGGCGTTCGTACAGTCGAAAGAGTGCCTGTGTGCCGTCATCGCCGTGGCCGGCCTCGGTCAGCTGCGCGTAGAGCTTCCGGGCGGCGGTCAATCCGGGCAAATCCAGCTGCATCGCCGAGGCGGATTCCAGCGCGATGGTCAAGTCCTTCAGGAAGTGCTTCACGTAAAAGCCCGGCGCATAATCGCCCTGGAGGATGCGCGGCGCCAGATTGTCGAGCGACCAACTGCCGGCCGCCCCGGTGGAAATAGACGTCAACACGCGCTCCGGGTCGAGCCCGCTGGCCATTGCGTATGTTAGGCTCTCGCAGATTCCGAGCATCCCCGAGGCAATCACGATCTGATTGACCATCTTGGTGTACTGACCGCTGCCGGCCGGGCCCTGCAACACGATGTTCCGGCCCATCGCCTGGAAGAGCGGACGCACCTTCTCAAAGGCATCGGAGTCGCCGCCGACCATGATCGAGAGCCGGGCCTCGCGCGCCCCCACATCGCCACCGGAAACCGGGGCATCCAGCGCCGCGCAGCTTTGAGCCAGGGCGGCCTCGGCGATGCGTTGGGCCAGGTCCGGGCGCGAGGTGGTCAAGTCCGCGATCACGGTTCCCGGCTGAACCGCCGACAGGACGCCGTCCGTGCCCAGGTAGACGGCCTCTACGTCGTCCGGAAAGCCCACGATGCTGAAAACGACCTGGGCCTCGCGCGCGGCTTCGGCGGGGGTGTCGGCCCAGAGGGCCCCTTGGTCCAGCAGCGCCTGTGCGCGGGACCGGGTGCGGGTGTAAAGCCTCAGGCGGCATCCGGCACGCATCAAATGGCCGGCCATGGACGCACCCATGACGCCGGTGCCGATGAAGGCCACGGGCAAATCCTTCGGATCAAGCGGGGTCGGGCACATGCAGCTGATCAAGACGAACCGCCCCTGCCGCGCCAAGCCAAAGTGCGCCGTTGCGCAATTCTCTTGGCAAAGACGGGTGAGCGAGTGTTGCGAGGCTTTACCGGATAAAGTGCTCCCTCAGGAACCCAGAAGAAACGCATCTGTTCCCGAAAAAGCATGGCTACGAGCACCCAAGTCATTGCGAATCTGCAGGTGCAGGTGATTTTTGCACTGGAGCTGAATTCTGGGACAGTGTAGTGATTAAGGCGTATTTTTTGCGATGCATCTTTCACATTCCATTGCTCTGACGCTCCTCGCGGCCTTCGTTCCCTCGGCTGCATCGGCGGACATCATTTATAGCGGGATGCTCAATCGTAGCGTGCCTCAGTTTTTTTTGAACGAGGTTGGCAACATCACAACTGAAGCTTGGGACCTGGATGGCGATGGTCGGGCTGAGTTTCGTTTCACGCAGGGTGCTGGCCTCTACCTTGCTCGGGGACAGGATGTACGTGTCTTAGCCAACCCAACAGTCCCAGACCGTGGGGATGTGGCGGTATTGGAATTCGGGCAGCGTATTGGTCCGGATTCACCCGCGTTCCTGGACGAAGTCCAGTGGTCGCGGGCGTCCTTGTTGCGTTTTGAGGATTATGGTTTCTTCAACCAGCCTGTCGTACCGGCCGAGCCGCGAATCTTTATGCCCAGCGGTCCCTGGGTACGCGAGCGCGCCTATTTTGGTGTGGAGTTTCTTATCGAGGTACAGACGCACTATGGCTGGGTACAAATGGATTTTGATCGTGATGTTCCCTTACGCTTTGGCGACGGCGCAACCCTGATCGATTTCGCCTATGAAAGCACGCCGGGCAAGGCCATTACCGCAGGAACCATTCCCGAGCCCGCAACCTACGGTTTGGTGGGGGTCTGTATTGCCTTTGGCGCGCTGATGCGTCAATCTGTAAGGCGTCATGTTCGTTGATACATGCGCAATCCGGGCCCGAAGAGTATCTGCTCTTGTTACCTTGCTCGGCGCCGCGATCTTGTCCCCGTCCGTTCAGGCTGAGCTGGTCTTTGAAGAAACCCGGCTGACGCCTGCAGTCGAACTGGGCGACAACACGGCAGAGGCGGTCTTTCGCTTCACCAACACCTACGACCATCCGGTGCAGGTGAAAGAGGTCCGCACCAGTTGTGGCTGCACGGCGGCGGATACCGACGAGGGAGCCACTTACGGCCCCGGCGAATCGGGCACCATCACGCTCAAATTTGAGTTCGGGTCACGTAGCGGACGCCAGGTCAAAACCGCGCGCGTGCAGACTGACGTCGAAAATGCCCCACCGATTCAGTTGGCGCTCGAAGTCGAGATTCCTCAGGCGGTCCTCATCGAGCCGGTGACGCTCCTGTGGCTACGGCAAAGTGGCGAGGTTATGGAGCCCAAGCGCGCGCGCATTTCCGTCCATCCCGAAGCCGACCTGCGCGTCACCTCCGTGCGCTCCTACAACCCGAACTTCACCGCAATGTTGGTGCCCCTGGCATCCCCGGCGGCGGACGCCTTCCAATCGCCCGCTCAGGCGCAGCCCGAACCTACCGCTGACGCCACGGCCACGGATGGCGAGCCCTCGGCCTTGGCCGTGCAGGTAACGCCCAACGCCGACGTCAGCCGCGGGGCGGGCAAAATCGAAATCACCGCCGCCGGTCCCGACGGCAAGGCCCACCGCGTCTCGATGTACGTGGTGGTACGCTGAGGGTGAGCGTGAACGCCCCAAGCACACGTTTCTGGGCGCGTTTGGTGGCGCTGGTCGTGCTGCCACTGGTGCCGGCGGCGCTCAACGGCTTGCTGCACCGCGAGGCCATTGCCTGGACCCCGCCGGAGCCCGGTGACGTCACCGCCGAGAATCCGCTGCAACCCTGGGAGGTCACCATGGCCACGGTCACCGAGTGGGCCGAGTTGACCGATGTACTTTGGGTCGATGCGCGTAGCCAGGCGGAGTTCGACGGGGGCCACGTTGCGGGGGCGGTCCGTCTGACGGACACCGAGTGGGACGCGCTATTTCTGGATTTTCTGAGCGCCTGGGAGCCGCCCATGCGAATTGTGATTTACTGCGGCGAGGGGTGCGAACGGGCCGAGGCCGTGCGCACGAAGCTCATTGAACAGCTGCAACTGGAGGACGCGCGCGTCCTGCGCGGTGGCTACGAAGCATGGGTGGCGGCGCAGTGATCAAGCTCGTTGTGGGCTGGGCCTGCTTGCTGGGGTTGAGCGGTGTCTTTCTGTATGCGGGCGTGACCAAAGCGCTTGACCCGGCGGGCTTTGCCCACGAAGTGGCGGCGTACCGACTGACCCCGCACGCGCTCAGCACGTTCGCCGCGCTCTATCTGCCAGCCTTCGAGATTCTGTGTGCGCTGGCTTTGTTTTGGCGCCCCTGGCGATTGCCCGCGCTGCTGCGGCTGGGCGGCCTGTTGGTCTTTTTCACGGGAGCCATCGCTTCGGCCTGGCTGCGCGGACTGAATATCGCCTGCGGCTGCTTTGGCGGTTCCGCTGAAACAGGCGAGTACCTGGGGCCCATCCTGCGCGACTTGGGCCTCATCGCCATGACCGTCGCCGCGGCCTGGTGCCTGAGAACCGAACCAGCAATCGGCCCCAGCGAGGCTCCCGGCTGGTCACCCGTGCCCAACCGCGGCTCGAGCTAGCCCACTCGCCGTTTACGCAGAGCGGCAGAGATAGAATCGCTCTGTGCTTCGCGCAAACCAGAGCCACCGATAAATACCAATGGAAGTGGATGGCTCTGTTTGATGTGAGCCTATTCGCGTTAGGCGCTTAAGTAGACGCGGATGAACGCAAATGAGCGCGGATCGTTGAGATAGCTTTGGAGACCCTTTTCCAGAGGCGGTTTTGTTCAAAAAAGACGAACACGCATCGCATCCGTACGTCTTAACTATCCACTTTTATCCCTTTTATCTGTGGCTTTTCAAAATGAAAGACTTGTCCACAGATTACGCCGAACGACACAGATTAGATTTATCTGCGCTTATCCGCGTTCATTTGCGTCGAACAAAAAGCAAAGCGCCATCGAGTGACACCGGCATCCATTTTCGTCCCTTTCATCGGTGGCGCATCCAGGACCTGGGCGAATCTAAGGATGGCCTGGTTGACCAAGAAAGACTCGCCGCGTTTTGTTTCTCGTGGCGCTTGACCGCCGAGGCGCAAACAGCCTGACTCGGCGCACATGACCTACTGCCTGGCCATCGAACTGTACGCGGGCATCGTCTTCGCCGGCGATACGCGCTCCAACGCGGGCGTCGACTACGTGAGCGCCTACCGCAAGCTCCATACCTTCGAGACCAATCGCGACCGCTCGCTCATCCTGCTCTCGGCTGGCAGCCTGGCCACCACTCAGGAGGTCTGCCACCGCGTACGCCGCGACTTGGAAAGCGCCGACGGCCAGCCGAATTTGAACAGCTTCCGCTACATGTTCGAGGCGGCCACGTACTTCGGCGAGATCAGCCGCGAGGTGCAGCAGCGCCACGCCCCCGCGATGAAAGAGGCCGGCATGACCAACGAAGCCACCTTCATTTTGGGCGGGCAGATCGAAGGCGAGCGCCAGCGTGTCTTCATGATTTATCCGCAGGGCAACTTCATCGAAGACTCCGAGGACACGCCCTATTTTCAGATTGGCGAAAACAAGTACGGCAAGCCGATCCTCGACCGTCTGGTGCGCCCGGACATGACCCTGGCCGACGCCGCCAAGCTTGCCCTCATTTCCCTGGAGGCGGCCATGCGCTCCAACGTCACCGTGGGCCCGCCGCTGGATGTGGCCATTTACCTGCGCGACTCCCTTGAGCCGATGAGCGTGCGCCGCATCGAAGACAGCGACCCCTACATTCAGGACCTGCGCGTGCATTACCAGCAGTACATCGCCGAAGCCTTCAACAAGCTCCCGCCCTTCCCGTTGGAGTAGTCAATTCGCCTCAGGCCTTGTTTATTGGAACCACCGTTAAACACCGATGTAAGTGGGAGATGGTATGGGTGGGTGCGCGCGTTCGCCTTGCGCGTCTGATTGGACGCGATGAACGCAGATGAGCACGGATAGAAGTAAGCGCTACAGAGACCACCGTGCGGGATATTCTTGTTCCTAAGCGACCAACACGAGTACTATCCGAACGCCTGAAGCATCCATTTTATCCTCTGCATCTGTGGCTGATCCAAGCGCAGGCCTGTCCCCAGACCGCACCGAATACATAGGTGCAGCCAGTCGGATAGCGTCGGGGATTGCAGGGTAGTAGCCGCTACTCGGTAGTGGCTTGGAGGGTCAGCTCGAGTTGAACGTATTCGGTATCTGGGCTGTCGGCGAGCGGAGTGTTGCGCGTGAACGTCCACGTCTCGAAGCCGGGCTCCACCGTGTCGCGCTGGAGCGTGTAGTAACTGTCGGCCGGCATCCAGTCGCCCAGGACCAGGTCCTCCCGGCATTCAAGAACCGCCGTCAGCCCTTCGACAACACGGATGCGGTCGATGACGAACTGCATGTGCGTGTCACCGGGTTCGGGGCGTACCTGCAGGATGACGCTGTCGCCGGCGCTCAAGCCGCCCGCGAATTGTTCCAGCAAGGTGCCGCCACCATGCACGTCCAACGGGCCGTCGGTCTCGGGGTTCAGGCCCTCGCGCGTCAGCCAGACATCGAAGGTGGCCTTGGCTAGAGTGATGGGCGGACCGCCAAGGTTGAAGACGCTTTCGTCCGGTCCAAGGCCACCGTTTTGCGACTGCGGGTCGAAGCCGGTGCCCGTGCCGGCGATGGCAATTTTGTCCAGCAGCGTTTCGGGCTCACGGTAGGCCACGGTGAGCACGTTGGGACCGGCGGCAAGGGTGTAGACCACGTCGGTGTTGTTGTTCAGATTGTCGTGAACGATGCGCCAGCTCCACGAGCTGCCCGCGCCAATGGAGTTAAAGCGCGTCCAGGCCCCATCGTTTATGCGCACCCAGAAGGAGTCCGCCGAGCTGGTCGGCGTGAGGGCCCGGAACCACACATGGTAATCACCTGGTGTGCTGATGTTGAAGCGATAGCTGACCACGCTGTCGGCATCCGTGGGGGGCGAACCGGTGGCTATGTTGCCGGGTGAAATCTCGATAAACTGACCGCCGGAGGCCACACCGTCATTTTGCGTGAGCCATAAGGTCGGGTCGCCGAAGTCGCCGTTCTCCGCTTCGAAGACCACCTGGCCACTGGCTTCGTCAAAGCCGGGCTCGCCCGAGCTGGGCACATTCACCGCAACCTGCGCCACGTCGGTGTCGGTGGCGTTGGCGTCGTCGGTCACGGTCAGGGTGACGGGCTGGGTTTGCGAGCCATCGTAGACGACGTAGGCAATCGGCGAGGAGGGCGTGGTGCTGCTGACAAACTGTGCGCCGGGGGCGTCCCAGAAATACGCTGCCAGAGTGCCGTCGAAGTCGCTCGAGGCGCTGCCGTCCAGCGTAACGACGGTGTAGAAGCCGTCGCCGTAGGGAAGGGTGCCGGGCGTGACATTGGCGACCGCGTTGGGCAGCAGGTTGATGTCGCCGCCGTCTTCAGGCCGTCCGTCGAGCTGGAGCAGGTAGGCGATGAGCGCGTCGTAATCGCTCGGCGAGAGGGTGGAGGCAATGGTGTGCCCGAGGGTCTGTGCAAGGTCGTCGGCGGTCGAAACGAACAGCTCGTCCACGTTGATGTTCTGGTGGTTGAGCCGCACGGTGTTGTTGCCCGCGTTGAGCTGAACGTTTTCCAGGATGACGTACATCCAGCGCGGCGGGTTGTCGACGCCGTCGGTACGGCCCCAGCCCGGCAGGGTGATGTTTCCGAGCGATACGCCGTTGACCAGGATGGTCGCGGTGCGCCCGAAGGTACCGCCATAACGGATGATGAGCCGGGAGGCACCGCCGCTGCCACCGCTCACGTTAAAGGTGAGGTTGCCGTTGCGCAGGTTCACGAAGGCACCCTCACGCCCAAAGATTTTCTGATTGTGAACCGTGCTTTGGATCGGGTCGGTCTGCACGCGGGCGTTGCCGCCGCGGTTGGCGTTCTCGGCCTGATAGGTGGTGCCGCCCGGCGCACGCGTGGACCCGGTCAGGGCAAAGACGTCGTGAATCGTCGCCGCCGAGCCGTCGTGCAGGTACGGCGCGCTGTCCCAGAGGCCCAGCAGGGTGGGCGTGTCGATGCCCGGCAGCACTCCGCCCAGGCGACCGCCAGAGCCGGTCTTGATGAAGCCGGCGTCGCTCAGGGTGGCCGTGCCCAGGGTGCTGTCGGTGAAGGTCGCGCCCGAGTGGCAGTCCACGCAGTCCAGCTGATTGAAGATGGCTTTGCCGACGATGGCCTCGGGCGTCATGGTGCCGTCGGCGTTACGGTAGGGGCTGCGTGGGTACGAGGTTTCGTTGAGCGAGGCGACGTAGGCGGCCATCGCGTCGAGGTCGATATTCAAGCCGGTTTTGGGCGCGCCGAGAGTGTTGCTGGTGGCGTTGAATTGCGCATTGGTGAGAAAGCCCGTCCCGCCAAAGAAGCCGCGGATGTCGTTCTCGAAGTCCTGCAGCTCGTCGAAGTTGCCGGTCCAGTGAACGTTGCCGTGGGCCGTGCCGGCGCGTCCGCGCAGGTCGGTGGTGTTGCGCAGGCCTTCGCCGCGGTCGGTAAAGTCCCAGGTGCGCCCGTCGTGGCCGCCGTCGGCGTGACAGGTGGCGCACGTCATGTAACCCTGCGAGCCCATGCGCAGGTCCTCGGCATTGTAAAAGACCTGTTTGCCGCGCAGCACGTCGGCGCTCAGCACCTCGTTGCTCACGGTCTCGACAGCGTTGGCCGGCACGTTGATGTCGGCGCGATCGATCAGCTCACTGACGTCGAAGACGGTCATCGACCGGCTCATGAAGGCCTTCACGGCAAGCTTGCCGGACAGCGGATCGAAGCTAAGCCCCTGCGGCGCGAGGCCCTCCTTGGTCGGGTAATCGGGGATGACGCCTTCGCCCTCGGGCGTGGGGTCGGTGCCCAGGCGGGTGAGGGTGGCCAGACCGGCGTTGGCCGACACTTTCAACGTGTCGTAGACGGCCACCTGATTGTTGCCTTCCAGGGCAACGAAAGCGTAGTCGCCAAAGGGCGAGAAAACGACGGCCTTGGGCGAGGCGCTGTTGTCGACGTCGCGCCGGTCGGGAATATTCTCGAAGTCGGACTGCAGGTCGATCTCGCAGATGAGTGCGCGCACCGTATTGACCTCGTTGGGCTGGTTGCCGTCCTCAAAAAGGCCGCGCTGCACGTTGTACTTGTTGCCGGTCACCCAGGCTTTTTGCCCGTCGGGGCTGATGGTGATGCTGGCCAGGTAATTGGGCACGCCCCGTCCGCCAAAATCGCTGTCGCCGATGCGCTCGGTGGAGTTGTTGCCGGTTTCCAGGTCGATCACCCCCGGGTCCATCAGCAGCGCAATGGAGGTTTCCAGGGTGAAGCTGCTCAGGTCGACCTTCCAGACTTCCCCGTGCAGCCCCTCGGATATGAAACGCGTGACGTACGCCGCCGAGCCATCCCCCTTGACCGCGATGGCGCGGGCGGTCGGCCCCAGGTCGACGGAGCCGGTTTCGGTCTGAAAGGCCGCGTCGAGGCGCTTCAGCTGGCCGCTGCCGTGTAGGGTCACGTACATGCTCAGGCCGTCCGGACTGGAGGCCACGCCGTAGGGATGACTGCCGTAGTCCAAATCGATCTGGCCCAGCAGGCTGCCGTTGGCCGCGTTGAGGATGTCGATCCGGTCGCCGTCGAAGCAGGTCACCCAAAGATTGCCCAGAGCATCGAGCGCCAGCGAACGCGGGTCCAGACCGACGGGCACTTCGTAGACGACGCTCTCGGTGCTGATGTCGACCGCCGTGACGGTGTTGTTGTCCGGATTCACGGTGATGAAGAGCCCGTTGACCGTATCGCTGACGATGGGCGTGCTGTGGGTATGGTTGAGCGCGGTGAAGGGCTCGACGATGCCGATGGCCCGGCGCATCGTTGCCACGCGGCCGCTGGCGTCGCGCACCTGCACCGTCGCGTTGAAGCGGCCCACGCTGTCGTAGGCGAACGTGGCGGAGGCGCTGGTCTGCCAGCCCGAACTGGCGCTGCCCTGACCGTAGTCGAACTTATACTCCAGGGCTTCGCCCTCGGGGTCGGTCGCTGCCACGGTGAAGGTGAGGGTGTCATTCGGGTTGGCCACCGGCATGTCCGCGTCAAAGCTCTCGATCGTCGGTGGTTGATTGCCCGCGACCGAACTGCCCGTGGAAAAGCTGAAGACGTAAGGCTCCATCGCGTTGCCCGCAGCGTCCTCAATACCAGCCAGGCGCACCTCGTAAGTCGTGTTCGGCTGCAGGGGCTGGCGCGGCACAATCGTCAGAAAGTCGTTCATCGAGAAGTTCAGCGTGCAGTCCAGTTGCGCGCCGCCGACCGGGCGCACCTGCACCGTCTGGTCGTTGATGGTGCTCGACTCCAGCGTCTCGTGGATGAGCACGGTGATGGCCGGGCCCATCGGGTTGCTCAGCGGGTAACCGCCGATGGGGTAGTTGGTCTGGCCATCCTGCGGGATGTGGTAGGCCGGAAAGGGCGGGCGCGTGTCGGGCTCGGCCTGGTGGGCCCAGATGGCGATGCCCTGCGTGTTGCCGGCACCCCCGTTGAGCCACAGGTTGCCCAGAATCAGCGAGGACTGGGAGCCGTTGAGGTTGTACTCCGTCGGGTTGCGGCGGGGGTCGCCCGCGGGGAACTCCAGCCCGTCGTTGTTGCCGCGCTGCGCATCCAGCTGCAGCACGATTTCCCCGGTGTTCATGTCGACCTTGAAGGGCCCGAAAAAGCAGAACTCGTCCTGGAAGTGCTGGTAAAAGGCCGCGCTGTAGGGGGTGCGGATTTCGCGGGTGAGCTTCAGGTCGCTCGGGTCGGAAAAGTCGACCATCTGCAGGCCGTGGTCCTCGCCGCGCTTGCCAAAGACCACGTAATGCCCCCACACTTCCGGCCAGTAGCTGCCAATGTTGCCCTCGTTGAGCACGTCGAGGAGGACCGGGTTGGTCGGGTCGGAAATATCATAGGTGGCGATGCCCGTGCGGCTCTGGTCGGAGGCCATGATCAGCAGGTTGCCGATGATGAAGGGGTGCGAGACCACGCCGGTCATCCCCAAGTGGTCCCAACTGGCTACCTGCTGCCCATTGATGACCAGGTCCGCGTTGCCGGAGACGGATCCATACGACCACCACGCCCGCGCAAAGTAGGGCGAAAAGAGCGCACCGCGACTGCCCAGGATGTGCATGTGCCCGACCACCTCATCGATCGGGTCGCTGTTGGCGAAGCCCAGTTCATTGCGGAAATCCGTGCTCCAATTGTCGCCGCGCCATACGTGCCAGTTGTTGCCTACTTCGTTAAACCAGAAGCGTTGCCGCCAGCCGCCCGAGAGCGCCACCGGTCCGTTCTTCATCGAGCCGTGCGCCTGAAAGCCTCCCGAGCCATCGCCCAGCACCCCGTCGTCCCCCGCCACGATGCGCAGGCCGTTGAGGTTGCGGTCAGCCGGGTGGCCCGCGGCGTCGGCGTTGGAGCCATTGCCCAGGTTGGAGAGGTCGAAGATGCGGATGTTGAAGTCCGACCCGCCCAGACTGGAGGGCACCTCCGGCGTCGAAAGCACGTAACCGTTGTGGTAGAACAAAACAGCCGTGCGGCCCTGCATGCGACGGACCGGACCGCCCAGGTAGGCACCCTCAACCTGCGTCACGTTCGGGAAACCGCCCGGATAGGTGTTCTGGTTGATCACCACATCCGGTTGGGCCGCCGCCTCCTGCGGCGAAACGGTCAAGATGGCGCCTGCGCTCAGCGTGAACGCGCCAGCCAGGGTACCGAAAAAAGAATGCCGCGGGCGCAGGGCGCCACGGCCGGAAGCAGACGTGGGTGTGGGCATGGACGTACGAGATAAGGGTTGGGCTTCAAGACGCGAAAATGCGGTCGCGCCTCAAGACCACCTGGAGCGTTTGGGGCCACCGTAAACCCTCCAAAATGTGATGCCTTTACTTATCACTTCCTGGAGATAGCCTGCAAGCTCAATTGCCGAACTTGAGTACGTGTTTTCAGTCGCTAAACCACAATCTATCAGCAGGTAACGCATCCCCCTTCGGTCCCAAAGCAGGCATGCCCTCGCAGTCGGCGGCGAGCGCGTCCACCAGCGCGGGATTGACCTCGAGTTGAGCCAACTCAGGCCTGCGGAGGCCGGTTGGGATCGGCAGGCGGAGTGGGTTCGTTCGTCGGCGCAGGCTCGGGCATGACCATCGCCCCGTCTGTGTCGCCGCCAAACCCGGCAATACGCCACGCAGCCATGATCGCCAGCGCAATCCACAACAGATCGTATATATATTCCTGAGCCTCGGCTTCGGCGTAGAATTCGATGAACATTTCGTAGAGCTCCACGCTGAAGATGGACAGGGTTACCGTCTCGCCCAGGATTTCATCGAAGTAGGCTTCAGCGGAGTACTTGAAGGCATAGACCTTGCCCAGGAAAATGCCCAGCACCGCGCAAATCACCCCGATGACCTGCTGAGGAAAGCCGGCCGCGCGTGAGGCCATGCGCACGGCCAATCCGGCGGCCGCCCCCACGCCGATGGCAGCAAAGCCAATCTCGACGCTGAAGTGCTTGACGATTTGACCCCAGATGATGCCGCAAGCCAGCGCCGTGAACGCGCCAGCGATGAATCCGATAATAAGTCCCATAAGGCGTCCTTAACTTGTAGGATAAAGTGTGGAGACACGTCGAAGACCACTAACTTGGCTTCGCGGCGTCAACGGCAATCTCGTGGGTTCAACCTTCGCCGTCGCCGATGATGCTGGAGGATTCGAACGCCGCGTCGGTCGAAGAACCGGTGAAGGGTTCACCCTCGCTGACAGGCTTGGGTATATTGGCTTCCGGCAGAAGGTGGGCAGTCACCCCTAGCCTGACCGGCTCGCAATGCGCGTGTACGGTGCAGCTGGATGGAAAAGGTAAGGCGCAAGCCTCATTACTCCTAACTATTTCGACAATTTCGCCTGTCATTCATGGATGAATCCGCTCGCCGGGACCGATGCAAAGTGGTATCAGTCTTGCTAATCGGCAATTGTCTTGATTGGAGCTACGCTAACCGTCCTGTCCCGGGCGGTCCAAGCTGGTGTGGACACCGGCAAAGGGCTGCTGGGCCTCTCACCGTCCTCGTTTTACACGGGTTCGGCGAGCGTCGATCTTTCATTCGCTTGGGCGGGGCGGCGTCCAGCCACTCCCTTCGGCCCGGCGGCGGGGCCACACACCCAGCTGGCGCAGAACATTGTACTGGCCTACCTGGCCGGTGCGCGGGCCATCGAGCTGAAAACCGTCCAGGAAAAGGACGATCTCGAGATTCCACGTCCCTGCATCGATGCGCCCAACCTTGCCTTCAACGTGGAGTGGTCTCAGGAGCTGTCGCTGGAAGCTTCGCTGGAACAGTACGTCATCGCCTGGCTGCTGCTCAAGCAGGTTGAGCACAGTGGCTTACTGGGCAAACCCGCGGGGGACCCGTTCTACGACTGCGTCTTCGACCTTTCGCTGGGCTACGACTACGCCGGGCTGCGCTCGGCAAAAGTGGGCCGCTGGCTCTCGGCCATGACCGACGCCTCCGCCGAAATCGACCGCCTGCGTGCTGCGCTCCCTGCGGATTTGGCGCACCTGCGCGACCTCGAGGTCGACCCGCGCATCGGGCGCTCGGTCACGCTCTCCACCTTCCACGGCTGCCCGAAGGACGAAATTGAACAGATGGCCGCCTACCTGATGGAGGAATGGCGGCTGGACGTCATCATCAAGCTCAACCCCACGCTGCTGGGCCACGCCGAAACCGATTCGCTTCTGCGCGCCCGCTTGGGCTACAGCGATCTGCAACTCAACCCGGACTCCTTTGCCGCTGACCTGACCCTCGACGAGGCCGCCGGGCTCGTCCAGCGCCTGCGTCAGCGCGGGGCCGATTGCGGGCAGCGCTTCGGTATCAAGTTTTCCAATACGCTGGTCGTCGGCAACCACCGCGCCCGCTTCAACGAACGCGAAATGTACCTGTCGGGGCGTCCGCTGCACGTGGTGGCCATGCGCGCGAGCGCGGCCTTGCGCGCGGAGGTCGGCTGGGAGGTGCCGGTCTCGTTTTCGGCGGGGATCGACCAGGCAAACTGCGTGGAGGCCGTTGCGGCTGGCTTCGCGCCGGTGACGGCCTGCACCGATCTGCTGCAAAAGGGCGGCTACGCACGCCTGCACAGTTACTGCCAGCGCCTGGGTCAAACAATTGTCGATAGCGGCGCCGACAACCTGGAGGCCTGGCTGGGGTCGACCGAAGCGGTTCAACGCCGCGCCCAAGCCTACGCCGAAGCCCTGCCCGAGGACGCCCGTTACCACGCCGACGCGCTGCGTCCACCCCGGCAAATCGGCAAACCCCTGCTCGCCTTCGACTGCCTGAGCTGCGGCATCTGCGAGGCCGTCTGCCCCAACGCCGCGCTCTTCGACATGCCCCTGGAGCAGGCTCCCGAACGTGTCGTGGCGCTGCGTCTGGCAGCGGGGCGCTGGCAGCCACAACGCGCGGCGGCACCGGCCTTGAAACGCCCACGACAGATCCTGGTTTTGGATGATTTTTGCAACGAATGCGGGCACTGTGAGACGCAGTGTCCGATGCAGGGTCACCCCTCCGCCATCAAGCATCACTTCTTTCTCTCCCAGCGTGCCTGGGCAGGGAGGCACCGCCGCGACGGCTTTTGGCTGGAAACCCCGCAGCGTCTGCGCGGGCGCATCGACGCGGTCGAGTGCGCCCTGGAGACCCAAGGCGAGCACTTCCGCTTCACCGGTCCGCACGGCAGCGTCGTTCTCGATGCGGACGGCGCACCACGGGCAACGGATCAATGGGCGTTGGCCGACAGCGTTACCTCGATCGAACTGGAACCCTTTCACCTGCTGGTCTCGCTGCTGCGCTCCGTCGACGAAGCCCCGCCTGGCCACGCCCGCGAGTTGATTCACACCTTTGGAGGAACGCCCGTATGAATGCCAGCCGCTTGACGCTCAACCCGCACCAGGGCGCGACGCCCGTCGATACGTCGGTCTTCGACGATCCGCGCGCACAGGCCTTTCACGAAGCCCTGCCGGGTTACGAGCCCACTGCCTTGAAGTCGCTGCCCGCCCTGGCCCGGGAACTCGAGGTTCGCGCCGTGCTGGTCAAAGACGAGTCGCACCGCTTCGGCCTGCCCGCCTTCAAGGTCCTGGGGGCGGCCTACGCGATGTTCCGTTTCATTCAAGGCGAGCGCCTCGCGGCGGGCTTGCCCGAGCAATCCCCTGAAGCGTTCCTCCACGTAGGCTCCGGGGCGTCACGCACCTTTGCCACCGCGACTGACGGCAACCACGGTCGGGCCGTCGCCTGGGTCGCGCGTCAATTGGGCCAGCGCGCAGTGATCTTTGTGCCCGGCAACACTGTGCCCGCCCGCATTGATGCGCTCCGGTCCGAGGGCGCCGAGGTGGTCGTGATTGAAGGCACCTACGACGACACCGTGCGCGCGGCCGATGCGCGTGCCTCGGCGGAGGGCTGGCAGATCATTTCCGACACCGCCTATCCCGGCTACATGGAGATTCCCCAGTGGATCATGGCTGGCTACGGTACGCTTTTTCGCGAGGCCGATGCCCAGGTGCGCGCGGCTGTCGCGCAGGGGCCCAGCGCAGTCTTCCTGCAGGCCGGCGTGGGTGGCATGGCCGCCGCTGGCGAGGCGTTTTACCTGCGCCCCAGCAAGCCCCAGCGCCCGGCGATGATCTGCGTGGAACCGCTCGAGGCCGACTGTTTGCGTGCCTCCGCCGACACGCCCGACGGCGAACCCCTCTGCGATGTCGGCCCGCAGGACTCGATCATGGCCGGCCTCAATTGCGGGACGCCCTCCCTGCTGGCCTGGCCGCTGCTGAAGCATGCGACCGACGCCTTTCTGGCCGTCGGCGACGAGGCCTCGCGCGAGGCCATGCGCCGCTTCGACCAGCCTCTGGAGAACGACCCGCGGGTGGAGTCTGGCGAATCCGGCGCGGCGGGTCTGGCTGGTTTGTTGGCGTTGTGTCGCGAGCCCGCGCTGCAGCCCGCCCGCGAACGTCTCCGGCTGGGCCCCGACGCCGTCGTCTTGTTGATCAACACCGAAGGCGCGACCGACCCGGTCAGCTTTGCCGCCATCACCGCCGAACCCCCGCTCACGCATGGAACTGTCGCTTAACGGAGCCTCGACCCATTACGCTGGCGACCCCAAGCGTTCGCTGCTGGATTACCTGCGCGCCGACGCCGGGCTGACCAGTCCCAAGCGCGGCTGTGAGAACGAAGCGGCCTGCGGCTGTTGCAAGGTCCTCGTCAACGGCAAGAGCACCTACGCCTGCGTTACGCCCATGAGCAAGGTCGAGGGTAAGACCGTCACCACCCTCGAAGGCATTTCCCAAGAACGCCGTCAACAGCTCGTTGAGGCCTTCACCAAAAAGGGCGGGGTGCAGTGCGGCTTTTGCCTGCCCGGCATCACGCTGGACACCTACGCCTTGCTCGAGCGCGACCACGCGCCCAGCCGCGCGGCCATCCTCAAGTCGCTCGACCCGCACCTGTGCCGCTGCACCGGCTACGCCAAGCTGGCCGATTCCATCGAGGCCGCTGCCGCGCTCTGGCGGGGCGAAAGCCTGGCTGAGACGGGCAATGGCAACGGCACAAACCGCGGCGGCATTGGACAGCCCTTGCCCAAGTACACCGGCGGCGAATCCGTCCTGGGCGACCGCCCCTTTGTCGACGATCTCACGCGGCCCGGCCTGCTTCACGCCGCGCTCTGTTTTTCCGAGCATCCGCGCCAGCGTATCGACCGATTGAATACTTCCAAGGCCCGGGCGATGGCGGGCGTGATTGGCGTGTTGACCGCTCGCGACATTCCGGGGGCGCGCGTCACCGGGCTCATCGAAAAGGATTGGCCCATGCTGATCGCCGAGGGCGAAACCACCCGCTACGTCGGCGACGTGCTCGCGCTGGTCGTGGCTGAGACAGTCGAGCAAGCCCGCCACGCCGCGGCGGCCATCGAGGTCGTTGGCGAAGTGCTTGAACCGCTGACCGATGTTTTTGCCGCACTTGAGCCCGACGCCCCGCGGCTGCACGCCAAGGGCAACGTGCTCAGCTCCTGCGCCACGCGTCGAGGCGATGCCGAAAAGGCGCTCGAGTCCGCCGCCTTCGTCAGCCGCGGGCGCTACACCACCCAGCGCATCGAGCACGCCTTCATGGAGCCGGAGTCCTGCCTGGCCGCGCCGGTCGACATCGACGGTGGCGATGGCGTCTGCCTGTACTCGCAGGGACAGGGCGTCTACGAGGACCGCAAGGGCGTCGCCGCCATTCTCGGTCTCCCCGAAGAACAGGTGCGCGTCGTCCAGGTGCAGGCCGGCGGCGGTTTTGGCGGCAAGGAGGATTTGACCGTCCAGGGCCACGCCGCGCTCGCTGCCTGGCTCTTGCGCACCCCTGTCAAGCTGACACTGACCCGCTCCGAGTCGATTCGCATGCACCCCAAGCGCCATCCATTTGTGATGGATTACGAAGTCGGCTGTGACGAATCCGGTAAGCTCACGGCGGTTCGCGCGAAGCTCTACGCGGACACCGGCGCCTACGCCTCGGTCGGGATGAAGGTGGTCGAGCGCGCGGTCGGTCACGCCACCGGTGCCTACGACGTGCCCGCCGTCGACGTGGAGGGCTTTTGCGTCTACACCAACAACATTCCCTCGGGGGCCATGCGTGGTTTCGGGGTCAATCAGGTCACCTTTGCGCTGGAGGCCTGCCTCGACGATCTCTGCCGCCAGGGCGGCTTCGACCGCTGGCAGTTGCGCTATGACAACGCGCTTTGCGAGGGCTCGATGACCGCCACCGGACAGCGCCTGGGTGCCGATGCCGCCGGCCTGCGCCAGACGCTGGAAGCTGTTCGCGAGGACTATCGGCAAGCGCCGTTTGCCGGTCTGGCCTGCGCCATCAAAAACACCGGCGTGGGCAACGGCATGCCCGACATCGGACGCGCGCGCATCGAGATTGTCTCCGAAAAACGGATACAGATTTTCCACGGCTGGACCGAGATGGGCCAGGGCGTGCACAATATGGCCCTGCAGACCTTTTGCGAGGAGACCGGCCTGCCTCCGGAGATTGTCGAGGTCAAGGTGGACACCCGCGAGCAGGCCCTTTGCGGCATGACCACCTCTTCCCGCGGCACCGCCCTGGTCGGCAACGCTGTTATCGCCGGCTGCAAGACCCTCAAAGAGGACCTCGCCCAACACGGCCTCGCCGCGCTGGTGGGCAAGGCTTACCTGGGCGAGTGGATCTGCGACTGGACCTCCAAGCCCGGCAAGGTCAACGCGCAGGGCGAGCACCACACCCACTTTTCCTACGGCTTTGCCACGCAGCTGGCCGTACTCAACGCCGAGGGCCAGCTGGAGCGCATCGTCTCGGCCAACGACGCCGGGCGCATCATGAACCCGATGCTCTTTGAAGGCCAGGTCGAGGGTGCCGTCCACATGGGTCTGGGCTACGCGCTTTCCGAAGACCTCCCCATGAAAGACGGCATCCCCGAGACGACCAAGCTTCGCCGCCTGGGACTGTTGAAGGCCAGCCAGATGCCGCCGGTCGAGGTACGTGGGGTCGAGGTCCCCGCCCAGCACGGTCCCTACGGTGCCAAGGGGGTGGGGGAAATCGGACTGGTGCCGACCGCCGCCGCCGTCGCCGGTGCCTTGACCGCTCGCGACGGTCAACCGCGCCACTCCCTCCCGCTGAACGAATCCCACATCCTACCCGGTGCTCGTCGATCGTAGGTTTTTGCACGTATTTCCATGGACTACGCCCGAATCAATCAACACGCCCAAAAGTACGAAACGCAGATGGTGGACTTTCTCCGCCAGATGGTCGCCATCCCCTCCGAGAGTTGCGAGGAAGGCGCGGTCATCGACCGCATCCGCCAGGAATTGGAAACCGTCGGCGGCTACGACCGAATCCGCGTTGACGGTTTGGGCAACCTGATTGCCGAGCTCGGTTCAGGTCCGCGCATCATCGCCATCGACGCGCACGTGGACACCGTCGGCGTGGGCGACCGCGACGAGTGGGCGCACGATCCGTACACGGGCAAGGTCGAGGACGGCATCGTTTACGGGCGCGGAGCCGGTGACCAGGAAGGCGCGATCCCCTCGATGGTTTACGCCGGGCGCATCCTGCGCGATCTGCAGCTCCTGCCGCAAGAGTGCACGCTCGTGTGCACCTTCACCGTCATGGAGGAAGACTGCGACGGGCTCTGCTGGCAGTACCTCGTGCAGGAAGAAGGTCTGCGCCCCGAGGTGGTCGTCGTCACCGACTCAACCAACATGAACGTGCTGCGCGGCCAGCGCGGACGCATGGAGATCGGCGTCGAGATCAAGGGACGCTCCTGCCACGGCTCCATGCCGCACAAGGGCGACAACGCGGTCTACAAAATGGCGCGTCTGGTCAGCGAAATCGAGCGCCTCAACGCGCAGCTGCCCGACCAGCCTTTCCTCGGCAAGGGCACGATGGCCGTCTCCCACATCGACTGTCGCACTCCCAGTATGTGCGCGGTGCCCGACATGGCGCGCATCCACGTCGACCGCCGCCTGAGCACCGGCGACACCAAGGAATCCGCCCTCGAGGAAATTCGTCAGGCGGCCAAACGGGTGGGCGTTCCGGACGCGCGTGTCTGGCTCAAGCAGTACGAGCGACCCAGTTACACCGGAACAGTCTATCCCACTGAATGTTATTTCCCCACCTGGCTCTACGACGCTGATACCCCGCACGTACAAGCAGCTGCCGAAGCCTACCGCCGCCTCTTCAACCGCGAGCCCACCGTCGACTGCTGGACCTTCAGCACCAACGCCGTTTCCATCGCCGGGCTTTACGGGATCCCCAGCGTCGGTTTCGGTCCGGCGGAAGAAGCCGTGGCCCACACCGTGAACGACCGCGTCCCGATCGAGCACCTGATTCAGTGTGCTGCCTACTACGCGGCCTTCCCCGGCATCTACTGCGAAACCGTCCCCACGGCCCTCAGCGCGCAAACCGCTGAAGCCTCCGCTTGACGGTCGAACCCTTGCCTGCCCGCGTTGCCGCCTGAACAGACGCAGCGCCGCATCAACTTCCCCCCAATCTGTTTTTGTATGGATATTCCGGATACACTGAAAGGGCGCGACTTCATCGAGACGCGCGACCTCACCATCGATGAACTGACGCTCCTCTTGGACGTGGCCGACGACCTGAAACAGGCCTTCCACCGGGGCGAGCACGTGCTGGCGCTGCCCAACCAGACGATCTATCTGCTCTTCTTCGACAAGAGCACGCGCACGCGCAACGCCTTTGAGGCGGGTGCCACGCAGTTGGGCGCCCACGCGCATTTTCTGGACTCCTCGGCCACCCAAATCTCCCACGGCGAAACCGCGCGCGACACCGGCATCATCCTCGGGGCGATGGGACACGGAATTGCGATTCGACACGATCTGATTCCAGGCGAGGGCAACACCTACATGCGCGCGGTGGCTGAAGCAACGGACGTCCCGGTCATCAACATGCAGTGCGACGTCGACCACCCGACCCAGCAACTGGCCGACCTGATGACCATACGCGAGATCTTTGGCAGAGAGCTGAAGGGCCGCAAAATAGCCGTCAGCTGGGCCTACGCGCCCTCCTACGCCAAGCCGCTCTCGGTCCCCCAAGGGCTGATCACGTTGATGGGCCGCTTCGGCATGGACGTCACGCTGGCCCACCCGCCGGAGTATCGCCTGCTCGACGCGCCCATGCAATACGCCCAACAGGCATGCGCGGAGGCCGGGGTGAAGTTCGAGGTGACCGACGACATGGACGCCGCCTTTGCCGACGCCGACGTGGTGTACCCCAAGAGCTGGGGCTGCTTCGATCTGATGACGCAGCGTGCCGGCCTCACCTCCCAAGAAGAAATTCACGCCAACGAGCAGGCCTGTCTCGAGGTCAATGGCCGCTACAAGGACTGGATTTGCGATGAGCGCCGGCTCGCGCTCGCCAAAAAGGACGCCCTCTACATGCACTGCCTCCCCGCCGACCGCGGCTGCGAGGTCACCGACGCCGTCATCGACGGGCCGCAGTCAGTCGTTTTTCAAGAAGCTGAAAACCGCCTGCATACGGCCAAAGCGATCATGGCCTGCTGCATGCGCGAGCGGCCCTTCGCCTAAGGCGTTTCGGGAAGTCCCGGCGTTACACGAGTCCATCGGGGCTCGCGTGCCTGGGCACTGCCCCCGGACGGACCTTCACCCGCACGCGTCGTCATTTTCCTGACCGACGCCAAGGCTCAGCCGCACACGAATTCCGTTCCGGCCCGACCCGCGACGGCCTCAGCCAACTCGTCCAGCGCGCAGATGCAGGCGGTGGGCGCAGGGGCGCTTGTCCCTTGTAAAAACAGGATGGCCGCGGCCACCTTGGGGCCCATCGAGCCTGCGGGAAATGTCCCCGCCGCTTGCAACTGCTGGGCTTCGGCCACGGTCAGGCGCTTCAGGTAACGTTGCGTTGGCTTGCCGAAATCCACGGCCACCCCCTTGGCCTCGGTGGCGATGATCAGGCGCTCGCATCCCAGCCCCACCGCAAGCAGCGCCGAGGTCGCGTCCTTATCGATGATCGCTTCCACGCCCCGGTGCGTGCCGTCGGCCTCGCGCAGCACCGGGATTCCTCCACCGCCGCCAGCGATCACGTTCACCCCGGACGTCACCAAAGTTTGGATACGTTCCAGTTCCAGGATTCGCCGGGGCTCGGGCGAGGGGGCTACGCGACGCCACAGGCCCGGCTTCACCTCTACGGCCTTGCCGCCGTACTCGGCGACCAACGCTTCGGCTTCCTCCGCGCGGTAATAGCGGCCGAAGGGCTTGGTCGGGTTGGTAAAGGCCGGATCCTCCGCGTCGACTTCAACCGTCGTCAGCACCGGCAAAAAATCCATGGGCCGTCCCGTCGCGTGCCCCTCGTTACGCAGGCACTGCGAGAGCATGTAGCCGATACCGGCCTGGCTGTCGGCGATGCAGACGTCCAGCGGCAGGGTGTGGATTTCGCCCATCGCCAGCTCGACGCGCCGCACAATGCTGCCAATCTGCGGGCCGTTGCCGTGGGTCAGCAGCACGTTGCGGGTGTGCTCGAAGACCCGCGCAATTTCGCGGGCAGTTTCCATCGCGCGTCGAAACTGCGCCTCGATGCTCGGGTCGGCGTCGGCGGGAGAAAGGGCGTTGCCACCCAGTGCGATGACCAGCGGCGGGCTCATGCGTTCAGCTCCGCAAAGCGTATCCACATCTTGGATGCGGCGGCCCGGCAGCGCTCCAGCGCGGCTGCCTCGTCCAGCACTTCGATGATTCCCTCGTGCATCAGCACCCGCCCGCCGGCCATCGTGGTGGAGACCGCTGCTTCGTGCAGACCGTAGATCAGGTGCCCGCGAAGGTTGTCCGAGGTCAGTTGCGTGGTGGGCCGGTAATCGTAAATCGCCAGGTCCGCCGGAGCGCCCACCTGCAGGGTCGGTCCGGCATCGCCAAACAACGCGCCGGCCAGCTTTGGGTTTTCCAACAGTAGAGCGTCTACTACGGAGGTGAACCCGGCCCCTGGGTCGCCGCGCAACTGACGCTGCGCCCAAACGCCCGCGCGCGCTTCCTGCAACAGGTTCTGCGTCATCCCATCGGTACCCAGGACGATTGGTATGCCCAGCGACGCGTACGTATCCAAATCGGCGATACCCACGGCGTTGTTCAGGTTAGACTGCGGATTGTGCGCCAGGCGCGCGCCACATTCGGCCAGCGTCCGCGCTTCGTCTTCGGTCAAATCAATGCCGTGACCCACGACAGAGCCCTCGCCAAGAAATCCCGCCTCGCGCAAGCGTTCCAAGGACGATTGACCAAAGGACGCCTGGCTGGCTTCGCGATCGTAAGTACCTTCGGCCAGATGTCCGTGGAACCCCACAGCGGCTGCTTGATCGCAGCGCTGCAGTGTTTCTGGCTCCAGCGTGAAGGAAGCATGGTAACCGAACAAAGCTCGCAGTGGACCTTCCGGTTGGTTGGCGCAGGCCTGGGCGAAACGGACGTTTTCCTCAATGCCGGCCAGAGCGCCCTCGGGTCCGTTGCGGTCGGTCACTTCATAGGCCAGGCAGCCGCGCAGCCCGCAATCGCTTAGGGCCTGACCAATCGCGTCCAGCGAACCGCCGATACAATTGGGGCTGGAATGATGGTCAACGATGACGGTGGTCCCCGCCCGGATCGCATCAAGGCAGCCGGCCAGCGCACTGCAGTAGACGCCCTCCAGATCCAGTGCCCGGTCCACGCGCCACCACAGGTTCTGCAGCACTTCCAGAAAGTTCGTCGACGGGCGTACTCCTGGCAGCCCACGCGCCAGCGCACTGTAAAAATGGTGGTGCGCGTTCACCCAGCCCGGCGTCACCAGTCGCCCTCTGGCGTCAAGGACCCGGCCGCGTGTCGCACCTGGAGCCTCCGGGACAATCGCCTGGATTCGCCCCTCGCGCACATGGATGGTTTGGTCCTCCAGCAGCGTTTCGGACTTGCCCAGTTGAAGCACCGTGGCATGGCTGATGCAGCAGTCGTGCATGGAATGGCAACAAGTTTCAGCGAGGTTTGAGTAGCGATGGAGCCAGCGGTACCCACAGTGCTGATTCGTGGCGGCACGCTCGTCCATCCAGAAAGCACACAGCGGGCCGACCTGTTGTGTGTCGGCGAGAAAATCCAGGCCATCGGTGAGAATTTCGACGCGCCCGAGGAGGCCACGGTGATCGATGCCAGCGGCTGCTTCGTGCTGCCGGGGCTCGTCGATCCGCACGTACACGCCTGGCTGCCCACCGCCGATGTCTGCGGCAAGAGCGATTACGCCACCATGGGACGCGCCGCGGCCGTTGGAGGCACGACCACGTTTTTGGATATGTGCGGTCCCACTCGCCAGCAGCTCCCGCGCGAGGGTTTCGATGCCTGGCTTGAGAAAGCCGAAGGCCAGTGCTGCTGCGACTGGAGCGTCCACCTCACCGTCTCCCGCTTTGACGTCGATGCCCAACGGCAAATCCGCGAAATCGTTGCCGAGGGCGTGACGTCGTTCAAAGTCTACCTGGCGTACCCCGGCGTGCTTGCGCTGGAAGATGGCGAACTCTTCGACGCCCTCGGGTTGGCCTGTGAATTGGGCGTGCGCGTCTGTGCCCATTGCGAAGACCCCGTCCTCATCGAGCGCATGCAACGCACCTTGCTGGCCGCCGGCAAGACCTCGCCGCGTTGGCACGCGCCCAGTCGTCCGCCGCTGGTGGAGGCGCTGGGCGTGCGCAAACTCGGCCTGATGGCGCACCTGCAAAACGCCTCGCTTTACCTCGTGCATGTCAGTAGCGCCGAAGCCCTCCGCGCGGCCCTGGAGCTGCGCGAGGCTGGTGTCGACCTCGCCGTCGAGTGCTTGGTCAATCACCTCCTGCTTGATGAGTCGCTGACTCAGTCCGACGAACTCGAGGCGGCCAAGTACATCATGTCGCCCCCGCTGCGCCCGAAGGCTGATCAAGATACGCTCTGGCAGGCGCTGCAGGCGGGGCAAGTGCAGACGATCGGCACCGACGATGCCGCCTTCAACTTTTCCGGCCAGAAGGACCGCGGGCGGGACGACTTCACGCGCATCCCCAGCGGCATTCCCAGCGTCGAGCATCGCCTGGACCTGCTGCACACGCACGGAGTCCTGGCTGGACGCATCGACTGGCCCCGACTCGTCCGCCTGACCAGCACCGAACCGGCCCGGCTTTTCGGCCTGTATCCACAAAAGGGATACCTTGCCGAGGGTAGCGATGCCGACGTGGTCGTTTACGATCCCAACCTCACGCACACGCTCTCGGTCAAGACGCACCACATGCCGGTTGACTACAGCGCCTACGAAGGTTGGACGGTGCGGGGGCACGCGCGTCACGTGCTGCGCCGCGGCGAATTCTTGGTGCGCGGCGGGGCCTTCGTCGGCCACCCAACGGGGCGTTTCCTCCGTCGACCGTACCCGTGATGCCGCCTGCCTGGGCCATCGGGATCCTGGCCGCCGGCCACTCACGACGCTTCGGCCCAACGCCGAAACTGGCCTCCCCGATTGCGGGCAAGCCCATCCTGTGTCACACCCTCGACGCCGCGCTGGCGTCCACGGCGTCGCGAGTGCTCATGAGTCTACCATCCGGCGACGATGGAGAAGCGCTAGGCCGTTGTCTGCCCGCAGAGGACCGCTTGCAGGTCTGCGTGAACCACGGGAACACCCAGGCGGATTCGGTGCGCACGCTGCTTCATTTCGCACAGACGGCGGACGTGCCGCTCGAGTGCGTGTTGCTGCATCCGGCGGATCGGCCGGCCCTTCGACCCGAGGCCTGGGAGCGCGTCCTCACCGCTGCCAGTCAGCTTCAGCAACCCGCTGTTGCCTGCATCGACGGGAAGCTTCGGCCGCCCCTTGGCTTACCGCGCGCCTGCTGGAAACTCGCCGACCAGCTACAGGGCGACGAAGGCTTCCGCCAGCTCTTCGGGACCCTCCAGCCGTATCCAGTTTCCTGCGACGACGTCGCGGCTGACCTCGATCTGGACCGGCCCGAAGACCTGCCTGCGTTTGCCGCCTGGCTCCGCGAAGAAGCGTCTTAACGGCTCGTCTGAGTCTGCGCGCGCCCCGCTTTTTTTCCGATGAAGGCGGGCAAGAGTACGAGCGTTGCCAGCAAGGTAAAGACCACGCCCAGCGTCAGCACCACACCCAGCGTGGCCGTGCCCCGGTGCGGGGAAAACGCCAGATTACCGAAGCTGAAAAGCGTTGTCAGCGAGCTGTAAAAAACGGCCCGCGCGGTGCAACTGGCCAGCAGATCCCCGTCGCCGCGTCGGCGTACGCGCTGAATAACGTGTATCCCATTGTCCACGCCAAAGCCAAGCAGTAGGGGCAGCGCGATCACGTTGGCGAAATTGAACGGGACACCCAGCGCGGCCATGGTTGCTGCCGTCAGCAACCCGGCCAGGAGCAGCGGCGTCAGGATCAGCAGCGTCTCGCGAATCGACCGCAGGTAGGCCAACAGCAGGGTCGAGATCGCACCTACCGCCAGCAGTAGCGCCATCTGAAACGCACCCAGGACGACTTCGCCCGAGCGCACTGTGACCACCAGATCGCCAGTGGCATGCGGGAAAATTTCGCTCACCTTGTGGGCCAGCGTTTCGCGTTCTTCGGGTGTGTCGAGCGTGGCCTCGGGGATGGCCTGAACCCGGTACAGCGACGCCTCGCTGACCCAGCGCGTGCGCACGTCCTCGGGCAGGCCTTCGAGCGAGATGCCCTCCGCTTGCAGGGCGAGATCGAGGTTGTCCAAGGCCACGGGGAAGGTTCGCAACAGCGCGCGCTCCAGGCGCTGCAATGCCTCCGTCCGTTCGGCTTCTGCCGTGGGCAACTCTCCCAGATAGGCCGTCAGCGCTCGTTGAACCCGGGCTGATGCCCCGGTGGGTTGGGCGGCTTCGAGCTCACCTTGAAACGCCTCCAGCGAGGCCACCTGTTGCGCCGACGAGGGCGGGTGTATCGGCGCATCCAATCCCCAAAACAGCCCGCCGAGGATCAGGTTCAGTTCATCGACCTGCGCCAGCCGCTCGTCCTGATCCTCCGGCACAAAATCATCGAGCGCGACCACCCGTGCGATACCCTCGAGTTCCGTGAGTATGTCGCGCGCCTGGGTCGCCGCCGGCAGTGAGTCGAACAACAGCTCAAGGGTGTAGGGCGAGGCGGCGTCGGCGTCGATCAGCGCACGGATGGTCTGCACCGATTCACTTCCCGGGTCGCGCAGGTTCAGCGGGTCGTAGTCGAAACGTAGCCATGGCACCAGGGCGAGCGAACTCAGGCCCAGCGCAATCGCGACGCCTCGCACCGGCCGCGGATGCGTTTGCGGCAAGGCCAGGATGGGGTGGGGCGTGTCCGCGGTGTCCACGTTGGCCAGGCGCGGGCGCACCGGCCAGAGCTTGAGCAGCGCCAACAGGAGTGTCAGCGAGACCCAAAAACTCAGCAGCATGCCCACGCCCGCGATCAGCCCCAGCTCGGCCACGCCGGCAAATCCCGTCGGCACAAAGGCGAAGAATCCCAGCATCGTGGACGCCGTGCACAACAGCAGCGAGGGCCCGACCATCACGAGGGCTTCGGTGATCGCTTCGGCCCGCCTCATGCCACGCCGCAGCTCGTCGCGGTAGTGCAGGCACAGGTGAATCGCGTAGTCCACCCCCAGACCGATGTAGAGCACCGCAAAGGCGATCGAAATCATGTTGAGGCTGCCCACGGCCAGCGCCGCGAAGCCCGCCGTCAACCCCAGGCCGCACACCAGCGTCAGCAGCACCGCCACGATGAGTCCAAACGAGCGCAGGCTCCAGGCCAGTACCAGCGCCACCAGCACAAAGGCCAGCAGCCCCGCCTGAATCGCGCCGCTGGTTGCCGCCTCGATTTCCTCGTGCTTGAGCCCAAGTTCGCCGGTCAGCCGCACAGTGGCGGGCACCGCGCTTGCGTCGATGGCCTGGGCGGCCAGCTGGCGAATCCGTTCGATGGCCGGACCCGCTGGCTTGACTCGCCCGTAGTCCAGGAGCGGGCGCACGAAGAGCAGCTGGCGGTGGCTCGGGTCTGCTTCGGTCTCGTCATCCGTGCGCATCAACCCCTGCCACGACAGCACGTGGGCCGGGTCCTGGCCGCCATCTGCCAACACCTGCGCCAGCTCGTCGAAAAGCGGCTCGAGCGCTTCCATCTGGTCGGCGTCGGCGTTGGCCACGAACTCGCTCAACCGGTCATAGAGACCGCGCAGCGACGGGTCGCGCTGCAGTGCCGCCAGGAAGGGCTGGGTTGGCGCCAGTCGATTGCCGAGGTCGGCCAGTTCCTCCGCGTCGCGAAAGAGCAGCCCGTTACGCCGAAAAAAGTCGCTGCCGCTGGGCCAATAGACCGACTCCACCAACGCATCGGCCTCCAGGGCAGCGCCCAGCGTTTGGGCGACCTCGAAGGCAAACTCCGGCACGGGCGACTCAACCACCACCATCAGCACATCATCGAACTGCGGAAAGGCCGCGTTGAGCTGCGCGCGATCCTGGCGAAAGTCCAGTTCCTCGTCGAAAAGCTCCGCCGTATTGGCGTTGATGCCCAGGTGCCCTTGCAGGTAGACAAACGCTGCCGCCGTCAAGGCGAGCGTTCCCACAATGCACAGCCAGCCGCGCCGCAGCACCATCGCCGCCCACGCGCGGAAGAATGCATCCAGTCGCCGCATCGAGGACAGCAATCACGCCTGAACCCTCGCGTCAACCTAGCGTCCATTGAGTCCGGCAGCACCATCCAGCAGACCTCGACGTTGGCGCATCCTCTGGCGCGTCGGACTTGTGCTGGCTGGCGTGCTCCTGATGGTGGTCGCCTTTCGGCTTTGGCGGCTGGGCCTGCTCGCCGAAGCTGCGCCGCTGGACGATCGATTGGTCACACAGCGCATCGAACTGCCCGCGCCCGCGGAAGACCTGGTGTTGAATCGTATCCACGATGTGCTCGTGCTCAGCTGCGGTGGCCTTCTGCCTGAGGGACGCGGCCGCTCGCTCGCGATCCTTCGCGCCGAAGCTGACGTCGTTGAGATTGTTCAGGCGGACCCTCCGGAAGACTTTCATCCCCACGGCATCGATCTCTGGCCGTTGGACGATGGGCGCAGCCGTCTCTTCGTCGTCAATCATCGGCGACACTCCCGGCCAACGGTCGAGGTTTTCGATCTGAATCTCACGCGCACACCTCCCGTAGCCACGCATCGGCGAACCATCGCCGACACGCGCCTGAGCTTTCCCAACGACGTGGCCGCTGTCTCCCCCGATGCCTTTTTCGTCACCAACAATCCGGTCCAAACCGACTTGAGTCAGCGCTTGGCCATCTTTCTCGGGCTAGCCCAGGGCGAACTTTTCTACTTTGATGGAGACCGTCTGCACGGTCGCGCTATCCTGCGTTTTCCCAACGGCGTTGTTTACGATCCCGAGCGGCAAAAGCTCTACGTTGCCGAAACCATTGGCGGCACCGTGGCATGCTTTGATGCGAACAGGCTCAAGCGGGCATCCGAATTGCCAGCCGCTCAGGTCGAGGTCGGCGTGGGCCTGGATAACCTTACGCTGACCGGCGATGGAGCGATCCTGGCAACCCGTCACGTGAACCTCCTGGCTCTGGCGGCCCACCGGCGCGATCCGCCAAAGAACCGCTCGGGCTGGCAAGCGCTGCGGATCGAACACATGGAAGTGGTCAAAACCATGGAAGACACCGGCGAGGCGATCTCGGGAGCCAGCGTCACGCACGTTTTCGGCGGCGCCGGTGTTGTCGGCTCCGTCGGCGACTCCTACCTGCTGCGCCTCACCCCGAGGGAGCCCACGCCTCCAACTGCGTTCGCACCGGCGCCGCCACCGTAGTCAGCGTCCGGGTGGCCCGGCTGGACTGGCGCGCCAGCCGCCCCAGCGTGCGCCCATGCCTCAGCGCGCATCCGGGAAGCCTGCTCCAGCGGATGCGCCCGTAAGCATCGCTCAAGGCAAGCACAGCCTTGGGCAGCGCCTGATCATGCGGATCGATCACCGCCCGCACCGCCACAAAAGCAACCCCCGCTTCACGGGCGACGCGAGCCACCGCAGCGCTTTCCATATCAACGGCGGCGGCCCCGCTGCGCTCGGCCAGCGCCTGCTTCGCTCGAACCGACTCGACGACCTCGGTCGCTTCGGCCAGGGGCGTTTCCTTGACGTCTGCCAAATCCCCAAGGGCCCGAACCAGCGCCGCCTGCAGTCCGGGATCCGTCTCCAAAATCGTGCCACTGCCGCTCCGAATCTGGCGGGGCACCACCAAGGCGCCACTGGACACACCCGCGACCAATCCCGCACACGTCCCCCAACTGAGCAACACCTCCACGCCCTGCTGCGCGATCAGGGATTCCGCCGCCGCGCGGGCGCGCTCAGGGCCGATTCCCGCCACCTGCACCCAGGTTTGGCCCGAAGGGTGGGGCAGGGCGCGCCCTGCTTCGGCGGCCTTGCCGACCACCGCGCGCGCCTCAAAGAGCAGGCCCGAAACGATGCCCGTCCTCACTGACCTGCCGACAATTCCGCCGGGTCAAACGGGCGGGTGTCCAACGCGCCGGGCTGCGTCAACGGCACCCCGCGGCCAAACAGCCAAAACGCCGCCGAGAGCAGCCAGTTGTGCCGCGCGGCCACGTTGGTGAAGCCGATGCAGACCTTGACCGTCCGTCGCGAAATCTTGACCTGCCCGCCGCTGGTGAAGTCCGGGTGCGCGTGAATCCGCCGCAAGGTGAGCAGCGCCATGCCCAGCGCCCGCAGGCAGAACCGGCGGATACCCGGCTGACTGGCAGGAATGGCCAGGGTGTACTGCAACGCGTTGCGCAGGTGACCGTGGGCGTGGCCCAGCAAGACGCGCAGGCCCGCGTGCAGGCGCTCCGGATGCTCGCTGCGCAAGGTGTCAAACGACGCGTCCGGGCCCAGCCCAAAGACGTCGCGCGGCAGCCAGCAGGCCGAGCGCTCGCGGTCTTCCCACACGTCCTTGAGGATATTGGTCATCTGCAGGCCCTGACCGAAGGAAGGTGCCAGTTTTCGCAGCGTTTCGGCGTTGCCTTGTGCCTCGGGGTCGAAAGCACAGAACAGATCGGTCAGCATCTCGCCGACCACGCCGGCCACAAAGTAGCAGTAACGGTTCATCGCCTCAAGCGTCGCCACGCCTTCCTGACCGCGCTCGGCGGCTTCTTGAAAACCTGCCATCCCCGAGGCCATCACCCGCACGCAGCGCTGCAGCGCCGTCTGCTGGGCCGGGGCCAGACCGTGTGTGATCGCAATCACGCGGTCCACCTGCTGGATCAGCACATGCTCGGCGGCAATGGTATGGGTCGACAATTCCGGAGCCAGGGCCGCGCCAAAGGGTGCCGCCGGTTCCTTCCCGCCGACCACCCGCGAAAACCGCTCCAGCAGGGCTCGTTTTTCAAAGGCGTTCAAGGCCGGCTCATCCTCGATCGTGTCCAGGATTCGGCACAGCAGATAGCCGTTGCCTACGGCCTCGCGCAGACCCTCGGGCAACTCCGGGATGGTCAGCGCGAAGGTCCGCGAGACCCCTTGCAGCATCTCGTCCTGAAAGGCGGCATCGGCGGTGCGCTCTGCGCGCAGACCGGTACTGGCGGCCGCCTCAACCGGCTCGGTGCGTTCGGGTTTGGTCAACATAACTCCCTAATGCTTGGAGCGCTTGCCCCATCCAGCGTCACAGCGTTATGGCGTAAAACTGACCGTGCCTCAGGTCAAAGGAAAACGGCACCCCCGTGCCCTCCGGACCATTTGCCCGCCTTGCCTTTTGCCTTGAACTACGCGGCGGCCTCCCCCAAAAAACCGCTGACGTTGGCCTTTGGCGCTGCACGCATTTGTAATGGCACACCAACTTCTCATCGCTCAGCCCCGCGGCTTCTGTGCCGGTGTGGTGCGCGCGGTCGACATTGTGGAGCGGGCCCTCGAGCGCTACGGGGCTCCGGTCTACGTCCTGCACGAAATCGTGCACAACCCCCGGGTCCTGGATGACCTGCGCGCGCGCGGGGCCATCTTTACTGAAAACATGGCGGAGATTCCCAGAGGTTCGGTGCTCGTTTTCAGCGCTCACGGCGTGCCCCGCAGCCGCTATGACGAAGCCGCCCAACGCGGCCTGCGTGTCATCGACGCCATCTGCCCGCTGGTGTTGAAGGTCCATCGCGAGGTCACCCGCCACGCCGCCGAAGGGCGCGAGGTGGTCCTGATTGGCCATGCGGGCCACGTTGAAGTGGAGGGTATCCTCGGCAGCTTTGATGCGTCCGCCGGCGGGCGCATTCACCGGGTGGATTCGGTCGAGGACGTCGCCCGGCTGCGCGTCGACCAACCTGAAAACCTCGCCTACGTCACCCAGACAACCCTGTCTCTGCGCGAGACCGAAACGGTCGTCCAGGCCCTCCAGCGGCGCTTCCCGCGCATCCGCGGTCCTCTGCGAGAGGATATTTGCTATGCCACACAAAATCGCCAGAACGCCGTCGACGCCATTGCCCCGCGCATCGACATTCTGGTGGTCGTGGGCGCGCACAACAGTTCCAACTCCAACCGCCTGCGCGAAGTCGGTGCCAGCCATGGTTTGCCGGCCTATCAGGTCGAGCATCCCGACGAGTTGCAGCCGCAGTGGTTTCGCGCCCCGGTACGGATAGGGTTGACCGCGGGAGCCTCCACGCCAGATTGCCTCATAGATGAGGTTGTCAACCGCCTGCGCGAGTGGGGCGTACGCCAGATTGTAGAGGCGCCCGCCTTTGATGAAAACGTTCACTTTCCTGTACCCAAATCCCTGAGTCCCGAGCTGCGAGCTGAAGTCCCTGCCGCGCGTCCACGCTAATCGGCACGCAACCGGCTCCCGCTTTAGCGGTCCACACGCCCAGTAACCCTTTCACTGCAAACTACCAAACGCACCAATGGCCGTACCGATCCGACAACAAGTCCGCGTGGGCACCTACCTGCTCAAAAAGCGCCTGCAGCGCAAAAAACGCTACCCGCTGGTGCTGATGCTCGAGCCCTTGTTCCAGTGCAACCTGGCCTGCGCCGGTTGCGGCAAGATCGATTATCCCGAGCAGATCCTCAAGCGCCGCCTCAGCGTCGAGGACGCGCTCAAAGCTTCCGACGAGTGCGGCGCGCCCATTGTGTCGATCCCCGGCGGCGAACCGCTCATCCACAAGGAGATGCCCGAGATCGTGCGCGGCCTGATTCAGCGCAAGCGCTTCGTCTACCTGTGCACCAACGCGATGCTCCTCAAGAAGCGCATCGACGATTACAAGCCCTCGCCCTACCTGACCTTTTCCGTCCACCTCGACGGCCTCAAGGAGCGCCACGACGCCTCCGTCTGCCGCGAGGGTGTCTTTGAGGTCGCCGTGGAAGCCATCCAGTTGGCTGTCAGCCGCGGCTTCCGCGTCACCGTCAACTGCACGCTCTTCAACGGCGAAGACCCCGAAGAAGTGGCCGAGTTTTTCGACTTCGCCATGAAGCTCGGCGTCGAGGGCATCACCATCTCGCCCGGCTTCAGTTACGAGCGCGCGCCGCGTCAGGACGTTTTCCTCTCCCGCCGCCAGACCAAGCAGCTCTTCCGCGACATCTTCAAGCGCGGCGAGGAACGCAAGGCCAAGGGCAAGCGCTGGATCTTCAACCAGTCCAGCCTCTTCCTCGACTTTCTCGCCGGCAACCAGGACTACAGCTGCACCGCCTGGAGCAACCCGACCTACAACATCTTTGGGTGGCAGCGCCCGTGTTATCTGCTCGTGGCCGAAGGCTACGCCCAGTCCTTTGACGAGCTGATGAACCAGACCGACTGGGACAAGTACGGCACCGGCCGCAATCCCAAGTGCGAAAACTGCATGGTCCACTGCGGCTATGAAGGCTCGGCCATCGAAGACACGTTCCGCCGTCCGCTCACCGCGCTCAAGGTCGCCTTGCGCGGTCCCAAGACCGACGGCGAAATGGCGCCCGACCCGGTGCCCGTCTACGACACCACCCGCGACACCGAGTCGGAGGTTTCGCTCGCTTTGGCCGGCAGCAACCAGGCCGCGCGCACCTCGCAAGGGCCCGCGCCCAAGCCAGGTGCCTGCGCCAGTGCCAACGGTGCCGCACCACCCGCCGACGAAGCCGATTCAAAAACCTCCCAGGTCGGCGCGGCCAAGTAAATCGGGCCAAGCCTTTCTCGGCTCACAGGCTGGGGCGCGGTGAACCGCGAACGGTTGCCGGTGGAAGCTTGTCGGCCACCGAGTTGTCTCTTCGTGACTGTCGAGGCGCACTTCGCGTGTGGTCGCTTGCGCCTTAGTGCAGCGGCACGTGTCGACCCAGCGGCCAGGCTTGCGTGGTCGATCCTTGCGCTCGCTCTTCCAGTCGCGAGGAGGAGCCCTCGCTTGCTTGCGGCTCGACCGCGTTGCCCCCGGAAGAGGCCTCGGGCGATTCCGTCCCCCTTTCGTCCTCGGCAGCCGGCTGGACCGACTCCAGGGGTACCGTCTGCTCCAGCGGAATCTCCGGACTGACCGGTTCATCCTCGAAGAAGTCCTCGCCGTCTTCGAAGGACAGATCGATCGACAAATCGTCCACCGCTTCGATCGGCGGGTCTCCGTCGTGAATCAGAAAGACGCGCCGTTGCAGGTAAGCCTCGCGGATGAACGTATACGGGTCGACCGCCTCGCGTACCCGCTGCAACCGCGGCTCGGCGTTGCTGCGTTCGTTCACCAGAAAAATCGCGTTGGTGGGCGTGAAGAAATCCGTCAGCGCGTTGATCAACAAGTTGCGCGAGGTCCCGTCCGCCGCCCGGTCCGGGATCTGCCGGAAGGTCATCGGCCCAAAAATCGGCAGGAACAGGTAGGGCCCCGACGGCACCCCGTACGACGCGAAGGTCTGCCCAAAGTCCTCATCGTGCTTGGGATAACCCATCCCCTGCGCCACCTCGATCAGCCCGCCCACGCCCAGGCTTGTGTTCACGAAAAACCGCGTCAGGTCATTCAGACTTTTCTCGCCCTTGCCCTGCAGCGCCTGATTCAAGGCGATGACCGGCTCCTGCAGGTTGCGCGAGAAATTGGTGATCGCCTCCTGCAGAATCGGCGGCGTGATGAACCGGTACAGGTCCGAGGCCGGCTTCAGGATCAGGAAATCGATCGCCCCGTTGATGCCGAAAAGCACGCGGTTGAGCGGCTCCAGTGGGTCGTTGGTCGACGTTGCACCGGGCCGACTGGCGCAACCGGGTTGCGTGACTGCCAGCAGCGAAAGCGCCATCAGGCTCAGCCAGAGGCTGGCTGATCGGCAAGGCCAGGGGCGGAACGTAGGGGGGGCGGGCTTTTCCACGACACTCCAGCCAAACCGCCTTCGCCCGCTGGCGTCAATCCACGAGCGTACCCAGGCTCTTTTACCCAAAAGGCTACCCCGACGTGCTGCCGCGGCCCCCCCGCTCGGCAATCTGGGCCTCCATCCGCGCAATCAGTGCCTCGAACCCATCATCGTCGATCACCTGCTGATATTCCGCGCGCTTCACCGCCAGGTCGCTCACCCCGTCCACGATCACGTTGATGATCCCCCAATTGCCCTGGCGGTCCAGGGCCACCACGTAATCAAAGCGCACCGCGTCCTTGCCCGGGCGCTCCAACACCGCGCGCACCAGCCGCTGGCCCCGCTTCAACTCGCGGCCTTCCTGGGGCACGAACGCCTCGCCCTGATGCGCGTTGAACTCGTCCGCGTAGTTGGAAACCGCCAGATCCGTCAGCTGCCGTACAAACTGCGCCTTCTGCGGCGACTCCAGCTGGCTCCAATGTGAGCCCAGCACCACCCGCGCGATCAACGCAAAGTGGTGCGCCTCGTTCACCGCCGGCGACAACGCGTCGTAACGCTCCAGATACGTCTGCGAGTCGCCCGACTTCATCGCCTCAATCAGGCTCGTGTGCAGGCGTTCAACGGGCGTCTCGGGCGTGCTGGCCGAAGCCAGTCCGGCCGGTAACACGCTCAAGAGCAGGTAAATCAAAAAATATCGACGGAGTTTCATCGCTTCGTAAAGGGCGTGCCCTGCGCTCCATTCAACCCTCGGAGTGCCGGCACAGGTTACCAGATTCGTAGGCCTAAGACACGCTGGCGAGGCTCAAGGTTCAGCGATTTCGGTAAAAAGCGTGAGGCCCTCGGCCTCTCCGCTTGACCCCCAACGCTGCCCGCGCGGTACACTGCGGCGTTATGAAGGCCACTGCCATCCTTGTTGAAGCCCCCCAGAAAGTCGGCCTCGCTGAAGTCGAGATCCCTGACCCCGGCCCCGGCGAAGTCCTCCTGCGCAACCAGGTCAGCTGCATCAGCCCAGGGACCGAGCTACGCTGTCTCGCCGGCTTGCAGGATGGCGTGCAGGAGCTTTTTCCGTTCATCCCGGGCTATGCCTCCTGCGGCGAGATCTGTGCGCTGGGCGCGGGCGTCACTCAGTGGGAACTCGGCGACGTTGTCTGCGGTCGCGGCACCGAGCGCGCCAGCGTCAACCGCAGCTGGGGCTCGCACGTCTCGCACCTCGTCGTCAAAGCCGACTCGCTGCACCGAGTGCCCGAAGGACTCCCGCTGGACCAGGCCGCCGTCTGCCGCCTGGCTGCCATCGCCTACCGCGGCGTCTGCCTGGCCAACCTCCTGCCGCATCAACCCGTGGCCGTCATCGGGCTGGGTGCCATCGGCCAACTCAGCGCCCGTCTCCACCGTGCCTGCGGCAATCATGTCGTCGGCTACGACCAGAACCCCCAGCGCGTCGAGTCCCTCCGTCAGGCCGGCGTCCCGGCACATGCACCCACCGGCTCGCTGCACGAAGCCGTCCGCGAAACCTTCCCCGATGGCGTGGACTGCGTGGTCGACGCCACCGGAGCGGCCGCCGTGGTGCCCCAGGCCGTCGAGTGCCTGCGCCAGCCCGGCTGGCACGAACAGCCCAACCCGACGCCCACCTACATCGTGCAAGGCAGCTACCCCGAGGGCGTCACCTTCCCGTACCACCCCACTTTTTTCCGCGAGGCCACCGTCCGCTTTCCCCGCGACGCGCTGAAAATCGACCAGGTCACCTGCCTGCGCCTGGCCGCCCAGGGCAACCTCAACCTCCAAGGCATGGTGTCCAAACTGGTCAAACCCGCCGACGCCTCCGAGGCCTACCACGCCCTCCAGCAACGCGACTGCCCCCACCTCACCCTCGCCTTCGACTGGGCCTGACCGCCGCTCCACTTCAACCCAGCACCAACGACCATCCACGCTGGACTGACGACCCAGACTCTGAACCGATGACTTTCGACCATCGACAACCGACCTTGGACCAACGACCAAAAAAGTACCCGGCCAGGGACTCGAACCCTGAACCAATTGATTAAGAGTCAACTGCTCTACCAATTGAGCTAGCCGGGCATGTAGCCGGGGTCCCTGCTACGCCACGCTTCGCATGGCGTCCCAGCCCTCCAGCGAAGCGTGTAGAAAACCGCACCGGCCCACCTGGGTCAAGCGGGAATCGCCCGCCCCCTCCCAACGGACCCAACGGCCGGGTGCAGTTTCTTCCGGCACCAGCAAAGGCCCGCGCACTTTCCAGCCCACGCAGCCTGGCCAGCCAACGCATCACTTCCCGCCGGAGGGGAACTGTGTTAAGCTTTCGGCGTCACACAAAACCATGCTTTGTCCGCTGTGCGCTGCCCACACCCTCCCTTTCTCCGCCTACTGATGCGCACCTGCATTGCTGCCTTGAGCGCCGCTGTATTCCTCAGCGGCTGTTCGCTCTTTTCCCAACTGCCGCCGCCGCAATCCACCGAGCAGCGCCTGGCCGCGATGCCCGCGCACTTTGCCGCCTTGCAAGCGCCGGTCTGCGTCCGCTGGAACGAGTTGCTCGTGCCCTTCATCGAGGCGCAGTCCGACACCGACGCCGCCTTTGCGCTGGGGGTCGTCCACGCTCACCTGCGCCTGGCCCAGATCGAGATCCTCAAGCGCGTGTCCCAAGGCCGTATTTCCGAGATGGTCGGCCCCTTCACCGTCGAGATCGACAAGGCCCTCCGCCTGATCGAGTTCGGGCGCGCCGCCCCGGAAATCTACGCGTCCATGCCGCCGGAGAACCAGGCCTGGCTCACCGCGTACGTCGACGGGATCAACGCCTACAAGGCCACCCTCACGCCCGACACCACGCCCCACGAAATGCGCGTGTTCGGCATCGACGCCGAGGAGCCCTTCACCGTCGCCGACAGCATCACCCTGAGCCGCCTCTACGCGGTCGACATCAACTGGCTGACCTGGTTCTCGCTGCTGCCCTACACTGACCAGCCCGACTTCGACCAGATTTACGCCAACGCCGTCGCCACCGGCCTCAACTCGACCGCCTCCTTCGAGGCCCCCGACGCTTCGCCGCAACTCGCCGAACTCGTTCGCCTGCTCGAGGGCGTCAGCAAGTCCGGCAGCAACAGCGCCGTGGTCAGCGCCGCGCACAGCGCCACCGGCAGCGCCTGGATTGCCAGCGACCCGCACCTGGGCTTTTCCATCCCCAACCTCTGGGTGCTGGCGGGGCTGCGCTCCCCCTCGTACGAAGTGGTCGGTGCGATGCCACCGGGCATGCCCGCTTTTGCCTTTGGCCGCACGCGACACCTGGCCTGGGGCGGCACCAACCTGCACGGCCTCTCCAGCGCCTTTGTCGATGTGTCCGCGCTGGACCCGGCCACCTTTCAGGAGGAGCCCCAAAAGATCCGCGTGCGCTTTCTGCGCGACCAGAAATTCGTGCGGCGCGTCACCCCTTACGGACCGATCATCAGTGACGCCGAACTCCTGCCCAACCCATCCGGTCGCACCCTGGCCCTGCGCTGGATGGGCCACGCGCCCAGCGACGAATTTTCCGCGCTGCTGGGGTTTGCCCGGGCAACCAACGGCGATGCCTTTCGCCAGGCGGCTGAGACCTTTTCCCTGCCCGCGCAAAACTTCCTCTACGCCGATGCCACGGGCAACGTGGGCCATGTCATTGCCGCGCACATGCCCAAGCGTCCCCCGCAAGACCGCGCTACGCTCTTTGCCACGCCCGAGCAATCCGACCGCTGGTGGAGCGACATCCTGACCGCCCGAATCCTGCCGGGCATCGTCGGCCAGCCGGACGGCTTCATCGCTTCGGCCAACAACCGCCCCGCGCCCACGGCCGACTACGACATCGGCTACTTCTTCGCGCCCGACGAACGCATCCGCCGCCTGCAGCAATTGCTCGGGGAAAACGCGCCGGTCGATTTCCAGGACCTCGTGGCCCTGCAAACCGACGTCGTCTCGCTCGACGCAGTCGAACTCATCCAAACCCTGCAACGGCTCGACGCCGCAGGTTGGGACGTCGCCGAACGGGTGGCCCTGCACAAATTGACCGCTTGGGATGGAGCCTACATGCCCAACCAGCGCGCGCCGGTGCAGTTTGTTGCGTTCATCAAGGACCTGTCCAACCGCATCGACGGCCCACCCGTGCCCTGGCGCGACGACCGCCGCATCGTGGCCCGTCTCAACCGCCTCTTCGGCGACGACCCGCAGGCCTACACTGCCGAGATTCGTGCCGCCCTGGCCCACGCCGACGCCGTCGCGGCCAACCTCACCTGGGGCGAAATCCATCGCCTCGAGCTGATGTACCTGCAGGGCATGCTGCCCTTTGCCGGCGACAGCTTCAAGCTGGGCAGCTACCCGGTCGGCGGCAGCCAGGAGACCCTCCTCAAAACCGCGCACGACCTCGTCACCACCGAGCACCGCACCGTGTACGGCGCGCAGTCACGGCACATCTCGAATCTCGGCGACCTCGACGCCAATTACTTCGTGCTCGTCGGCGGCAACGACGGCTGGCCCAATGCCACCAACGCCAACGACCAGACCCCCCTCTGGCTCCGTGGCGAGTACGTCCAACTCCCCCTCTCCCCCGAAGCCGTCCAGCAAGCCTTCCCCAAGGTAACCTCACTGCGCCCGTAAACTGAAGGCGCGCGGACTCGGTTTACTCGGTGATGCCTATTCAGGTGACAGTTCAGCCGAAAGCGGGGCGGGAGCGCCGAGGGTTTCGCTGCGGGTGACGGGCAGGGCGGCGGCTAGAGTGAGTTGCAGTGGGCCCTCGAGCGGGAGGCGGTTGCCCTCGCCATCGAAGCGCGTGAAAGCGGTGGCTGGCAGTTCGAGGGTGGCCTGCGTGGATTCGCCGACGGGCAAACGCACCTTGGTGAAGGCAGCCAGACGGGTCTTGCCGTGGGCGTCGGTCAGGTAGGCCTGGAGGGTTTCGATGACGGGATGCTCGCCGACGTTGGTGACCGTGCAGGTGACCTGCAGCGACGCGGAACCCGAATGCGTGGCGGGGGCCTGCAGGTTGGTGAGCTGGACCTGGCTGAAGCCCAGCCCGAACCCAAACGGATACAGCATGTCCGCCTCGGCCATGCCCTGATAGGCGCGGCCGGTCATGGCGTAGTCGGCAAAGGGCGGTAGGCAGTCGGTCGAGCGCGGCACGGTCATGGGCAGGCGGCCACCGGGGATGGCGTCGCCAAAGAGCACGTCGGCGATGGCCTCTCCACCCGCCTCGCCCGGGTACCAGACCTGGAGGATGGCGTCGGCGTACTCGTGCACCTCGGGGATGGCCAGGGGCGAGCCGCTGAAGAGCAGCACGATGAGCTTGGCCTGGCCTTCCTTGTCGATGCGCTCGCGGATGGTGCGCAGGTAGTTGATCTGGTTGGCCGGAAGTTCGATGTAGGAGCGGTCGCCGGTGTCCACTGCCATGATGGCGTCGCCTTCCTCGCCTTCGAGCAGTGGGGAGATGCCCATGGCGGCGATGACGTACTCGCGCCGGGAGGCTTCGAAGGTCGACCAGTCCTTGGGGTTGCGGTTCTCGGTGTCCAGGCCGATGCCGATACGGTAGTCCACCTCGACGCTTTCGGGCAGGCGACCGACGATGCCCTCGAGGACGGTGCAGATGCGGTCGCTGAGGCCGTAGTAATTGCCGAGCATGACCTCGAGGTTGGAGGCGTTGGGCCCCACGATGAGCATGCTGGCCGGCTGCGGCGGCAAGGGCAGGGCGCCGTCCTTGTTTTTGAGAAGGATGAACGATTCGGCGGCGCTGTGGCGGGCCAGGTCGCGGTGCTCCTCGCAGCGGACCACACTCATGGGTGTGTCGGCAAAGGGGACGCGCTCGGGCGGATCGAACATGCCCAGACGGAAGCGCGTGCTCAGGAGCCGCCGCAGGGCCTGGTCGATGTGCGCTTCATCGACGAGCTTGAGGCGGAAAGCATCGTAGAGGGCTTCGCAGTAGACCGCGCCGCAGTTGAGGTCGGTGCCGGCGCTAAGGGCGAGGGCGGCGGAGGCTTCAACGGTTTCGGTGACACCGTGATTGCCGTGAAAGTCGGCGATGGCCCAGCAATCGCTGACGACGTGGCCTTCGAAGCCCCAGCGCTCGCGCAGGATGTCGCGCAGGAGCAGGTAGCTGCCGGCGCAGGGCTCGCCGTAGACGCGGTTGTAGGCGGGCATGACGGACTCGACCTTCTCGGCAACGAGGCGCTCGAAGGCGGGCAGGTAGGTGTTCCAGAAATCCTCGCGGGGCGGGCAGGCATCGAAGCCGTGGCGTTCGCCTTCGGGGCCGCTGTGCACGGCGAAGTGTTTGGCGCAGGCCGCGGTCTTGAGGTACTTTTCGTCGTCGCCCTGGAGGCCGCGGACAAACGCCGCGCCGAGTTCGCCGGTGAGGATGGGGTCCTCACCCCAGGTCTCCATGCCACGGCCCCAGCGCGGGTCACGAAAGATGTTGATGTTGGGCGTCCAGAAGGTGAGGCCCTGGCACTGCTTGTGGGAGCCTTTGCGAAGGGCTTCGTGGTGCTTGGCACGGGCCTCGAGCGCAACGCGGTCGGCCACGGTCTGGACCAGGTCGACGTCCCAGG
Source organism: Opitutales bacterium (assembly GCA_050331595.1). Lineage (GTDB taxonomy): Bacteria > Verrucomicrobiota > Verrucomicrobiia > Opitutales > JBHJGM01 > JBHJGM01. The sequence goes on from JBHJGQ010000004.1 coordinate 77,246, forward strand.
TGGCGGCCAGGCCGATGGTTTGCGGGAAGACGGTAGCGCGACCATTGCGGGCGACGCCGTGCAGGGCCTCGCTCCACCAGTTATAGGGGTCCAGGCCAATGCGTTCGACGCCGGGGGCATTGAAGGAAAGCTGCTGGCATTTTTCCTCGGTGGAGAGGCGGCCGAGGAGGTCATCGATGCGTTGGTCGAGGGGGGCGTCTGGGTCGCGGAAGAGCATGCCCCATGCGAATCCATCTGGCGGCTCAGGGAAAGGCGAAACTGCGTCCGGGAGGCCGATTGAAATCCTTGGGCTGGTCAGCGAGAGGGCGTTCGGGCAAGATGGCGCCTCAAGTGAACAGTTTTGGGGAAGTGCGGGAAGGCGTGAGGGCGGCGCGGGAGTCCGGACGTCGGGCGTGGCTGGTGACGCTGGTTGCGGTGGAGGACTCGGCGTGGCGACGCCCGGGTGCGCGGGCGCTGTTTTTGGAGGATGGGCGGCGCTTCGGCTCGGTGGCGGGCGTGTGTATCGACGCGGCGCTACACCGGGTCTTGCTGGAGTCCAAGGACGACCGATCGCGGCTGCACCGATTCGACGAGCGTCTGAAGCTGGGTTGTCCGGGGGCCTTGCACATTTTGAGCGAAAACTGGGCGTCACCGGCGGCACAGTTGTTTTTGGAAAGTCTGGAGTTGGCCTGGGCGCAGGCGGAGGCATTGGCCGTGGCGACGGTCTGGCAGGAAACTCCCGGAGCAACGCTGCAACTGGGCCGGGCGGTTGAGTGTGGCGGAGACGTACCGGCGAGCGGCACGACGGACTTGGCTGGTGCCGCGCGGGCGCTGCTGCAGGGCGCGTCTCCAAAAGCTGAATACGTGGCGCACAGCCTGGTGGAGTCGTGGCCGCGGCGCACGCGCGTGCTCTTGGCGATGGACGCCAGCGAAGCGGGGCCGTTCGTCCGGCAGATGCAGTTGCTGGGCTGGCAGTGCGCCTTGTGGGCCGCGGGGATGGAGCGCGTCGAGGGCGTTGACGGACCGGTCGAGCCTGGCGAGGACGCGGCGCGGCTGGATGCGTTGCTGAGATCGTTTCAACCCGTGGCGGTGGTTTCGATGACGCGGCGGCTGAGCCTGGACGAGCGGGTGCTGCGGGCTTCGTTGGGTTTGAGCGGGGTTGCGTACCTCGGGCTGGTGGGCTCGCGCAAGCGATGCGCGCTTGTCGTGGATGCGCTGATACAGGCAGAGGAGCGGCTGGCCTCGCAGTTGGAGCGCTTGCACGCACCGTGCGGCTTGGATCTGTCCGGGGAAGCGCCCGAGGCGGTTGCGCTCTCGGTGGTGGCGGAAATTCAGGCTGTGCTGGGGCAGAAAGCGGCCCCGGTGGCCTCGCTGGGAGGTCGGGCAGGGGCGCTGCATGCGCGCACCGCCTCGCCACGAGGGCGCTAGTGTTACCAAGGCCTGGAGGCGCTTTCAGGTTTCCGCGTTGCCGCCGGGAGCGAGCGCGTTGAGCACGTCGGCTTGGAAGGCGTCGAGGACTACTTTGGCAAAGCTGGCGAGCGAACGTTTGGGATCGTCAAGCAGGGGCATCAGATCGATGGCGAGGGTGAGGGCATCGACGCCATCGGCGGCGTGGGAATTACTGAAGGTGGCGTGGGCGTGGCGGCGACCCAGCACGGCACGGTCGTAGCGTTTGCCGCCGGCGATTTGGGAATCGAAAACGCCGTTGAGGGCGGCGGCCAGGTGGGGTCGGTCGGAGACGTCGAGTTCGACGCGGTGGGTTTGGGGGAGCCAGTCGAGGTCACGCCAGCCTTCGCAGCCAAGCAGGCGTTGGGGCCGGTGTTGGGGAAGGCGGCGGCGGAGGGCTTCGAGGCTGTGACGAAGAACGCCGAGGTGTGTGGGATGTCGGTCGAAGGGGTTGTGCAGGTAGACAATCTCGGGACGAACGCGTTCAAGGAGCCAGCCGAGTTCATCGACGAGGGGTTCGTTGAGCGGGCCTTTGACGGCGTCGCTGGGCCAGGCGAGTTGGGCTACGGCGGTGTACTGGCCAACGGCGGCGGCGGCGCGTTGCTCGCGTCGACGGGCCTCGCGCAGGGCTGCATCGGAGTAATGGGCGTACGGACCCTGGCGGGTGCTGCCGACGCCGTCGGTCAACACAACGCCGGTGAAGCCGGCATCCTCGCGCGCGTAGCAGGCGGCGATACCCTGGTAGGCCATGAACTCGAGGTCGTCGGCGTGAGCGGCGAGGCAGAGGTGGGTGGTGCGTCGCAAGGCGCGCTCGGGCCGTTCGCCCGAGGGTACGTGCAGGTCGGCAAAGCGTTGGCTGAAGTTGGGCGCATCCATGGAAGGTCAATCCGAGGTGGAGGCGTTGGAAGTGTTCGAGGGCTCGCCAGCGGCGACCGCGTGGGCGTTGTAGCGGGCAATCCAGTTGCGGCTCCAGTTGAGGAAGGTGCCGTCGGCGATGCGCCGTCTGGCTTCGTCCAGCAGGCTGACGTAGACGTGGACGTTGTGCAGGGAGACGAGGGTGGCGCCGAGGAGTTCGCCGGCCATCAGGAGGTGTCGGAGGTAGGCGCGGCTGAAGTTTCGGCAGGTGTAGTTGTCGAGGCCGTCGACGAGCGGGCGTTCGTCGTCTTGAAAGCGGGCGTTCTTGAGGTTGAGGGGGCCGTCGGGGGTGATGGCGGTGGCGTGACGAGCGAGGCGGGTGGGTAGGACGCAGTCGAACATGTCCACACCCTGGGCGATCATTTGCAGCATCTGCGGGGGCGTGCCCACGCCCATGACGTAGCGGGGGCGATCGTGAGGCAGGTAGTGGATGGCGGCGGCAACCTGCCGAAGCATCTCGGGCTCGGGTTCACCCACGCTGACGCCGCCAATGGCGTAGCCGGGAAAGTCCATCTGGGCGAGGGCCTCGGCGCACTCGCGACGCAGGTCGTCGAAGACCGATCCCTGCGCGATGCCAAAGAGATGGTGACCGGCGTCGAGAAAGCCGGTCTGGCTAGCGTGGTGTTGGCATTGTTGGGCCCAGGCGAGGGTGCGCTCGTTGGCGCGGGCGGCTTCATCGCGCTCACAGGGCCAGGGCGGGCACTCGTCCAGGACCATCGCGATGTCGCTGCCGAGGCTGGCCTGGATGTCGATGCATTCGTGCGGGCCCAGGAAAAAGCGCGTGCCGTCGAGGTGGCTCTGGAAGTGGATGCCCTCGGCGGTAATGCGGCGGAGCTTGGCCAGGGAGAAGACCTGAAAGCCGCCGCTGTCGGTGAGGATGGGCTTGGGCCAGGCCATGAAGCGGTGCAGCCCGCCAAGGCGCTGGACACGTTCGGGTCCGGGCCTGAGGTTGAGGTGGTAGGTGTTGCCGAGAATGATTTGCGCGCCGCAGTCCAGGACCTGTTGGGGGGTGAGGGCCTTGACCGTGCCCTGGGTGCCGACGGGCATGAAGACCGGGGTGTGCACCTGGCCGTGCAGGCAGCGCAGGGTACCCGCACGAGCCTGGCAATCGGCGGCGCGGTGGTGGATTTGGAAGTGTGGCGAGGTGTCGGCCATGCGCGGGCAGCAGAAGGCCCCGCGGGCGCGTTGGCAAAGCAGAAAGGGGGTGGGCGGGTCCCTTGACCGGTTTGGGGAATTCTGAGATCGTCCAAGGCCTCTAACCATTAGTGGGCGCATGTTACTGGTCATCGACAACTTCGATTCATTCACTTACAACCTGGTGCAGTACTTCGGGATGCTCGGGGTGGAGCAACGGGTGTTTCGCAACGACGCGATCAACGTGAAGGAGGCCCTGGCGCTGAATCCGGAGCGGGTGATGCTGTCGCCGGGGCCGTGTTCGCCCAACGAAGCTGGGCGCAGCCTGGAACTGGTGGGGGCGTTTGCCGGGAAGAAACCGCTGTTGGGGGTGTGCCTGGGGCATCAGTGCATCGGCCAGTATTTTGGGGGCGAGGTGGTGCGGGCTGAGCGGTTGATGCACGGGAAGACCTCGAAGGTGTATCACGAGGATTCGGACGTGTTCAGGGGGCTGTCGCGACCGTTTGAGGCGACGCGTTACCATTCGTTGCTGGTGGAACGCGAGAGCCTGCCGGGGTGTTTGGCAGTGACCGCGCAGACCGAAGCCGGCGAGATCATGGGGCTGCGTCACCGGGAGTTGCCCGTGTACGGGGTGCAGTTTCACCCCGAGTCGTACGCCACCGAGGACGGCTTGAAGCTGCTGCGAAACTTTCTGGACTTGTAGTCAGAAGTTGGATACGACGACCGACGTATTCGCTTTGCGCGCCACCTGAACGAAAGATGCACTGTCCACGCTGCGGCCATCCCGACACCAAGGTCGTCGACACGCGCCTGACCAAGAACAACCTGAGCGTGCGGCGGCGGCGGCATTGTCAGAGCGCAAAATGCGGGTACCGCTTCACCACGCTGGAGGAGATTTTGCGCGAGGACCTGTGGGTGATCAAGCGGGACGGGCGTCGTGTGCCCTTCGAGCGGGAGAAGCTGCTGGCGGGCATTCGCAAGGCGACGGAGAAGCGCCCGATCGAGGCGGAGCAGATCGAGATGCTGCTGGGGGATTTGTATGCGGAAATTGAGCGCGAGTACGACAGCGAGGTGCCCAGCCGTGCGATTGGAGAGATGATCATGAAACGCCTCAAAATGGTTGATCAGATCGCCTATGTGCGCTTTGCTTCAGTGTATAAGGATTTCCATGACATCGAGGAGCTGGCCGAGGAAATCGATGCGCTAAAAAGCCGACAACGCACATGAGGGATTTGCGGGGACTGCAGGAATTGCAGACGCTCAATCGCCTGCTGGCCGAACTGGCCGGGGGAGACCCTCACGTTGCCTCACAACTGGACGCGGTACTGCAGTTCATGGGCCGCCGGCGCGAGCTGCCCGAGGCGCAGGATGGCCAGCAAACCGCGCAGACACTGCTGGCGTTTCACGCGGAGTTGCCGTCGATGTGTGGGCTGCGGGTGCTGGATTTTTCAGACGGGCTGGTGGAGCCGCTGTTCTTTCGGGCCCGCGTGCTGGAGGCGCTAGAGGGGTTGCAAGGTCACGCGCGGGTGGTGATCGTGTTTCGCGGCTTGCGTCGTGCGTTGTGTCCGGAGGGCTGCCGCTGGAGCCGCCGGCGGGAGGCGCTGCACCAGGACCTGCTGGATCAGGCGGGCGAGCTGGTGCTGCGGGAAAACTTTTGCGGGGCTCCGGTGCATCTGGTCTTCTTGTAGGCATGGCCGACAAGACGCTTTTCTCCAAAATCATCGACGGGGAGATCCCGGGCGACTTCGTGCACCAGGACGAACACTGTGTGGTGCTGCGCGATATCAATCCGCAGGCACCGACGCACCTGTTGGTGATTCCCAAAAAGCCGATTGCGCGTGTGGAAAAAGCGACGGCCGAGGACCAGGCGGTGTTGGGTCACCTGCTGTTGACAGCGGGCGAAATCGCGCGCCGGGAGGGATTTGCCGAGGGGTTTCGGGTGGTGATCAACAACGGGCCCGAGGCCGGCGAAACCGTACCGCACCTGCATGTGCACGTCCTGGCGGGACGCCCGTTGAGGTGGCCGCCTGGTTGAGGTGGCTTACAGAAGCGCTTCGAAACGGCCGTCGGGCAGTTTGGCGACGAGTTGCTTGATTTCGAGCAGCATCAGCACCGCCGCGACGGTGGAAGGCGGCAGTTGGCTGGCGTCGGCGAGGCCATCCGGCGAGAGGGTCGCGCCGCCGGAGAAGGCCGCCATCACCGCACGTTCATCGTCGGTGAGGTCGTCGGGGAGTTGGCGGGGGGCGTCCAGGGGGAGGTCGATTTGGGGTCCGGCGCCCTCGAGTTCCTCGAGCAGTTCGTTGACGGAGGTGACGAGGGTGGCGCCTTCGCGGATGAGGGCGTGGCAGCCCTCGCTGGTGGGCTGGTCGATGCGTCCGGGGATGGCGAAGACGTCACGGTTTTGGTCAGCGGCGGCGCGGGCGGTGATCAGGCTGCCGCCGCGCAGACCGGTTTCCACGACCAACAGCGCGCGCGACATGCCGGAGATGAGGCGGTTGCGCATGGGGAAGGTGTTGCGGTCGGCCGCACGGCCCAGGGTGAACTCGCTGTAGATAGCACCGGTTTCTGCGATTTGGCGGTAGAGGTCGAGGTGTTCGGGCGGGTAGATGACGTCGATGCCGCAGCCGAGGACGGCGGCGGTTATGCCATTGGCTTCGAGGGCGCCTTCGTGGGCGGCGGCGTCGATGCCGCGGGCCAGTCCGCTGACGATGCAGTAGCCGCGGCTGGCCAGTCCGGCGGCAAATTCGCGGGCGACGCGCAGGCCGTAGCGGGTGGCCGCGCGGGTGCCGACAAAGGCGACGGTTTTCTCCGCAGGGATAGCGGGGCCCTGACGGTAGAGGCCCAGAGGCGGGTCGTAGATGCGGCGCAGGAGCGGGGGGTAGCCGTCCTCGTCCTCGAGCGCAAAGGTGACGCCCGTTTGCGCCATGCGTGCTTCAAGCTTGGCCGGGTCCACGCGCTGGGGCCAGTTTTGGAAACTCTTGAGGGTGGCCGGGCCGACGCCCTCGACGCGTTGAAGGCGCAGTGTATCGCCGTCGAGCACGGCGCGGGGGTCACCCTGGAAGGCGTCCAGGAGGCGGCGGGCGGTGACGGGACCCACGCCCGGCAGCGCGCAAAGCACCTGCAGGGCCAGGCGCTGGGAAAGGTCGGCGGCGGGGGAACTCATCGATGGAACTCCCGCAGGGGCACGTGGAGGTAGTCAAGCACCTCGATGGTGGTGACGGCGGTCTCGCCCCGGGCGCGGGCCAGGGCCTGCGCGGCGCGTCCCAGCCAGTGTGCGCCGAGGCAGGCGGCCTCGAAACCGGGCCGGTTCGTGTCCATGGCCAGCAGTGCGGCGATGATGCCGGCGAGGAGATCGCCGGTGCCACCACGCGCCTGGACGGGTCCGCCGGCCAGGAGGCAGGCGAGGTGGTCTCCGTCGCTGATGCGGGTGACCGAGCCCTTGAGGAGGCACGTGAGGGCGTTGTCGTTCCAGCGGGAAACGAACTCAAGGATCTCTTCGTTGGTGCCGGCAGCTTCGGCTTGGGTCAGTCGTCGGAATTCGCCCAGGTGCGGGGTCAGCTCGCATTGCGAGGCGTCGTCGTCAAAGGTCTCGAGGAGCTCGGGGTGGAGGGCGTCCGCATCGAGGACCAGGCGGTCACCGTAGTCGGCGATGAGGTCACGCAGCAGCTTCCGGGTTTCACAGTGTTGTCCGAGCCCCGAACCCATGAGCAGGGCGTCGGCGCGGCCCATGCGGGGTTCAATCATGGCCCAGGTCGAGCGCGCGAGATGGCCGTCGGGGGTTTCGGGGCAGGGGACCCACATGGCTTCGGGGCAGGCGGCGGCGAAGGCGGGCTGGATGGACTCGGGGACGAAAGCGGTAACGAGACCCACGCCGACTTTGAGCGCAGCGCGGACGTTCATGAGGGCAGCGCCTGGCATCGCGCGCGAACCGGCGATGACGAAGAGGTGGCCGTAGTGGCGCTTGTCCGTGTCGGCCGGGCGAGGCTCGGCCAGGCGAGCGAGAACTGAATCGGTGATGATGTGAGGCCGCGCTGAGTCGAGGGTGACGGGGCGCTCACCGTCGAAGAAGCCCAGGTCGAGGTAGCGGATGCGTCCGAAGCTGACGGGGCGGGGCTGGTCGAAAAGGGCGTTTTTGGCGATACCGGTGGCGTAGGTGAGGTCGGCGCGGAAGTGCGGCACGTGGGTGTCCATGCGAGGGTGGGCACCGCTGGGCAGGTCGACCGCGGCGCGCAGGACGATGTCGGGGGAGCGGTTGACCGCGTGGAGGAGGGCATCGACGGGCGGGCGCACGGGCGGTCTGAAGCGCATGCCGAGGATGCCGTCGAGGCAGAGGTCGAAGCGGCCGCCGCAGTCACGAGCGAGCTGTGCCAGGATTTTGGATACGTCAGCCTCGTCGGCGTTTTCTACAAGGTAGTGCAGGTGGGTCTGTGCGCCGAAGTCCTGCAGCAGCTCGGCGAGGACGGTCTGTACAAGGGGGCGCACGGTGGTTTCGCCCAAGGCAAAGAGGATAACGAGGGAGCCGCGCGGTCGCGTTTTCAGGATGGTCCGGGCGGCGACGAGGGCGTCTCCGGTATTGTGGCCCTTGCCGGCCAGGACGAGCAGGCGTGGGTCGCGCGGGAGGGGGGCGCACTCGTTGAAGTCACGGAGGATGGCGGTGCCGAGAGCCTCGCCGGCCTGGCGCAGGGCGGCTTCTTCGCTGTCGTGGTCGCCGTTGAAGAGGCGGACTTCCCAGGCGACAGCTTCCTCGGCATTGAGCACCGGGTGCAGCCATTGGCTGCGTGAAGCCAGTTGTGCGTCGTCCACGGGCAAGCTTGGCTACTGGACGGGGTCTTCGGCGAAGCGGTTGAGGGTCCAGCCTTCGCTGTCGTACTGGACGCGGATCTGGCGGCCATCGCTGAGGGTGAGCGAGACCTCGCCACCTTCTATCTGAAAGATCAGGTCGCGGTAATCCTCGCCCAGGACGGGTTGGAAGGCACTGCGTTCCTGCAGGGGCAGCTGATCGAAGAGCTCCTGGAAGGTCATGGAATCGCTCGTCCAGGACGCGTTCTGGAGCAGGGTCTCGATGTTGGCAAAAACTTGATGGCGCTGGCGCTCGGGCGTCATTCGGGCGAGCAGGTTTTGGAAGGTGGCGTTTTCGATGCGCTTGTAGAAATACACCCAGTCGGCAGGGTCCTCGTCCTCGGGAATTTGCCAGCTGTAGCGGCGGAAGAAGACGAGGTTGTCCTCGCCGTAGGCGGCCACGTTCCAGGGCATGTTGGTGAACTCGCCGGGAAGGCCGTCCTCGGGGCGGAGTTCGGGATCTTTGGCCAGGGCAGAGCGTCCGTCTTCGGCGAGGATGAGGATGTCGGTCCAGTCGTTGAAGTCGCTGGTAAGGTAGTGCAGGCCGTTTTCCTCGCCCTTCATGATCTCGAAGTAGTCGTCCTCGGTGCCGGAGATGAGCAGCCAGTGGCCCAGGACTTTGTCCTGCATGTCTTCGAAGGTATGGGCATCGACACGGACCCAGGTCTGGGAGGTGCCGCCTTCGCCGGTGAGGGTCAGGTGGTCCTCCTTGTCCTCGATGTTCACGGTGGGGGCCAAAAAGACCTCCTTCAGTTTTCCGCTGGTGGAAAAGGTGTGTGCGCCGGCGGCGGAAAGTTTGCCGTAGGGCGCGTCCTTCCAGTCGACGATGGTGCCGTCCTCGGCCAGTTTGACGACGAAGCCCTCCTGGGTGATGTAGGTGCCGGCGATGTCTTCGAGGGAGGCGCCGGATTTTTCAGCGCTGCCCGGACAGCCGGCCAGCAACAGGCAGAACAAGAGCGAGAGAGGCAGGCCGTATTTCATGGCGCTAGGCGGCGGGTGGCGGTCGGTCAGTGCGTAGAGACTATGACAGCCATGGCCAGGCCGACAAGCGCGGTGTGCGAGAGGCTGACGAGCACTTCGGTGCCGCCGACTTCGTTGAGCAGATCCAGGCCGCCGCCGTGAAGGCGCACGTAGGGTTCGCCGCGCTGGCCCTTGACAATGTCGATGTCCTTCCAGCCGAGGCGTTCGCCGATGCCGGTGGTGAAGCACTTGGAGACGGCCTCCTTGGCAGCGAAGCGGGCGGCCAGGTGGGGGTAGGGGTTTTTCATGCCCAGGCAGTAGGTCTGCTCGTCCTGGGTGTAGATGCGATTGAGAAAGCGCGCCTGAAACTTTGTATGCGAACGCTGGATACGCTCGACGTCGACGATGTCGGTGCCCAGGCCGATGAGGCGGCCGCCTTTGGCCAGGGTGATGCTCATCGCAGGACGCCGTTGATGCGGGCCTTCATTTCGCGGACGGCCTCGCCGATGCCGGTGAAGACGCAGCGGCTGAGGATGCTGTGGCCGATGTTGAGTTCGTGCAGCCAGGGGATGTCGCGCACCAGCGGCGCGTTGACGTAGCTGATGCCGTGGCCGGCGTTGACGATGAGGCCCAGTTCGTGTGCCTGCACCGCGCCCTGTTTGAGGCGTTGCAGCTGGGCCTCGCGCTGTGCCGGGTCGTGAAAGGCGTTGGCGAACTCGCCGGTGTGCAGCTCGACGTAATCGGCGCGGAGGGTGGCCGCGGTCTGGATTTGAGCGGGGTCGGCGTTGATGAAGAGGCTGATGCCGATGCCGGCGGGCTTGAGCGCCTGAATGACCTGGGCGATGCGCGCGCTTTGTCCGGCCACGTCCAGGCCGCCCTCGGTGGTGACCTCGGTGCGGTTTTCGGGGACGATGCAGACGGTGGCCGGGCGAATCTCGAGGGCAAAGGCGGTCATCTCGTCAGTGGCGGCCATCTCGAGATTGAGGCGCGTGGCCAGGCAGGCGCGCAGGCGGCGCACGTCGCTTTCCTGGATGTGGCGGCGGTCCTCGCGCAGGTGCACGGTGATGCCGTCGGCCCCGGCGCGTTCGGCCTCTTGGGCAAAGGAGACGGGGTCCGGCTCGACAATGCCGCCACAGTCGGTGGCGTCGGCACGGTAGCGGGCCTGGCGCAGGGTGGCGCAGTGGTCTACGTTCACCCCCAGCAGGATCGGGCGCTCAGTCATGGGCGGACTTATGCGGTCGGAGCCGAGGCCTGTCAAAGCGCATCGTCACTCGGCCAGGCCGAGCGCGGTCTGCGCGGGGAGAGGGCCTTCGCGCGCGTTGAACTTGCGCAGGAATTTGGCGCGGTGTTCGGGGCAGGGTCCGAGCTGTCGCAGTCCCTGCTGGTGGGCTTCGGTCGGGTAGGCGTTGTTTTGGGCGAAGTCGTAGCCCGGGTGTGCGCGGTCCAATCGGGTCATGTGGCGGTCGCGGGTGACCTTGGCGACGATGGAGGCCAGGGCGATGGCCAGGCTTTTGGAATCGCCCTTGGTATAGGCTTTGTGGCGCCAGGGGAGCGCGCGCACGGGCAGGCCGTCCACGTGGAGACGGTAGCAGGTGCGTTTGTGCCCGTTTTGGAACAGCGGCAGGCTATCGGCAGGTTCGAGCGGGCAGTTGGGGAGCAATTCAACGGCGCGGCGCATGGCGAGGGTGGTGGCCCCGAGAATGTTGTGCCGGTCGATTTCCATGCAACTGGACCAACCGACGGCGAAGGCGATCAGTCCGTCTGTCGCCAGTGCTTCAAGCGTCGTGAAAAGGGCCTCGCGGCGGGGAAGGGGGAGGGTTTTGGAATCGTTGGCCAGCGCGACAGCCTTGCGGAAACCGGGTGAGGCGTAGGCATGCCGCTCGACGCGCACGGCGGCGGCGGTGACCGGCCCGGCCCAGGCACCCCGGCCGACTTCATCGACGCCGACAATGCCCGGGGCATCGTCCAGCACGCTTTGGTCGAAGCGAGCCAGTCGCAGGCCGGGGCGAATCTCACGGGGCATCGTCGCGGAAACTTTTTTTGACGGATCAACCGGCGAGGACTTCGGCGGCGGTCTTGAAGTGCAGCTTGGCGAAATCGCCGAGGGCTTCGGGTCCGAGCTTGTCGACGATCTGCCTGCCCTGCGCGCGCACCAGGGCACTGGCACCTTTTTGGAGTTTCGCGCCGAAGCGTTCCTCGAGCTTCTTCATCTGGCGCAGGTATTCGGCGCGGGCGACGATGGAGGCGGCGGCGACGACCGGATCGCTTTCGGCCTTGGTGCGCATCTGCAGGTCGAACTGACCCACGTCGCGCAGTTGCTGCTGGACGAGCGGCTGCTTGGAAAACTGGTCGAGCAGGCCCCACTCGACGGTGCGCTGCTTGAGCGCCTCGGTGACGGACTTGGCGTGCATCCAGGCCAGAAGCTTGTTGAGGTTGCTGCCGAATTTGTGATACAGTTCGTTGTAACGGCGCATACCCGCCCAGGTGGTTTGGACGACGACGCCGTCGGTGCGGCGGACCTCTTTTTCGAGGCGGTAGATGGCGGCGTCGCTGGTGATGCGTTTGCTGTCGGTGACGCCTTTTTCGATCCAGGTGCGGACCATGTCGCCGTCGGCGATGACGCAGGCCGAAACCAGTGGGCCGAAGAAATCGCCCTTGCCGCTTTCGTCGAGACCGGCGTGGGGCTCGAACCACTCCGGGTGGTGGACTTCGTCGTAGCCGAGCTGAGGGTCGTGGGTGATCTCGGCCTCGATGACGTAGGTAACGAAGTCTTCGGTTTTCTTGCCCTGGATGACGACTTTGCCGCTCTCGTAGGCGGTGAGGTTGACGCTGTCGCCCTTGTAGGCAAAGCGCGCGTAGTCGACCTGGAAGGGCACCCACAGGCGGTGCTCGCACCACTGGCGCAGTTTCTCCAGCGACGCGTCGTCGAGGGTGAGCGTGTAGGTGGTCTTTTTCTTGCGCTCCTGGTCGGAGTTTTCGGTGGCTGTGCGCTTGGGCGGCATGCGTGCGTTGCGGGTAACTTGGTCACAGGCGGAGCGTTTCGGCAATCGCGAAAGCCAAGGGGTCCGGCCTTTGCCTTTTGGCCAGGGATGGATTGGTTGGCGATACGTTGACCGATTTGAGAGAGCATTTGCCGGCTTTTCGCGAGGCCCTGGCGCGGTGGTACGTCGAGCATCACCGGCGGCTGCCCTGGCGGGTGACGCCGTCACTGTACAGTACCGTGGTCTCGGAATTCATGTGCCAGCAGACGCAGGTGGCGACGGTGCTGCCGTATTTCGAGCGCTGGATGGAGCGCTTTGCTGATTTTGAGACGCTGGCGGATGCACCTGAAGCGGTGGTGCTCAAGCATTGGGAAGGGCTGGGGTATTACTCGCGGGCGCGTAACCTGCAGCGCCTGGCGCGGGCGTATGTGGCGTCCGACCCGAAGCCAACAACGGTCGATGGCTGGCGTGCGTTTCCCGGCGTGGGACCCTACACCGCGGCGGCAATTGCGAGCATCCATTTCCAGGCACCCGAGGCGGTGGTCGATGGCAACGTGGTGCGTATTCTGGCGCGGTTGACGGCGGATGCGACGGTGTTTCGCGGCGGTGGACCAGCGGTGGCGCATTTCCAAGCTCTGGCGAGGGAGGTGCTCGAAGTGGGCGAACCCGGCAACCACAACCAGGCGATGATGGAGTTGGGCGCGACGGTTTGTTTGAAGCGTCGTCCGTTGTGTACGGTGTGCCCGGTGGTGGGTTGGTGCGCGGGGGCGGCGTCGGGCGAGCCGGAGGCGATGCCGCGCATTGAACGGACAAAGACCGAGCGCGTGGAGGTGACGCGGCTGTGGGTGAGGCGTTCGAGCGACGGGGCGATTTTATTGGAACGCGGGGAGGCGGGCAGTCGCCGGCTGGCGCACCTGCATGAGTTTCCCGAATTGGGAACGGTCTTTGCGTCGGGGCTGCCGAAAGATGCGTCGGTGCTGCTGGCCAAGAGCCGGGGCATCTCCAATCAACGTATCCGTGAGACGTTTTACAGGTACCCGGCGGATGCGTTCGTGGAGGCAAGCACCGCGGACAATCCCCGACTGGCCTTTCACACCCCGGCAGAGCTGGAGGCGTTGACTCTTTCGGGCCCGCACCGCAAGTGGCTGCCTGCTTTGCTCGAAGCCCATGCTGCTCAAACAGAGGAGGTCACCCAAAATGGGTCAGGCTGAGACGCAAGCACAGCGCGTGCGACGTGCGATTCTGGAGCTGGTGCGAGCGCGTGGCGTGGGCAAGACGTGCTGCCCGTCGGAGGTGGCGCGGCAACTGGAGCCGGAGCAGTGGCGCGATTGGATTCAGCCGGTGCGCGCGGTTTCCTGCGCTCTGGTGGATGAGGGCGCTCTCGTCGTCACCCAGAAAGGCAACGTGGTGGACGCGCGGCAGGCGCGTGGCGCGATACGGCTGGGCTTGCCGAAGGGTCAGGACGAGGGCTGAGGGCTGGCGTCGTTGGCGGGATTGAGCGGGTAATTCCAGCGCTCGAAAACGCGCGCCAGGCGGCTGCGGACCAGCTGCTGATCGGCCTCGGACAGGTGATGCGGGTTGCGTTGGTAATCCTTGAGCGAGTCGAGGTAATTTTGGAAGTGCGGGGCGGAATCGTCAAAGCCGTCCAGCTCCAGGGTGTTGAAGATGTGTTGCAGCAGGCCCATGGGATCGGCCTGGAGATCTTCGTAGCGGCACTCGACCCATTGGTTGGCCGGGAGGTCGCGGGCGTCGCGGTCCAGGCGCTCCATCATGCGCGCGTAGATGCCGAGGATGCGCCCGTCGAGGTCGTCGATGCAGGCGCGCTGCAGGGCCAGCTCGGGCAGGAGCTTGTGATAGTAGCCGCGCATGGAGCGGAAGACCTCGTCTGGGTGGCGGTGCAGGTGGATGAAGCGCGCCTGCGGCACGATTTGACGCAGCAGAGCGATGCGCGCGGTGTAGACCGGGTTTTTAAGGATGACCGGGCAGCCGCGGCGGGTGCGCTGCACTTTTTCCAGGAAGCCCAGGAAGGTGCGGCTCCAGCGTTTTTCCTCGGCGGGCGAAACGCCCTCGAAGAAGAGGTGCCGGTCGATGATGGCATTGAAGTGTTTTGGGAAATACAGCGCGTGCATGAACGATTGCTCGCTCAGACTGGCCAGCGCGATTTCGTCCTCCTGGGGCGAGGTGGGCGTGACCGGGATGTTGTCGATGACGCGGCCCGAGGGCAGGGCGCGTTCGAGCAGCGGGCGGATCAGCCGGCCCAGCAGGAGAAAATCGGCGGGGAGTCCCGTGGCGACGGGGCTGACGTAAGCGAACTGAGGTGAGGTGCCGAGGATGTTGTAGAGGTGGGTGGTGCCGCTGCGCCAATGGCCGACGATGATGATCGGCGGGGGGAAGTCGCTGTCCCAAAGGTTGGTCGAACGGGTCCAGCACCACTCGGCAAAGGTGAAAGGGGAACGACCCAAGGCGGAGCCAAAGGCGGCCGCAAGCGTGCGCCAGCCGGCGCCGTCGGGCGTTCCGTAGGCGCGTAAAATGCGCACCAGCGCCGGGAGCGTGCTGCCCAGAAGGGGGTGCGACAGGGTGTTGCCGGTCTTGACTTCGGCGACGTTCACAAAGGGTAGTATCCGGCTCCGGGGGCGGTTGGGCAAGGACGCTTGCAAGTGGTTTGCGGCGACGGAAGGCGCCTGTTTTGCGGTGGGCTCACGCCCTTGGACGGCCATCGACCGGATGAAAACCCTTGTCGGTATGGGCGGGCTGGGCGAAGTTTGCCTGATGGCGAGCGAAGGGATCGTGCTGGTCACCGGCGGAGCGGGTTTCATTGGCCGCTGGGTGGTACGGCGGCTGGTGGCGCAAGGCGCACGCGTGCGGGTGCTCGACCTGCAAGCTCGGCCAGGCGATTGCCCCGCCGGGGTGGATTATCAGCAGGGCTCTATCCTGGAAGAGGACGACGTGAAGCGCGCGCTGGCGGGCGTGGACCGGTTGGTTCATGCCGCAGGGATTGCCGATCTGTGGCTGCCGGATCCGCAGGTTTTCCGGGAGGTGAACGCCTTCGGCACGATGGAGGTGCTGGAGCAGGCCGAAGCCGCTCGGGTCTCGAAGTTCGTGCACGTGTCCTCGGAGACTATTCTGCGTGACTGGCGCAATCTGAGCCGGGAGCCGATTCGCGCCGAGGGGGATTTGCCGCCGTTTCCCAAAGGTATGCCGGGCCCGTACACGCGCTCGAAGTGGACGGCAGAGTCGGACGTGCGCGAGGCAGCCGAAGACAGATTTCCAGCGGTGATTGTGTATCCCACGATGCCTCTGGGTCCGGGCGACGATGCGCTGACGCCCCCCACGCGCATGCTGCTGGATTTTCTGCGCAAGCCGCCTCCGGCGATTTTGAACTGCGCCTTGAATGTGGTGGATGTGCGCGACGTGGCGGCGGGGATCGTAGCGGCGCTGGAATACGGCAAGCCTGGCGAGCGCTTCATCCTCGGCGGCGAGAACCTGCACCTTCGGGACTTGATGACGTTGCTGCACCAGGCTGGTGGCCAGCCGCCGCCCAAACGCACTATTCCCTACGCGCTGGGTTGGCTGGCGGCGTGCGTGATGGAACACCTCATCGCGCCGGTTACGCGCAAGCCGCCGCAGGCATCGGTGGAAGGTATCCGCCTGGCGCGGCTGCACCTGTGGAGCGACTGCTCACCGGCGGCGGAGCGACTGGGCTGGTCGCCGCGACCCGCGCGTGAGGCGGTCAACGATGCGGTGGCCTGGCTGCGTGAAGCCGGACACTGGTCGGGCAGTGAGCGTGCGTCTCGACTCAGCGAAAGGCAGTGAAGCTGGGGTCTTCGGTCCAAAGATCGTCTTTGCCGAATTCGGGGCAGCAGGAACTCATGCCCTCGATGCAATCGTCGCAGACCCAGCGGTCGCCAAATTGCCCGGCGCCCACAATGCCGCAGTGCTCGCACTCCTGATGGGCGTCCTCGCGTTCGTGGTCGCCGCCGGCGTCGTGTTGGGAACCGGCCACAACGCGCTGCTGGCGGCTGTTGGAGGGGACCGGTGGGTAGGCGGGTGCAAAAGACCAGGCGAAGGATTGGGAGGGGAGTCCGGCGAAGAAACTTTGTTCCAGAGCAACGATATCAGATGGCTTCATGCGCATCGGAGGCGTCGCCGGGTTGGTTTATTCCTGGGATGGCGGTTTGCGCAAGATGGTCGAGCAGGCGCGCTTGTGCGTGCAGAACCGCGGCGCAGAGGGCGTCCACGCGACGTTCCAGGGGTTGATCCGAGGGCGCCTCGAGCGTGTAGCCATGCCGGGTGTGGTTTTGCTGCAGATAAAATTGCTCGGGGCAGTCCTCGGTGATTTCGGGCATTGCTGGATGCGCGATCAGCCCGTCGCTGGCCTCGCGGCCTTCGATCGAGGCGGAGCGATCCACACCGCAGATGGGCTCGACGACATCGAGCATCCCGCGCCCAAGCGAGGGCGCGTCGGGCTGAAGGTTGAGCTGGTAGATGTAGAAGCCGTGGCTTTCCCAATCCTCATGCAGGGCAAGGGCAAGGCTGTAGCGTTCGCAATGGGCGGCGAGCCAATCGCGGTGCTGCCGCGCTTCGGGTTGAGAGAAAGCTGCGTAATCGCGATTGAGGTCGGCGCCGGCGGCGTTTTCACGCGTGCCCGCGAGCAGTCCCAGGGGATTGAGCAGCGGGAAGATCGTCCAGTTCAGGCGAGGCGAAAGGGCGCCCTGTTCGAGCAGTCGCAGCGTGGCCAGCGGACCGGCGGGCTCGTCGCCATGGATGCCCGTGGAGAGGTAGAGGTGACCGTGGGTCTGGTCGCGGTTGCGGGTGAGGACGTACAGAGGGTGGCGGTCGACGCTGCCGTAGGTCTCCAATTGCCAGCTCTCGCACCGATCGAGGGCTTCGACGCGCTGCAGGGTCTCGGGCAGGTTGAGGGGCTCGCCGGTGTAAGCCATGGGGCGCAAGGGTCGACAGAACCGGCCCGGAGGCAAGCCGACAGGCGACTTTGTGTTGGCACGGGTTGGGCCTCGTCAAAGGTTTGCGCGCGCCGGTCGGGGGGTGTAGACAGATCGTTTTGGCTCAATCCATTATGGCGACGGACCCCACCCAAGTACGCGTGCGCTTTGCGCCCAGCCCGACGGGCTTTTTTCACATCGGCAGCGCCCGCACGGCGTTGTTCAACTGGCTCTACGCGCGGCACACCGGCGGCACCTTTGTCCTGCGGATCGAGGACACGGACAAGGAGCGCAACACCGAGGAAGCGCTGCGGGTTCTGCTCGATGGGATGCGCTGGCTGGGTCTGGATTGGGACGAGGGGCCGGAAGTCGGTGGCGAGTTTGGGCCGTACTTCCAGAGTGAGCGCGGCGAGGTTTACCAGCAGTACCTGGCAACGTTGCAGGAGGCGGGCCGTGCGTACGCGAAAGACGGTGCTACCTGGTTTCGGATGGAAGGCGAGCGGCGCACCGTCTTCGACGAACATCGCCAGAAGGAGGTCGAAAAGGTCGATGCGGCGCCCACGATCATCGAAGACCGCGTGCGTGGCCGGGTGGAGCGGGTGCAGGACGAAGACTTCGTGATCGTGCGTTCCAACGGTGACCCGACGTTTCACTTCGTAAATGTGGTCGACGACCTGACGATGGGGATGACCCACGTTATCCGAGGCGAGGACCACCTCTCGAACACGCCCAAGCACATCGAGCTGTTCAAGGCGCTGGGTGCGCCGGTGCCGCAGTACGCGCACATCCCGCTGATTTTGAAGGGCGAGGGTTCGGGCAAGATGAGCAAGCGCGACAAGGGTGCCCTGATCGAGGAGTACCAGCAGCGCCAGTTCCTGCCGGCGGCGGTGCGCAATTTTCTGGTGCTGCTGGGCTGGAACCCGAAGGACGATCGCGAGGTGATGCCCATTGAGGAAATCATCGAGCGTTTCGATTTTCCCGGCATCAACAAGGGCAACGCGCGCTTCGACGAAAAAAAGCTGCACTTCATCAACACCGAGTACCTGCGGGCGCTGCCGCTGGAAAGTTTTACGTGGATGGCGCGGCCGCTTTTGCATTCAGCAGGGCTGATCGAGGAACACGCCGACGAGGATTACTTGCAGACGGTGTTGCGCATCGCCCAGCCCAAGGCGCGTTCACTGGAAGACCTGCCGGAGTTTGTGCGGTATTGCTTTGCGGAAGACTACCCCATCGACGAAAAGGCCGTGGCCAAGCTGCAGAAAAAAGGCGACCCGCAGGCGCGGCTGAAGGAGTTGCTTCCGGCGTTGGAGGCGATCGAGCCGGCCGATTGGAGCGCCGAAAAGCTGGAGGGCGCCTTCACCCTCACCGCCGAGCATCACGCGGCGAAACCGTTTGATTACTATCCGGCAACGCGCCTGGCGGCCACGGGGCAAAGCGGAGGTCCTGACCTGCTGCCCCTGCTGGAAGTGCTCGGCAAGGACCGGGTGGTGCGCCGCCTGCAGCGCTTTGTGGCAGGGTAGGAGCGGAGCGCTACTTTGCCGGTGGCGCCGGTTTTTGCGTCACCGCCTTCAAGCTGGGTGACGGGCGCAGGACGGGATTGTCCGCAGGGACATAGGTTCCCCGGACCGGGATTTCCCGGATCTGCACAGGTTTTGCGACCAAGCTCTTTATCATTAAAGACAATTCAGCATTACAGCGCAGAAGGTAAAGAAAAGGTCGCCAGCAGCACCAAGCCTGTAAACAAGGAGAGTTTTGACCTAGAGTTCAATCTCGCGAGTTGTGCCCTCTGTTGCGCGACATGCTGCGTCATGTTGGCATCGTTGGTCTGCAGTCCTTCCAAGGTCGCTTTGTCGTCCGCGAGGTCGAGGCGGCGACTGTTGTCCAGACGTTCGATCTAAGTGAAGAGCGTCTTTTGACTGAGACGGATCGCTTCAACCGCGAAAAGAATCGAGAGCACTAGGAATATCCAGCCGAGTGAAAGGAGCAGCCCGGTGAAGAAGGTGATGTCCGAAGCGATGGAATTGAGGAAGGTCACCGTCAGGCCAAAGGCACCACCAGCCAACGTCAGCACGGCTTGGTCATACCTCGAGCCCTGCCGGAAGGCCCGCTCCTCAAGCAGCTCGCGCTGCTTGAGGTAGTCTTCATGGCGCTGGGGATCGGGCTCCATGGCCGAACACGACGGGTGAACTGGTAAAACGTTCAGGCGGCCTGCACGGTCTGGCGGATAAAGGTGATGTCGTCGTCGGAGAGTTGGCGGTTGGCGGCGCAGAGGTTGGAGGCGACCTGGGCTTCGTTGCGAAAGCCCGGGATGGTGCAGGCCACGCGTGGGTGGTTGAGCACGTAGCGCTGGGCGATGGCGGAGAGATCGTCGAGGGTGTCGCCGAAGCGGTCTTTGAGCCGGGTCATCCTGGGCTTCATCTGGCGCAGAAACTCGGGCTGGAAACGCTTGTTGTGCTTGCGGTGGTCGCCGTCGTCGAAGGTGGGCGGGTTCTCCGGGTCGAACTTGTCCAGGAGGATGCCCTGGGCCAGCGGACTGAAAGCAACGAAGGTGCAGCCGTGCTGTTGCATGAGCTTGTCCACCGGCGAGTCGATGGCGATGAACTGGTCCTGCATGGCGTTGGCCCAGCTTTGGAGCGCGTCGGGCTTGACCACGGGAATGGCGCGCTCGAAGTGAGCGACGGAGTAGGCGCTCTGGCCTTTGAGGCGGACTTTGCCCTCCTTGACCAGCGCGTCCATGGTGGCGGCAGCACCCTCGAGCCATTCGCCCTCTTCGCCAAAGTTGCCGTGGTGGAAGTAGTACACATCGATGTGTTCGCGCTCGAGGTTACGCAGCGACTGCTCGCACTGGTGGCGGATGTGCAGGGGATCGTAGGCGTGCGCGGCGGTGCCGGGGAAGTGCCCGATCTTGGTCGCGATGATGAAGTCCTCCGACTTCAGGCCGAGGCGCTTGAGCACGCGGGCGAGCATGCGTTCGGCCTTGCCGTTGCCGTACACGTCAGCGTTGTCGAAGTGGTTTACACCGGCGTCGACGGCGCGCTTGATGGCGGCGGTGATTTCGTCTTCGTCGACGTTGGCCCAGCCATTGGGGTTGCCGTTGACCCAGTTGAGGCCGCCCATGGTCCAGCAGCCCAGGGAGACTTCGGAGACTTCGATATCGGTTTGCCCGAGTTTGCGGTAGTGCATGCGAAGAGGGCAGCCGCTGGACTGGCACTGGACAAGGGAAATCGTGGCTTGTGGCGAAGGCGGGGCAGGTCTAGCCGTCAGCGGATGAAACGCTTTGCGGTAGGCCTTGTTCTGTTTGTTGTTGGGGTGTGCGGGCTTAAGGGCGTCGAGCACCGGCCGCTGGAGAGCCAGCTCGACGGCTGGCGGTTCCTGGGCGAGGGCCAGCAGGCGCTGAACTTTGACGAGGCTTGGAGGCTGCGCGCGGATGGTGTGCTGGTTTGCTCAGGCTCGCCCAAGGGTTATCTGGTCAGCCCGCGTGAGTTCAGCGAGTTTACTCTGGAGTTGGAGTGGCGTTGGCCCGAGGATGTAACCAGTGGCAACAGCGGGGTGCTGGTGTCGGCCATTCCGTCGATGGCGGGCTTCGATGTCTGGCCAAACTCGTTTGAAGTGCAGTTGGCCTATGGGCATGCCGGCGAGATTTACACGCTGGGGCGCGTCACGACGTTTCGGACCGAAAGTCCTGTCTGGAAGCCGATGGGCATCCCGGTCGTGCACGTGGAGACCGCGGATCCGAACGCGTCGGTCGAGAAGTCAGCCGGCGAGTGGAATCACCTGCGCCTGGACTTTCGCGGGGCGACACTGATCGTCTTTGTGAACGGGGTCGAAGTGAACCGATTGACCGGCGTGCGGCCCACGCGTGGCAAGGTGGCGCTGCAAAGCGAGGGCGCGGCATTGGAGTTTCGCAACCTACGGATCGAGACCGCGGAGCCCGTACCGGCAGCGGCGGATGCCCCCTCGTCCGGGACTTGAAAAATCGGTCGCAATTAGTTGACGCTGTGCGGAAGACAGTCAGATCATTCCGGAATATTGATTCCTAAAAAGAACTATGAAGATGAAAATTCGTATTCCGAATCGACTGTTCTCGTTCACCGTGGCGCTGGGCCTGTTGAGTGCAACCGCGCTGCATGGCGACGCCCACAAGGCGACCGCCGACCACGTTTCGTTCCTGCCTGAAGGTCCGGCGATTACGTTGGAGGATGTCCAAAAGGCCCAGAAGGGCTGGGGCAACGCGGTGGTGGCCAATCGGTGAAGCCGGCGACGGTGCTCCCGCGCTCGCCGAGAAGATTGCCCGCCAGGCGTACGCTTTTGACCTGGGGCCGATTCAGTTCAAGCCGACGCTGGCGGCCGAGACACCTTTCCGCCCCGACCTTGAGGGCACGCTCTCGTACTTCGTTTCGGGCAATCCCGAGTACGACGAGGACAAGGGCTTTGCGTTGAAGCCGTGGACGAAGGTGCGTTTTGACAACCACGTCATCCGGATGCAGGGCAACATTGCCATTGCGATGGGCCATTACTTTTTCACCGACACCGATGGCGTGGAGACCAAGGTGGAGTACACCAAGGGCTACGTGAAAGTGCCGGATGGTCGCGTGCTCATTTTCCTGCAAGACTCGTCGTTGCCATACGACCCGAGCTGAAGCTTCGTTAAGACGACCTTTTTAGATCAACGCGGGCGCCTCGAACGTGGGGCGTCCGCGTTTTTTTTTGAATGCGGGGAATGGTCGATCTTTGATGCCTTAGACATCAGATGATTGACATCAAGGCATCAATATACGATATTGTAACCATGCGAACGACACTCACCCTTGATGACGGACGACGTGGCAGCGGCGCTGAAGCAGGCGCAGGCAAGCAGCGGTGCGTCTTTCAAGGCAGTGGTGAACGAGACCTTGCGCAGGGGGCTGGTCAACGGTGCTCCAAAGTCCAGGAAACGGCAGCGACGAGCGGTTATTCCAATGAATCTTGGCGTGTATCCCGAGCACAACATCGACAAGACGTGGGAGCTGATTGAGAAGTTGGAAGGACCTGCTTACAGGTGAGGCTGATTGACGTTAGTCTGCTGATTTACGCCTCAGATCGAACCTCGGATTTTCAAAGTGCTGTTTGGCCCTGGCTTGAGCGCCAGTTTGATGACGAGTTGCCTCTCGGCTTGCCTTGACAGTCGCTGCTTGGCTACACGCGGATCATCACAAATTCACGATACGGGACCAGCTCCGCAACCCTCAACGAAGCATGGTCACAGGTGAATCGTTGGCTGAGCTTTCCAAACGTCTGGATTGCGCAGCCGACGTCGAATCATGTCGCCGTGCTCAAGGAGCTTTCGTTTCAGACCGCAGCCAAGAGGAATCTGTTGATGGATGCCCATCTGGCTGCGCTGGCGATCGAGCATGGGCTGATCCTGTGCTCGACCGATACAGACTTTTCCCGCTTCCAAAAACTGCGCTGGGAGAACCCGCTGATGGGGGGGTAAGCAATCAGCCCAGCCCGCGGGTGGCGATGTCGGTCTGCAGTTCGTTGAGGAAGGCTTCGAGGGATTTGGTGCCTTCCCACTCCTTGTGCAGGCGTGAGCGTACGGAGACCTGGCCGGCTTCCTTTTCCTTGGCCCCGACCACGAGCATGTGCGGGATCTTGTCGGTTTCGGCACGGCGGATCTTCGCGCCCAGCTTGTCGCTGGCAGCGTCGACGCTGGCGCGCACTCTACGGGCTGACAGCTGAGCGAGCAGCTCGTTGGCGTGCGGGGTCAAATCGTCGTTGAGCGGCAGGATGCGCACCTGCTCGGGGGCAAGCCAGGTGGGGAAGTTGCCGCCAAAGTGCTCGATCAGCACGCCCACGAAACGTTCCATCGAGCCAAAGGGCGCGCGGTGGATCATGACCGGTCGGTGCGGCTTGTTGTCGGCGCCGATGTAGTTCAGCTCGAAACGTTCGGGCAGATTGTAATCGACCTGCACGGTGCCCAGCTGCCATTCGCGCCCGATGACGTCGCGCACGACGAAGTCGATTTTGGGACCGTAAAAGGCGGCTTCGCCGGGCTCCTCGGAGTAGTCGACGCCGAGGTTCTGAACGGCTTCGTGCAGGGCGGCTTCGGCCTTGTCCCAGGCCTCGGGTTCGCCCACATATTTGGTGGAGTCGGGGTCGCGCAGGGACAGGCGCACGCGGAAATTCGTCATGCCCAGCGTGTTGAAGACAATTTTGACCAAGTCGAGGCAGCCTTGCACTTCGTCGCCGAGTTGTTCCTCGGTACAGAAGATGTGGGCGTCGTCCTGGGTGAAGCCGCGCACGCGGGTCATGCCGTTGAGTTCGCCGGATTGCTCCCAGCGGTAGACGGTGCCGAACTCGGCCAGGCGCACGGGAAGGTCGCGGTAGGAGTGCGGCTCGGAGTCGTAGATCTTGATGTGCATGGGGCAGTTCATGGGCCTCAAGAGGAAGCCGTCGGCCTGCCCATCCTCGAGACGGGAGATCATCTCGGCGCAGGAGCGCTGCTCGTCGGCCATGGCCTGGAGGGAGTCCCATTCGCCCAGCGGGGGGAACTGCGATTGTTTGTAGTAGGGGAAGTGTCCGGAGGTGCGGTACAGGCCCAAGCGCCCGATGTGCGGGGTGAACACCTGTTCGTAGCCCTGCTTGCGCAGTTCCTCGAGAATGAAGTCCTGCAGCTCCTGGCGGATGATCGATCCGGCGGGTTTCCACAGGACAAGGCCCTGGCCGACGCTATCGTCGATGGTGAAGAGGCCGAGGTCCTTGCCAAGTTTGCGGTGGTCGCGCTTTTTGGCTTCCTGCAGCTGCGTGAGGTATTCGGCCAGCTCGTCCTTGGTTGGGAAGGCGGTGCCGTAGATGCGCTGGAGCTGCTTGTTGTTGGCGTCACCGCGGTGGTAGGCCCCGGCGATGCTCAGCAGCTTGAAGGCTTTGATGCGCTTGGTGTAATCAACGTGGGTGCCGGCGCAAAGGTCGGCGAACTCGCCGTTTTGGTAAAAGGAAATGGCGTCGCCCTCGGGGATGTCGTCGAGACGGCCCAACTTGTAACGCTCCTGGCCCAGGTCGCGGATTTTCTGAACGGCTTCCTCGCGGGTGAGTTCGATTCGCTCGAAGCGCTGGTTCTCCTTGATGACTTTCTTCATCTCGGCCTCGATGGCTTCGAGGTCCTCGGCGGTGAGGGGTTTGTCCAGATCGAAGTCGTAGTAAAAGCCGGTGTCGGTGGGCGGCCCGATGTCGAGTTTGGCTTCGGGGTGGAGACGCAAGACGGCCGTGGCCAAAACGTGCGAACACGAGTGGCGCAGCTCTTCGAGTGGATTCATCTGGGCTTTCATCGCGTGGAAAGTGACTGGGTGAGCGTGGGAAACCGTCCTGCATAGGCCCGGCGGCTGGGCATGGAAACAAAATTCCGGGATCGACCCGTGCGTCGGCGGATGAGGTTGGTGTCTCATTACCTATTATCAGGGATGGACTCACTTAAAAAATAGGGGAATCCCTGATTGTATGGGTTACACGTTGTTTGCGCTTCCTTGTTTGGAACCCTTGCGGTTTATTCTGTGCCCATGAAAGCTCTCACCTCGCTTTTCGCCCTTTCCCTGACGGCGGCTGCATCCCTGAACGCTCAGTTTGCGTCTTCCCCTTTTACGGAAAATTTCAACGGCAGTGGCGCCGTTTTCAACCCGGCCTTCTGGGGTCCGCAGGTGACCCTGCGCGGCAACGGCGGCACCTTGAGCCAAGGCAGCGGCGTGCTGAACTGGCAGGCGGGCGCGCCCACCGGCGACTCCAACTCGCAGGCTCTGCCCTCGGTCTGCTTCGTGCCGTTCAACGTGGCCTTCACGGTGAACGCGACGGTCACCATCCCGGACAGCACGGTGTTTCAGAACATCAGCGCGGGCGGCGACGTGGCCCTGGGCATCGGCGTTTTCAGCGGGCGCGAGCTGCTGACCCAGCCTGGCTTCAACCCGGCCAACCCGACCATCAGCACGCTGCAAAACAACATCGGGATCGAGGGCCTGGTCTTCAACCCCGACGGGGGCGGCGTGGCGACGAACTCCATTCGCGTGCAGTCCGACGTGAGTGCGGCTGGCGCTGACCCGCTCGATGAAAATGGCGAAGTCATCGACGAGCCCGGCGACATCATTTTTGCCGGCACCAGCGCGACCATCGGCATCCAGATTTCCTGGGACCCGATCGAGGCCGTCATGACGACCGCCATCACCGGTGGCGGCAACGAGGGCTCGGTCATTCAGTTTCTGAATCTGCCGGAAGCCTGGGGCGACGGCACGCTGGGCGACTTCGGCACGAACCCGGAAACAGACCTGTTCGGGTTGAACGTGGCCGGTTTTGCCTCGGATGAAGTTTCCGACGGTGAAATCGTGATGGAGATTTTCACGGCGGAAACGCTCGGCGGGAACTTTTTTGTGCACGTTCCCGAGCCGACGACCGTCAGCGCTCTTTTTGGGCTGCTTGCCCTTGCCGGAGCGTTTGTGCGCCGTCGCCTGCGCTAAAGTTTGTTTTCTCCCTTCCCTTGTGAAGCCCGCACCGACCGGTACCGCCGGGGGTGCGGGTTTTCTTTTGGGGTTCGTTCTAGGGGCGACAAGGTATCGTGGTTCGCGGACGCGCTCACAACCCTGCCATCTGGTCAAGATGGCTGTCCGCATGCTGTCGCCCGGCCCGGTGATGCTGCACGCAGGCAGAGTTGGCGAAATTGGCGATGGCCTCGCGTTTGGGCTTGGCCTTGGTGATGCGGATCCATGCTGAGAAGGCTTTGTTGGGAGTATCCGCGGTCGTTTTCATGATTCGAAATCACGGCAACTCGGCATTCAAACCAAGGTGGTTTTGGGATGGTGAAGTGCCCTAAGCCGGTTCGAGGGCGTAGCCGTCTTTGCGGTCGACCACTTTCCAGCCGGTGTCGGCAATGGCGTCGCGGAGGCGGTCGGCGGCGGCAAAATCCCGTTGCTGCTTGGCCTGCCAGCGCTCCTCGGCCAGGGCAACGACCTCGGCAGGGGCTTCGGCGACCGGTGCGGCGGTTTCGGTAAACAACTCCAGGCCCAGCGCGTACAGGATGCCGCCGAAGGCCTCGAGCTGCCCCTTGACGGCGAGCGCATGGAAGTCGGTGTCGTCGCCCAGGTGCTTGAGGGCGATGAAAATTTCACCCAGGGCGCCGGGCACGTTGAGGTCGTCAGCCAGGGCGCGCCAGGCACCTTCGAAGACGCCGGTGGTGGCCTGCGGGGTGGGTCGGATCAACGCCCGAAAGTCGTCGGAGCTGAGTTTGCAGGCTTCCAAGAGCGGGGCGATGGCCTTTTCCATCTTGGCCAGGGCACTGGCGGCGGCCTGCAGGCCGTGTTCGGTCAGGTTGAGTTGCTGACGGTAGTGCCCGGCGATCAACGCGTAGCGCAGAACCATTGGCGAAAAGCCCGTTTGCATGACGTCGTCGAGCGTCCAGAAGTTGCCCTGGCTTTTGGACATTTTCTGGCCTTGGACAATGAGGAAGGCGCCGTGAAACCAGTGCCGGACAAACGGTTTGCCGGTGGCACCTTCGCTCTGGGCGATTTCGTTTTCGTGGTGCGGGAAGCATAGGTCCACCCCGCCGCCGTGCAGGTCGAAAGTTTCGCCGAGGTAGCGCATGCTCATGGCCGAACATTCCAGGTGCCAGCCGGGACGGCCTTCGCCCCAGGGGCTGGGCCAGAAGTTGTCGCCGTCCTCGGGCTTGCGCGCTTTCCACAGAGCGAAATCCTGAATGTGCTCGCGCGAGTACTCGTCGGCGGTGTTGACGGCCCCGCTGCTGGTGGTGTCCTGGGTGCGCAGTTGCTCCAGGTCGAGGTGGGAGAGCTTGCCGTAGTCGGGCTTGGAGGCGATGCGGAAGTAGACCGAACCGTCCTCGGCGACGTAGGCGTGCCCACGCTCGATGAGCTGCTCCACCAAGCGAATCATCTCGGGGATGTGTTCGGTGGCGCGGGGCTCCTCAGCGGGGGGAAGAAGGTTAAGCGCGGCGCAATCGGCGTGAAATTTCTCGGTCCAGTGACGGGTAAAGGTGATCAAGGGTTGGCCGACCGCCTGGCTTTGGCGAATGGTCTTGTCGTCGACGTCGGTGACGTTGCGCACGAGGCGAACGGTTTCGCCGGAGACCTCCAGTACGCGTCGCAGCACGTCGCTGTTGACGAAGGTGCGGAAATTGCCGATGTGCGCCGGCCCGTAGACGGTGGGACCGCAGAGATAAAAGCCTAGCGGGTCGTCGCCCTGGGCGGTCAACGGGCGGATGGTGCGCGTAAACGTGTCGTGGAGTTTTATCGGCATGCTGCCAGTGAAGGTTTCACCCTGCCACCGCCAGGGCAAGCGATTCTGTGGGCTGGGCGCCCGCGACTATCCACTGATTCGATGCCCGAAAAAGATGAGGACACCGTCGGGATCGGCCACGTGGGCTTCGTGCATCCCATACTCGCGGTCGAAAGGCGCGCGCATGGTGTGGGTTGCCTGGTGGGCTTTAAGGTGGGTCTCCCAGTAGGCGTCGACGTTGGCCACTTCGACGTAAAACTCTACGTGGCCCTGGACCTTGCGGTGGACGTCCTCAGAGACCGGGACGAAGTGAATGGAGTGGCCGTCGCACTCGACGATGCCGTAGGCCGGATCGTCCATCACGACCTGGAAACCGCAAACATCGCAGTAAAAGGCCAGCGTCGTCTGGAGGTTGGGGACGGGAATCATCGGGCGAATGCCCTTGACCTGAGGGGGTTGCGTCATGCGCTCAGTACAGCGCCCGGTCGAGCTTGCGGCAACGGTGGAAGGCCGCGGCGACTTTCGCTTTGGCTTTTGGGGTGGGCCGCCTACGGTGCCCTGCATGGAGGAGAAGGAAGCCTTTGGCCTGAATTTGCCGCGTCGGCCTCGACGCCTGCGACGAACGGCGGCGCTGCGCGCGGTGGTGCGCGAGACGCGGGTCCATCCCTCGGACCTGATTCAGCCGCTGTTTGTCATCGACGGAAACGGGACGCCTGAGCCGATCGCGCCGCTGCCGGGGCAGCAGCGTTGGCCGGTGGAGGCTTTGTGCGAGGAGTGCGCGCGGTTGTTCGCCCTGGGGCTGCAAGGCGTGGCGCTCTTCCCCGCACTGGAGGCCGCGTTGAAATCCGAGCGGGGCGAGGAGGCGCTCAATCCGGAAACGCTGGTGCTGCGGGCCGTGCGGGCGGTGAAAACGGCGGTGCCGGAACTGGTCGTCATTACCGACGTGGCTCTCGACCCGTACACGACCCATGGCCACGACGGTCTGCTGACCGAGGACGGGCGCGACGTCGACAACGATGCGACCGTGGAGGTGCTCTGTCGGATGGCGCTGCTGCAGGCGGAAGCGGGCGTGGACTGGGTCGCGCCCTCGGACATGATGGACGGGCGCGTGGGCGCAATCCGCGAGATCCTCGACGAGGCCGGGCACACGCATACGGGGATTCTCGCCTACGCGGCGAAATTCGCGTCGGCCTACTACGGACCGTTTCGCGACGCGGTGGGCAGTGCGCAAGCCGCTGGCACGAGCCTGCTGGGCAAGGCGACTTATCAGCTCGACCCGGCCAACCCACGCGAGGCGCTGCTGGAGGCATTGCTGGATGAAGCGGAGGCCGCCGACGTTTTGATGGTGAAACCGGCGGGGCCCTATCTGGACATTATTCGCGAACTGCGCACGGCGACCCGGCTGCCGCTGGCCGCCTACCAGGTCTCCGGTGAGTATGCACAGCTTCACGCGGCGGCCCAGGCGGGTTGGCTGGACTTGGAGCGTTGCCGCGACGAAAGCCTGCTGGCCATCAAACGTGCTGGTGCCGACCTCATCCTGACTTACTTTGCCGGCGCGATTGCGGGACAAGAAAACGAGCTTACCGGATAACGATTCTGTCGAGTGACCTCGACCCGAGAGCGATGTGCAGGCAGCGAGGGTGTGGGCATGCCCGGTAGGGCCTGAGCTTGGAGGCTGATCTTCACACGGGGAGGCTCGCGCGGTTCTGCCTTACCCGCAGGATGCAGAAACGAAGCGCCATCAACGGACCACGGTCACGGGCCGATGAAATTTTCGTCGGGCGTGAGGTTATCGATGAAAATGGGCTCGAAGTCGGTGTCCTCAGCCTGGACAAAGTACTCGAGTAGCTCTTCGTCGTTGGGGTCGAGGTGAATGTTGTGACGCACGCGCAGGGTAAACACGTTGCCGCGCACCTCGAAAAAGTGGATGGCGTCCTCCCAGGAGTTGCCGGCGCGGTTGAGGTCGCGCAGGTAGTTACCGGCGATGTCGAAGACACCCTCCTCGCCGGGTTCCAGACGGATGGCGCCGTTGTGCAGTCCGATGAAGCTGTTGCTGCGTATGAAAATATCACGCAGGTCCTCGCCCTGTCCGAAGACGCCGTAGCCGCCGATCTCGCTGAAATCGTTGCCCTCGATGGTGACGTTGTGGGCGACGCCGATCACGTCGACGGCGTTCTGTCGGCTGCGCACGATCTGGTTGCCGGTGACGCGGACGTTGACCAGGGGGAAGTTGAAAGCGCCGGTCAGGATGATGGCGGCAGCGGTGTCGCCGATGTCGGAACCGGCGTCGAGGATCTGGTTCCCCTGGATGAGGATGTCTGTGGCGGGCTGGCTGACGCGGTTGGGGTCGTGACCAGCCAGAATGCCGGGCCCGTCCCGGGACTCGATCTGATTGCCGGAGATCTGGATGGTGTTGCCGCCGAACACGAGGATGCCGCCGCCGCGGACGTCGGAGCCGTAGTCTGCCGGGCCGATCCGGTTACCGGAGATCTGCAGGTTGCGGCTGGCCTCGGGCTGGTCGTCGCTTGAGAAGACTTCGATGCCGTGGCCTCGGCCTTCGATCTGGTTGGCGTGGATCGTTCCGCCGTGCGAGCCGTTCACGATCCGGATGGCAGCGCCGTGGAAGTTGTTAAAAGTGTTGGCGCGAATCTGGAAGTTGGACGAAGCGCGAACCTCCACGCCGGAGTTGACTCCGATCAGCCGGCAGTCCACCAGGGCCGCGCCATCGGCCTTATCAAGAACAAGAAAGGACCGCGGCAAGTTGGCCGGCTTTCGCGCGGCGGGTGCCTCCTCAATCGTCAACTGGCGCAGGCTGGCGTTTCCGAGCAAGCGCAGCTGGGCGTGGCGGGAGTCGGTGGGGATGAGCACGGTGCCAGGGCCCTGGCCGGACACGTCGATTCCCTGGACGCGTACGACCCCCTGGAACTGCAAGCTGCCCGCGGGCAGGACGACCGACTGACCGTTCTCCCGAGCCTTGCGGAAGGCGCGGTTGAGGAGCTGCGTGTGGTCCAGAGAGGTGTCCGGCTGCAGGCCAAAGGGCTCTAAGTCGAGCGAGGCGGCCGGCGCGGACGCGTCCGTGGCCCGGCACAGGACCAGCGCCAGCACGCAGCAGAGGACGGCAGCGGAGGTTTTCAAAACGGGTTACGCGGGGGCCTACTTGCGCTTGCGAGATTTGGGAGCAGGCGCCTCCTCTTTGGCTTCATCGCCGTCGCTATCTTCGCTCTCGCCCTCTTCGTCATCCTCGTCTTCGTCCTCGTCCTCATCCCAGCGCATGGTTTCGTCTTCTTCGATGGTCTCGTCGTCCTCGAAGTCGGGCAGCTCATCCTCGGCGGGCTCGGACTTTTTCTTGGGCGCGGCTTCTTCCTCCTCCTCGTCGTCGAGGGAGAACCCTTCGGGCACGTACTCAAGGATCTGGCAGATCTCGTTGAAGACGTGGGTAGCGCGCCCTTCCAGAAAGTTGTTGTTCTGCTCCTCGCGCAGTTCTTCTTCAAGTTCCTCGACGGTGAGCTTCTGCTCAAAATCGAAGGCATCGTTGAGCAGCTTGACGCGCAGGCGGGTGACGTGGTCGAGCAGATCCGCGTAAGGACCCTTTTCCTCGTCGAGGATGTCGGGCAGACCGAAGAGCTGGTCATCGGACTCGGTGATGAGTTCCTTGGTGCGGGCAAGGCGGATGCTGTCCTCGTCGACCTTCTTGTCGATGGCGAACTTGAAGAAAGCCGATTCGAGCACCTCGGAGTCGAAGCCGAACTCCCGCAGGGGGTCGACCAGGTCGAGGATGTGCTGCATTTGGCGCGGGTCGACGATGCTGAGTCCGTCAATGTCCCAGCGCACAGGGTCGCTGGTCTCCTGGACCCACCAGTTCATGTCCTCGCCGAAGCGGGCGATGCACCAGGTCAGTTTGGGCGAAGTCTTGGCCATTGAATCCGGAAAGAAACGGGTCAGGTAAGGGTAGTCAGGGCGGGCGATGGATGGCATCGCAACGCGCTCCGGGGCGCTGGTCGAGGGGAGCTATTCAGTTGCGCGAAGGCAAGTCAAAGGCATTTTTCCTGCTTTTGCGCTGAGTGAAAAGGGCTCGCTTTGGCCGGAGCATTGCGGTCTTCATCCACACCCATGGGACTGTTTTACGAAAAGCTCGTGCGACCGGCGTTTTTCCGGCTGGAGCCTGAACGGGCCCACCAGCAGGCCCTAGGTGCGTTGAAACTGCTCAAGGCGCTGGGTCCGCTGACGCGCGTTTTGGAATGGGCCAACCAGGCCGGCGGCGGGCAACCGATCGAGTGCTTTGGGCTGCGTTTTCCCAACGTGGTCGGCCTGGCCGCGGGTTGGGACAAGAACGGCGAGGTCTGGCCGGTGATGGCCGCGCTGGGGTTTGGCCATGCGGAAATCGGAACGGTGACGCATCAGAAACAGCCCGGTAACCCGAGCCCGCGCCTGTTTCGCTACAAGAAGGACCAGGCGTTGATCAACCGGATGGGCTTCAACAACCACGGGGCCGAGGCGCTGGCCACGCTGCTTCAGCGTCAACCGGCCAAAGCTCGCCGGCGCATTCCTCTGGGCATCAACATCGGCAAGAGCAAGGCGGCTGCGCTGGACCAGGCGGCCGAAGACTACCGCGCCAGCTTCAGCCTCCTGGCCGACCACGCCGATTACATCACCGTCAACGTTTCCAGCCCGAACACGCCGGACCTGCGGCGTTTGCAGGGGCCCGGTCAACTGGGGCACTTGCTGGATGTTTTACGCGAGGCCCGTGAGGCACACGCACAAAAACGGAGCGAAGCCCCCCTGCCGATCCTGGTAAAAATTTCACCGGACGAGTCCTTCCGGCAGCTGGACGCGATTTTGGAAACGGTGATCGAAAAAGGGTTTTCGGGCATCGTGGCGACCAACACGACGGTCTCGCGGCCGGGGCGCTTTCGCGAGATCGAGGAAGCCGGCGGCTTGAGTGGCGGTCCGCTGCACCCGCGTTCGCTGGAAGTGGTCAATTACATCTCGCGCCAGACCGAGGGGAAGCTGCCCATCATCGGCTCGGGCGGAATCCTCGACATTGCCGGTGCGGGGCGCTTCATCGACGCTGGCGCCACCCTTGTGCAGACCTATACGGGCATGGTGTTTCGCGGACCCTTTTTCGCGCGCGAGGTCGCCCGGGGGCTCTCCTGGCACCAGCGCCCCTGGATTTGAAGGGGTCGGGAGTCCGGGGTCGTTGGTCCAGGGACGGAAGCGGGAAGGCTAGGGGGGCGTGGTGTCGGCGCGCTCCCAACGGTCTGCGATGTACAGCAGATCGACCAGAGCGCCAGGCCAACGGCCTAGCCCCAGCCGTTTTGCAGCAGGTCCGTCAGGGTTATCCGTAAGGTTACCGCAACCCGCGGGGCGAGGAACGCAAGGTACCGCATCATGCTGTCAGCAATATCGTCCGGAGGCATTTGGAGGCAGGGCCGGAACTACCTTGTAGGAGACCTAGGCCAGGGGCTTGTGGGAGCGTAGCCTCACTCCGGTTCGGGGACGGTGGGCAGTTCGTCGCGGCGTTCCCAGGCGCGGTCGAGGGCAGCCTCGAAGTCGAAGGTGTTCAACTGCTCGAGGATGGTCTCATCTTCGGTGAGTTGCTTGATGCGGGGGTGGGTAAGTAATTCGGAGAAGCGTTTCTGGCGGGCCAGCTCGCGGATTTGCGGATCGTTGAGGGCTTGGACGAGGACCTCGTTTTCCAGCAACCGCTGGGCGGCGTCATCTTCGGAGAGCCAGTACAGGGCTTCGCGATCGGTGGTGATGCGGGCTATTTTCTCGACGAGGCGGTGGGCTTTTTCGGGAATCGGATCGAAGGCGTCGAGCAGGTCGGCGAAGGGGACGTTCTCGACGGCTTCGGCGGCGCGCAGGGCTTGGGCGAGGTAGGTGGGCAGGTCGGTGTCGCCACCCTCGGGGTCGGCGGTCTCTTCGGCTGGCTGGGTGAGGTTGTGCAGCGTGGCACCGGCTTCGGCCAGCGTGCCCGAAAAACGAATCAGCGAGGCCGCCAGGATGATCCAGATCGCGCCGACGCACAGGCCGACCGCGCCCCCACCGATACCCCACAGCAGCTTGGTGGCGGCGCCGTCCTTCTTTTTGGTGGGTTGCGTCAGCAGCAATGCGAGCAGTAACAAAACAATGAAGGTGACAATGCCGGCGGCCGCACCCGCGACCACGTTGAGCAGGGGCCGTGGAAACGGCGAGTCCGTGGCAACGAGCCCGCCCCAAAAGGATGCGCCGAGCCAGCCCACGCCAAAGGCGATGACCATGGCCGAAAGGGTGGCCAGCTTGCGGGTCAGGCCGCTGGACCAGCCCTCCCAGAAGTGGTAGGCGAGGATGGCCAGGGCCGCGATGGCGAACACGGTCTGCCACAGGTCGACGCTGAGCGCGACCAGCGGTTGGGCGAGGGAAAGGGTGAACATGGTGCGACGGGGAGCGCAGCGTTGGGGAGGTTTTACATTTGCGCCTCTGGCGAGTAAAGGCCACGTTCGCAGGTTTGCCGCAGACGCAATGAGCGAATCCCAACCACCCGCAACCAACGAAACCGATGTGCTGGCCGTGCGCCGGCAGAAGCTCGCGCAGTTGCGCGCGGAGGGCCGCGATCCGTTCCGCGCCAACTGGGACGCCACCCACAGCTCGGCGGAGGCCCTCGCGCTGTATCCCGAAACCGAGTTGGCCGAAGGCGAAACCGGTCCCGAGGTTTCGGTGGCCGGGCGCATTGTGACCTTCCGGCTGATGGGCAAGGCCTGCTTCGTGAAGCTACTGGACCGGGCCGGGCAGATTCAGCTGTACGTGACGCGGGACGCGCTGCCCGAGGGCGCCTACAACACCTACTTTAAGAAGCTCGACCTGGGCGATTTCATCGGAGCAACGGGCACGCTTTTTAAGACGAAGACCGGCGAGATCACCGTGCGCGTGAGCGCCTATGCACTGGTGGCCAAGTCGCTGCGCCCGCTGCCGGAGAAGTGGCATGGGCTGGCCGACCCAGACCAGATTTACCGGCAGCGTTACCTCGACCTGATCGTCAACCGAACCTCGCGCGACCGTTTTTTCCAACGCAGTGCGATTGTGCGCGAAATCCGCGAGCTGCTCTGGGAGCGCGACTTTGTGGAGGTGGAGACGCCGTGCCTGCAAAGCGTTTCGGGCGGTGCGGCGGCGCGTCCGTTCATCACGCACTTCAACGCGCTCGACTTCGACTTCAACCTGCGTGTGGCGCTGGAGCTGTACTTGAAGCGGATGCTCGTCGGCGGCTTTGACCGGGTCTTCGAGCTGGGACGAATCTTTCGCAATGAAGGTCTGTCGCGTCGGCACAATCCGGAGTTCACGATGCTCGAAGTTTACCAGGCCTACACCGACTTTCGCGGCATGATGGAACTGATCCGCGCGATCGTGCATCGCATTTGCGACAACGTGCTGGGCACCACCCAGGTTGCGCGACCGGACAGCGACGAAGTCATCGAGCTGGGTGGCGAATGGCGCGAGGCGCGCTATAAGGACCTGATCCTCGAGGCCACCGGCGATGCCGATTGGTTCAGCCGCGGTAAAGACGAGAAGCTCGCCGCCTGCGCCAGGCTGGGCATCGAGGTCAACCCGCAGCTGGAGGACTTCGAGGTGACCAACGACGTCTTTGAAAAGCTCATCGAGCCGACGTTGATCCAACCGACCTTCGTCACGCACATTCCGCGCGAGTTGTGCCCGCTGGCCAAGCTGAACGCGGAGGACCCGAGCGTGCTGGACGTCTTCGAGCTTTGCATCAACGGGCAGGAGATCGCTCCAGCGTACTCGGAGCAAAACGACCCCGACCAGCAGCGCGAAATGTTTGAACAACAGGCCGGTGAAGAGGTCCACCGCATTGACCACGATTTTCTGACCGCGCTGGAGCACGGCATGCCCCCGGCGGGCGGGATGGGCGTGGGCATCGACCGGCTCGTCATCTTGCTGAGCAGTGCGGCCAACATTCGCGATACGATCCTCTTCCCTTCGCTCAGGCCCAGCGGGTAAGGCGACGTGACCGAGGCGGGTGCGGTCACTGCCTTGCGGCTTCTGAACGCTTTCTTCTAGATTTTTCAAAGTGATGCCCTGGCCGCTGTACCTTGCGCTCAAGCAGCTCTTTCCCAGCGGGCGGACGGTGTCGTTTTTCGCGCTGGTGTCCTTGGGCGGGGTAGCCGTGGGCGTGGGGCTGCTGGTCGTGGTGCTGGGCCTGATGAATGGCTTTCAGCGCGAGATACGCCAGCAGATGGTCGACCGCTATGGGCACATCGAGGTGCACGGCGACGGCATTCTGAGCGACCCGGAGTCCATCGTCCAGATGGCCCGTACGCTGGACGGTGTGGAAGCAGCCAATCCGTACATTCAGGGGCCGGTCATGATTCAGCACAGCGTCGGCGGGCGAACCTATCCGACGTTCCCGGTGGTGCGCAGCATCGATGTGAACGCCGAGGCGCAGGTGCTGCCGGTGAACGAGTATCTCCCGCAGGGCATTACGTTGGAGGACCTCGACGATGAGCGGGTCCTGATCGGCAGGGGGCTGGCGCGGAAGTTGCGTGCCGACGTGGGCAGCGTGATCGAGGTGTTCTCGCCGGAGCTGTTGAACGAGGGCGAGGAGCTGCTCCTGCCGGTCGAACTGGAGGTCGTCGGTGTTTTTGAAACCGGCTGGTCGGAGGTCGACGAAAACACCTTGCTGGTCACCCTGCGCACAATGCGCGACCTCTACGGCTTTGCCGGCGAGCGAGCCCATGCGGTGGCCCTGCGCCTGAGCGATCCCGATCAAGCCCCGAGCGTCGCGCGCGCACTCAACACGCAGTTGCCGGACTTTGTGCGGGCGCTGACCTGGCTCGAACTCAACCAGAGCAAGCTCTTCATTCTCGGGTTGGAGAAGGTTTTCATTTCGCTGATCACGGCGGTGATCCTGTTCGTGGCCGTCTTCAACATCACCGTCTTCATGATCACAACGGTGGTGCGCAAGACGCGCGAGATCGGGCTGCTGGGGGCGTTGGGCGGACGACGACGCAGCGTGGCGAGCGTCTTTGTGATGCAGGGGCTTTTTCTGGGGTTGGCGGGCTCCGCGCTCGGGGTGGGGGCGGGGTTGCTGCTGCTGGATTTTCGTTCGCCGATCACGCGGGTGCTCGCGCGCATTGGCGGCAACGAGGACTTGATCTACGACTTCTACCAGTTCGTGGAATTGCCGGTCTTTAACGACCCGATGGAACTGGGCCTGTCGGTCCTGATCGGCATTGGCGCGGCGGTGGCGGGCAGTTCGATTGCGGCGCTGCTGGCGGCGCGGCTGCGACCGGCGGAGGCCTTGCGGTATGAATGAGGCGGGGTTGCTGGAATGCCGCTCGCTGGGCAAGCGCTTTGACGGACCCAGCGGCGCGATTGAGGTGCTCGAGGGCATCGACCTGAGCGTTTGCGCGGCCGAGAGCGTTTCTATCCGGGGCGAGTCCGGCGCGGGCAAGACGACGTTGCTCAACCTGCTCGCCGGGCTGGAGCGTCCCAGCAGCGGCTCGGTACTTTGGCAGGGGGAGCCGATTGAGAAGCGCTCTGCGGCGTGGCTGGCAAAGCGCCGCTGCCGCCAGATGGGCCTGGTCTTTCAGTCCTACTACCTGGTGCCCGAACTCAACGCCGAGGAGAATGTCCTGTTGCCTGCGCGGATGCGGGGCAGCGTTGGCACGCCCGAGCGTGAACGTGCCCGGGGCCTGCTCAAGCAGGTCGGTCTGAGTGAGCGCTTGCGGCAGCGTCCGGCCAAGCTGTCCGGGGGCGAGCGTCAGCGCGTGGCCATTGCGCGCGCCCTGATCAATGCGCCTGCGCTGTTGCTGGCGGACGAGCCGACGGGCAACCTCGACGAGCACACCGCCGCCGGGGTGATGGATACCTTTCTGCGACTGGTGGCGGACGAGGGCGTGAGCCTGATTCTGGTGACGCACAATCCGGCCTTTGCCGCGCGTACCTCGCGGCAGATGGTGTTGCGCGAGGGCGGCTTGGAGGCAGCGCCGGCGTCCTTTCGCTTGCCGAGGGCGGATGCGGGCTCTACCTCAGAGCCATGAGCGAGGGGGCGAAACTGCGCTGTGGCGTGGCTGGTGTCGGCTATCTGGGGCAGCACCATGCGCGCATTTACGAAGCGCTGGATACCTGCGAACTGGCCGGCGTTTATGAAATTGACGACGCGCGGGCGGCGGAGATCTGCGAGGCGCGGGGGTGCCCGCGTTTCGAGTCGCTGGAGGCCATGGGCGCAGCCTGCGATGCGGTCAGTGTGGTCGTCCCGACCGACCGGCACCACGAGGTGGCCCTGCCCCTGCTGGAAGCCGGCTGCCACTTGTTGATCGAAAAACCGCTGTGCGCTTCGCTGGCGCAGGCGGAGTCGATTCTGGCCGCCGCGCGCCGGCATGACCGGCTGGTGCAGGTGGGTCACATTGAACACTACAACCCGGTGATGGGCTTTTTGGAACAGACCGTCGAAGACCCCCGCTTCATCACGGCTGACCGGTTGGCGCCGTTCAATCCGCGGGGAACGGAGGTGGGCGTTGTCCTGGATTTGATGATACACGACATCGGCGTAGTCCTGCAGCTGGTGCGCGCGCCGGTGGAACGCGTGGAAGCGATCGGCGTGGACGTGCTCTCGGCCTCGGAGGACATCGCCAACGCGCGGATCACCTTTGCCAACGGGGCGGTGGCCAACCTCAACACCAGCCGGGTCAGCCTCAAGAAGGTGCGCGAGATTCGGGTCTTCCAGCCACGCACCTACCTCTCGCTGGACTTCATGAATCAGAAGGGGCACCTCGTGCGCACGGAGTCGGGCAACCTCAAGATGGAGGACATCCCGATCGACAAGGGCGAGCCGCTGAAAATTGAAATCGCCTCCTTCATCGAATCGGTGGCGCGTCACGCTCAGCCCAAAGTGTCGGGCACGTTGGGACGCTCGGCACTGGAGCTGGCCATCCGCATCACCGAGCAGATTCGCGAGGGGCTGGAAAAAGCGCGCGCCGCGCAACATCCGTAGGCCCTCATGTCCGCGTTGCCGCCTGTGCCTGAGACCCTTGAGGCGCCCGCGCGCGGCGCGGTTGATCTGCTGGTCGTCGCCGGCGAGCACTCGGGCGATCAGCACGCGGCGCGGATGGTGCGCGAGTCCCTGGTGGTGGAACCGACGCTGCGGGTTTGCGCGATTGGCGGCGGGGACCTGAAGGCCGCTGGCGCGCAATTGCTTTT
This sequence comes from Opitutales bacterium, assembly GCA_050331595.1. Classification (GTDB taxonomy): domain Bacteria; phylum Verrucomicrobiota; class Verrucomicrobiia; order Opitutales; family JBHJGM01; genus JBHJGM01. The sequence goes on from JBHJGQ010000004.1 coordinate 115,878, forward strand.
CGATCTGACGGAAGCTTCGGTGGTTGGCCTGGTCGAAGTGCTCAGGCACTACGGCTACTTCAAGCGCCTCTTCGAGCGGGTGCTGTCCTGGATTTCTGAATACAGGCCGAAGGCGGTGTGCCTGGTGGATTATCCGGGCTTTAATCTGCGCCTGGCCAAGGCGCTGCGCGAGCGCGGGGTGTCGGTCAAGGGTGGGGGCGATGTGCGGGTCCTGTATTACATCAGCCCGCAAATCTGGGCCTGGAAGCAAAAGCGGCGCTTCACCATGGCGCGTGACCTCGACGCGCTGGCGGTGATCTTTCCCTTCGAGGTGGAGTGCTACGCCGACACGCAGCTGCCGGTGACCTTCGTGGGGCATCCGTTCGCGGAGCCGGATTTTGTGAACCCGCTGACGTATTCAGAATCTGGAGACGTCTTGCTGTTTCCCGGCAGTCGGCGGCAAGCCGTCGGGAGGATTTTCCCCAGGCTTTTGGGCAGCTTTGCCTGGTATTTGCAGAACGGGGGTGAGCGCTCGGCAACGGTGCTTTTCCCCGACGCGGCGCTGCGGGCTCAACTGGAGAGTCTGCTGGAAGCCGTGCCGCCTGGAGTATGCGAGCGGGTTCGTCTGCGCCCGCGCGAGGCCGGAGCCCAGGGGGCGGCGGTGCTGACGACCTCGGGCACGATCTCGCTGTGCTGCGCGCTGGCGGGCATCCCCGGGGCGATCACCTACGTTGCCCATCCGCTGACCTATCGCTTCGGACGGATGGTGGCGAAGGTCGAGTACCTCGGCATGGCAAATTTGCTACTGGATAAGATGGTGTATCCGGAGCACCTGCAGAGGGCGGCGAAACCGGCGCGCATGGGTGCGCTCTTGCGGGACCTCCTGGCGGTCCCGTCGACCGCCTCGAACTTCGCCGGCGTTGCCACCGAATTGCACCGCATGCTCGGTCAGGAACGGACCATGACCGCTGGCCAGTGGCTGCTGACGACGATGCGTGCCTAGCTTCGCTCCGAAGTCACCGTGGCTTCACTGCTATCGGCGTTGGTGGAGGGGCGGGGCGATTGGCGACGGATGGCCTCGTTCCAGAAATGGGTGGCGCGTTCGCGCAGGGCCTGGCGGCAGGCTTGCACTTCGGCTTCGCGCAGCTTGAGGTTCTCGTTGGCCACGTCCGACAGATCGTCGAGGTTGTAGAGGTAAACGTTGGGCAGGCGCGCGCAGGACGGCTCGATGTCACGGGGCACGGCCAGGTCGATCAAAAAGAGCGGGACGGTACGGCGCTTGCGCATAGCTGCGCGGATGGCCTTGCGCGTGATGATGTTGCCCGGGGCGGAGGTCGAGCCAATCACGACGTCGTACTGGGAGAGAGCGCGCTCGAAGGTCTCGAAGTCCAGGGCGGTGGCGTCCAGCCGTCCGGCCAGAGCCGACGCGTGGGCGGCGGTACGACTGGTCACGGTGAGGGCGTTGGCACCCCGGCTGAGGAGGGCTTGCGCGGTCTTTTCGCCCGCCGCGCCGCTACCTACCAGCAGGATACGCGCGTTGGTCAGCTCACCGCAGATGCGCTCGGCCAGTTCTGCGGCGATGTTGCCGATGCTGACTTGCCCGCGGCCGATACCGGTGTGCGTACGCGCCCATTTGGCCGCTTGAAAGGCCTTTTGGAAGAGGCGATTGAGCAGTGGCCCAACGCTGCGGCGGTCCTGGGCTTCGGCGTAGGCGGCCTTCATCTGACCGAGAATTTCGGTCTCGCCCAGCATCTGTGAATCCAGCCCGGCGGCGACTTCGAAGGCGTGGCCCACGCTGTCCTCGTTGGCCTGTTTGTAGGCGTGCAGCCAAAAGAACTCCGGCTCGATGCCGTGTAGTTCGGTGAGGGTTTGGGCTGCGTTTTGGGGGAGGGAGGAGGGCTCGCCGACCAGATAGAGCTCAACGCGGTTGCAGGTGTTCAGCAGCAACCATTCGTCGAGCCCTTGGAGACGGTCCAAGCGCTGGGTCAGTTGCGCCTTGAGATCTTCGGGCAGCGCCATCTGCTCACGCACCTTCAGGGGTGCGGTGCGGTGGGAACTGCCGACGACAAAGATCTGTTTAGTGGTTGGGCTCATTCGCGGGGGCCGTGATCGACGGATCGAGGCGGGCATCCTGCGTGGAAATGGTCAGGGGTTTGAGCGTTATCAGCGCCGGGACAAACAGGAGCAGGCAGGCCCACGCGAAGGGCGCGCCGAACAGCCTTTGGCTCTGCCGCAGGTAGAGCAAGACCGCGTAGCTGGCCCAGACCCCCAGGGCGATGGCCAGTTTGAGAACGCCCAGAGTCGAGGCCGCGCTCAGCAAATTCAGCGCGCCGATGGCCACGCCGACGGAGAACAACGTGACTCCAAAAAGGATCAGCCGGCTGTTGACTTCCTCGAGCTTGGCGATGGCGGGCAGCCGTGTGAACAGGCGGCCCACGCGTTTGCGCTGGAGGGCAAAGTGTTGCAGCAGGTACATCAGCGAGGTCAGCGCGAGCACGGCAAAAATGCCGTAACTGGAGACCGCCAGGACTGCGTGAAAGGCGACCCAGGGATTGTCGTTGCCAGGCTCGGGCAGGGCGGGCGGGCTGCTGTCGAAGGCGAAAGCGCCCACACCCAGCAACCCGGCCAGGCCGGCGCTTAAAACGTCGGTGAAGCGCAGGTGGAAGGCCGGCTGAAAAATAAAACTCACCAGGACGGCCGACCAGGAGATGACTTGCAGGATCTCGAAAAAATTCTGCACGGGGATGGCTTCGTCGGCCACGCCGCGGGCGTACAGGCCCAAGCTTTGGAAGCTGAATCCGCAGATCAGCAGCGTGCGGAAGAGCGGTTTGGCTCCCGGCAGGTGGCGCCGCAGGTCGATGGCGACCACGGCGAAGGCCAGCAGGTACAGCAACCCGCCAAGCAGCATCAGGGTCTGGTCGCTGAGGTCGAACATGGTCGCGGGTTGACGGTAGCGCGTTAGGAAACGGCGGCAGGTTCGGCAGTGGCGGTGGGCGCGCCCGACGTCGGCAGAGCGGACTGCCAGGCGTCGATGCGGTCCTTCAGGAAGCCGATCCAGGCGGGATGCTCGTTCAAGCAGGGGATCTGCTCAAAGTCCTTGCCGCCGGCTTCAAGGAAAGATTCGCGCCCTTCCATCGAGATTTCCTCGAGCGTCTCCAGGCAATCCGAAACGAAGGCCGGGCAGATCACGCGCAAGCGCTGAACACCCTCCTGGCCGAAGCGCTCGAGGGTCTTGTCGGTGTAGGGCGTTAGCCACGGGTCGCGGCCCAGGCGTGATTGGAAGGAGACAAAGTACTTGTCCTCGGGGATGCCGGCGCTTTGCACGAAACGCTGGACCGTGGTCATGCACTGGTGGCGATAGCAGGTGGCGTGTGCGGGGTGGGGGTTGTTGCAGCAGTCCGGACACTTCAGGCAATGCGCGTGTGAGGGATCGCTCTTGCGCAGGTGCCGCTCGGGGATGCCGTGAAAGGAGAAGAGCAGTTTGTCGTAGGGAGCCTCCAGGTAAGGCTGGGCCGACTCGACCAGCGCTTCGATGTAGGCCGGATCGTCGTAAAAAGGCTGGAGCAGGCTCGTCTGCATCTCCGGCGCTTGCGCGGCGAGTTCCTCCATCAGGCGCACGACCACAGTCTCGTAGCTGGACATGGCATAGTGCGGGTAGAGTGGAATGATGTAGAGCGCGCGGGTGCCCTTGGCTTTCAGGCGTTGCACCGCCTCCGGGATGGAGGGATTGCCGTAGCGCATGGCCAACTCCACTGGGACATCCACCCGCGCCTGCAGCGCCTGCTGTACGGCGATGCTGGTGAGGATCAGCGGCGAACCGTCCTCTTTCCAAACACGGCGGTAAGCCTCCGCGGATTGCTTGGGGCGAAAGGGCAGGATGAGCCCGTTGACGACGGCCCAGCGAATCGGCGTCGGGGCGTCCAGCACGCGCCCATCCATCAAAAACTCGCGCAGGTAGCGCCGCACGTCGCTGACGCTGGTGGAATCCGGCGAACCCAGGTTGAGCAGGATAACGGCCTTGTCGGACATGCCCCAATCAGCCCTCGGCGGGTTGGCTTGTCAATTCGGGGTCCGTTTCCACGGGGGAGCCGCTCTGCTCGTGAATGGCGGCCGCCGTGCGCAGCGAGGTCAGGATGGTCTTTTCCAACGAGATGCCGCCGATGTAGTTGCCGCAGAAATACAGCCGCGGGAAGGCGCCCTTGGCCTGTGTCACGGCCTCCAGCACGCGGGCGTAGCCCACGTTGTACTGCGGAATAGCCTGCGACCAGGTGGTGATTTGCTCGAAAACAGGCTCCGAGCGCAGGCCCAGCAGTTCGCGCAACTCGCCCAGGACCAATTCGCGCAGCTCCTCGCGCGGCAGCTGGGCCAGACTGGGCCGACGCTTCCCGCCGACATAGGTGGTCAGCGTGACGTGGTCCTTGGGGGCCCGCATCGGAAAGATGCTGGAGGAAAAGAGCGTGCCCAGGATGCGCCGGCCCTCGGCCTGCGGTACGAGAAAACCAAAGCCATCCAGGGCGTGTTGGACGGCCTCGCGCGGCACGCCGACAACGACCGAGGCCACCGGCGGGTAGTCCACCTCGAAGACCGGTTGGAGGATTTGCGGCAACGGATCGGGCAAGGGGAGCAACCCGAGCGCCCAGGCCGGGGCGGCCAGCAGCAGCGCGTCGAACTTGCCTTCCATGGCCATGTCGCGCTGTTCCCATTTGGCGATCCAGTGCTTGCCGTCCCACTTGAGTTCGCTGAGCAGGGATTTGAGCACGAGCGAGGCGCCCAGTTCGGTGGCCAGGTGCGCGGTCAGGGTTTCCAGGCCGTTTTGAAAGCTCCAGCTGCCAGCCTGGAAGCGGGGCTTGCCGCTTTCCTCGTCGGCTTTTTGCTGACGGCGCTTGGCCATGGCCCCTTTAATCAGGCCGCCGTAATCGCGCTCGAGAGCCCAGACTTTGGGAAAAGCATGGCGCACGGACAACTCCTCGGGGTCGCCCGCGTAAATGCCGCCGACCATCGGATCGAGTGCGTAGCGCAGGAACTCGCTACCCACGCGTCGCCGGGCGAAGTCAGCCAGCGACTCGTCTGTGCCCCCTTTGCGCGGAGGCGAAAGGTACTCAAAAGCCAGCCGGAGTTTGCCGCTGAAACTCAGCAAGGGCGAGCCGATCGCCTGCGAAGGCGACTCTGGCACGGGCACGAGCGTGCCTCGGCGCAAAATGAAGCGTTTTTTGGCGAAGGGACGCGTGCCCACCAGCTCCGATTCGAGGCCAACTTCGGCGATCCACTCCAGGGTCTGCGGCTCGGTCACCTGCATGGTGTTGGGCCCGGTTTCGGCCAGGAACCCGTTGGAGCGGATCGACTGGACCGAGCCGCCCGGACGCGTGCCCGCCTCCAGAACGGTCAGTGTGTGGCCTTGTTTGCGCAGCGTCCAACCGGCCACCAGGCCGGCGGGTCCGCCGCCGATTACCAAAATACGTCCCATGGTTCAGGAATCAGCCGAATGACAAAGCTAGATGGTGCGCGAATAGCGCGGGGCGGTCGTGGCCTCGTTCGGCAGGTAAGCGTCGAAGGCCATGGCGATGTTGCGAATGAGCAGACGCCCGGCGGGGCGTACGCGCAGGCGACCGTGTTGCCAGCAGAGCAGGCCGTCTGCTTCGAGTGACTTGAGGCGATCCAGCTCGTTTGAAAAATAGGTGAAAAAGTCCACGTGAAACCGTTCCTCGACTGCTTTCGGGTCCAACTCAAGCTGGCACATCAGCGTGGTGATCACCCAACGGCGTAAGGAATCGTCTTCGGTCAGAACCAGACCCCGCTCGATCGGCAGCTGGCCGGACTCAATCTGTAACCGGTAGTCGGTCAGGTTTTTGCAATTCTGCCAGTAAGTTCCGGCGGTCTGCGAGATGGCCGAGATGCCGAAGGCGCAGATGTCGGCCCCGCCACGGGTGCTGTAGCCCTGGAAGTTGCGCTGCAGGGTGCCGGCCTGCTGCGCGCGGACCAATTCGTCGTCGGCCCGGGCGAAGTGGTCCATGCCCACGGGTACATACCCGCAGGCGGTCAGGTGACCGTAAATGGTGCGCAGGAGTTCGAGTTTGGTCTCGGCATCGGGCAGGCCCGCGCGTTCGAGGAGCTTTTGGGCCGGCTTGATCCAGGGCACATGCGCGTAACTGAAGACGGCCAGGCGATCGGGTTTGAGGGCGGTGACGGCGGCCAGTGTTTCGGTAAAGCTCTGCGGCGTCTGGTGGGGCAGCCCGTAGATCAGGTCGATGTTGACCGATTGAAAGCCGTGGGTACGCAGCTGCTGCATGGCCGCGCGATTCAGCGAAGGATCCTGTCGGCGGTGGATGGCCTGTTGCACGTCGGCGTGAATGTCCTGTACGCCAAAGGACGCACGGTTGAAGCCGATCGCAGCAAAGGCCTCGACGTGGTCCGGGCGCAGGGTTCGCGGGTCGAGTTCGACGGAGGCCTCCAAGTCCGGGGCGAAGCGAAAGTGCTGCCGCAGCACCGCGCCGAGGTGTTGAATCTGTTCCGGCGTCAGGAAATTTGGGGTGCCCCCACCAAAGTGCAGTTGTACCACGGGCCGGGACGGCTGGTTCTCGGCGGCCACGCGTTCGATCTCCTGCTCGACCAGCGCGAGGTACTCCCCGGCCTGGTCGCGATTGCGGGTGATGATCGTGTTGCAGCCGCAGAACCAGCACAAGCTCTCGCAAAAGGGCAGGTGTACGTAGAGCGAGAGCGGTCCCTCACCCATGCGCAAAGAGGCGCGCAGGGCCTCACGGTCCACGTCCTCGCGAAACTTCGTGGCGGGCGGATAGGACGTGTAACGCGGACCGGGCCGGTTGTACTTGCGGACCAAATCCAGGTTGATGGAAGGTGAGGTGCGCAGGTCCATCAGGCAAAGTCGGCGGCGGTTTCGACCAGGGCCTCGACGCAGTCGATGCGTCCGGCAGGCAGGATGCCGTGACCGAGGTTGAGGATGTGCCCGGGACGACCGCGCATCGAGTTCAGCAGCGCCCGCGTGGCCCCGCGTACGCGCTCGGGCGTGGTTTGCAGGAGCACCGGGTCGAGGTTGCCCTGCACGGCGCAGTCGGCGGGCAGTTGGTCGGCGGCCTTGCGCAAGTCGACCGTCCAGTCCAGGCCGTGCACCTGCGCGCCGGAGGCCGGCAACACGCCGAGGTTCCCGCCCTGGCCCTTGGCAAAGACGATCACGGGCACTTCCGGAGGGACCTGGGCGACGACCTGCGCAATCCACCGAAGCGAAAGCTCGTGGTAGGCGCTGGCCGGGCAGAGGCCCGCGAAACTGTCGAAAATCTGCAGGGCATCCGCGCCGGCCTCGGCTTGCAAGCGCAGGTAACGACCGCAGGCACCGGCCAGTGTCTGCATCAGCGCTTCGAAGCGCTCGGGCTGATTGTAGGCGAAGGCGCGAGCGTCGTTGCCTTTGGCCGCGCTGCCGCCTTCGAGCAGGTAGACCGCGAGCGTCCAGGGGGCACCGCAGAAACCCAACACAGCGGTCTCTTGGAGCGCTACGCGCAGCCGTCTCAAAGCCTGTGTCGTGTAGGCAAGCTTCTCTTCGAGACCGCTGGGGTCGAGGCTCTGGAGGCGGTCGGGCGCGTCGAGAAAGCGCTCCATGGCGATGCCGCCTTCCTCGCGAAAGCGGTAGGGTGCGCCGAGGGCTTCGGGGATCACCAGGATGTCGCTGAAAAGAATAGCGGCATCCAGGGCGAAGCGCCGGAGCGGCTGGAGGGTTACGTCGACGGCCAGCTCGGGCGTGCGGACCATCTCAACGAAGGTATGCTTTTCTTTGAGCGCGCGGTACTCGGGCAGATAGCGACCGGCTTGACGCATGATCCAGACCGGCGGTCGCTCGAGCGACTCGCAGCGGCAGGCCCGCCGGAATCGCTCCCGCGAGGTGATCGTGTCCACTACCTCCATCTGGGCAAAGCTTAGGGCTCGACTGCAAGCTCCGCAAGCCAGTCGCGCGGGCGCAGGTAATCTTTGGTCAGGGCGGCCTCGCGCGAGCCGGGCTGGGCTTCGAAGCGGTACTGCCAGCCGGCTTGCGGCGGCAGCGACATGAGAATGCTCTCGATGCGCCCGCCACTTTGCAGGCCAAAGAGCGTGCCGCGGTCGTAGACGAGGTTGAACTCCACGTACCGCCCGCGCCGGTAGACTTGAAACGCGCGCTCTCGTTCGGTCCAGGGGGTCTGCCAGCGGCGCTCCACGATGCCCGCGTAGGCCTGCCCGTAGGTCCGGCCGACGGCGTGGGCGAAGGCCAGGCTGCGCTCGAAGCCGGGGCCGTTGAAGTCGTCGAAAAAGAGCCCGCCCACTCCGCGCGTTTCCTTGCGGTGGGGAAGGTAGAAGTAGTCGTCGCAGGCGGCCTTGTAGCGCGGGTAGAGGTCCTCGCCAAAGGGGGCACAGGCCTGCCGGGCGGCTTCGTGCCAGGCGCGGATGTCGGCGTCGACCGGGTAGTAGGGGGTCAGATCAAAGCCACCGCCAAACCACCACACGCTGACTTCACCAGGCTTATCGGCGTGAAAGAAGCGCACGTTGGCGTGCGAGGTGGGCACGTGGGGGTTGCGCGGATGCACCACGACGGAGACCCCGATCGCGCGGTAGCGGGCCCCGGCCAGGTGCGCGCGTTGAGCCGTTGCCGAGGGCGGGAGGGATTCGCCGCGCACGTCAGAGAAATTCACCCCGGCTTTTTCAAAGACCGCGCCTTCCTCGAGCACGCGGGTGCGGCCTTCGCCTTGCAGGCCCGTGCTGCCGCCGGAGAGGCGTTGCCAGTCGTCGCGGCGAAACTGCGCGGGGGTCGCCTCGTGCCGGGCATTGCGCTCGAACTGCTCGAAGCACGCGCACAGGTCGGCTTGCAGCTTGAGAAAGTCAGCTTTGACGCGGGATGGATCGGGTGTTTCTGTCGGCACTCCCGATCCCATAGAGCGCTGCGCCGCAATGGCAAGGCCCCCGATTCACCTGGCCAACACCCGTGCTGCCCGCCCGTCACAATCAATTGCTTTCGGCGCTGCTGATCTTTTACCTGCGGCGGCTGTTTCGGCGGCACTTTCGCGGCATTTACGTGGCCGGGGTTGAGGGGGCCCAGGCGTTTCTGGACGAGACGGAGCACTATCCGCTGATCTTTTTCAGCAACCACCAAACCTGGTGGGACGGTTTTTTCGAGCTGCCGCTGATCCGCCAGTTTCGGCTGTTTCCCTTCCTGATGATGGAGGAGAAGAACCTGCGGCGGCTGCAGTTCTTTCGCAACACCGGCGTCTTTGGCGTGGACCTGGAGTCGCCGCGTGAACGCGCCCGCGGGCTGCTCTACGCCACCCGCGTTCTGCGCGGCATGCCCGAAGGCCAGCGTCGGGCGCTGTTTCTGTACCCGCACGGGCGCATTGTCAGCCCACACGAGGACTGGCCGCCGTTTCTGGGCGGATTGGAGGTGCTCTTGCGCAAGAGCCCGGCGGTGGCGGCGGTGCCGATCTACAAGCGCATTCTCTATGGCAACACGCCGCTGCCGGAGGTTTCGCTCTACGTCGGCGAGCCGCTGCGGCGCGATGCCCAGCCGGGCACGCAGGACTTTGAGCAGGCCCTGCGGGCGACCGGCGAGGCGCAGGCGCGTTTTCTCGGCCACGCCGACTGGAACCAACGCAGCCAACGCTGGCTGTAGACGAGCGGCCCGCGATGAGCGCTTCCACCCAACCTCAACCCTTGGCCTCAACGCTGGTGCTGGCCTCGGCTTCGCCGCGTCGGAGCCACCTGCTCGAAACGCTGGGCCTGCGCTTTGAGGTTCACCCCGCCCACATCGACGAGAACGAGGCCACCGACGCCGCGCCCGAGCCGCTGGTGCTGGAGAACGCGCGGCGCAAGGCGCAGGCGGTTGCCCCAGCGCGACCGGATGCCATCGTGCTCGGCGCGGATACGGTGGTGGCGCTCGAGGGCATGCTCTTGCACAAACCGGCGGACCTGGACGAAGCGCGCCAAATGCTGCATCGGCTTTCGGGGCGGACGCACGTGGTGCACACCGGCGTGCACCTTCTGGGACTCAGCCGAGGTCTCGCCGAGGGAGCCTCGGTGACCAGCGAGGTGGTATTCAAAGTGCTCAACGATGCGGCAATTGACGCCTACTTTGAGCGGGTGAACCCGTTGGACAAGGCGGGCGCTTACGGCATTCAGGAAGGACGCGAATGGATTATCGAACGCTACCGTGGCTCGCTGGCCAACATCATGGGCCTGCCGATCGAGCACCTCAAGGAACGGTTGCAGTCGCTCGGTCTGTGGGACATGCTCCATCTAACACAAGCTGATTGATGCCACCTCCGCGTTCAACTCGTCGTCGTACTCGTCGTGTGCCCACCGCACGCCGGCGCGGAATACCGCCAGTGCAGTGGCAGCTGCTGCAGCGCCCCATGGTCGCGCGCCGGGTGGGGCAGCGGGCCTACGCCGCCGCCATCGTTTCAACGCTGGTACTCAATCTGGGTCTGCTCTGGATCGCGTTCGTTTTGTTTGCTGACTTTGTCGAGGAGACCGACGGGGATCTATTCCAGTCCACCGCGGGTGCCTCGTTGCAATTGGGGCTCAAGCTCAACCCGCCGCCCAAAAAACAGCCCGAGCCCGAACCGGAATCCGAGGTCCCGGTGCCCGTTCCCGTTTTGCCGGAGTACGTCGAGGCCAATCCCGACGCGAACAACGACTTCGCGCCGGAGGAGACGAACCAGGAGTCTTTCCAGAATCAGGTGGCCGCTCAGGAGGACCCGGACTTTCTGGCCGAGGGCGAGGCGCCGACCGTCGAAGATGGCGAGGTCGACGTCTCTCCGAAAATCGTGTCCGGCTCGCTGGACGAACCGGCGCCATCGGTCCCTCAAGGCGAACCCGTGCCGCCGCAGCCGGACGCCCAGCCCGAGGCGCAACCAACCACCACGCCGCCGCCCACACCGCCGCCTGCGCCCGCGTTTTTGCAACAGGAAGCCGTCACTCAAGAGGGGCTCGGCAGCACCCCTTTTGAGCCCAATGAAGCGGAAGAGCCAGTGGAGGATCCCTCGGAAACCACCGTCGAACTCTTTCTCCCCGAAGTGCCGCCGGTGGAGCAGCCCTCCGACCAACCTGCCGAGCCGACGCAGCCCAGCGAGGTGGCCCAGCAACCCAGTGAGAGCACACCTCAAACCGGACTGCCCGAGCCGCGCCCGCGTCCACGCCTGGACGCCGTGCGTGTACCTGCCGGACTGACTCGGGTCAGCAACAGTGTGGCCGCCCGCGCCGGCACGCTGGCGATCAACTCGCGCCTGTCCAAGTTTGGCCTCTACAGCCAGCGCTTCAACGAGGCGATTTACCGCCGCTGGCTCTTTAACCTGGAGGGCTATCCCTTCACGCCGGCGGACAGCGGGTCGCGGGTGGTTATCGTGGGCGAACTCGACCGTGAAGGCTACGTGCACGACATTGTGGTGAAGGAGTCCACCGGCACGCGACAGTTTGAGCTGATCTGTGAAAACGCGATCATCGACAACCAGCCTTACGGTCCCTGGACCGAGGACATGACCCGCGTGTTTGGCGAACGCGAGACCTTCTCGATCACGTTTCTGATACGTTGATGAGTGCGGAGTCTGCCAGTCCGGCTGACCTTCCGCTGAGCGAGGGGGTCCGCATTCTCGAAGATCATCCCAGCGGATTGGTCGCTCTGTTCAAACCGCCGGGCGTGCTCAGCCAGCCCAATCCGCCCGAGGAGCCGCTGCCTGAAGCCGTGCGCAAGGCCCGCGAGGCCCAGCCGGTCGACCTCGATCCTATCGCGCCGCAGCGCCCCTCCTTGTTGCAGGCCGAATACGACTTCGATGAGGAATGCTTTTTCTGGGACGAGGGCGGCGAGGAACGTCGGCTGTACCTGCTCAATCGCCTGGATTCACCGACCACGGGCGTCGTGCTGTTGAGCCGGCGGGAGTCGCTGGTGATGGCGGTGCGCGACATCTTTGCCTCGCACCGCGTCCAGAAAACCTACTACGCCATCGTCAAAGGCCGCCCGCCCAACATGCCGCCGTTGTGGATCGATGTGCTGGAGCGCAAGCGCACCGGCGAGGGCCACCTGCGGGTCCAGTCGAGCAGCCAGGCACAATCGGTTGCACGAACGCGGCACCAATTTGTACGCCAGGACCGCAACCGGCTGGGCATCTCGCTCGTGCGCCTGTCGCCGGTGACGGGCCGCACCCATCAGCTGCGTGTGCAGTGCGCCAAACGCAAGGTGCCGATTGTAGGCGACCAAACCTACGGCGACTTCAAGTTCAACCGCCGCGTGAGCAAGGGGATCTATTCCAAGCGTATGTTCTTGCACGCGGCGGCCCTGGAACTGCGTCTGCAGCACGAAGGCGAGGTCATCGACTTCAAGGCCGAGTGTCCGCTGCCCGAGGACTTTTCCTTGCTCCTTGACTCGCATCCGGAGTTGTGGGTGAAGGACGGCGCACCCGGCGCGCCAAACACCGCACGTTCATCTTCGTCTCGATCCGCTTCCCATGGCACCAGTGCTGCAGCCTCCCGCCAACGTTCGCGCCGTCGTCCCTGAGCCAGGGACATCCCTTTTCGGGGTGCGCGCGTGGCTGGTTGCGTTGGTGGCGGCTGCCCTGCTCTGGAGCGGTTGCAGCGGTCCGCGCGAACGCGCCGAACGCGAGCGCCCGACGACCACAGAGGTATGGGCCTTCATCTCCAAGGAGGCCACGCGCAACGGGCTGGACCCGCACTTCGTCTTCGCCATCGCGCAAGCCGAGAGCAGCCTCGACCCCTCCGCCGAGTCCTACAACGGCTTTGCCCGCGGGATGATGCAGATGAGCGAAGGCGCCTGGCAAACCGTCTCGGACAAAGACTGGGACTACGCCTGGAACTGGGAGGAAAACGTGCGCATGGGCGTGGCGTATCTGGTGCACCTGCGTGAGCAGTTGGAACGCGCCCGGGCTTTTTCCTATCCGAACCTGGCGGCGGCCTATCGCTTCGGTCCAGGCACGCTTAGGCGCGAGGGCTATCGCTTGAACAACCTGCAGCCCAAAGTGAAAAACCGCGTCTACCAGCAGCTGCTGCAGGGCAACATCCGCCCGGTACCCGCGCCGATCTGAGCGAGTGTCAAGATGCTGGGCCCTTCGCGGCGGCTTCGCGCAGGGCGCGCTCGGTGCAGGCCCAGTCGATGCACGGGTCGGTGATGGATACGCCGTAGCGCAGCTCGCTCCTGGGTTGGGGGAATGGCTGGCTGCCGGCTTCAAGGTTGCTTTCAAGCATGGCGCCGATGATCGCGCGGTTGCCGTCAACGGCTTGTGCGACGACGTCGGCAAACACTTCCAGGCTGCGCTCGGGGCTTTTGCTGCTGTTGTCGTGTGCGCAGTCGACCATGATGGCGGGGATCAAGCTGGCGGCTTCGAGTCGGCGGGCGGCCTCCTGAACCTGCTCGCGGCTGTAGTTGGGACCGTCGCGGCCCCCGCGCAAGACCAGGTGGCAATTGGGGTTACCCTTGGTGGTGAGCGCCGAGGCGCGCCCTTGCGGGTCGATGCCCAGGAAACGCTGCTGGCTGCCGGCGGCGCGAATGGCGTTGATCGCGGTCTGGACGGTGCCGGCGGTACCGTTCTTGAAACCCAGCGGCATGGAGAGCCCGGACGCCATTTGACGGTGGGTCTGCGACTCGGTCGTGCGCGCGCCGATAGCCGACCAGCAGATCAGGTCCGCGATGTACTGCGGGGTGATGGGGTCGAGCAATTCCGTGGCGGTGGGCAGGCCGCGGTCGAGCACTTCACGCAGGAAGGTGCGGGCCAGTTTCAGCCCGACTGCGATGTCGTAGGAGCCGTCCAGGTGCGGGTCCATGATCAGCCCCTTCCAGCCCACGGTGGTGCGCGGCTTTTCAAAGTATACGCGCATGACCAGCATGAGCTGGTCGCGCAGTTCCTCGGCCAGCGGAGCCAAGCGGTCGGCATAGGCCCGGCCCGCGTCCAGATCGTGAATCGAGCAGGGACCCACCACCACGAGCAGGCGCGCGTCGTCGCCAAAAATGATCCGGTGCATCGCCTCGCGGCTGCGCGTGACGAAGTCCGACTGCGCATCGGTGCGCGGCAATGCTTCCATCAACTCGCTGGGGGAGGCCAGCGTGCGCGTTTCGGTGATGTGGATGTCGGAAGTGGCGCGGGCGGCGGTGTCGGTCGGGAGTTTCATGAGCAACGCAAAACCATGCCGCGCGCAGGCAGGCCTTTCAACGCTATTTGCGGCGCGAGACGGGTTGCGCGGGGACCCCCGGCTGTGCTTGGTTGGGTCGATGATAGCCATTGCCCTACGCCAGAAACCGGGCGCGCTGTTGCGCATCACCGGCGAGGACGCCTTCGCGTACCTGCAGTCGCAGTTTTCCAACGACCTGCGGCGTGACGGGGGCAGCGACGGCGCGGTCACCTACGGGTTGTGGCTGGACCGAAAGGGTAGGGTGCGGGCCGACTCGTTTTTGCTGCAACTGGACGAAGAGTCGTTCCTTGCGCTGAGTCATCACTGCGAAGCGGCGGCGCTGGCGGAACATATCCAAGCGCACATCATCGCTGACGACGTGGAGGTGGAAGCCGTCGAAGGTGAAGTGGTTTCCCTCTTTGCGCCAGATGAAGCAGGGGTTCCGTTCACTCTGCCGCAGCGGGGGAGATTCGCGCAAGACGCGAGCCTGGGCGCTGTTTTTCATGGCCGAATGGTGCACGGAGTGCGGCTGGAATGCGTGCGCTTGGACGGCCCGGTTCAACTGCCCGATACGGTTGAAGAAGTGAGGGCGGAGGACTTTGAGGCAGCCGTTTACGAAGGGCGGGGCGCGGCGGTTCCGGCGGAATGCGGGCAGGAAGGCGATTTGCCGCAAGAGGCTGGCCTAGAGGTAGATGCGATTTCCTTCACCAAGGGCTGTTACCTCGGTCAGGAGGTCATGGCGCGCCTGCAGGCAATGGGTCAGGTGCGGCGCAAACTCGTTGGGCTGCGGGGCAACGGTCAGCCGCTTGAGGACGGGCAGGCGCTCTTTGCCAGGGAGCGCGAAGTGGGCACGGTGCGCAGCGTCCACCCGCAACCCGAAAAAGCGGTTGTTCAAGCCCGCGCCATGATCAAGCTGGCCCATCTTCCGGCGAGTCAGCGGCTCTCACTTCAGGCCGATAGTGATGCCTGCATTGAGGTCCTCTAAGGCGAGTGTTATGTTGAGCGAGGACCCCGAATCTATAGCGAAGCTGACCCGGGCTTTCGAGGCGATGGGGGCACCAGATCGGCAGGCCGCGGTGATGGCTCGGCAACTCCTCAAACGGGCCGATCAACTGGCTGCGGAGCGCCAGATAGAGCCGGTTGAGGCCCTGGGATACCTCCTGAAGGTGACGGAAAGCGGGCGCAAGGGCGAGGTGCACCCCGAGCGCTTTATTCATCAGTCTCCCGAGCAGCCGCCCGAATGATATTTTTTTCGCGTTAGGCCGCTTTGGGGTTGACCCGACGCGGCGGGACGTCACTAGAGTGCGCGCGTTGACACGAACAGGATCCGTTCACTTAAACACAAATCTATGAACAAAGCAGAACTTATCGAGGAAGTGCAAAAATCCCTGGGCAAAGAGACGTCGAAGGCCGCCGCCGAGCGCGCCGTGGACGCCGTCATCGAAGGGATCAAGAAGGGTATCAAGAGCAAGGACAAGTCGGTTCAGCTCATCGGTTTCGGCACCTTTGAGGTGACCAAGCGCGCTGCCCGCATGGGCGGCAATCCGAAGACCGGGGAGAAGATCAAGATCGCCGCCTCCAAGACGGTGAAGTTCAAGCCCGGTGCACAGCTCAAGGCGCTCGCCTAGAGCCGCACGCCAATCGCATTTCCAATAGGACAGGTCCACGGTGCAAGCCGTGGGCCTTTTCTTTGGTAATCCGGTACGTTTCGCACGCCGCCGAGAAAGGCCCGGCTTGCGCTGAGGCAGTCCGTGCGCCATTGCACAGCGGTGATGGAAACCCTTACCCAGACCGCCCGCCAATCCTTTGAAAGCACTTACGGCCACGCGCCCAGTCACACTGCCTTCGCGCCGGGACGCGTGGAGTTCATCGGCAACCACACCGACTACAACGGCGGATTTGTTCTGGGCGCGAGCCTCGACCTGGGCGTGGCGGTGGCGGCGTCCGCTACCGAGGACAGCCGCCTGCGCGTCA
Source organism: Opitutales bacterium (assembly GCA_050331595.1). Lineage (GTDB taxonomy): Bacteria > Verrucomicrobiota > Verrucomicrobiia > Opitutales > JBHJGM01 > JBHJGM01. Next base: position 131,973 of record JBHJGQ010000004.1, read on the forward strand.
CCTCCGATGGCAAAACGGTCGAGGCTGCCGGAGAGTGGCGGGATCTGAAGCCGCTCAAGGGCGAGAAGGCGTGGGCGAACTATCTACTTGGGGTGGCGCGGGAGTGGGCATGCTTGTCGAAAGAAACGCCGAAGGGAGTCGATGTTGCGGTCGCCTCGAACCTGCCCTCGGGTGCCGGCTTGAGCAGCAGCGCGGCGCTGGAACTGGCGACGGCGTACGCCCTGGGGGGCGTGCTGGGGCAGAGCCTGGGCAAACTAGAGATGGCCCGGCTGGGACGCCGGGCCGAGAACGATTTTGTCGGCGTGCCCTGCGGCATTTTGGACCAGGGTGTCTCGGCCCATGGGGAGGCGAACCACCTGGTGCGCATCGACTGTCGCGACGAAACGTTTGCGACGGTGCCGCTGCCGGAGGGGACGGCCTTTCACCTCTTTAACACCGGCATCAAGCACGCGCTGGTGGATTCCTTCTACGCCGACCGGCACCGCGAATGCATGCAGGTGCGCGATGCGGTGCGGGCAGAGTATCCAGATGTTGAATACCTTGCTTTTGCCGAGGAAGGCATGCTGGACGGCCTGGACCTCGACACGCATCTGGTGCGGCGCGCACAGCACGTCATCCGCGAGAACCAGCGGGTTCACAACTGCATCCACGCGCTGCAGCGGGGTGACCTGGATGACGTTGGCACGCAGCTGTGCGCCTCGCATGCCAGCAGCCGCGACCTATTTGAAAACTCGCTGCCCGAACTGGACTTCGTGGTCGATGCCCTGCGCGCTCAGCCGGGTGTCATCGGTGCGCGCCTGAGCGGCGGGGGATTTGGAGGGGCCGTCCTTGCCTTTACTCGGGACACCTACACGCAGGTGGAAGCGCAGTCTGTCGGCAACGCCTTCCGCGAGCGATTTGCGCGTCCGTTGACCTGGCTGCAGACGTCCACCGGACCGGGGGCGCGCCTGCTTTGATCAAAAATGGCCTGAGCGCTTTTGGACAGCGCTCACGAAAGAAGGCGCAAGGTGGCCATATTTAGGCACAACCGGCGCAGTTCGCATTGCGGTTGCTAATCAAGCTGATGGCTGAATCTGCGGATTTTGATAGACCGTTGTAATTAGCGGCAAAACCAATGCTGACCCTTACATTGGCACATCCGGTGCTCCAATGGTTCGCAACGGTGCGAGAGAGCGCACCATCATAGTGGGTTACAAATCTCGGTAATTATAGCGAGAGTTCAAAAGAGCCCGGCGTTTAGGGGTTTCCGCCGGGCTCTTTTGATTTGAAAACCGGGACACGGGCACTTGCCCGCGTTGAGAGACGAGGGCGTTGTCAGGTGCGCGGGCGCGGCGTTACGGTAGATAGTCCACCGTCCACGCTCATGATTTGTCCGGTCACCCAGCCGGCATGGGCCGAGAGCAACCAGGCAGCCAGCGAGGCGATTTCTTCCGGGCGCCCGATGCGGCCCAGCGGGTGCATGGCCTCAGATGCTTTGCGCGTGCTATCGGACTGGAGCAGCGGCGCGGCCAGAGGTGTGTCGGTCATGCCTGGGGCAACGGCGTTGATCCGCACCCCGCGCAGCGCAAGTGAGGCCGCCGCGCTCCGAACCATCCCTTCGACGCCCGCCTTGGCCGCTGCAATCGCCTCGTGGTTGGCCAGACCGGTCCGGGCCGCCACCGTGCTGAAGAATACCGCGCTGCCCTTGCTTTTTTGAAGCGCCGGTACCACAGCTTTGAGCGCTTTGAAGGCGGTGCCGAGATTGAGCGAGAGGGTGTCCTCGAACTCCTCGGGTTTCAGCGCGGCCAGCGGTTTGATCAGGATGCTGCCGATGGCGTGGGCATAACCATCCAGCGGTCCATCTTCGGTGACCGCATCCACCACCCCTTGTACCGCCGCCGCATCGTGGGCGTCCACTTCGTAGACCTGGGCCTTGGGAAAGTCGGTGGCGAAGGCCTGCAGCTTGGAGGCGTCGCGAGCGAATCCGCTGACGCTGTGCCCCTGTTCGAGGAGCTGCTGCGCGAGGGCCTGACCAATGCCGCCGGTGATGCCACCAATGAGAATGCGTGCTGATTTCGTATCTGCCATGCATTACGCTAGAAAAACGCACCACAACAGGCAACCACTGGCCCGGATTGCACAGCTCTGCACGATACGACACCACGCATCTAGGTGCTCTGCACGGTCTGCGTTTTCGCAGTGAGGGCTCGTGTCTCTAGAAATGTCTCCAGCGCACGCACGGCGTTTTGCGGTCCGTTCGCCGCTTGCACCTGCGTTGCGCGGGTTTCGGCGGCGGTGCGGTAGGACGGGTCGGCTTCGCTGGCCTGGATCAGCCCCCCGAGTTTTTCGGGCCACACGCTGCGCTTGAGCCGGCGACCCACACCGAGGCGTTCGACCTCGCGCGACCAGAAGGGCTGGTCGGCGATGTGAGGCACGACAATCTGCGGCTTGCCCGCCCAGAGCGCCGCCCCGGTGGTGCCGGCCCCGCCGTGGTGTACAATCACGGAGGCGTGCCGGAAGAGGTCGTTGTGCGCCACCTTGCCTACGAGCCGAATTTCCGGACGATCTGCCGGCGCCTTGAAACCAGCCCAGCCGCTTTGCAGGATGAGCTTACGGTCCCTGGGCCAGTGTTTGAGGAAGCGACTCAACTTGGCTTCGGCATCCTCAAAAGCCATGCTGCCAAAGGTGATGACGGGCACCTGCTGACCTTCGGCAAAGTCGGCTACGCTCTGGGCGGTCGCGTCGTGGCGGGGTGGCTGCCAGCGCAGGTAGCCGGTGAAGGCAAAGCGCTCCGGGTCCATCAACGAATCCGGTCGAAAGAGCGCGGCGGGCAGCGTCACGAGGACTTTTTCGGCCGGGTTGAGGATCCAGCCCTTCTGCCGGGGTAGGCCGCGGGCATCCATGGCGGGCCCGAGCGCCGTATTGAGTGCGCGGTCGAGCACGCGGTCGCTGGCTTTCCAGGCGCTCCTGTTCCAGAAGCGGCGCAGGAGCCTGGGCAGAAAACCGAAGCGCGGCAGATTCGGCGGCGTCACCTCGGTGGCGGGAACCACGTTGTGACAAAAACACAGCGAGACAAACGGCACTCCGGCGCGGTCAGCCACGTGCCGCACGTTGGGCAGCAGGTAGGTGCCCAGCAGCAGATCGTACTCGGGCAGAATGGCTTCGAGGCGATCGAGGAAGGCCCCGAAGAAGGGTTCAAACTGGTTGTAGATCTCCTCGAGCTGGCGCAGGGGATTGCGGATGGCGTTGAGCGCGCGGGAGGCCTGCTGGAATTCCTTCAGCGTCCAGTCTTCCGGCGGCAAGGGCAGGAAGGTGACGCCGGCAGCCTCGACTTCGTCGGCAAAGGCAGCAGAGGTTGCCAGGACGGCTTCGTGGCCCAATTCGTCCAGCGCGCGGGCCAGCGCAATAACCGGGTAAACGTCGCCGGCAGTGCCGTAGGTGGTGAGCAAAACGCGCATGGTATCGATGCAGAACGAGGATCGCGCCCGCGGTGCCGAAGTCAATCGGCGGTGCGCGGTTTGGGGAAGACGCGTCTTGCCCAACGCGATGCGGCCGCTAGCGTGCGCGCGATGAACGCCTCACCGTCTCCGTTGACCCTGCTGGTCATGGCCGCTGGCATGGGCAGTCGCTACGGCGGGCTCAAGCAGGTGGAGGGCTTTGGCCGCGCCGGGGAAACGATTTTGGAGTTCAGCCTCTTCGATGCCTACCGGGCAGGCTTCGAGCGTTGTGTACTGGTGATTCGACCGGAGTTGGAAGCGACGTTTCGCGAGCGCATTTTGAGGCGTCTGCCTAAATCCCTGGAGGTTGCCTTTGCCTACCAGGAATTGAGCACGGAGTTGCCGGCGGGGCTGGCGGTGCCGGAGGGGCGGACCAAGCCCTGGGGGACAGGGCATGCGACACTGGTTGCCCGGAGTCAGATCGACGGGCCCTTCGCCGTAATCAATGCGGATGACTTTTACGGTCGTGGGGCCTACGTGGCGCTGGCGGACTTTTTTCGCGGGACCGGTGCCAGGAACCCGAGCCAGCATGCGCTGGTGGGGTATGCCTTGCGGCGCACCCTCTCGCCCAACGGCGGTGTGGCCCGGGGGATCGTTACGACCGGGGCGCAGGACCGGCTGGAGCGGGTGGTCGAGCACACCGATATTCGCCAGGAGGCGGATGGGCCGGTGCGCGGTCTGCCGCAGGGCTCGACTCAACGCGTGTCCCTGGACGCGGATGCCCCCGCCTCGATGAACGTGTGGGGCTTTCAGGCCGGTTTTTTTGAGGCGTTGGAGCGGGGCTTTGCCGCCTTTGCCGGGCAGCTGCAAGACCCGCTCAAGGACGAGTTTTACCTGCCCGCGGCGGTCGACCAGATGGTGCGCGCGGGTGGCGGCGAGGTGCAGCTGGTGCGGACCGATGAGGACTGGTTTGGCGTGACCTATCCCGAGGATCGACCCGCGGTGCTGGCGGCGATTGAGCGGCGCGTGGCCGCCGGGGAGTACCCTACGCCTCTGTGGGCGGGCTGATTTGCGCCAACAACGCGCGGCACTCCTCGGCCGGGTCGTCGTGCTGCTGTTCAACGGCCAGGGCGAGGGCTTTCTCGAGCCAGGGGCGCGCCTCGGCGGGCTTGCCGGCGTCCATCAGGGCTCGGCCCAGCAGAATACGGGGCAGCATCCAGTCGTCGCGGGATTGGGCAGCGATTTCCAGGTGCTCGCGCGCGCCATCGAAGTCACCCTCCTGAAACAGGGCCTGGCCCAGACTGAAGCGAAACAGCGGGTTGTCGGGCTGCTGGTCGACTTTGTCGCGAAAACTGTCCGAGCGGGCCGCTGCCATCACTCCAGGTAGATGGCGATCGCCGTTACGTTGTCGGGGCCACCGCGCTCGTTGGCCAACTCGATGACGCCGCGCACAAAGGTTTCGGGCGTGTCGAGCTGTTGCAGCTTTTCGGACAGTTCGTCCATCTCATGTGTCTTGGTGACGCCATCGGTAAAGAGCAGGATGCGGTCGCCCGGCTGCACGACAAAGGTTTCTACGTCCACCTGCAAGTCGCCGTCCTGGCCGATGCAGCGGGTCAACGTATGGGTGTAGTACTCGGGAATGTAGGGGTCGTCGCCGGGCTGGAGGCGGTCGAGCATCTCCTGAGCCATGGTGTGGTCGCGGGTGAGCTGCTGGAGCTGATTGTCGCGCAGAAGCAGGACGCCGGTGTCGCCAACATGGCCGATGCGGAGGGTGTCCTCCAGAAAGTGGACGGCGGTGAGGGTGGTCCCGATGCCCAGCTCGGTGTTGATCTCCAGGCCGCGCCGGACCACGCGCTCGTTGATGTAGCGGAACATCGCCTCGAAATCCGGAAAGGCATCCCAGGGGTTTTCCTGCTGGAAGTCCTTGAGCGCCTCGGTGGCCAGGCTGGAAGCAACAGAACCTTCGGGCAGGCCGCCTAAACCGTCAGCCACCGCGTACAGGCGCGCCTGGTCGTCGAGCAGGAAGGCGTCTTCGTTCTGACGCCGCACCAGGCCGCGGTCGGTGAGGCCAAATGCGTGCAAACGCAACAAAGAAGATTCGGACATGGAAACGTGGGCGTCTGCCGGAGAGCGGAAACAAAGAGTCAGTCGCGAAGGGACACAGGGGTTTTTCCCGGGTGTACTATCGTCGCGGCAGCTCTCCCGATAAGATTTAACTGTGCAAAAGCATAATCGATTCCAGCAGACGGGCAATGTTTTTGCTCAATTGGCAGCGGGGATGCGCTCGTGCCGGTTTTGGCGGTCGAAGCGTACCGGTGCCGGTCCCGGGATGACGTCAATGAAGGCCCGACCATAGGGGCGGGTCAGCAGCCGAGAGTCCAGCACGACAATGCGTCCGGTGTCGGTGCTGGTGCGAATGAGCCGCCCCATGCCCTGGCGCGTCTGCAGAATCGCGTCGGGTAAGGTTATCTCCTGGAAGGGGTTGCGACCGTCGTTGCGTAGTTTTTCGGCCCGCGCCTGCGCAATCGGGTGGGTCGGATTCTCGAACGGCAACCGCGTGAGGATGACCTGAGAAAGCGCCGGTCCGGGAACGTCCACACCGGTCCAAAAGGTTTCGGTGCCCAGCAGGAGGGCGTTGCCGGCGCGCTTGAAGGCGCGCAGCAGTTCGTCGCGCCCGACCTCACCGCCCTGAGACAAGAGGGCGCGTTGGCCCAGCTCAAACTCGGTGCTGAGCAGGCGCTCGACGCGGTTGAGATCGGCGAAGCTGGTGAACAGGGCCAGGGTGCCGCCGGGGGTGCGCTGGGCCAGCCAAGCGATCATGTCGGCGAGGTAACCGGCGTCGAGGCGGCTGTCGGCCTGTCCGGGCTCAGGCGCGTCGGTGGCCAGGTAGACCTCGGTCTGGTTTTCGTAGTCGAAGGGGCTGGGCACGCTTTCGCTGTCGATGTCTTCGGCCCCGGCGCGACGTCGCAGCTGGTCCATGTTGTCACCGCAGGAGAGGGTGGCGCTGGTCAAGACGACGCTGGTTTGCCGCTGGAAAAGGTAGCGCCGCAGGTAGGGGCCCACGTCCAGAGGTGCCGAACGCAGCTTGATGACCGACTGGCGGCGGCCGGTGCGCTCGGCCCAGTAGACAGCGTCGTCGTCAGCCAAGTTCAGGCAGTTGAGCAGGCCGGCGCGAAACCCGGCGAGGCGTCCGCGAAAATCGCCCAGCTCATCCTTCAGGCCCTCGTCGTCGAGGCGGCTGGCGCAGGCCCCGATACGCTCGATCACGGCGTCCATGGGTTTGAGAAAGGTGGGTTCGGCCCAGTCGGGTTCATGCAGGCGAACGATGTCGCGGCGTCGCAGCAGCTGGCCCTGAACGGTGTCGAAAAACGCCTCGCCGACCTTGGCCAGGCGCTCGACGGCCTCGCAATCCTCGCGCCGGCCCGCACGCGCGAGCAGCCCACGGCCTTTTTTGCGCTTGGGATTGTAGAGCTGGCGCAGCAGGCGGTTGAGTCCGAAATTCGACACCTCCTGCCCAAAGTAATCCGTGGCCACCTCCACAATACGGTGCGCTTCATCCAGCACCACGAAGTCGTTGGCCAGGAGGACGCCGGGCGCATCCTTGGGCGGGGTCATGCCCGCGGCAAGCAAGGCAAAGAGCAGGCTGTGGTTGACCACGATAACGTGGGCGCGGTCGCGGGCCCGAAGGGCTTTGCGGTAGAAGCAATCGCTCTCGCCGCAGTTCTTGCGGCAGCACACGCTGGAGTCGGCGTTGACGCGCTCCCAAACGTCCATGGAAGGTGCGGGTGACAGTTCTTCCCAGAGGCCCTCTTCAGAGTGGGCGGACCACTCGGCGATGCGCTCGAGTTCCTTCTCCTGCTCTGGGGTGAACTGGTCAGCCTTGGCAGCCAGTGCGCGGGCGAGCCGCGTTGTGCAGCAGTAGTTGCCACGGCCCACCAGCTTGGCCACGCGAAAGTCGGCCTTCTCGGCGAGGTGGGGCGTCTTCTGGAAGAGTTCGCGGCAGAGTTGGAGGTCCTTGGCGCGGATCTGTTCCTGGAGGGCGCGGGTGTGCGTGGAAACGAGCAGGGGCCGTTCGGCTTCAAGGGCGTGGAGGAGCCCCGGCACGAGGTAGGCCAGGCTTTTGCCCACGCCCGTGCCGGCTTCAAAGAGGAGGGGCTCGTCGGCCTGAAAGGCCTGGGCAACGCGTTCGGCCATGCGTGCCTGCGGGGGCCGGTGCTCCAGGTTGAGGGCGGACTGGAGGGCTCCGCCGTCGCCAAAGACGTCAGCCGTGGCACGAGTCAGGGCCAGGGTCGGCAGAGGTCCTTCGTGCGGCTCGCGCAGATGAATCATCGACCGGTGTACCCCTCCCTTCTTGGCATGGTGCGAACGCTCGCGGCAGAGCCAGCCGGGCGCAAGCTGGAACGCGGAATCGCGGCCGGGGTCATCAAATAAGGGCCGAGCGAGGGCCGCAGCCGGCGGATCCGGCAGTCGTCGGTGAGCCGTTGACGAATCGACCGGCTTTGATTTTAGTTTGTTTTGTAACTGGGCGCACGGTCCCTTTAGTCGCCCATTCCTTTGTCCCATGGGTAATAAAAGTCCGACCCGTGAAGACCTGCTGCGGGAGCTGGAGGATCTTCGCCGTAAAGTAGCCCGCCTGGAGGAGCGTGAGACGCGCCGCGGTGAGGCCGAGAAAGCCCTGCGCTCAAGCCAGGAGAGTTTTCAGCGCGTGCTGGAAAAAACCCCGGTGGGTATCTGCATCACCGACAGCAACGGTTACTTTGAGTACACCAACCCGGCTTACCGGGCGTTTTACGGTTACTCTGCTGAGGAACTGCTGGGGAATCACTTCGCCATGGTGGTGCGTGAGGACCACCGCGACGTGCTCGCGAAGCTGCACGATGATTTCATCGACGGCGGCACCGAGATGCGCGGGGAGTGGGAGGTGCGCACGCGCTCGGGAGAGTACAAAACAATCCTGGCCGACGCCGCGCTGATCGAGGAACCCGACGAGGCTCGTAAGAAGGTGACCTTCGTCATGGACATCACCGATCGCATTCAGGCCGAACAACTGCGCAAGGAACTGGAGCGGATCGCCCGGCATGATTTGAAGACCCCGCTGACCGCGATCCTGACGCTGCCGGATCTGCTGATGGAGAGCCCACGCATGAGCGAGCAGGAGCGCGAGATGCTGGCCGTGATGCGCAACTCCGCGCTGAAGATGCTGGATTTGATCAACATCTCGCTGGAAACCTACAAGATGGAGGAGGGCAGCTACGTACTGGACCGCCAGCAGGTGGATTTCCTTGAGATCTTCCGCGAAGTCCTCGGCGAATTGCAGCACCTGGTGGAGAACGATTCGCTGAACGTGAGTTTCCACGTCGACGGCCAGCCCATCGAACTGGCCGACACACACCTGCTCGTATGCGTCGATCCGCTACTCTGCCACTCGCTGGTGGGCAACCTGATTAAGAACGCCATCGAGGCGTCCCCCACGGGTGGTGCCATTGAGGTGATCTTCGAGCCGGGCGAGCCCTTCGTCTTTGCCGTGCGCAACGACGGGGTGGTGCCTGAGGAGATTCGGGACCGTTTCTTCGAGAAATTCGTCACCACCGGTGGCGGCAACCGCACGGGTCTGGGCACCTACAGCGCCAACCTGATCGCCAAGACGCACGGCGGCTCCATCGAGATGACGACTTGCGAAGACACCGGCACCACCCTGCGCGTCACTTTACCGGGGACGAAGGAGACCTAGCCGCGCGGCTCGGCATCGTTGCCGAGGTCGATCCAGACGAGCGTGCCGACCTCGAGGCGGTCGTGGAGTTCGATGATGTCAGCGTCGCTCAAGAGGATGCAGCCGTGGCTGTTGGGCTGGCCGAGGCGCTCGTGCTGATTGGTGCCGTGCAGGTAGATGTAGCGCTTGAAAGTGTCGCGCCCGGGGCCGCGGTTGTGGCCGTCTTGCAGACCTTCCAGCCAAAGAATGCGCGAGGTGATGCAGTTTTCGGCGGCCTCGCTGGCGGCGAGTTCCTGCCAGGTTTGGCCGATGCTGACACGCCCACGAAAGACGGTGCCGACCGGGCTGCCGTCGCCGATTTTTTGGGCGATGCGGTGCAGGCCCAGCGGGGTGCCTAGCGATTCCTCGATGCAGGAGGGCGGGCGGCGGCTGGTGGAAACGATGTAGGTGTGTTGGAGGCTCTCGCCTTCAAAGAGTGACAAACGCTGCCGGGCGATGTCCACGCAGAGAACCTGGCGTGTCCGCGGCACCGAAAGCGCTTCACAACGCGTGTTCAGGCGCTTATATTGGCGGGCTGTTTTTTCCAAAATGGCGTACAAGACAGCAATCGTCGGCGCGACCGGAGCGGTCGGTCAAGAGTTGATCCAACTGCTGCACCAGCGGGCCTTTCCCATGAGCGAACTGGTGCTGCTGGCCTCAGCGCGTTCTGCGGGAAAAACAATCCAGGCCCAGGGCCAAGCTTGGACCGTTCAGGAAGCGACACCAGAAGCCTTTGAGGGCGTCGATGTGGCCTTCTTTTCGGCAGGCGGCGGTATTTCAAAAACACTTGCGCCGGAAGCGGTGAAGCGGGGCTGTGTCGTCATCGACAACACCTCGGCCTTTCGGATGGACACGGACGTGCCGCTGGTGGTGCCGGAGGTCAACGCGGCAGCGCTGGACGAGCACCACGGGCTCATCGCCAACCCGAACTGCTCGACGGCCGTGGCGCTGATGGGCTTGTACCCGCTGCACCGGGCGTTCGGGCTGAAACGGTTCTTTGCCGCGACCTACCAGGCGGTTTCGGGAAGCGGCGCGGAGGGCATGCGCGAGCTGGAAAACCAGCTGAAAGCCTGGGCGGGCGGGGCCACCGATTTCGAGGTAGCGCTTTATCCGCATGTGATCGCCTTCAACTTGATTCCGCACGTGGATACGTTTCAGGACGACGGTTATACCCGCGAGGAACTGAAGATGGCCAACGAGTCCCGCAAGATTCTGGGTGAGCCGGGGTTGAGCGTGTCGTGTACCTGCGTGCGCGTGCCGGTGATGCGGGCGCACTCGATTGCGATCAACGCCGAGTTTGCCAAGCCCGTCTCGGTGGATGCGGCGCGCGAGGCGGTGGCGGCGTTTGAGGGGGCGACGTTGGTCGACGAGCCAGAGTCGAATCGGTACCCGATGCCGGTCGACTTCTCTGGTCGGGAAGTCTGCGGGGTGGGTCGCCTGCGCAAGGACCACGCCTTCGAGAACGGGCTCGCGCTGTGGGTAAGCGGCGACCAGCTGTGGAAGGGCGCGGCGCTCAACGCCATCCAGATCGGCGAGGCCCTGCACGCGCGGTCGTTGATTCGGCCTGCCGTGCGCGGATAGCCCTGGCAGCCAGAAAAGGCGCACGGTTTCTAGAATTTCAAAAAAAGCGCAGGCCACGCTGCGTTGGAAGCAACGTGGCCTGTGTGGCAACCGGGTTCGGTGCCGGCAATCCCTCGGGTTCGCTGACGGAGCAAGCGACGCCGTCGAGGTGATGTGAGCTGAGCTGTGATTGGGCCCGTTACGGGAATAAAGAACGCGGTGATGATGTGCGTGTCACTCGATTTTGACAACAGGAAAGTTATCTCAGATTGGCTCTTTGTCGTGAGCGCAGGGCAGCAGGCTCATATCTTCGGGTTTGGGAAGCCTGAAACCGGCCCTCCGCGAACGAAGGACCGGTTTGGAACGCACTTCCGGGGCTTGCCGTCCCCGGATTCGACCCGCCCGGCCACAGGATAGCCGCGGCGGGTCACTATCGCCTAAGAATGGGTGTGGCGGCGGCGGCGTTGCAGGATGGCGCCCAGCACGACCAAGGTGCCCAAGGCGCCGTAGACGCCTGGTTCAGGGATGGCGGTGCTGCGGTAGTTGAGCAGAGCGACGGCACCGGAGCCGTCGAAGACCACGTCGAGGGTGTCGATCGGCCCCTGCGGCAGGACCTGAGTCATGTAGTTGCCGTCGACGCCGCCGGGAAAGGCGACGTTGAAGACCTCGTTGCCGGCGGCCAGGCCGATGATGCGCGTGTCGGGCTCTTCGTTGTCGAGGATGCCGAGTTCATCGAAGCTCACGAGCTGGTCGAACTCGAAGCGCAGGACGCCGCCGCCGCGCAGGTCATCGGGGTCGCTGCTGTCGTTGTCTTCGCTGATAATGAGGACATTGCCTAGCGCGTCGGCGACGACCGGGCTGGGGGTGAGCAGGTCGAAGTCGTTGCCGGTCGGGTTGGCGGTGTCGAAGACCATCGGCAGCCGGCTGCCGGGGGCGGTGTTGCCGCCGAGGTAAGCGCCCCGGGGGATGTAGGAGATGGCTACCAGGCCGACCGAGCTGAAGTCGAAGCTGGTCTGGCCCGCGGAGAGCGCGCCGTTGTCGTCGGATTCGAAGTCGACGCTGGCGGCGTTGAAGACGGCCTGGCCGGCGAGGGACGAAGTGGTGAGACTGGCCAGGATGAGGCTGGCGAAGGGAATGATTTTCATCAGACTTGGATAAGGATGCGAAAAGGACTCAGGACAGATCCGGTGAAACCGGTCCCCATTCTACAGGATTATTTCCGGAATGGTAGGGGTAAATCACCTTACAGTGACTTAGGGGAACGCACTAGTTCCACCCTGGTAAGTCGTGGAAGTGGCCACGGGGGCTGCCTGGGGCAGCGTTGGCTTGGTGTCGCTGGCGGGCTGTTAGGGGCGCTTTCAGTGCTGGTCCCACGCAGTGTCGAGGCCTACTATCCGACCGCGGAGGATTTTCAGAAGCCGTTGGAGGTGATTGCCTTCGGATCCTGTAACGACGAGGACAAGCCGCAGGACTATTGGCCTTCCATCGCCGCGGTGGAGCCGGATGTGTGGATCTGGATGGGTGACAACATCTATGGCGATTCGCGCCAGGCCGAGGTGATCGAGGGCAAGTACACGCGCCAGTTTGAGGCCGGGCCGTACGTGCGCTTTCGAGAAGCGGTGCCGATCATCGGGACCTGGGATGACCACGATTTCGGCGAAAACGACGCCGGGAGTTGGTATCCGTTGCGTGCGACTACCCAGCAATTGGCGCTGGATTTTTTGGAGGAACCCGCCGGAACGGTCCGCCGCCAGCAGGGGGGCCTTTACACGGCTTACCGTTTCGGTCCCGAGGGCCGGCAGGTGCAGGTTATCCTGCTGGATACACGCTATCACATGACGCGGCCGGGGCCGGAGGGGGATTTGTTGGGCGAGGCGCAGTGGCGCTGGCTGGAGTCGCAACTGCGCAGCGAAGCGCCGGAAGTGACGATCCTCGGCTCCTCGATTCAATTCGTGGCCGAGGACCAGGGCTACGAGAAGTGGGCGAGGTTTCCGAAGTCACGGCAGCGCATGGTGGACTTGATCGCGCGCAGCGGACGCGCAGGCGTGCTCTTCATCAGCGGCGATCGGCACATCCACGAGCTGTCGTGCTGGCGCGCAGAGGCCTTGCCGTACCCGCTCTATGATTTGACCTCCAGCGGGTTGACGCACACCTGGGAGAGTTTTCCGGGTGAGCCCAATCGCTGGCGGCTGGCTGGGCCGAACAATCGCCGTGGCTTTGGCGTGGTGCGGCTGGACTGGAGCAAGGAGCCGGTGCTGATCACCTTGGAGATACAGAGCCTGGACGGGACGGTTGTGCTGACGCACAGTTTCGAGCGCGGGCTGCTGACCGGGGGCAATTAAGCCTTGCCTCCAGGGGCGACGGAACGATAACTCCTGCACTTTTGGGGCGGTTAGCTCAGTTGGCTAGAGCGGCTGGTTTACACCCAGTAGGTCACAGGTTCGAGCCCTGTACCGCCCACCAGGAAATCCCGTTCGATGCGACACACAATTTCAGCGCTGGTGGAAAACAAGTTCGGCGTGCTGGCCCGGGTGGCCGGCATGTTCAGCGGACGTGGCTTCAACATCGACACCCTCAACGTGGGCCCGGCGCAGGACCCGAACTATTCGCGCATCACCGCGACCTTGCACGGCGACGACGCGACCGTGGACCTGGCGCTGCGTCAGCTCGACAAGCTGATCAACGTGATCGAGGTGAAGCATTTCAGCAGCAGCCAAACCTTTGTGGCCCGCGAACTGGTCATGGTGAAGCTGCCCGTAAATCCCAAAACGCGTGGCGAGATCATCCAGATTGCCGACATCTTTCGCGGCAAAATCGTCGATGTGTCGCCCAGCTCGATCATCATCGAGTGCACCGGCAACGAGAACAAGATCCGCGCCTTTTTGGAGATGATCCAAGCCTACGGCATCACCGAGATGGCCCGCAGCGGGAACCTCGGTTTAGAACGCCGCGCGCGCCAGGATGAGACCCCGACCGACGTCCAATAGGGCGCGCCTTTATCCCAGACGTTTTTTTTCGTTAATCACGCAACCACCCTCCATGCCTGCAAAGATCTACACCGACAAGGACGCCGACCTGGGCGTCTTCAAGGGCAAGACCCTGGCCGTGCTGGGCTACGGCTCACAAGGCCACGCCCACGCGCTCAACCTCAAGGAAAGCGGCTGCCACGTCATCATCGGCCTGTACAAGGGCTCGAAGTCGATCGCGGTGGCCAAGAAGCACGGCTTTGAAGTGGTGATGGTGGACGAGGCGGTGCGCCGCGCCGACGTCATCATGGTCGGGGTGCCGGACATGCGCCAGGCCGACCTATACGAGACCGAGATTGAGCCAAACCTGTCCAAGGGCAAGACGCTGCTCTTTTCGCACGGGCTGGCCATTCACTACGGGCTGATTCAACCGCCTGAAGGCGTGGACGTGATCATGGTTGCGCCCAAGGGGCCCGGCCAAATCGTGCGCCAGCAGTACCAGGAGGGCAAGGGCGTGCCGGCGCTGATCGCCGTCCTGGAAGGTTCCTCGCGCAACGCCAAGAAGCAGGCGCTGGCCTGGGCCAAGGGCGTGGGCGGCACCCGTGCGGGCGTCATCCAAACGACCTTCCGCGAGGAAACCGAGACCGACCTCTTTGGTGAGCAGGCGGTGCTCTGTGGCGGTGCCAGCGCGCTGGTCATGGCCGGGTTTGAGACGCTGGTCGAAGCCGGGTACCAGCCGGAGATGGCCTACTTTGAGTGCCTGCACGAGCTGAAGCTGATCGTCGATCTGATGTACGAATCGGGGGTGGCCGGGATGCGTTTCACCATTTCGGAAACGGCCAAGTACGGCGACATCACCCGTGGCCCTCGCGTGGTCAACGCGCAGACGAAGAAGTCCATGCAGAAGATTTTGGCCGAGATTCAGTCCGGCAAATTCACCCGCGAATGGGTGAAGGAGTACAAGGACGGTTTGCCCAAGTACAACGCGTTGCTCAAGGAAGGCGAAAAGCACGCCATCGAAAAAACGGGCCAGCGCTTGCGCGGGTTGATGCCGTGGCTGGCCAAACGCAACATCAAGGGCGCGCAGGCCTCCTTCAGCGGGTAGACGCGCGCTTTGTTGCAAACACAGCATGGCCGCAACGCCCAGCCGGCTGGTCCTGGCCACCCGCGGCAGCGACTTGGCGCTGCGTCAGGCTGAACTGACGCAGGCACGGCTGGAGGCGATTCACCCCCGCGTCGAAGTGGCGCTGGAGGTTGTTCGCACCTCCGGGGATCGGCAGACGCAGTGGTCGCTCGAACAGCAGGGCGGGGTCGGGCTGTTCACGCTGGAAGTGGAGCGCGCCGTTCGCGAAGGCCGGGCGGACATCGCTGTGCACAGCGCGAAGGACATGCCCACGCAGATGGAGCCGGACGTGACCGTGGCCGCCTGCCTGCCGCGCGAGGCGGTCAACGATGTGCTGGTCGTGCGCAAGGGCGTCGGCGTGCCGCAGGTCATCGCGACGGGTTCGCCTCGGCGTCGGGCGCAGGCCAAGCGTCTGTTTCCGAAAGCGGTTTGGAAGGAGATTCGCGGCAACGTGGACACACGTCTGCGCAAGATTGCCAACGGCGAGGCGGAGGCCACGCTGCTGGCGGCGGCCGGGCTGAAGCGTCTGGGAATTCTGGCCTGGGCGGGCGTGGACTTGCGGCCTCTGGAAGTGCGCCAGATGGTGCCCGCACCGGCGCAGGGCGCGATTGCGCTACAGACCCTGACCGAGAAAGCGCACCTGCTGGAGGGTGTCGGTTGTGGGGCGACGTTGCACGCGGTCACAGTCGAACGGGCGCTGTTGCGCGCCTTGGGTGGCGGGTGCCACACCGCTTACGCGGCACACTGGAGCAATGGACGCCTCTGGACCTTTCACGAGACGACGGGGCACGGCTGCTTTGAGTGCGCCGAGTCTGCGGGTCCCGAGTTGGACGCCCGCATCGAGACCATTGCCAAAGCCATCCAGTCCGCGTAAGGTCGTCGCTTGGCAAAGATTGAACACAGTTCGAGCGGTCAGGGTGCCGCGCGCAAGGAAACGGTTTATCTGGTCGGAGCCGGGCCCGGCGAGGCGGGCTTGATGACGGTGCGTGGCAAGCAGCTCATCGAGACGTGCGATGTGCTGGTGTACGATTTTTTGGCATCACCGCAGATTTCGCAATGGACGCGTTCGGACTGCGAGCGCATCTACGTGGGCAAGCGCCCAAAGCGCCACACCATCGCTCAGGCCGACATTGCAACGTTGCTGGTCGAGGCGGCGCAGGAAGGTCAATCCGTGGTGCGGCTGAAGGGGGGCGACCCGTACATTTTCGGTCGCGGCGGAGAGGAAGTGCAGCGGCTGCGGGAGGCAGGCGTTGCCTTTGAAGTGGTGCCAGGCGTAACGGCGGCGCTGGCCGCCGGTGCCTATGCGGGCGTTGCGCTGACGCATCGTGACTTCAGTTCGGCGCTGACTTTTTTGACCGGGCACGAAGACCCGGAGAAGCACACCCTGCAAGTTGACTTTCGCAAGCACGCGGCGGCCGGCGGGACCTTCTGCATTTACATGGGGGTGGGTCAGGCTGCGCGGATCTGCCGGGAGATGGTCGAAGGCGGTCTGCCGGAGTCTACGCCGGCGTTGGCCGTTGAGTGGGCCACCTTGCCGCATCAGCGAACGGTTGAGGGAACGCTGGGTAGTCTGCCGGAGCGGCTGGAGGCGATGGCGGTGACCTCGCCGGCGGTGCTGCTCATTGGCGAGGTCTGCGAACTCGCGCCGCAGCTGCATTGGTATTCGTCTACCGCACCCCTGCGTGGGAAGCGGATTGTGGTGACGCGGGCGCAGGCGCAAGCCGGGCGCCTCAGCCGCAAGCTGGGAGAACTGGGCGCACAGGTGCTGGAACTGCCCTTGATCGAGACGCGCCCGGTGCACGAGCCCGCCGACGTTGACAAGGTGTTTCGGGAAATCGGGTCGTACCACTGGCTCCTCTTCACCAGCCGCAACGGGGTGCAGGAATTTTTCAGGCTGTTTCTGGAGCGCTTGAAGGACCTGCGACTGCTTGGTCCCAAGCGGATCGGAGTGGTGGGCAGCGGCACGGCTGAGGCGGTGCGCGCCTTTCACCTGGAGGTGGATGTGATGCCCGAGAAATCGACCAGCGCGGCGTTGGCGAACCGGCTCGTGCGCGAGGGCGACCTCGAAAACGAGAAGGTGCTCGTGGTGACAGGCAATCTCAATCGTGATACGCTGCGCAAGACGCTTGAGAGCAAGGGCCGCGCAATCGTCGATACGCTGCAGGTATACGAGACGCGGCTGACGGATTTGGAGCGTAGCGGCAGCGCCACGGATTTTCGTAAGAACGGAGCCGATGCGATCACCTTCACCAGCGCGTCGACCGTGAAGTCCTTCGCGCGGCAAGCCAAGCACCTGCAGCTGGACGACGGTGCGCGTGTGCCCAAGGCGTTTGCGATTGGGCCGCAGACGCGCGCGGCAATGCAGGAGGCCGGATTGCCTTGCGCGGGCGAAGCCGCCGAGCACACTCTCGAGGGGTTGACCGCGTTGCTGGTGGAGCAACTGGAAACGTCCTAGTAGACGCTGCAATGTATTTACCCGTTCAGATCAAAATTTGTGGCATCACCAATTCCAGTGATTTATCGCAGGCGCTGTCATTGGGCGCGGATTATATCGGGCTCAATGTGTACGCGGGTTCGCCGCGACGGGTCGGCTTGGAGGATGTCGGGCGCCTGCTCGAGCAGATTCCCGAAGGCAAGCGGGTGCTGGTGGACGTGTCCACGCCGACGGAGGAACTGGAGCGCTACGCGCGTGAACTTTCGTTCGACTATTTTCAGATTCACTTCGAGCCGGAAGTGTCACTGGCCACGGTCTCGGCCTGGGCCGGGCTGGTTGGCCAGGAGCGGCTGTGGCTGGCACCGCGCGTTCCGCCCGGCGAACCGTTTCCGGAACTGGCGCTGGAGTTTGCCGACACGCTGCTGATCGATGGCTATCATCCCGATCAGTTTGGCGGCACGGGCAAGACCGGTGACTGGTCGGCCTTCGCGCAGTTGCAAGAACGTTTTCCGACCAAGACGTGGATTCTGGCTGGCGGTCTGACACCGGACAACGTCAAGGAGGCGCTCTCGCAGTCCTTTGCCCAGGTGGTCGACGTCTGCAGTGGCGTGGAGGCGCAGCCGGGGCTGAAGGACGAGGTGATGCTGCGGGCGTTCTTCGACCAGGCGCAGGGTGACTGAACCGACCCGGCAAGCCAAAGCGCTTGCTCGTAGGCGAGGGTACCGGCTACAGTCCCGGCATGCCCTTGACTGAAGCTACCCCGCCTCTTCACTTCCGCACGTCGGCCGAGCGGCCGACGTCCGTTTGAGGCTCAACGGCAAGCCCTTTGCAATGAGCCGTCCGAATATCCTCTTGGTCCTGTGCGACCAGCTGCAGGTCTTCATGTTGGGGTGCTACGGCAACGGGTTTGTGCGTACGCCCAACCTCGACCGCCTTGCGCACAGCGGGGTGCGCTTCGAGACGTCAATGTGCGTCTTTCCGGTGTGCATGGCCTCGCGTTCTTCGCTGCTGGCGGGGCAGTTCAATCGCACCTGCACCGGGGGCATTGGCAACGTGGCTTATCCGAGCTTTCCGGGGAACTTCAACATGCCGGAGTACCCCTTTACCGACCGTCCGCACCTGCCCGACACGACGCTGCCAGAAAGCCTGCAGACAGCGGGTTATCACACCGCGGCCATTGGCAAGTGGCACATTCACAGCTGGCCGCACGACATCGGCTTTGACGAGTACGTCATCCCGCGCGTGCATCACTGCCACAGCGCCCAGCACTACTGTGAGAACGGAGGTCCGGAGTTCGTCCCGGAGGGCTGGAGCCTGGACTTTGAAGTGGAGCGGGCGGGGCGCTTTTTCCGCGAGCGCGAGGACTCGCAGAAGCCGTTCTTTCTGTATTTCAACATTTCGCCGCCGCACTGCCCCGTGGCCGACATACCGGAGTCGTTTCGCACGATGTACGAGCCGGCCGAAGTGCCCTTTCGGGCAAACGTCGACCCCGCAGTGATCGAGCGCGAGGACTGGCACTATCAGGCCAGCGTACTGCGCCACGACTTTCGTTACTATGGACTTGGGCTGCCCTGCACGCAGACCTTGCCGGAGGGCTACGACCTGCGGGCGCTCACGGCCGAATACATGGGAGCGGTCAGCTGGGTGGACGATGCGGTGGGGCGCCTGCTTGATCACCTCGAGCACAGCGGCCTGGCCGAAAACACGCTCGTCGTCTTCAGCTCGGACCACGGGGAGTTCATGGGCAGCCACGGGCGTTTTCAGAAAGGGGCACCGCACGATGAAAGCGCACGCGTGCCCTTGCTGATGCGCTGGCCGGGTCACTATCCGGCTGAAGCGGTGCGCACGCCCGTGGTCTCGCTGCTCGACCTTGCGCCGACGCTGTTGACGGCGGCGGGCGCGCCGGTTCCGGATTCGATGGTGGGCGAGAGTCTGGATGCCTTGGCCCGCAGCGACGGGCACAGGCTGCGGGATGACTTCCGGATCGTCGAGAGTTCAAGCGGTGCGGCCATCCGCACGCGGGAGCATCTCTATGCCGCTGAGTTTACGGAGGACCGAAGCGGGTTTAAGCCCGAGCCCTCCCTGTTTGTAAACAACCTCAAGGATCCGCTGCAGCAGCACAACCTGGCGGGCACGGGTGCCGAGGCCGAGGTGGCGGCCACCTTGCGTCAACGCCTTGAGATCTTTCACTCGCAAACACCCTGGATGGGCTCCTATAAATGACCAAAACAATGACATCTCGTGAACGCGTAGCCGCAGTGCTACGCCGGGAAAAGCCCGACCGCACGCCACTGTACGGCTGGGTCAAGTTGAACCTGCGCGAGCCGATTGCGGCGGCCTACGGGTCGGTGGAAGCCTTTGAAGATCATTTCGCTTTTGATCTGGAGCACCTCTTTCCGAACGGCCTGGCCCCCTATTGGGGTAATCGACTGGATGCGATGCGCGAGACGGTGGGCGAGAGTGATCTGACTCCGGAGCATCTGCTGGAGGTCGAGCTGTCCGATCCGAATCTGTCCGCGCCCTACGCCCGGCTGAAGGAGCAGATTGAAGCCTGTCACGGCAAAGAGCGCTTTGCCTACGTGCAGACACCCGGGATCTTCGAGTGCCTCAATCAGGCGTTTGGGATCGAGAATCACCTCTGTTACCTGCTCGAGTACGCCGATGAACTGCAGGAGGTCTATGCCCGGCAGGCAAAGTGGAATCAGACCGTGGCGAATAACCTCATCGATCTCGGCGCGGATATGATACACGTTTCCGATGACTGGGGGTCGCAGGACAGTTTATTGTTCAGCCCGGAGATATGGCATAGCCTGATAGCGCCCCATCACCGTTCCACGGCGGAGGCGGTGCGTTGTCGCGGCGCCTTTTTGAGTTTGCACAGCGACGGCTATATCTGGCCCGTTCTGGCCGAGACAGCGGCGATGGGTTATCAGTTGGTGCATCCCTTTCAGGAGTCTGCCGGGATGGATTGGAGGGCCTACCGCCAGGACTTCGCGGACTCTTTCAGCATCATGGGCGGGATGTGTGTGCAGACAACGGTTGGCTTCGGCGATCTGGCAAAGGTTGAGGCCGAGTTGAAACGCGTTTTTGAGCTTATGGGAGCAACGCCCTGGATTTGCTGTACCTCACACTTCGTCCAGTCCCACTGCAGCATCGAGGAACTGACACGAACCTTCGAGATCGCGCGCGACCTGGCCAATGCGGGTTGATCTAAATGCAGGCGGCGTTGTGCCTTGGGGCGATGGGCCAACCCTCGGCGACTGGACTTCAAGGCAGCGCCAGGTGCTCGAGGTAGGTGTCTTCGAAGTCCGGCAACTGGTTTAGCTCGAGCAGGGTGGTGTTGTGGCGAAAGCGCTCAAGTTCATCCACCAAGGCAACGTCGAGCAGACAAAGGTAGGTGCCCCCCAGCGATGTGTTGCCGACGACCTCGATCTGGCCTTCACGGAAGCCTGGCAACAGCCCGCAGGCCAGCGCGCACGAGACGTTGAGGTTCCGTCCAAAGCCCCCGGCCAGGTAAAGCGTTTCGATGTCTTCTGGCTTGAGTGAAGCTGATTGCAAGAGCAGGTCGATACCGGCGGCAATGGCGGCCTTGGCCTGAAGCAGGCTGGCGATGTCGGCTTCGGAGATGTGAAGTGGCAGTGTGGCTTCCGGGTTAAGGCGAAGGGCTCGGCCCCATTGGGTCTGAGTCCGTTGGGCCGGCTGGAGGTGATCCCATGCATTCGGCTCGAAACGCCCGTACTGGTTCAACAATCGGCCCTGGCGAGCCACGGCCAGGAAATCCAAGTAGGCTGAACCACAGACACCCGCGGCCTGTTTGGCAGGCTTGGCCCCGATGGTCTTGAGCACGAACGCCCCGCCCTCCGGGGATGCGGCGATCTCGCTGATGGCTCCCTCGACGGCCCGGGTGCCACAGTCCAGTCCTGCGCCCTCGAAGGCCGGGCCCGCCGCCGTCGCGCAGGCCAGGCGTTCTTGCGGGGTCTGGAGCACGATTTCGCCATTGGTGCCGATGTCGACCAGGAGGCTGGGCCGTTGGCGGTAGGGCAAGCCAAGCGCAGCCAGTCCGGCGTTCAGATCCGCCCCGACGTAGGGGCCCAACCCCGGCAGCAGGTGTACGGGGAAAGGGTCGGCGCCGTCTTCGAGGACCAGTCCAAGCGTATCGGAAAAATGGATACGATGCTCTAGGAAGACCGGCTGGAAAGGGGCGATTCCCAGCGGGGTCGGGTCGATGCCCGCGAGCAGATGGAGCATGACCGTATTGGCCGCGACCGCCATGCCGGCCAGGGACCCGGCCGGCAGCGAGGCCCGGCGCATCAGTTGGCGCAGCAAAGGCACGAGGGTCTCCTCGCCCAGGCTGCGTTGCAACTGGCCAAGAGCAGCGGGGGACTTCCCAGCGTACTCGATGCGGGTGAGGACATTGTCGCCAAAGCGCACTTGTGCGTTCAACGCGCTGGCTCGGTCCACGATGCGTCCATCGCGCAAATCGACCAGCAGAACCGCCACGGTGGTGGTGCCCAGGTCGACGGCGAATGCATGCGTTTTCACCTCGACCTGCTCAAAGAGTGGATTTTGCCCGGCGGAGACTTTCAGGACGAAGGCGTCTTCGATCCTGGGCGAATGCGCCAGCAGCGAACGCCTGGGCACGTGCACGACGACTGCTTCGCCCGCGGTGGCGTGCAGCTGACATTCGCAGGCAGGCAGCGTTTGGGTCGCGTGCTGGAGGTTGCCCTTGTGCCGCAGGGTGCCGGCCCGCAGTTCGACGGCGCATCCCTGGCACAGCCCGCGTCCGGCGCAGCGGGTGTTCAGCGCATAACCGGCGCGGGCGAGAAGAGCATCCAGCCGGGTTTCGCAATCCTCGGGCGCGACCCGAAGCGTAGCCGGCGGGCGATCCGGCAGGTCCAGCGTGAGTCGAATGGAGGCAGGCTCGCTCACGTCGATCGCTTGCCTGGGCGTGCCTCGACGATCTGTTCGTGAGCCACGGGAACAATCGACTGACCCGGCTCAACGATCAGAAACCGCTGGCGGTCCCAGCGTCCGGCCAGCAGATCCTGAAGCAGTTGGGGCTCGCCTTTGAGGTGCATGAAGTCCCAACCCATGCTGTCGGCACAGCGGCGAGTGTACCGCGGGCCCCACTGCGGGTCGCTGGCGTCGCCCAAATCGGGAAACTCCACATGGGCGGCTTTGCGCACGTGGGCAAGGGCGGCCCGTTCGGTTTCGATGAGAAACTCGATATCTTCGGTGTCGTCGAACTTTTCTGCGTACGCCTCGCGCAGCCGTTCAAACTTTTCGTGGCAAGGGACCCGTCCGCCTCGGTTCCACCCCGGCGAATACCAGTACAAATCGGGGTGTGCCTGGCGCAACGTCTCGTAGCGTTCACGGCTGCCGAGCAAGAGCGTGATGCAGTCGTGCGCGCGCGGCAGAACCAGACGGCAGCGATGTGCGGACAGCCCGCTCAGCCCATTGCCGCAAAGCCCGTAAGCCAGGACGATGGCCTGGGCGCTGGTCTGCGCCTCGATCACATCGATGGTTGCCTGCAGCCTGGCGCGCAGCTGCTCGGGTCGATCATGCAGGCCCATTTCCAGCAGGCAGAGCTCGACCACCGCCGGGATGGTCTGGCCTTGCAGAAAGTAGCGGACCTCTGCCTCGAAGACATCGCACGCCACCACGGCCAGAGGCGCGTCGGTGCCGTCTTCGCGGATTGGCGGGTGAGTGGTCTCAGCCATCGAGGGCAGCGTTGAGCATGGCGCGGTAGTTTTCAATCGGCACGTAATCCGGGACGGAATTTCCGGTGCCCACGGCGTAGCCGCCCCGCTGTGCCGAACGCTCGACCATGCTCCGGGCGCGGCGGTAAACCTCCTCAGGCCGGCTGCGGCAGACGTAATCCATGTCGAGGCCGCCCAGGACTGCCAGGCGCGGGTGCAGGCGTTCGTAGGCGTCTTCCACGGGGCAAATGGCATCTTCGTAAGAGTGTTTGCCGTCCGCCTGGATGTCGTCGACCACGTCGTCCCAGACTTCATCAAGGTTTCCGCACGAGTGCAGGATAACCGGTCGCCCGCACTGGTGGGCCATGCTCGCCATTCGCTTGTGCCAGGGAAAGATGTACCGGCGCAGGTCGGCGGGCGAGAGCATGGTCTGTGTCCTGTAGCCCCAATCATCGTTTTGAATGATTGCCCCTACGCTCTCGCAGGCGAGGGCCAGCTCGTAGTGGCGGACGAGCCGCCGGCCCACTTCGTCGGTGACCGCCTGAACCAGCTCGGGGTCCTCCAGGGTCAACAGGCACAGGTCCTCGAAGCCCACGACCTTGATCAGGTTTTCGAGCACGCCGCAGTTGGCCGGGACGACAAACTTCATGCCATCGGGCAGTTCGCTGGCCAGCTCATCGATGATTTCAAAGGCCTGCTCGTTGACCTCGGGCCAGGTCAACTGATCCAGGTCGTCCCAGTCTTTGACCACGCCACCTTCATTGGCCGAGTACGATTCCATCTCGGCCTGATCGCCCAGGCTGAAGTGGATGAAGGGCGGCCACGCCGGGTGCACGACGGCGAAGTCATAGCCGGCCGCGGCAAAGAGCTCGATCCAGGCCTGCAGCTGAGCTTTGGGGTCATCGGGCGGTGGTGGCGCGATGTCGTAGTGCGGAAAAAGCGCTTCGCAGAGAATGAACTCAAAGAGGGTGGGACGGCTGGGCGCCTTGCGCTGCAGGACGGCCAGCAGATTGGCAAAGTCAGGTTCTCGAGGGGCCCTCATGGTTGAGACAGATCGGCGGATTGCGCCCTTTCCCGGGAAGCAAAGCGGTGTGTGGGTTGAGGGGCCGCCGGCCGAAAGGCTGCCATCGCCTTCAGCTCGAAACGCACGCCTGCTCCGGCTTGCGACGACTGGAGCTGTGCCTGCAGGTGAGTGCGCAAAACCTGTGGCGAGGTGAGGGCGCGCACGTTGATTTCGAGCAGGGCTTCGCCCGGGGACATCCGGGCCCGTCCATGGTCGCGCTGTTGGGTGAAGTCGGCCCGACGGTCGATCCGGTTCAGACGAAGGCATTGGGCACGTGTGGCCAGATAGGCCTTGGCGTGGGCAATCTCGGCACCTTCGGCGAGCAGGCAGGCTATCAGCCGGGCAAAGAAGGCGCGTCCGTGGGCCAGGCCGTCGCTGTCACTTTTGGCTTTCAGGCCGACGGTGGCGTTGAGCCAGCCCAGCATCCCCTCGCCTTCGGCGTAGACTTCGTAGTCGACCTCGGGCATTCGCAGGCCAGGCGTAGCTGCGGGATCCGTCACCTGATTGAGCCATCGGTCGATGCCTTCGCCAGTCACCGTGGAGATCGTTTGCACGTGTCGGTCGGGAAACTCAGCGCGGAGCTTGTGGGTGAGGTTGCGCAGGAGGACGGGGTCGTGACGGTCGGCCTGGCTGAGCAACAGACAGTCGGCCTCCTCCAGTTGCTTGCGAAAGATGTAGAAGACCGATTCGGGAAAGGGTCGCTCTCCCAGCGGGCCGGTGAGCCGGGCCAGACGGGCCGGGTCGACCAACGCAGTGGCCGGCGCCACGGCGTAGCGGTCGGCAAAGTAGGTGCGCAAAGGTGCCGCAACCGTGGCGACCAAATCGGTACAACTGCCCACCGGCTCACACAAAAAGTAGTCCGGCGCCACCGCCTCGCCCAGCTGCTGCAGGGCTTGCAAAAGCGTATCGAACTTGCAGCAGAAGCATCCGCCACTGACTTCGCCTACCCGAAACCCGGCGGCTTCGAGCGTGGCGGTGTCGACCAGGTTCATCGCCTGGTCGTTGGTGATCAGGCCCACGCGCTGACCCCGCGCCGCCAGGCGCGTGGCGGCCGAGGCGAGCAAACTGGTTTTGCCCGCGCCAAGAAAGCCGCCAACGAGAATGAAGCGGGGCAGAGCCACGGCGGTCAGCGCTCCCAGGCGTGCGTTGGATCGCCCACTGAACGGATCGCGGCCACCAGGCGGGGGCGATCTGGAATAATGGAGGCGAACTGTTCCCTGCCTTGAATGCAAATGCTGGGAATGGCCGTGACGTTGAGCTTCTTCATGTAGCCCAGGCCGGCGCGTTCCTTGATCTTGTGTTCGCGCACCTGCACGTGGTCGCCCGCTTCGCTCGCGGCTTGCTGAGCAGCCTGGAGCATGTACTGGCACGGTGCGCAGGAACCCGAATCCAGCGTAACCACGTCGACAATCACGCGGCCGCTGCGGTCGTAATCGGGCAAATCGATGTCCTCGAAGGGATCCTCGGGGGCTGCCTCGGCGGCGGTGCGGGCCACGTCGCGCTGGTAGGGATTGTGCACGAGTGCGGCCACCGCGCGCAGGTTGGCCTCGGGTGTGGCGTAGGGCAGGTCGCAACCGGGCGCGAGGATGAAGCCTGTGGCCCCACCTTCGTCGTAGCAGCGAAGGGCATCTCTCTGCGACTCGAGTTCGTTGCCCAGAAGCAGCGCGGTGGTCAGGCGCAGGTTGCCGCCAAAGGATTTTCCGGCTTTGGTGGCAATCGCCCGCAGGGCCGCCAGGCTGACGTTCTCGTCGACACTGAGGTTGTCACAGCGTGTCTGGCACATGGCGGGAAGATTGCGGGTGGCGTCGCCGCAGACGAAGAGTGAAGCCAGCCCACCGCCCGCGTGAACGGCGTCGAAGACGTCGTTGAGGGGACTGCTGACGAAGCGCTCGAAGTGCTCGGGCGAGATCTGGCTGACCATCGGATCGACCACTGCCACAACGTCGGCGCCCGCCTCCAGGTAGGCTTGCGCGGTGACCTGGCCAACTTGAGCGCAGTGACGCAGCAGCACGTCGACGTCGTCTTCGGCGTCGTACATATCCAGGAAGATGTCGTCTCCGCGCAGGTGAAGGCCCAAGGTGAAGGGACCGGTGATGAGGCCGTAGAGAGCGACCGTCTCGCCGATCTCGGCCTTGAGTTGGCGCAGCGCTTCCAGGACGACCGGCAGGCGGCCTCCGTTTGGGTCGAACCCGGGCAGTACCGAGAGGTCCATCGAATCGAGCAAGGGATGGCTGCAGACCGCTGGTGGCGAGTCGTCGCTCCAGCGCAGCTTGCAGCCAAGAATCTCGGCCTCGATCTGAAGGTCGAAGGCCACGGGCAGGGCGTCGGGCTGGTAGGCCTCGTGGGCGTGCTTGAGGCCCGCGTACAGTTTTTGCGAGTCGCGCAGGTAATCGGAGGCGGTGGCACCGATCAGGCTGCCGCCATGGACGCCCACAAAGGGCAGCCACGGCACTCGCGGTACAGCCTGGCCGCGCAGGGCCGAAAGGAGGATTTCTTTGCCATTCATACGATTGTGTAGCCTTGCGAAAGGTCGCGGTTGCTTCGTTGCGCCGTTGAGGCCTCGCCCATGAGTTCGCGTACGAGGTCCACCGCGCTGGCGGCATCGGTGGAAAACCCGTCGGCCTGAATCTCGTCGGCAAACTCCTGGGTTACGGGTGCGCCTCCCACAACGATACGGATTTGCGGCAGATTTGCCTCCCGGATGCGCGCAACTGTCTCCTTCATCTTCGGCATCGTGGTCGTCAGCAGGGAGGAAAGGCCGATGATGTGGGCGTCGTTTGCCCTGGCGGCCTCGACAAACTGATCGGCGGTGACGTTGGTGCCCAGGTCGATGACCCGAAAGTTTGCACCCTTCCACATCATCGCCACGAGGTTCTTGCCGATGTCGTGCAGGTCGCCTTCGACGGTGCCAATAACCGCTGTGTACTTGGGGGCGAGGCCGGCGCCCGCCAGAGCGGGCTCGAGCAGCTGCATCGCCTGCTTCATCGCGCGGGCAGCCACCAGCACCTCAGGGATATAGATTTCGTTGGCCTTGAAGCGTCGGCCCACGTCATCCATCCCGCGCACCATTGCGGCGAGAATGTCGCCCGGGTTGGCCTGTGCCTCCAGGGCCTGGCTGGTTTGGGCGACGGCGTCCTTGCGCTTGCCGGCTTTGATGGCTTCCTCGAGAGCATCCAAATTCATGACGATAAGTATTTGCTAGTTATTGACCTGTTATTTGAAAGAAGGCTACTGGTCATTGCACCAGACTTCGCGGGACTTGGCGATGTAGAACCGGTAGTTTTGCAGGCTCACGTCCGGAGGGACGCGGTGGTCACAATGGGCCACAAAGCCACCTTCGCTGACCAGCGGGGCCAAGCGGTGTATCTCGGCCTCGATGGCCGTCGGCCCCTGCGCGAGGATACGCTTGTCGAACCCGCCACGCAGGAGCAACCCCTTGCCGAAGTGCTTGCGCAGGGTGACAGGATCGGCCTTCCAGGTGCCCACTTCAATGGGGAACATGCAGTTGACACCGGCTTCCAGCCAAAGCGGCAGCAGGGCATCGATGCAACCGTCGCAGTCGACCCAAATCACGTCGATGCCGTGGCGCCGGGCCAGCTCGGTGATGCGCCGGTAGCGTGGCACCAGATACTTTTGGAAATGCTCGGGTGAGAGCAGGGGGCCGGCGTTGAAGCACATATCCTCCCACATGGCCAGAGCATCGAACTGTCCGCCCCGGGCAAAGGCCCGCTCGAGCGTGCCTTCGATGCACTCGCAGAGCGTCTCGACCATCTCCTCAAAAAGCGCGGGGTCGTCGTAGACCAGGTAGGCAATCGCTTCCAGGCCCATCCAGTCGCGCAGCCAGCCAAAGAGGCTGCCCCCGTGGACTTCGACAATGGCATTGCGGTTGGGGTCGCGCCAGAGCGCACACCGCTCCGAATCGGGGGCCGGCAGGCGGTCGGGGTGGTCGGGATTGAGTCTGGGCTTGTAGTGAGTTTCCCAGGACTCGCGGTCAACCAGCAGGTGCCCCAGGTGATGGGGGATGGAGCCCATGAACTTGCCGCGGCGGACCAGGACGCCATCGTGTTGGCGCACGACCTCGTTCTCGCCCTCGTCTCGAATCAATTCGGGCTCAAAGCCCGGGCACAGTCCGACGTGCACGCCGGCATCGCGCAGATCGTCCATGCCGAAATAACGCGCGCCCGCGCCGTGCGAATTGACTTCAGCGGGCAGGCCATCTCGCTGCCACAGGACCAGCGTCTCGTCCCAGAAGCCGAAGTCCAGCAACGTGGGTCGGTCACGTGCCTCGAAACGCATCGTGGCCAGAAACCGCGCGCGGTCGGTCATGGGGTTGGAGTCGGTCATGGGGTTGGAGTCACCGCTGATCATGAATGAAAGCTTACCATAAAGACTCCTTATCGTGGAATCGCTTTTCGCGCTGAAAACTTGTACTATTCTGCTGCCGCGCAGCCACGTGAGCAAGGTGCCGCTCAGTGGCTTTTGCGGGCGTTGTGCCGGGAGCTTGTCCAAGGGAAGCGCGCCGCAGAGGCCCGCGTAGCTTCATGTTTGCTGCGGATTACCCGGGCCTCCCGATCCGGCTGCCGGGCCGCTCGAATGTCCAGGGCAGGCCTTCGGCGGAGTGCTGGCAAACCGCCTAGGCGTCCGGGTAGTAGTCCGCGCGCAGCGCCCAGTTGCAGTCGACGCCGTGGAAGTTCAGTCCGGGCAACCAGGCCTGGTGGGTCGCCGGCGTGCCGTTTTGGAAGTTGCCGTCGCACTCGGCCAGAAGCGTCGTGCTGAGCCGGCCGACAATCTCGCGCTCGTCGGCGGCACGGTCTTTGGTTTCGGCGTAGTCGTCGGGCAGGTGATAGAGCTGGTAGCGATTGCCGCCGGGCAGGGCGAGAAAGCGCAGCTTCCAGCCCTCGCGGGTGGTCAAGGCGGGTCCGGGTCCGGAGGCATAAACGACGTGGTCGTGTTCGGTCTGGGCGTCGGAGCGCCCGAGCAACTCGGGCAGGAAGCTGATGCCGTCGGCGGTGCCGCAGGGGACGTGGAGCAGGTCGGCCACCGTCGCCAGGAAGTCGTAGTTGGCCATGAGCAGGTTGGACTGCCGCCCTGCGCTGATCGACTCGGGCCAACGCACCAGAAAGGGTAAACGCACCCCGCCTTCCCAGCTGTCGCGCTTGCGTCCGGCCATGCCGTCATTGCCGTTGAAGACGTCGCCGCTGGTCTCGGAGGTGAAGCGCGTGACCACATTGTCGTAGCGCTCGCCGGTTTGGACATTGCAGGCCGGGTGGGTCCGCCCTTCCTGATGGTAGTAGACCTCGTGACCGTTGTCGGCGCAGAAGATGACCATCGTGTTGTCGGCGATGCCGAGGCGTTCGAGCTCGTCGAGCACGAGGCCCACGGTGTGGTCGAGCCGCAGCACCATCGAGGCGTATTCCTTCTCGTAATCAGTCAGGCCATCCACGTCGCGAACGGCCGGATCGATCTCGGGAATACGGATCGGCCCGTGGGGCAACTGGCTGGGGTGAAAGAGGAAGAAGGGCCGGTTTTGGTGCAGGCGCAGGAACTCCAGCAGCTTGGCGTCGAAAAGGTCCTGGGAGTACGTGGCACAACCCGAAAAATCCCAGCGCTTTTCGGCGTTTTCCGGGGTGTCGCCATCGGGAACGACGCCGAAGTTCCAGCGGGTGTTGCCGTGAATGTCGAGACGCTGGCCGTTTTCAAAGAGGTAGGGCGGGTAAAAGCCGTGGCACTGCTCGTGGTCGTAGTAGCCGTAGTGGTAGTCCCAGCCGTGGCTGCGAATGTCGGCGTCGGAGGTGGCAAAGCCCCATTCGAGTTTGCCGATTTGGCCGGTCACGTAACCGGCGGCACGCGCCACGTCGGCCAGGAAGACGGTGCCGGGTCCGGGCTGAAGGCTGACGGTGAAGAGGCGCTCTTCCAACGCGCGCTGGCTGACTTTGCCGCTGGTGTAGGCGTGGTAACTGCCGCCCGGCGTGAAGCTCCAGCCGCCGCGATGGCAATCGTGCGCGCCGGTCAGCAGGCTCGCTCGCGAGGGCGCGCAAAAGGCGCATCCGTAGGCACGTTCAAAGCGCAGGCCTTCACCGGCCAGGCGGTCGATGTTGGGCGTACGAAACCACTTTTGCCCGTAACAGCTGAGCATGCCGCGCCCCAGATCATCGGCGTAGATGTAAACGATGTTGGGGGGCTTTCCATCGAAGACAGGGGCAGCGCACATGGACCCGAGGTAGTGTTGTGAGGGTGGGGTCGGCAACCTTATTCCCCACTGTCCAGAACGGGGATCGGCAAAATCGTTCGCTGCGGTTTGATTTGGCAGGCGAATCGATCACCGGTGCACACTATGGACATCCAAACAGCTATCGAAGACCTCAATGCCCTCGTGCTTTCTGGCAAAGCGCTCGAGGCGTTCGAGAAGTACTATGACGAGTCGATCGTCATGGTGGAGAAAAACGACGTACTGGCCGAAGGCAAAGACGCCAACCGTAAGCGCGAAGAGGAATTCTTCGCAAACATCACCGAGTTTCGCGGCGCTGAAGTGAAGGCCGTCGCGGTGGGTGAGAACGTGAGCATGGTCGAGTGGCACTTCGATTACGTGCACAAGGAATGGGGTCACATGAAGTACGACCAGGTGGCCGTGGCCAAGTGGAAGGACGGCAAGATCGTCCACGAGCGCTTTTACGCGCTTTACTAGACCTCGCCTGGCCGACCCCGTGACGCGGGCGCCGGTTCAATTCAAAACGCCCGCGGGATGGGCTTGAGGGAGGCACCGTTTGGATAGCGCTCGAACAGTTGGGCCTTGAGCGATTCAAGCATCTCCGCGTATGCAGGATCGGAAGCCACGTTGCGGTTCTCCCGTGGGTCGTTGCGGTGGTCGAAAAGCTCCCACTGGCCGCGCCCGGAGATCATCGAAGGGTTTGGGCCCTCTTCCGCTCTGGGGTACCACGTCACTCGGAACGCGTCGGTGAGGAGGGTGTAACCGTTCCAGCCACTGGCTGAGGCCGGCTTGGCCGTCTTCGCCTCCGTAGCGGCGGCTCCAAAGGGGAGGGGTTGGCCTTCGAGGTGGACGGGCGGCGTAGTCTGCGAAAGCGCGCACAGAGTCGGGTAGATGTCGGTTATCTCGACGAGGGCGCGGCAGACTTCGCCAGTGGTCCGGCCCGGCACGGAAAGCAACAGAGGTACGCGCGTCGACTCGTCAAAATGGGTGACCTTGGACCACAGCTTGTGCTCGCCCAGGTGCCATCCGTTGTCGCCCCAGAAGAGCACAACCGTGTTGTCGGCGAGTCTGAGACGGTCGAGCGTTTGCATCAGGCGGCCGACCTGAGCGTCCATGAAGCTGACCGAAGCCCAGTAGGCGTGAATGCACTCGCGCTGTTTGGCCTCGCTTAGGACCGGGAAGTCGTCATCTGCGTACCGGCCGATGTCGGAGAACAGCTTTGTGGCCTCGCGGTCGCCGTAGTGCATGAAGTCGCAGAGGTCGGACTTGCCGATGGCGTTCTCGGGAAAAAAGGGGTTGTCGGCAAGCTCGATGGAGTCGCGGTCGTAGAGGTCCCAGGCCCACTTCGGGGCGACCCAGGGCAAGTGCGGACGCACGAATCCCACGGCGAGAAAGAGTGGGATCGCGTCGTCGTGATGGCGCTCGATCACGTCGACGGCACGGGTGGCGATCTTGTGATCGATGTAGGTTTCGTCAGGAGCCTCGGCGCACTCGCTCAGGGGTGGCAGGGGCTCCCAGATGTTGCGAAACTCGGGAAACGGGATGGCCTGCTTGTGGAGGGCCTTTGCCTGATTCTCCGGAAGCTTGTAGTCGTGCGGCTCGTTCTCGAACTGGCCGGGAGCCTTTTCGCGAAAGCTCTCGCGGTGGAGTTCGTCCCAGGAATGCTGGTCATCGAGGGGCTCGTGGTAGACCTTGCCAACGGAGACGGTCTTGTAGCCCGAGGCCTTGAAGTGCGCGGGCATGGTTGGCTGGTCGCTGGCCAACAATTGCTCGGACTTGTTGCAGAACTGCTGAGGGCGAACACCGCTGAGCATGCTCGCGCGCGAAGGCATGCATTGCGGAAACTGACAGTAGGCGCGCTCGTAACGAGTTGAGCGGGCCGCCAGCGCGTCAATGGCGGGGGTGTAGAGCTTGTGCCGGCCGAAGCAATTAAGCTCGGGCCGCAGGTCGTCGACGAAGATGGCGAGGATGTTGGGCTTCGACGACATGGGGGAATGGGCCGTTGGTCAGGCGGTCGGAGTGGGCGCAGGCGGATCGTCCTCGACCGCGACGGGCTCGCCACGCTTCCAGGCGGCACGTTTGTTGCGCCAGTCCTCGGACTCTTCGAGGGCGTTGACTTCGGCGTCGATGCTTTCGTCAGATTCCGGGTCGATCGCGATCTTGCGCCCGACCATCAGCAGGGAGTTGATCGAGAGCATGCACAAAATCCCGCCGACGGAAACGTAGCCCACGCCGAAGGCCCAGGTGCGCTGGCTCGCCAGTTCGAAGGCGACTTCGTCTTCGGGATAATGGACAACCGTCAAGGCGTCGTTGACGCTGACGTAGGGCTTTTTGGCGCTGTCGACGCCCAGACGCATGATGTGCTCGGTGCCGTCTTCATTTTGCACGGCAACAAAGTGCTGAAAGGTGACAGTGTAGGCCTGCTCCTTGATTTCCTTCTTGTAGCGGATGACTTCGTCGTCCTTGCCCGGTTCGGAGCGCACGATGCGTACCACGCGCGCCTCCGAAGTTTCCCCGCCGACCCAACGCGCCAGCGGCGCCCACATGATCCACGCACCGACCGCCGTGAGCCCCAGAGCGAAGAGGACAAAGAGCACCTTCTGAGGAAAGGAGCCGGGGATATGATAATCGGGTTCGCCGGGTTCCTTGCCGTAGACCCGGCCATCGAAGTTCGGGTAATTCTTGCTCATCGTGCCTGGTCCTCCTCGGCACCGTAGCGGTGCAGGGTTCCGCGTTTTTCCAGCCGTATGATCAGCCAGAGAATCAGCAGGCCGAAGATATCGGTGACGATCTGGATGGTCTGGGTGGAGAAGAAATACTCGTAGATTTCCTTGCTGTGGCTGGCGTCGATGGTGTGCCTGGGCACGGTCACGTAGACCGGCTGAGCAGCGAACGTGGCGACCATCTTGGGGTACGCCAGCTGCATGTAGGCGAGGTCCGCGCCGCCTTCGGGGTTAAGCTCGGCCAGCCGCGCGGCCTCTTCTTCGTTGGACGTAGTCAAGTCCTCGGGGTCGGGCTTGACCGTGAGCTTGCCAACCACGCGAATGAAGCCGTTCTGCTGCGTGGCTTCGGCTTCTTTGAAGAGCGACTCGCTGGCGAAAATGCCGCCGATGATTTCCGGAGTGCTGTCCAGCGGGCTGTTGTCGACGATGTCGAAGGCGATGTCGTAGAGTCTGGGAAATTCTTCCTCCTGAGCATCGGTTTCAGCGGCCCCGTCGCTGGTGGCGTCTTCAACCGGTGCCTGGACGACGGAGACTGTGGGGATCTCGAAGCGGTCGGCCTCGCGTCCGTAAACACTGGTGAGCGCCGGCATGATCACCGCCCCCAGTTCGAAGCCCTGCGTGGCGCTCATGCCCGCGTCCACGCCCGTGCGGAACAGCGCCATGAACCTCGGGTCGAGCCCGAACTCGGCGCGGGCGCCCGGTTCGCCGTTTTTGAGCGATTGGACGGTGATGTCGGCAACAATTTTTTCGACGGCGTCGCCTTCCTGATCGTCGAGGCCGAACGACTCCAAAATGCCTTCAAAGAAACCGTCTTTCTCTTCGATCCGCCGGGTGACGAGCAGGTGTTCGGGGCCTTGCAGGTCGCCTTCGAGGCGTTGCCGCAGCTGAAGGAACGCTTCGTCAAAGTCTTTGGCACTGTCGAACTTCTCGGGATCGAGCAGGGGCTCAATGGTGCGGACCTCAAACGTGAGCACATCGTTCTCGATGGAGGCGGCTCGAATTTGGTTGCCCGGCGGAAAGCGCTTGCCCTCGACAACCGGTTCAAAGCGCGACCGCATGGCTTCGGCCCCGAGTTTGAGGGCCTCGTCGATGGCGTCCATGCGTTCCTGCTTGGCTTTGATCTGGGCATCGATCTCTGGGATTTCCTCCTCAGAGGTGAAGATCCAGTCCTTATCGCCCCTCAGTGCGGCGACCTCATTGACGAGGTCCTCGCGCTCGTTGATCAAGTCTTTGACGTCGGGGTCGTCTTCGTGGATGCGCCAACGCATGGAGGCATCGCCGGTCTCGCCAAAGCGGAACAGCGGCTTCAAATCGAGCGCATCGGCAGCCACATCGTTGGCTTCGAGCATGGCGACCACGGCGTCCTGATCCTTGGCTTCGCCGAAAATCGCCTCCAGGTGGTAGCCCGCTTGCGGAAAGAACAGCCAGGACCACAGCCAGAGCCAGCCGCCGATCAACAGGCCGATGGAATTGCGGATCAGCGCATTGTAAAGGCCGAGGCCCGCCGTGGCCGAGCCCAGGCGATTGCGGGCCACGTACTCCATCAACAGCGGGAAACCAACCACGCCACGCGTCGCCCCAAAGATATACGCGAGGTTGCCGAACAGTACGATCTCGAAGAGCGAAGGGCGCTTGTCGGGCAGGTAGTAGACGTAGACCGTGTAGGCGATATTGATCACGAGGTTGCCGACCGTGGCCAGCAGGTAGACCCGCATCTTGCTGGTGCGGTCGGCCAGCCAACCCGCGAACAAGGAGATGACGATGCCCAACAATACGCCGACCGCGATGGTGTTGCCCATCTCCTGCAGCGAGTAGCCCCACTGCTCCACGAAGAGTAGCGGTTGAATGAAGTTCACGCTGAAGCTGAACATCAGAAAGGCCGTCGACAGCAGGTACAGCGGCGCGAGGTCCTTGGCGAAGACGTCCTTGAAAAAGGAAAGGAAGAAGTGCAGCGCCACGCCGCGTTGAATTGGGCGCCCACTGTGGAGACGCTTGCGGCCGGGCGGGTAAATTTCCTTGATGCCCAGAAACTCGAACATCGCCGTGCCGGCCAACAGCAACGCTGCCAGGACAAACATCACGACCACGCCACTGGAGGAGACGAAGTACGAGAACGGCCCCATGAAGTAGACGTCGTCAAAACGTCCCAGCAGCAGCCAGAAGAAGACCAGGTTGCCCAGCTGCATGAAGGCACTCATGAAACCGGCGCTGCGACCGCGTTGCGGGTCGGGCACAATCTCGTAAGCGAGCGCCTGGGTCGGCGCGGAGAGGTCGCCGAAGAAGCCGTAGAGCCAGCGCAGAATGATCAGGACCCAAAGGTTGGGCGCGAAGGGCATCGCAATGAGGATAAAGCCCCGAATCGCATCCGAACTGGCCTGAAAGTACTTGCGTCGACCGTAGCGCGTCCAGATGCGGTCGCTCAGCCAGGAGACGAAGGGTCCGCCCAGAAGCGTAATGTAGACCTCCAGCCCGATGAGCGCCAGAATAGCCGCCGGGTTGTCGATGAAGCGCTTGATCAGCAGCAGGAACGGCGCGTTGATCACCATGTTCCCGTAGATGGTCAGAATCAGGGGCAGCTGGGCGTAGAAGGCCCAATGGGTCGGGATCTTTTTCTTGCGGGTGATGATCATCGCGGCAGCAAAGGGGCTTGAAGCAGGGGCGGGTCAGTCGGGAATATCAGGCAATCAAGGGGGCACCTTAGGGCTCGGGCGGGTGATCGGGAAGCCTTGATTTACGCACCTCCCTATTGCAATCAGGAATCGCCTACCAGCTGCGCAACGCACCGTTGCGCCTAGTGCCAAGACCCTGAGGGCAAGGCGCTTGAGTTCTCTGTCAGGCCTTCCGAAGAGGTTGCTTCTGACACATTAAAGCAGAGCTAATTTCGTGCTCCTGGTATGCTCAGCGAGGGCCGTAGCGCAACCGGGTGCAGGCGAAGGTGGAGGCGCCCTCGGCAAAGAGGGCGAGGTACACGCCGGTGAACCGTCCGCCGAACTCAGTCGACATCAAGCGTGCATCGAAGGTGCGCACGCGCTTCTCCACGGACGCCACGCGAATGATGAAATGGTAGGCGAGGGGTTCGGCCTCGACGATCAGCGAGAGGGGTGGGTTCGATGGTTGCGCCTGCGCAGCGACCAGCGGGAAGGCGTCTTCCAGGATCAGTTCGCCCAGCTGCAGGCGCGTGAAGCCCTCCATCGTGTGGTCCGCGCGGCGGATGCCGAGGCAGGCGTGGTAGCTGGGATTTTGAAAAACGGTCAGGCCACCGCCGTCGCCGGGGTCGATGGGTTCGAGGTCGATTTCGAGGCGAAAGCTGTGGTCACGCTGGCGGGTGCCGCGCCAGGTAACGCGTTCGCCGAAGCAGTGTAAGGGTGCGCCTCCGGAGAAACGGAGGCATCCATCGCCCGAGCGCTGGAAGTCGCCCGCATGGGTTTCGCGCAAGGCGTTCCATTCGAGCGGCCAGTCTTCGGTCTCAAACGTATCTTCGAAGGTGGTCTCGATCGGCGGGCCAAGGGCGTGTGCTGGCAGCTTTCCGTCGTCCCCAAAGACCGGCCACCCATCTTCCTTCCACTGGACGGGAAACAGGAAGGTCTCCCGGCCCAGGACATGGAAGTGATGGTAGCCTTGCGGCCGTATGCCGTGGCAAACGCCCAGCCACTGGCCGTTTGCCCCTTCGACCAGGTCGCAATGCCCGACCGCATGGACCGCCGTTGGCAGGCTGCGATGGGTGAGTACGGGGTTGTGCGGGCAGGGCTCAAACGGGCCGCGCACTGAACGGCTGCGCGCGAGGGTCTGCATGTGGCCGTATTCGGTGCCGCCCTCGGCGATGCACAGGTAGTACACGCCGTCTTTCAGATACAGGTGCGGACCCTCCGGGCCGAGTCCGCCGGTGCCGTTCCAAAGGGTTCGCGGGGCTTCCAGAAGTTTGCCGGTTTTCAGGTCGATGGCCGCCTGCGCAATGCAGATCTCCTCAGCGGGTTGCCCCGGTTGTTTCCAACTCCACTGGGCGTAGCAGGTGTTGTCGCTGTCCCAGAAGAGGTCGGGGTCGATGCCGGGCATACCATCGATCCAGACCGGTTCGGACCAGTCACCGCAGGGGTTCTCAGTCGTGACGAAAAAGTTGCGGCGGTGCGTTTCGTGCGGGGCCGCGGTGTTGGTGGTGATGCAGTAAAAAGTGCCGTCGCGATAGCGCAGGGTTGGCGCGTAAATG
Organism: Opitutales bacterium; assembly: GCA_050331595.1. GTDB lineage: Bacteria > Verrucomicrobiota > Verrucomicrobiia > Opitutales > JBHJGM01 > JBHJGM01. The sequence goes on from JBHJGQ010000004.1 coordinate 169,118, forward strand.
CCGCCCGAAATCCAGGCGTCGCGCAGGGGCAATTGCGACGGGCGGTTGAGGATGTGCCCGATCGGCGTCCAGTGCTGCAAGTCGCGGCTGTGGAACAGTGGAAGCCCGGGGAAGTACTCAAAGGAGCTGGTGGTGAGGAAGTAATCCTCGCCCGCACAACAGATGGACGGGTCGGGAAAAAAGCCGGGCAGGGTGGGGCTCAGTTCCTCGTGCACCGGTTTCATTTAGGGATACAAACGCGTGTGCGCAATGCTGCGGCGGAGATGCTCCTTCTGGTCGGAGTTGAGGGTGGATTGCTCGATGGCGGCCTGAGCCTGTTCGGGCGCATGCTCCACCCATTGCTTGGCGGTCGCCATGAGGATTTCGCGCTGGCGCTCCGGATCGTTGACGAGATGGATGTTCTCGAAGGTGTAAGCAGGGCGGTACAGACCCACCGAGGCGAGGTAGCCGGCCATGGCCTCTTCCAAGGCAGGGGACTCGGGGAAGTCTTCCAAAAGAGTGACGGGCATCGTGTAGTTCTGGTCGCGCTCCAGCATCTCCGCGGTGTAAGCAGCAAAGGCCCAGTGCACGGAGGCACGCTGCGGGTCCGAGGGTTTCAGCGCGTAGACCCAGTGGATGGCCGCGGTGGGGTCATGGTGCAGCCAGGGCTCCAGCACCACGTCCAACACCAGGTCGCGGTTTGGCAGGGAGTCCCAGGTGGCGGTCAGGTGCGCGGCCTCGGCGGGATTATCAATCGCGAGGATGCGCACGGCGGTGGTCAGGGCTCCGGTTCGCAGCGCTTCGTCCTCCAGGTTTGTGGCCCAGTCGATCAGGTCGCGGGTGGGGAGCTGGGAGTGCTCGACATAGGTCCGGGCGCCGGCCAGGCGAGCCCGGTCGTTGGGCCAGGCGGCGATCCGCGCCAGGACTTCGGCGTCGTCAGCAATCCCGGTGAGGTGCCTGACCGTTTGCTCGGCCAGCCGTCGGGCCTCTTCGGAATCCAGGTCAGGCTGACCTTGCAGCCACGTCGAGGCGACACGCGCATCGGTGGTGAGCCAGTGGCGATAGATGTCGTCGCGTACCTCTGCGCGCAGCTTGATCGAGCCCACCGCCTCGGAGTGCTGCAGGGCCCCGGGCGGATCCAGCCTGCCCCAGGCGGCAAAGAGAAATTGCAGGAAAAGGTCGCGGTCAGGCCCGGCAGGCATGGCTTGAATGGACTCCAGGGCCTGCGGGAAGTCGGCCAAAGCCAGCGTATCGACAAAACGCATACGATGGGGCTGGTAAAGATTGCCCGAGGCCAGCAGGTGACGGAGTTGCGTCAGGCCGTCGGAATCCACTCTGAGCTTGTCCGAGTCCACGCGGGTGAGGGCCTTTTTGTGTGCGCTGTGTTCCGTTGCGGATGGCGAGGGTGTTTGAGGCGGCGTGGGCCCGAGCAGCCACGTCAACGCCAGAAGGAGTAAAGCCGCCATCACGGCAGGAAAGAGCCAGGGTAGAGCGCGATGCTTCATGCTGTGGAAAGTTTGATTCGGGGCTCGCGACAACGGGTTCGGACCGCTGCCGCGAAACGGGTTTGTGTGGTTGGATGGCTTCTTGTGAAGGTAACCTATTGCTTGGTGAAACGCGCGCCGTCGGCCACCGGGCGAGCGTTGCCCCCGGCGTTGGTCAGGTTGGCGGAGACGACCTCCATGTAGGCGCCGTTGGTGAGGTTGAAGGTACCCAGCGAAACCCAGGTGCCCTTGTTGGCCACAGCGTTGACGGTCACGGTGGTGGTTCCGCCGTCGTGCGAGACGCGGTACTGTGCGTTGGTCGCGTTGCGCGGGTGGTTGGGGATGGCCACCTCGACTTCGTAGGAGCCTGCCTCACCCGCAAGGTTTGGCGTGAAACGCGCGACATCGCCCGTATTGCTACCGGTGATGCGGGTACCGCCGCCGTTGATGGAACTGCCCGAGTCCCACCAGTTGCCGGTTTCCGAGTAGCCGGGTGACCCGGTTGTTTCGGTTCCATTGTCCAGGGTGAGCGTCAGGCCTGGGGTGCCCCCGCCTCCACCACCTCCGCCGCCACCGCCACCGGCGGTGCCGCCGTTGCGCTTGAAGCTGAGGTCATCGATCCGCATGCGGTCATTCCCGCTGACGGAGTCCTTGTCGGCGTTGAAGACAATGTAGATGAACTGATAGCCCCCAGCGCCGAGGTTGACGTTGTAGCTGAAGTTGTCGAAGCCGCCCGTGTCGCCGTTGGCAATGTCGCCCGAGGCGAAGAGCTGCTGCGCCTGGAAGGGCGTGTAGGTGAGGCTCTCGTTTTTGACGGTGATGTTCTGGTTAATGAGATCCCAACCGTCGAGGCGGCCATACCCGTTCACGCCGAAGACGTAGACTTTCATCTCGTTACCGCTGCCGGCCACTTCGTCGTTGAAGAACTTGAACTTGAGCTTGTGCGTCCCCTGGGCCGCCTGGGCGTTGGGCAGCATGTAGCCCACCCAGGTGCCGCGTTCACTGGTGTCATCGAGTTCGAAGTAACCGTTGCCGGACTTGTGCGACCACATCGAGCGGTTGTTGCCGAAGATGGTCCAGCCGGCTTTGTCGATGAAGAGCCCGCTCGTCGTCTGGTTGACGGACACACCCGAGGCAGGGTTGCCATCGGGGATCCACTCCTTGCCGGTGTCTTCCCAGATGTTGACGGTATCGGAGAACGTATCCGAGGCACCGTGGGCATCGTACACGGTCAGCGTAACGTTCTTGTTGCCGTCGCTGGCGTAGTTGTGGCGCACCTTTTCGCCGTAGGCCGTAGTGCCATCGCCGAGGTTCCAGACGTAGAAGGGCAGGTCGTTCACGTTGCCTACCGGGTGGTCGGTCGTGTCCCATTCAGGCGTGTAGTCGGGGTCATTCGAACCGGAGGCATCGAATTCGCGCGCTCGCCCGCCCAGCGAGTTCACCACGAAGCTGGCGTTGGGGTCCTGGTTGCCCGTAACTTCGACAGCGGTGAAGTTTTGGACGAGTTGGATGCCCGTGTTGAACGGCGGCGCGTTGTAGCCGGCCGGGTTGTCCGAGGGCAAGTTGCCGGTGCGGCCGAAGCCAGCCTGGAAGTGCCGGTCGTTGTGGGCGAAGTAGCCGCCTTTGACGATCATGTTGATCCAGTCCGGCTCCTCGTTCCAGTTGTCTTTCAAGCCCTGGCCGCCGGTCTGTCCCATGTGCAGGGCCCACTCCCAGCCCTGCAGGTTTGGATTGTCGATGATGATGCCACGCACGTTTTTGTTGAAGGAGATGGCACCGCCGCCGTCGCCAAAGCCCTGCGCGCCGTCGGCCCCTTGAATGAAGTCGCCCGGCATGGGGGTGCTGGTGTCGCCGATGATCTTGAAGTCCTTCAACTCCTGGTAGGCGGCGTAGGTGGACTCATAGCCGTAGCGTCGCAGTGCCCATGCGGTGAAGCCGTCCACGGTGTTGTACATCTCAGCGTTGAGGACCGGAAATCCCGAGGTGCCGGAATGGAAGCCGGAGTCGTCGCGGGATGGTCCGGCCAGACGCAACCCGCCGTGCGTGTTGTAGGCAATGAAGTCCTTGAAGCTCTGGATCGGCACACGGGCGGCGTTGAAGGTGCTCGCACCTTCGGCCAGGAATTGCAGGTCGGCTGGCAGCGCGGAGGTGGGCACGTCGATCTCAAGCCCTTTGTTTTCGAGTGCGCCCCAGACAAAACAGCCCAGGCGGTCCATCCCGGCGGCCACGTTGCCTTCGAATTCTTTGGCGGCGATGGGCATCTGATACCAGAAGCCGACGCCTTCGAGCGCAAAGTCGTTGTTGTTGGCGCGCGACTGGAAGGTGCTGCCGGTGTCGTGGGAGTTCGGCGCGCCCTTGCCTTTGATGGCGATGTTGTCGTTCCAGATGGCGACCTCATCGCCGTCTTCGGTGACGAAGTGCGAGCCGAGCACGTCGTAGGCCACGCAGTTTTCGATGCGCCCGTAGCTGCCGTGCACTACGTAGCCCCAGCCCACGCCGTCCTCGATGGAGCAATCGGTTACGGTGATCGGGGTGCGCGAGGCGATGTTGTCGATGCCGGCCTTGTGCATGTGCAGGGCGTAGCGTCCGCGCGGGTTGGCGCCGCCCCCGGTCTGCACACCGCTGTTATTGACGATGGGATCGGTGATGGGGATCGTCTTGTCCGTACGTCCCAGCGAGAGGATCTGCACGCCGTGCACAATGACATCGTCGTTGTGCATGAACATGAGGTGGCCGCGCTGCTGTGTTGGCGTGGCGTCTTCGTCTTCGGACTTGAGCACGATGTTGCGCGTCAAGTTGGCCACATGCAGTTTCAGCCCATGACCGGAGGGTACGGTGTGGTCAAAACTCAGCGCGTCCACCGTTAGATTCTTGCCGCTTTTGCCCAGGATGACGCGTTTCTCGTCGTGCGAGAAGTTGGCGTGGGAGGCGTTCCAATAGGTGCCGGTGAGGACGATCTCATCGCCGACGACCCAGTCTGAGGGAACATTCTGCGCCAGCGTGATGACCGTGTCACCGTCGTCGAGGCTGGCCCCGTTGGTTGGGCGAAAGGCGGTCTTGTCCTTGCCGTAGATGCGCAGTTGACCCTGCGTGACCAGCCCGCGACCGACCTCGAAGGGATCGGCGGAAACGTTGAGCGGCCCGTCGTTGGTGAAGATGATGGTCGCCTTGTCGGTGATCCGTGCGGAGGGCGTGCCGATGTGAATCTTGCTGGCGGCCTCGCCGATGATGTGCTCGACGAAGAGCTTGGTCGTCGCGTTGGTCTTCCACTTCAACGTGCCGTTATCATCAACGCGAATCCAGCGAATACGCGTGTTGTTGTTGGCGTTGTAGGTGACGGTGCGATTCGCCGGGATGTGCACCCGCGCATTGTTGCCGGGAACGCCATTGTCCCAGGTGCCCGGGCTGGTCCAGTTGCCGTTGCTAACGGCGGTGTGGGTGGCTTGACTGACGGGAACAAGGCTGAGCATGCCTTGGTGATCCATGGACATGGACGAGAGGGTGGGCGCGGCACAGCTCAGAGCCAGTGCACCGGCCACGAGGAGCTTGCCGAAGCTCCGGGGTAGCTTGGTCAACATGACGGTAGGTAGGTTGGCGCAAACCCGCCGCAGCCGGCTCACGCGTCGTTTGGTTTTGCCGACCGCGCCAGTGTATTCAAAAGCCCAGGACGGGCTGTGGGCGCGGGGCAACTGTGGGTATATGCAATCGAGACATAGGCTGCTTTGCGCAGCCGCATCCAGTGTTCAATTGGATGTAGATCGTATAAACGAAAGTGCATTCTTGTCGGAACGGCGCAGTCGGTTATCTTGATAACCCATGCGCGAGTTACCCCACCGCGTTACCCTCAAAGCGATTGCGGCCGAGGCCGGCGTTTCACAAGCGACGGTCTCGCTCTCGCTGCAGGGCAATCCGCGAATCTCGGCCTCCACGCGCCGCCGCATCTGCGCGCTGGCCAAGCGCATGGGCTACCTGCCCGACCCGGGGGTTTCACGAATGAACCTTTACCGCTGGGGCGAGCGGCACGTGAGTGAGGGTTCATCGGTGGCGTACCTGACGGCGTTCGGACACGTGAGTCGTCCGAACACCGGATTTCGATCCTTTCAGCAAACCTGTTGGAACGGGGCCTGCGAGGAAGCCATGAAGCTGGGTTACTCGTTGTTTCATTTGGATTTGAACCAGTACGCTCGGCCGCAGTCGGTGAACCGTCTCTTGAAAGCGCGCGGCGTACGCGGGCTGATTGTGGGGCCGGTCCGCGATGCGGTCTGGGCCAAGGGTCTGGATTGGGAATCCTTTCCGGCTGTGGCGATTGAACGCGGGGCGATTCAGTTGCCGATTCACACGATCAGCCCGGATGACTTCGCCGGGGCGCGCCTGATCTGCCAACAGCTGCGTGGACGCGGTTACCGGCGCATCGGCCTGACCGTGCAATGGGATAACCTCACTTACGGCTATCCGGAGACGCGCGTTGCCGGCCTGCTGCACGAGATGCAATTCGGTGAGCGTACACTGGGACAGATGCCGCTGCTGCAAACGGACTTTCGCGATGTCGGCAAACTCAAGCAATGGCTGGAGCAGTACCGTCCGGACTGTGTCGTCGGGACCAATGGGAGTGTGTATTGGGATTTGCACGACGCCGGTTGGCGCTGTCCGCGGGATGTGGGGTGCGCGATCCTGGTGTACCAAAGGCTCCGGCCCGATGCAGTGGATGTGAGCGGCATTGACCGGCGCGGTTTTCAACTGGGGGTGGCCGCGATGCAGTTTTTGGACTCGCGCATTCGGCTCAACCAGACTCTCCCGGCTCCTGAGGAACTCCAGACCATTCTCGTGCCACCGAAATGGGAAGAGGGCACTACGGTGCAGCCTGTCCGGCGACGTTCGACGCGGGCCAAGACAAGGGCGCGGCTACGAGCGCCGGGACGCCCCTGAGTGCGCTAAAATTGATCTGAAAAACCTCCGAGGGTGGCCATTCGAGTTGGGCCAATCCGCGACGTTCATGGGTGTAGCTCAGATCCATAGGGGTATTAGCATCATTTCTGGTTGGGACTTTTTCGGACGCCCAGAAGGCAGCAATGAAGCGTTTATTCGGGCCGTGAATGATAGATATTGGTGCACACAAATGCGTTCATAACGAACTGGTTAGCAAAGTTTGCGGCGTTTTTGCATGTTTAGGAGCTTACCGGTGGCAGCTGAATGGTTCCAGGGCTCAACAGGCCTACTTGATAATCAGGTACTTAAAGAGGTCGAAAGGCCGACGACAGTGAAAGGTGTCGCCCTTGCTGTATTCATGATGGGACTTGGTGCTCTGGCCGTGTCGCGGGCGATATCAAAGGCAGGTCAGAGCCTGGGTTCCGCTGGAGGAATCAATGATGCGCTGCATCTATTCAAATGGGATGCGAAGCCTGGTAGGCTTGGCCGCCATCGCGGGGCTTTTGTGTGCGCCGCTGGCGAATGCGGAGACCGAAGCCGGTCTCGACGAGGACTTCACGGAGCTCTCGCTGGAGGAACTGCTCGATGTGCAGATTTACACCGCCTCGAAACGCGAGGAGCCGCTGTTCACCACGCCGTCGGCCAGTTATGTATTGTCGGGCGATGACATTCGCTCGACGGGGGTGACCCACCTGGCCGATGCCTTACGCGTGGTACCCGGGGTGAACGTGGCCAGCTTCAACAGCAATCGCTGGGCGGTCTCGGTGCGCGGGTTCAACAGCGTCTTCAACAACAACCTGCTGACGCTGATCGACGGACGCGTGCTCTTCTCGAATTCGTTCGCCGGCACATTCTGGGCCGAGGTCGACATCCTGCTGGACAACATCCAGTCGATCGAGGTGGTGCGCGGGCCGGGCGGTTCGGTTTGGGGAGCCAACGCGGTCAACGGCGTGATCAACGTGATCAGCAAGCCGGCCTCCGAGACTCAGGGCACCCTGGTGAAAGGGCGCATCGGCACGCAGGAGCGCACCGCGGCCTTTCGCTACGGCGGCAAACTGGACAACCACGAGGCCTACTACCGCATCTGGGCCAAGTACAGTGACTACGATGCCTTCGAGAATCCGCTGGGCCCGGACTTCGACAGCTGGGATTCGTACCAGGCAGCGGCCCGCCTGGACTGGGAACTGCAGAATGACCGCTCGCTGATCTTTGAAGTGGGCGGCTATCGTCAGGATATCGACGACCTGTTCGCGATGCTTTCGGCCGATGCGATCCACACGGTGGAATCGCTGTACGTGACGGGTGCCTGGATCCATCGCAACGGGCCGGACCGCCAGCGCGAGATACGTTCCTACCTCAACTACACCGACTTTAACGCGCTGCTGGATTTGCGTCAGTCGGAATACCGGTTCGACCTGCAGTACCAGGAATCGCTGCCCCTGGGCTCACGCAGCCAATTGACCTTCGGGGCGGGCTACCGTCTGGACTGGGATGATACGCGGGGCAACCTGTTTACCTTTCTGGAGCCGACCGAGGATTCGCGACACACCTTCAACGCGTTCTTCCAGAACAAATTTGCCGTGCTGCCCGACAAGCTCTTCGTGCTCGGGGGTCTGAAGTTCGAGTACCACTCCTTCATTGGTCCGGTCTATCAGCCGGATGCCAAGATCCTCTTCACGCCCACCAAGGACCAGACCTACTGGGGTTCGGTGGCGCATGCGGTCCGCACACCGACGCGCAGCGAGCGCGCGCTGCGAGGTTTTGCGCCCGGCAGCTTTCCTCCCACACCGTTGATGGGGAACGAGAATCTGGCCGAGGAATCGGTGACGGCCTACGAGCTGGGGGCCCGCTGGCGTGTGCGCCAACGCGTTTCGATTGACGTGGCTGCGTTTTACAACACCTACCAGGATCTGGCGGGACCAGCCAACTTGATGGGCGTGCGAACCTTTGAAGACGTAGGGGATGCCGAAACCTACGGCATCGAGGTGGCGATGGATTACAACGTCAGCGAGGACCTTCAGATTCGTACCTCTTACAGCTTCTTGAAGCTCGACTTCGACGGCAGCGCGATTGCCCGGCCGTCCTTCGAAGCCCAGGATACCCGTACGCCTGAGCAGCAATACTCAGTGCTGGCCACCTGGACACCGACCGAACAGCTGGAGTTTTCCGGGGTCCTGCGCTACTACGATAATCTCTTCGACGCTCAGTCGATGACCAGCATCGACGGCTACCTGCAGGCGGACTTGCGCGCAGCCTGGAAACCGAACGAGCGTCTGGAGTTTTCGCTAGTCGGGCGCAATCTGCTCGACGCCAGTCAGCAGGAGGTCTTCACCGTTAACTCGGTGACGCCGACGGAGGTACCTCGAGAGGTTTACGTGCAGGCAACCCTGAGCTTCTAGCGCTTACTTGGAGCACAGCTGCGTGAGCCTGCGGACTTGTAGATGGATCCTCCGGGCCGGGGCCTGCCTCTTGGCGGTCGCGACCTTGGGCATGCCTTGCCTGAAGGGGGAGGAGATGGACGAACGTGCCTTGCGCTTACGCGCGGCCTTTGTGTTCAACTTCTGCAAGTTCGTCGAGTGGCCCAAAGATGCCTTCGATGGCAAAAAGGCTCCGCTGGTGGTGGGGATTGATTTGTCCGACGCCAACTTCTCCATCTTCGAAAAATCGCTGGCAAACAAGACCGTGCAAGGCCGTCCCTTGCAGGTGATACGGCTGACGCCCGAAACCCTGAATCAGACCATCCACGTTGCTTACTTGGGCAGCACTCCAGCCGATCAGATCGATGGTGCGCTGTCGGCGTTTGGCGGTCGCCCGGTGTTGACCATCGGGGACGCTGATCCATTCAACCAGGCCGGCGGTGTCATCCAGTTTCTGCCTTCGGAGGGCCGCCTGCGCTATCGGATCAACCTCGCGGCCAAGCACGATGACCTGGATTTCAGTGCGAAGTTGCTGCAGCTGGCGCTGGTTTACGAGAGCACCAGCATGCGCTGGCAATCGGAGCGGGTCTACTACGCTTCGCCCCTCACCATCGAGCCGGCGCAGCTCTGGGGTACCTTGTAGTGAAAGCCTACTTTTACAGTCTTTCCACGCGCAACAAGCTGAGCCTGATCATCACGTCGCTCAGCTTTTGCTCGTTGATGCTGTTCTCGGTGGCGAAGGTTTATTTGGATTACCGCAGTCAACGGGCCGCCTTGAAGGACAGCCTGGCTACGACCTCGGCGATCATCGGGGACAACTTGAAGGCGCCTTTGCTTTTCCAGGATGCCATGGCCGCGACGGAGGTTCTCAACACCCTCAATCAGGATGCCTACATCACCCGGGCGACGCTCTGGAATCATTCGGGCGAAGCGTTCGCCGAGTATGTGGGCAACACTCGCTGTCAGGATTTGTGGGTGACCCAGTGTGGCTTGATCGACCACCGCAAAAGCATCGGCGTGCATCAGATGGAGGTGGTGGCCGATGGCGAAACGCTGGGCGTTCTGGTGATCGAGCGCTCGCTGGCCCCCTTTTACGAAGAGATTCTGGTCACCGCGCTCATCAGTGGCGCGCTGGCTCTGCTGGCAACGTTTCTGGCGTGGCTCGGGGCGACCTTCCTACAAAGCCTGATCACACGGCGCATCAGCATGCTGCGGCAGGCCGTCGAGGACGTCGAGCAGAGCAAAGTCTTCCACCACCGCATCGAGGACGACGGCCACACCGACGACATCGGAGTCCTGATCAGCGGGTTCAACCGGATGATGTCCGAAATCGAAGAGCGGGACGATTCGCTGGAGGAAGCGCGCAAAGTGCTCGAACTTAAAGTCGAAGAGCGCACGTCAGAACTGGCCCAAGCCATGGAGAAAGCCGAAGGCGCCAATCGAGCCAAGTCCGCCTTCCTTGCGACGATGAGTCATGAGATGCGCACGCCGCTCAACGCCGTGATCGGCAACTCTGAGCTGATGCTGCAAAAGGAACTCGACGCGCAGGACGCCGAGGGACTGGAAACCATTCAGCAAAGCGGCAATGCCCTGCTATCGCTGATCAACGACATCCTGGACTTCAGCAAAATCGAGGCGGAGCGCCTGGAGCTGGAGGAACGCGATTTCGAACTGCTCGAAGCGATTACCCAGCCGCTGGCCCTGCAGGGCACACGAGCCGTGGCGAACCGAGTCCGCCTGTGTTACGCCCTAGACAGCGAACTGCCCACGGCCGTGGTGGGCGATGAAACGCGCCTGCGCCAGGTGATCACAAATCTGATTTCCAACGCGATCAAGTTCTCGCCAGACGGCGAGGTGCTCCTGCGAGTGAGCAGCGAAGCCGACGCGGAGTTGGCCGCACACCGCCTCACCATCAAGGTGGAGGATAACGGGGTGGGGATTCCCTCGGACAAACTGGAGACAATTTTCGATCCCTTCACGCAGGCCGATGGCTCGACCACGCGCAAGTACGGGGGGACGGGCCTAGGGCTCACGATTTGCCGCCGCATCGTTGAAGCCATGGGGGGCACGCTCCAGGTGCAGAGCCGTGTCGCGTTGGGTACCACCTTTACGCTGAAGCTCGAGCTGAAAGAGGCTCCGGCGTCGCCCGCGCCTTATCATCACAACGCGCGCAACTTCATGGGCAAGCGAATCCTAGTCATCGAACCGCATGAGCCGACTCGCAAGCTTCTGGAGCAATTGCAGCGCTCGTGGGGTGCGCTCTGCGACGCGGTCGGCACCGCCTACGAAGGGTTCTGCCTGCTGGAGGAAAAAACGCAATATCAGGCTGTCATCATTGGCATGAAACCGGATACGATGAGCGTGGAGGATTTGGCTGCTCAGATCCGAAAGATTCCGCGTCAGGAATCGCTGCCGTTATTGCTCCTCAGCGACGTGCCGCGCCTGCCAACAGAATATGCAGACGGGCTGATTCAGGCAGTGGTAACCTTTCCTTGTGCGCCTTCGCAACTGTTCATGCGATTGGCCGATATGCTGGGCATGCGCACGGGTGGTAATCGCAGCCACGGTCTGGGCAAATCGTCCAACGGCAAGCTGGGCGAATCGCATCCGCTGTCGATCCTCATCGCCGAGGACAATCTGGTGAACCAGAAGGTGATGCAGAAGATATTGGCCTCGATGGCGTACGATTGCGACATCGCCGCCAACGGTGAGATCGCCCTGGAGATGCTTCGAGAAAAGCCATACGACCTGGTCCTGATGGACATGCAAATGCCGATCATGGATGGTTTGGAAGCATCCAGACACATTATCCGTGAGTATTCTGATGATCGGCGCCCGCGTATTGTGGCGCTGACCGCGAACGCCCTTAAAAATGACCAGGATGCCTGCCGCGATGCGGGGATGGACGGATTTGTCTCCAAGCCCGTTCAGCTGGCGCTGCTTCGCGAAATCCTGAAGGAGACGCCGTCGTTGACGACGAAGATGCGGGCGGATGCTTCCAGCAAGGGCCCGGCTAAAGACTCTACGCACCTGGCCGCGTGCTAGTTCCTGTCTGCCACCCAATATGTTGGCACCTTCGCCGAGCCATCGGATGAAACGGGTCGGCAAGGCCAAAGCCGCCCGTTCAGCAGCAACCTTTTCAGGATAGCGTCGACGCGACAGTTGACTCTAGTGCCATCGATTATCGTAGAGGCATACGCATAAGGGTTGCAGGCGATGGGCGAATGCAGCTTACGGTCCGCGGTCTGGGGTTCGGTCAGCGAACCAGGTAAAGCAGGACGGTCATGGTCAGGCCGCTGAGAAGGGTGGTCCAGAAGACCTGTTGGGCGGCAATTTCGGGGTCGACCCGGTACTGCAGGGCCAGCAGGTGGGTGTTGACCGCCACGGGAAGCCCGCCGACCGCCAGAAGGATGGCGGCGTTCGGGCCCAGGTCGCCCGGCCAGAGCGCGATCAGCCCCCACATGAGCAAGGGCGAGAACAGCAGCCGCAAAACGGTTACGGTGCCTACTTGAATGAGGTGGCTCTTCAAGTTGCAGCGCGCCAGTTGGATGCCGAGGGTCAGCAGCATGACGGGCACCAGGCCGTCGGCCAGGTAGCGCACGGCGTTGCCGAGGGGTCCAGCGATGGGGGGCAGAACAAGCGCGAGCACGATGGCCCACAGCACCGGTACTTTGAGCAGGGACAGCAATTGGTGGCCGAAATGGATGCCGCCGTCCTGGCCGTCGCACGCGAGCAGGTAGATGCCGAGGGTGAAGTTTGTAAAGTTCTGCACCATCAGCACGATGGCCATGACGGCCGTGCCTTCGTCGCCAAAAAACAGCTGCGCCAGCGGGATGCCGTAGTTGCCGGCATTGTAAAAAATGACGCCGATGCGCGGGACGGATGTCTTGCCGGAGAACCAGCGCTTGTTGAAGACCGCCCAGGCCACGAGGGCGAGCAACAGCAGGTGCACCAGACAGAGCGCGGCAATGCCAGCGATGCGCGGGCCCTCCAAATCGCTTTCCTGGAGCTTCACGAAGATCAGTGCCGGCACAAAGGCGTAGAAGTTGATCTTGTTGAGCGTTTCCAGGTCCAGCGAGAAGGCACGCTCCAGCCCTGCGCCCAGGCCGATCAACAGGAAGATCGGCAGGATAACGTTGAGGAAGATGTCGACCACGGCGGGTGCGATGCGATGCCTAGGCCTTCGCGTCCAGGGCGATGAAGGTGTCCAGGTCGCGGTGCGGCACGACGGTGAAGGTGCCGGTGTTCGCGTACGTGTAGTGGCTCGTGCGTTCACCGCTCTCCGGGTCGTAGAGCGAGACCTCGAACGCATCGCTCTTGAGGACGCGGGTATCCAGGCAGAGTGGCTGTCGTACCGGTACGTAGGCCAGAATGTAGCTGCCTTCACGACACCGGGCAACACGCACGTGCGCCGCCGGGTCGCAATTTTCTGGCTGGGTGAAGTCCCGACCCACGCTGCGGAACTTTTGCAACGGCAGCCACAACTCCTGGGCGGGCATGCGTGTGAAATAGGCGCGCTCCAGCAGGCGATCCGTCAGGTGCTTCAGCTGCGCGGAACCCGGGGCGTCGAGCACGTCGCTCCAAACCGGCATGTGGTGCCGGCCATGCACGTGGATGCGGTCGCCCTTGCGGTGAATCTGGCGAATGGGTTCGCAGCCGTAGCCAAAGCCGGCGGCTCCCGCCAGGACGGAGCGGTAGAGGCACTTGCGCACGTCGTAGGCGCCAAAGACTGGTTCTTCCGCCGGATGGTCCTTTTCCTGCAACATCAGAAACATCGGGCTGCACTCGTAGTTGGCCTCCAGGTTCAGGCAGGGTTTGGGCGGGGCGTGGCGGTAGAGGTGCTCGATGTAGCGGTAGTCGGCGATGTTGGGCCGGGCGTGGCCGGATTGCATCGCGTTGAAATCCAGCCACGGGGCCGCGTGAAAAATGTCCGAGACGGAGGTATCGTTCGGATGGAAGGTCATGAGGCGCTCCCCGCTGCGTCCTGCCCGGATGCCGGCTGCCATCGCCTCGACGGTGCGGGCGTAGTCCTGGTTTTGGATGGGGCTGTCTCCGCCGAGCACCCACAGGATATTGGGCAGATCGCCCAGTGAATCGGAGAGGTGGCGTCCATAGGCGTGGGCTTTCGGCGCGTCCATGATGACGGGTCCAGCCGAGTTGGAATGCTCGTTCCATTTGTCGCCCCAGGTGGGCAGCAAGCCCATGAAAAGGCCGTAGGACTGAGCGAGTTCCACCACCCGCCGCACGTTTTCCAGCCAGGCCGGATTCAGGCGCACGGCGTACATGTCCGCTTCCGAGGCAAAGGGCGTTACCCCGTAGGCGTTGGGTGTGTTTGGGGTGAACAGGTCCCGGAAAACGACGGAGAGGATCACCGTGAAGCCCTTGCTCGCTCGATTTTCAAACAACCGCCGCACGTCGGCCTCCTCCAGCTTGTTGAAGAGCAGCCAGGCGGTGTCAGCCAGAAGGAAGAAGGGCTGGCCTGTTTCGGTCTGGAAAAAGTGTCCGTCGGGACTGACCCGCAGCGTCGGCAGCATCGGCATGGCCTGAATTGCAAGGGCCCATGCACGCCTGAGACAAGGCCGCAATCGTACCCAACCGCGGCAGATGCCCCATGCGGTCAGATTTGGAGGTGTCTGGATGTCTACAGGCTTGGAGGTCGCCCGTGCCAGTGCGTGGCGAGGGCCACCCGATTCTCCAGCCCGAGCTTCTCCAGGATGTGCTCGACGTGCTTGGCGACAGTGCGCGGACTGATGCCCAGGATGGTCGCGATCTCGGGATTGGATTTGCCCTGCGCGACCCAATGGCTGACCTCGCCTTCGCGCTGGGTGAGCGTTGCCGGCGTCTGCGAGCCTGGTTGGACGAGGCGGAAATGCCCTTGAAAGCAGTCCGTTCCCGGATGCGGGGCCAGGCCCTCCAGGATCAGCTTACGGCCTTCGCCCAGCCGCCACTGTGCGTGCGTCTGAGCCCCTGCGATCAACGCGGGTAGCTGCTGACACAATTGATCGGGGAGCATGAACAGACCCTTTGAGCCGAGCCCGGTTTTGGCCAGGGCTTCACCGCCCCCAGCCGAGGCATGAAAGATCGCACCCTCGTCGCTGAAGATCACCAAGCCTCCCTGCGTGGCAAGACTGTCCCGGCTGCGGAAGCGGTCTTGCAGGGAGGATTGCACCTGGGCGATTAACGAATTGCGCAGATGCGCCACCGTGCTGATCGCCTCCAGAAAACGCGCCTCATCTTCGCTGAACCCGCTGCGCTTGCGGACATAGCAGCCGCCAGCCCAGACGCGCGGGAGCGGCTCGCTGTGATGAATCAACACGTACGGGCCGCCGAGCATCTTGTACACGTGCTCGTAGACATCGAGGCTCTGAAAATGCGGGATTCCGTACTCCTGCTCGATGTTGGCGGAGAAGCGCTGCAGCCTCCCTTCAAGTGCCTCATGCGCGCGCGGCAGCTGATGGTTGAAATGGTAGAGATTCTCGCCGGCACGCAGCACGTCGGTGGTCGGTTTCTCGCTGGCGGCAATCTCGTTGAAGCTCGTCTCCAAATCATGCAGCGCAAAGCCGCCAAATTCGGCCCCGATCAGCTCGGTGATTTCGGTGGCCAGGTACCGGCCAACCTCACTGGTAGTCTCAAGCCGACTGATCGTCGCGATACACTCAGGCAGGCGTTGCAAGAGGTCGGGGCGGGGTCGGTTCTGCCAGGCTTTCATCGGCGGTTCTAGGGTGGGTCTGGACCAAGTCTCCGAGGGACGCCGATGAGGTGTTGTATTCCGTAGGATGAGATACTCCAGCCCAAAGGGCGTTTAGGGTCATCTTTATACGCAGATGTACGTATTCCCGGTGAAAAGCACAGCTGATAGAGTTACACGCACGCAGCCACGCTTAACGTTCCACGTCCTCTTGCTTATGTCGCAGTTCGATGCAGACGATCTCGCCGCCGATGCGCAGACAGAGATTTGCCTGACCCTACCTGAAAACATGGTCCGCGCGCTGGAGAGCCAGGCGAACATCCGCGGGCTGAACCTCGAGCAATGGGTAGCCCAAGCCATCCGCGAATTGGCCGAGGACGGTGGCTCAAATTAGGGCGCCGCAAAGTTCAATTTATTGAACATCAATCTAAAATTTTAAACTCAATTGGACGGCGGGCCGCCAGTCTAAGCCGATCGAGTTGACTCGCTACAAGCGGGCAATCCAGGGCGGAGGGTGTTTGTTTCAATTAGGTTCGCGACATTCGTTGGCGCGATGCTCGCTCGAGGTCAGCCTTGGCCGATCCAGTACAACCCGAGGTACACGCCGACGACCGCTACGAGAACGAACGCGCCAAAGGGCAGGGCGAAGCGCCACGGCTTCAGATCCACCCGTGAGGTGCCCGAATCCGTGAGCGGTTCCTGAACAGTAACCGGCTGCAGGTGGCCCCACACCAGCATGATGGCCGTGGGCACCGCCGCGCAAAAGGCCAACGTGTGCAACCAGTGCACTTCCAAGCCGAAAACGTGGTTATCCAGAACGAAGGACAGCACGATGTACAGGATCCCGCCGACGAAGAAGGCCACCTTGGCCGCGATCGCCGGCACCTTTGGGTTAAACATCCCCACCAGGATCACGACCGGCAGCGCGCAGAAAATCGAGCCTAGCTGCTTCATCAAGTTGAAGAGGCCCTCGCCCGACTTGGAGATAAAGGGCGCAGCGCAGATGGAGGCCAACGCGATGACAACCCCGAAGACCTTTCCGGCGGCGATCAGCTCGGACTCGCCAACGGTTTTGCGCAGGGGTTTGTAGACGTTGAGGCTGAAGATGGTGGCGGCACTGTTGAGCGTGCTGTTGAACGAACTCAGGACGGCCCCAAACAATACCGCACCGAAAAAGCCCGCCAGCCAGCCGGGCAGCACCTGCTGAACGAGATCGGGATAGGCGTCGTCGCCCTTGGCCAGGTCCGGGCCCAGCAGGTGCCAAGCGATGATGCCAGGAAGCACCAGGTAGAGCGGCCCCCACAGCTTCATCGTGGCGGCGAAGAGAATGCCCTTTTGCCCCTGCTCGAGGCTGCCGGAGGCGAGCGTGCGCTGAATGATGTACTGTGTGGTGCACCAGTAGGCAAAGTTGATGTACAGCATGCCGGTGAAGAGCGTGCTGAAGGGGACGTCGGCGTCCTCGTCGCCCACCGGGTTGAGGCGCTCGGGCGCACGGCTGGTGAGCGTGTCGACACCCTCGAGAAAACTGCCGTCGCCCAGGGCAACCAGGGCGAAGCCCGGCACGAGCAAACCCCCGATGAACAAACCCACGCCGTTGATGGTGTCTGATACCGCTACCGCGCGCAGCCCGCCACCGATGGCGTAGATGCTGCCGACCACGCCCGTGAGCACGATCATCAGCAGCAGCGATTGGCCCTCGGACAGACCGAGCAACTCCTCGGTCTGGAAGATTGCGTTCAGCGCCAGCGCCCCCGAATACAGGATGAAAGGCATGACCAGGAAAATCATGCCGAAGAGGCTGGCCGCGGTGAAAATGTTGCGCACGCCCCGGTCGAAGCGCTGCTCCACGAAATCCGGCGTGGTGGCGATGCCCCGGCGCAGGTACTCCTTGAGCATGTACAGCGCCATGAAAACCATCGTGACCGCGGCGACGACCTCCCAGGCCATGACCACCATGCCGTTGGTGTAGGCGTTGCCGTTCAGCCCCACCATTTGCTCGGAGGAGAGGTTGGTCAGCAGCAGCGAGCCGCCAATGAAGTACCAGCGCAGGCTGCGTCCGCCCAAAAAGTAGCCGTCCGCTGTGGTGCGGTCGCTCCCGCGTGTCTTCAGCCAGGAGACGACGGCCACGAGGCCGGTAAAAAGGAGAAACGAAACGAGAGTCCACACGATGCTCTGGAGGGGTAGGGGTGCGCCAGGGTTTCCTTTCTAACACCGCCTGCCCTGCCTGAGCGCAAGCTTATCCCGGGCTCTGCGTGACTACGCGTTCCTCTGTTTTGAGTAATTATCGGTGGTTGTCTTGCGCATTGTGGACGTGACGTACCGCGCGTAAGAGGCATAAAAAAAGCCGGGCCCCCAGACCGCTGGAGCGGTGTTGAAGGCCCGGCTGCGAAGTTGTGTGAACGTACTTTGATCGGCGTGATTCTAGCCTCGGGATATCCGTCGCATGGTTGCCGAATCACGCAGTGGGCGTCAGCTGCCGCCGGGAATCTCGATGTAGTCGACGTTGGGGCTGTGACTGTAGCGCGCCTCCAGCGTGATCACGTTGGTGCCGGCGTTGAGGTTGACGGAGACGTTTTTGTCGGTCCAGGTCGTCCAGCCCCCGGTTGGGTCGAGCCCCCAGATGGTCCGGACGAAGGTGCCGTTGACGTGCAGGTCGATGGCCGAGGCGTAGGAGCGCCCATTGGCGTAGCGGAGGGTCATGGTGACGTTGCCAGCGGACGCCAGATCCACGCTGTCGAACTCGATGGTGTCGCCTGCGTTTTGGAAGTCGGCGTAGCCGCCGCCGTTCGCCCCGCCTCCGGTGGCTTGAAGGACACCGGTCAGGTCGGCGTTTTCGGCCTCGTAGAGAGGTCCTTCCGCGCTGCCGCCGCCATTGCCTGCACCGGAACCGCCACCGCCCGAACCGCCACTGGCACCGGGAATCTCGATGTAGTCGACGCTGGGGCTGTGGCTGTAACGCGCATGCAGACCGATGGTGTTGGTGCCGGCGTTGAGGTTGACGGAGACGTTTTTGTCGGTCCAGGTCGTCCAGCCCCCGGTTGGGTCGAGCCCCCAGATCGTCTGGACGAAGGTGCCGTTGACGTAGAGGTCGATGGCCGAGCCATACGAGCGCCCGTTGGCGTAACGCAGGGTCATCGTAGTGGGGCCTGCGGTGGAGACATTCACGTTGGTGAACTCGATGGCGTCGCCCGCGGCCAGGTAATCGACGTAGCCGCTGCCCTCGGCGTTACCGCCGCTGAGGATCGTCGCGCCTGTGACGGAAGCGTTCTCGGCCTGGAAACGCGGGCCCTCGCCGCCGCTTCCGCTTCCACCACTGCTGCCGCTGGGGGTGCCATTGATGACGAGGTTGTCGATGGCTCCGAAGCGAGCCGCGCCCTGGGCATCGCGCTTCTCGTACCAGTAGAACTCGAGGCTGCGCAGACCAACCATATCCGGCTCGACCGTAGTCATCGGTACCTTCTGCAGGTCCAGGTTGTAGATCTCCTCCAGGAGGTCGCCGTTCAGGGTCGTGCCCACGATGCGGACGCTGCCCTGGTTGGTCACCGAGTCGCCCTGGAACATCGCCAGATCCACGCGCGTGAGGTCGAAGGCGTTGCCGTTGGTACGCTCGAGCAGTTGGCGCGAGTTCCAATTCTTCCCGCGCAGGATGGTGGACTCCCAGCCCGTCGGCCAGCCTGGGCCATTTTCGTCCTGAAGCATCAGCGCTGCTCCGGCACTGGCGCCGGTCGAAGTGAACTGGTAGGCGCCGATCGTGAGTGGTTCGGCGATCGGCGAGGCCGACGTCGTCAGTCCAGCGAAGTTGATCGTCACCTCCGGATCGGTGGACCGCGCCAAACACTGGACGGTGAATGTCCGCCAGGCCGGGTCGCCGTCCGCGTCGATGACGCGCAGGTAGACGTAGCACACGCCATTTTCAGTCGGGCTGCCCGAGATTGTCCGGTTGCCCGCATTGAAGGTCATCCCCGGCACCAGGAACGCGCCGATCAGATCGTAGGACAGCGCCCCATTGCCGCCCGATGCCTGCAGTTGCTGGCTGTAGGACGTACCCACCTCTGCTCGTGGCAGCTCCGCGGGCGTCGTGAACGACGGCACGGCTCCCTGCGGATTGTGAATGGAGCGGATGGATTGGAACTCGTCGATGAAATCGAGGATGAACTTGTACTTGATGGCTTCGTTGAGATCTTGACCCAGGTACTCGAGGTGGCCCCACTGGCCAAACTTGCCCCACTGGCTGATGTCGGTGAACATCGAGTGCGCGCGCAGCCCTCGCTCGAAGGCCTGGTTAAGGTGCACGCGGTAGACGTCGGCAAAGTGCGGGTGCCGGTTCATCGTCTCCATAAACAGGGTGATGGAGTCGTCCTCGGGGGCGCCGCCGTCCACCCCGTCGGTGTAGATGGACGGGCCACCTTCGTAGGCAACGATCGGCAGATTGCGCTGCTGGCTGATGTCCCGAACATAGGCTCGGAATCCGCCGGAGACCGCCACGTTGTCACGCCCGGTGTTGCCGTCGTAGCCAAAGCCGGCCAGGACGTAGCGCATCCACACATCGTAAAGCTCATCGAGGTCATCTTCGATCTGCGCACCCGTCCAGTAGCTGCTGGTCCACGGGGTACTGCCGCCGGGTAAGCTCACGTTGTCGAGCGCCCAGAACTGGATGCCGTTGCCGAAATAGGTCGTCACCGACAGGATTTCAGGCTCGAGCAAGCTGCTGTTGTTGTAGAACTCATCGATGAAGCTGCTCGTGTAATTTTCGCTGGCGGTGAAGACTGCCGCCGTGCGGATGACACGACTGGTTCCGAGCACTTGCTCGAAAATGTCCCAGGTGCGCGAGAACTGGCGCGCGTTGAATTGAGCTGTGCTGATGCCCTGCTCGCTCGCGCGATCGCTGGCCCAATTGCCCTGCGGGAAGCTGTTGTTGCCCGCCCAGATTTCGTTGGAGAACTCCACGTAGACCTTGAGGTTAGCATTCAACGGTGGATAGACGGGGTTGCTCTGGTTCGAGGTGTACGGATTGACGCCGTTGGAGCCGTAGCGAATCAGCCGGGCCACTTTGCGGATGTAGTCATCGGTGGCCAGGTGCGGAATGGTGACCCATATGTCGTTGTTCGTCAGATTCGACAACAGCACTTGATACTCGTAGGCAACTCCCGTTGAGCGTTTGTCCGATGCGAAGACCGGCGAACCGTCGTTGCGGTAGTACAAAACCGAGCCCGGGGCCGGGTTGCGCGGGTTGATCACTCCGGCCTGAAACGTGTCGGTCGGGCGGCGGCGGTCGACCCAATCCTGCTGGGGGCTGGCGTTGGTGACGTGCCAGTTCATGTAGCGGATGGCACCCCAGTCGCGGTCTTGCAGCCGGTCCAGATAGATGGGGTGGAACACTTCATCCTCCAGGGAGGCGTTGTTCCAGTTGTCCGGGTCGGGCAACCAGGCGCGTATTTGCGTTGGCGGATTCGAGGAATCCACACCGTGAATCTCGACGTTGAAGCGTCCGGTCGTTGTGTAGACGCGCCGGCCGTTCGTCACGAGTCCGCTGGCCGAGCCGGACTTGAGGGTGGAGCCCCCGCCGACCACGCGGATGTCCGCGCGGCCCTGCCATTCCAGGACAACCTGACCGGCAAACATGTTGTGTCCGTTGTAGAGGGTGCGGTCCGGCCAATTCGCTGGTTTATGATAACCGGGACCGCCGCCGTAGCCGACCTCGGCGCGCAGAATTTGGCCTGGGTCCAGATACAGCGGGTTGCCGTCGAGGCTGATCTGATTCGAGGTGCGCGGAATCGTCGTGTTCGTGGCAACATCGCGCCAATTGCGTCCGTCGTGAGCCAAGCCGTTGGCAAAAACGGCGTTGCTGTAGTAGTTAACGCCTCCGGGATGATGGAGCACCGGCTTGAGGTCGGTGTTCGGGTTGAAGGCAGACAGTGAGGAGGGTAGAAGCGCCGCTGCCGTTAGAAGGCTGGCGACGGTAAGGCTGCGGGGCCAGGGGCAGGACCCGCGACGAGACATGGACAGGGATAACATAGCAATCCTGTGGGTTTTTGAGTGGACGAGACAAAGGGGCCGCAACGCGCGAAAACTCGACGCCCGTGCTGCCCGAGAGGGGTATGGACATGCTTCAAAGCAGGCCAAAGGGACAAATGGGAACGGCAACCGCTTGAGGTTGCTTCCAGTGGCGATTCTATCAGAGCGTGAGCGCCACTGTTGGCGAAGGGGTAGAGCCGCCAGCTATCGTTCACATAGAAACGCTAACGACCTGTTACTTTCGGTAGCAAACAAAAAATAATATGTATACGTGGACCCACAATGTCATAGACAATAGACAGGGGTATGCGCACGCTTGGGTTCGACACTCCTGAAGCTTAGTGACAACGTCCAGCATTTTCTTTACAAAGCATTGGTGCCAGCTGCGATTTTGAGGTGCCAAGTGCTTGCCTTGCTAAGGACAGAGAAGCTGAGTGAATCATTGCTAATACATAATCTTATAACTTGGACGCCTGTCCAGGGTGCATCAGGATATGAGTAAGCGTATCGTATTGAAAGACGTCGCGGAGGCGGCGGGCGTCAGCGTGGCCACGGCGTCACGGGCTCTGGCAAACAGCACGCTGCTGAAGACAGACACCGTTGAACGCGTGCGGCGCATCGCTGATGAATTGGGCTACCGTCCGGACCCGGGGTTGAGTTCGTTGGCCGCTTATCGCGGAGCTACGCGGGACCGCAAGCAATACGCCACGATCGCTTACCTGAATTACTGGCATCACGACGATGAGTGGCCGGAGTTTGCGCAGGATTTCTACGAGGGCGCGCGTCAACAAGCAGCGAAGTTTGGATGGAAACTGGAGAGCTATCCACTGGCGCGTACGGTTGAATCTCAACGCGCGTTAAGCCGAACACTTTACAACCGCAATATACGCGGTGTGATCGTGAGTTCGTTGCCCCGGGATGGCTGGCACGTTGAGCTGCAATGGGAACAGTTTGCCGCCGTGGCTTCCGGCTTCACCCTGGAGGTACCCAAACTGCACGGGGTTGCTTACTCTCAACACGCGACGGTGTGGGAATCCTTTGAGGTTCTGCATAAGCGTGGCTGTCGGCAAATCGCCTATGTGTCGGAGCTGGTGTATGAGGAACGACACCAGTACCGTGGGTTTGGCGGGGCGGTCGGTTACCAGCAGGCGCACAAGCTGCCGTCACTGACGTACATTCTGTCGAAATCGGAGAAGCCAGAAATGTTGAATCGATGGCTGGTCCGCAAACGAGTGGATTCCATCGTGGGCGACTCGGACTTTTTCATTGATGGATTGAAGACTATCGCGAACGAGCTTCCTGCTGACTTCAAAGTGGTCAGCCCGGTGTTTCATCCGAAGCATCCGCACATTGCGGGCGTGGCCCAGCGGCTCGATCGAGCGGGAGCGAATGCAGTGGACCAGGTGATTTCAATGATCCACCGCAACGAGTTCGGTATACCTGAGTCGCCCCATGTGACCCGTGTGGTGGGCGAATTTCAGGATGGGCCCAGCGCGCGAGACGGCTGGCGGATCGACGCGGCTGCGCCCGCGCGCAACGATTGATCCGCGTTGACAAAAAACGCCCGGCCCCTGAACAGGACCGGACGTTTGCTACGTTCTCAACTGTGTTAACTAGCGGCGTGTATATCGCCGACGGAACACTGCGACGACCAGAGAGAGGCCTCCAAAGAGGAGTGCGTAGGTCGACGGTTCCGGTACTGCGATAAAGCCAAAGTCTTCGAAGCGGGTGAAGTTGTCGGTGCCGATTTCAGCGGCGATGATCGGGTTGAGTTCCGAAGCTTCGTAGCCGAAGAAAATGGCGGCTTCTTCGGTGTTCACGTTCGGAATGGTTTCTGCGTCGTAGGCAATCTCGGTGCCGTCGGCCAACGTCAGCGTCAGGGTGACCGTGCGGGCGCCCACACGCGAAATGCCGGTCAGGCCGAAGTGGGTGAGCCCGCTGCCAAAGGACCAGGTCGCGCCACTGTTGTTAGCGATGCCGAGGTGGAAATCTCCCGAAATACCGACGGTACCCGAGTTGCCGGTAGCGTTACGCCCGAGGTTCTGCGTGCTGGTCAACGACAACACGTTGGAACCGCTGACGCCGTAGTTGATGTCAAACAACGGCGTCGCCGGGCCCCAGTCAGTTTCGAAGTCCCAGACGCCACCGGTGTCGGCGGCAAACGCGCTGGCAACGTCGGCCTGGAAGTCGACAAAGGAGATGTTGTTGCCGACCGCTTCGGCCGTAATGGTCGAGAGATTGTCGATTTGCTCGTCGTAGACGCCGACGGTGTCTACCGAGACCTGGCCTACAGCGGTCGCCGTGACGAAGGCCGCGGCGGAGTTTAAAAGAAGGAGGGATGATGTTGTTTTCATGGATGGGTGATGGTGTCTTTCACTATATAAGATGAGGGGGACGGGTGGTCGCAAGACAGGGCATCTGCAAACAGTTGCAATTTCGCCGCAATGTTGAGATCGACAAAACGATCTCAGAACCAGTTGACCTTGATTCGTGGACTCCGAAGAGCCTCTGCACCCATCGCTTGAAAGACAACTGAGTCCGCACTTGGCGGCGTGAACGGATTGACCTGAAGCTCTTCGCCCGGGGAGAAGACCGTCTCATGCCCCCGACGGATTGACAGGTAGCCACGCTTGCGGCCATGACTTCACGCCCATGACTTCGGATTTTTTGGATACGAACGGTGAATTCATCAACGCGCACGGCGGAGGCATGCTGTGGCATGAGGGCACCTACTATTGGTATGGTGAATGCCGCCCCGCCGGCCCTTCCACGCTCAATGCGCAAATCGGTATTTCGTGTTACGCCTCGACGGATTTGGTGCAGTGGGAGAATCACGGCGCGGTGCTGCGCGTGAGCGACGAGCCGGGTCACGATCTGGAAGCTGGCTGTAAGATCGAGCGCCCCAAGGCTACCTTCTGCGAGCAGACGGGAAAATTTGTGCTCTGGTGGCACCACGACTTGAAGGGTTTGGGGCACCTGGGCGCGCTCGCCGGCGTGGCGACGGCCGACACGCCCACGGGCCCCTTCGAGTTCATCCGCACGTTTCGCCCGTCCAACCTGATGTTCCGAGACTGTACGCTCTTCAAAGACGACGACGGAACGGCCTATTTGGTCTTTGCGACCGACGACAATGCCAACCTGGCCATCGCCGAGCTGGACTCGACCTATCTCGAGCCAACGGCCAAGACGATCAAATGCTTTCCGGGCCGCTACATGGAGGCCCCCTGTGTGTTCAAGCGCAACGGTCTGTACTATCTGATCGCATCGGACTGTTCGTCGTGGCTACCGAACGAGGCGCGCTCGGCCGTGGCCCCGAGCCTTTTTGGTCCGTGGCATGAACTCGGAAATCCCTGCCTTGGCGAAGACGCCGAAATCACCTTCGGCGCGCAAAGCACCTACGTGCAGCCGATCGTTGGTCAGGAGGACGCCTACCTGTTTATGGCCGACCGCTGGCGCCCGGACGCACTCGAGCAATCGACCTACCTCTGGCTCCCTCTGGAATTTCGGAAGACGGTGCCGCATTGGCCCGACCGGCCATTTTTGCGCCAGAAGCCATAGAACCGGGTCGACTCGCCGTCGGAATCGAGTCACTCCTGCGACGTCGAATTTGGCTCGCCGTGGAGCGCTCGGAACGTCTCGATTCAGTGCATGACGCTCCCACGTTCGATTTTGCTTTCTGTCGCCTCTGTCACGCTCAGCCTGCCTCTGATGAGTCGCGACGCCGCCATCGAAATCGGGGCCGAGGCCCTACACGCGGTCAATCCGCGGCTGTTTGGCCAGTTCATGGAACGGGCCAGCTGGGGGGAGCCGGGCCCGGAAGCCGTTCTGCAGGAAGGCGAGAAGGATCTTCCCGAGGCGGTGCTGGAACACTTCGAGGCAATGAACGTTCCGCTCATTCGCTACCCGGGTGGGTCCGACATCAAGGTGCTCGACTGGACCGATTGGATCTCGAACGCGCCCAACCGCGAAGACCCGGAACGCCCCGTCTCCAAGGGCATGCGAGGCGATCCCATTACCAATAACTTCGGTTTGGACGAGTACTTCCGCCTGCGCGACCGGCTTGGCGCGGAGACCATCCTCGTAGTCAACCTGCACGATGCCCTCTACAAGGAAAAGGCGCTGGAGGCAGCCGCTCGTCATGCCGCGGGTCTGGTGGCTTATTGCAACGCGCCCGCCGGTGCCAAACTCCCTGAGGGCATGCCGGACTGGCCCGCAATCCGCGCCAAGAACGGGCACCCCGAGCCGTTCGGCGTGGAGTATTTCCAAATTGGCAACGAGACGTATTTTTTCTGGCCACCCAAGGCCAAGGCCGCTGCCGACCTCGGCCTCGAGTCCTTCGACGCGCAGGCGGA
Organism: Opitutales bacterium; assembly: GCA_050331595.1. Lineage (GTDB taxonomy): Bacteria > Verrucomicrobiota > Verrucomicrobiia > Opitutales > JBHJGM01 > JBHJGM01. Next base: position 194,979 of record JBHJGQ010000004.1, read on the forward strand.
GTACTACATCCAGTGCGTGGTGACCAAGGCCGATGCCATGCGCGCGGTCGATCCGTCGATTCGGCTGATCCTGGATGGTCCCCGTCAGGCATCCCATGACGAAAGCGACGTCCGGCGCGCGTTGTTTTATCGGGTGGCGGCGGACCCCCGCGTGCGTGAACGCTTCGAGTACTTGTCGTACCACGCCTATGCGGGCAGCGGCACCCCCGTCCTTCTGCGGGTTTCTCGGCCAGAGGATGGGCCGATCGACGATTTCGAGACCGACCGGTGGTGGAAGGACCGGGTCAGCGGTACGGTGTTGCGTCAGGACGAAATCGATGCCGAAAGCCTCTGGTATGTTTGGATGGCGCGTCCGGGCTACATTGACGGACAGGGGCTCAACAACGGGCTGGGCGAAATCACCGCCTTCGTCAAAGGTCTGGGGTACCGCATCGCCTGCACGGAATGGAACTTCAACCACTGGGGGGTGCCCGACCTGGAAGGCGGCTTGAAGCATCAGTGGGCTTCCGGACTGGGAGCCGCGGGCTTCATCCATGGCATGTTGCGTCAAGCCGATGTGATTGAACTGGGCGCGCAGAGCATGATGCTGGGCGTGCAGTGGGGAATCAACTCGGTCCGCTATGACCCTGAGCGCGACCCGTCGGTTTACTTCCATCCGCAGGGCAGGGTGACCGCTTTTTACAGCAACAATGTCGGCACGGCCTTTTTGCCGGTGACCTACCGCGAGAATCCACGGGTACCGATCGACGCGCAGTACGTGGACGGCTGGGGTTGGCCCGAGCAAGCCTCGCTCGCCCTGGTCGACGCGGTGGCCACGCGCAACGAGGAGATGCTCTTCGTGCACTTGCTCCACCGGGAATTCTCCGACTCGCGCACGGTTGAGATTCGCTTGGACGAGGCTTTCGGGCTTAGCTTTCCGACCGAAGCCACCCAGCGCATGCTGACCGGGGACATCACCGTCGGCTACGGGCCCAATACCGTCCACGACGAGGAATCGGTGCCGCTCGTCCTTGAATCGAATACGCTGAAGCTTTCGCTCCCGCCGCGAAGCATTTCGATCCTGCGCATCCCGCTGCCGGCGACACCGTAGGCGTGCGAAGATCGCTACCTCGTCTCGGTGACGAGGTATACCCGTGCCAGCGGAGACGAGTTCTGCTTCACGAGAAGGCCAAAATCCCGACGTTGTTTGGATTGGGAAGCTCCCGGCTAAACCATAGTCAGACGAATTTCTCCTGGCTGTAACCTCGATTTAACAATTCCCGAGATCACGTAGTGCATATGCCTACGTTATACTCAGGTGACTGCATTAGGTGCGGACCCACGTGACTTAGTGCATGCATCTACCATCATCCAACCGACGACATCCAAATGATTACCTATCATCGCACTCTAATCGCAGGTGGCGCTTTGATGCTCGCCGCCAGCCAGTCTCACGGTCAATCCCTGACCGTGATCGAAGGGCTGGACGACGATGCCATTCGCGGCCTGCCCACCGCTTAGGAGGTTGCGGCTCGCATTGGCGGGCCCGGCACCGAGCGTGAACTTGAGCTCGGCATTCCCAATGCGGGAAACTCCGCAAACATCATCGACGAAGCGAGCTTCAACTGGGTCAGCAATCGACTTTATGAATGGGAACTCGATTACGACGCGAACCTCGATGCCGGCCAGCTCATCTTTTCGGTGAGAGATACAGTCACCGGAGAGGTTTTTGAAGTAACGAACGGCGCAGCCAGTGAGGGCGGCACTCCGGTCTTCGACGACGCGTTCACCACGTTGGCTTTTCGAGTCGCCGCGCCGGACAACAACACCGGTTCCGTTGCCGTAACGGTGGATTCGTTCAGCCTCGATCCGACGGGCTTCACTTCCTTCGAGCTGTTTGAGTTCGATGACCCGGGTCGTACGGAGGTTGTGCTGGTCAACGGCGCAGTCGGCGTCGACGACTCGTTCGTCTTCGGCGGCACGCTGGTTTTCGACAACCCGAATGACCTTCGTCGTTCCCAGCTGGCTTTCCAGATCAAGGGCTTGGCCGGTGGCCAAGTCGTCCCCGAACCGAGCACCTATGCAGCCATCGCTGGTGTGCTCGCATTGGGCTTGGCCGTACTTCGGCGCCGCATGCGTCGCCGCTAAGGGACGCAACACAGCAATACTTAGGCTTCATTTTCAAGCGGCACCCCGGTTCGGGTGCCGCTTTTTTTTTCCGCGCGGACGTGAACGCCATCGTCGAGCCGATTTCGGATCGCTTCGATCCGCTCGTGTTCTTTGTCGGCGATACGTGCATTTCTGTCGCAGCGGATTCGTGGTTCAGGAACATACGCGGCAATGAGCGCTAGCTCCGATAAAGCCGATGCAGTCATGCCGCCAGGATCGGGCAGAGACTACTCGGCGTTTCCCTCGGGTTCGAGAATCTGCAGGACAATCGCGGTCATGTTATCGCGGCTGGTGAAAGCGGCTTCGTTGACCAGGCGCTTGGGCGGGGGCAGATCGCTGTCGCGGGGAGGCGGCTCGCGGACGAGGCCCTCAATTTTCGAGGTGCTCACGCCATCGGTAATGCCGTCCGTGCACAGGACAAACCAGTCGCCGGGCTCGTAGAGGATGGTGCCCAGCTGCGGCTCCACGTTCCGGATCTTCCCGCCCAGGGCCATCTGCAGGGCGGCTTTGGCCGGGTGGCGGCGCGCCTCGAGTTCGCTCAGCTTCCCCTGGCGAACCAGCCAGCCGACGTGCGTGTGGTCGTAGGAAACCTGCTGTATCGGGCTGTTGCGTGCCAGGTGATACAGGCGGCTGTCGCCGGCGTGACCAAAATACGCCTTCTCCGGAGTGAACCAAATCAGGCTGAGCGTGGCACCCATGCCGGCAGTTTCTTCGTAGGCGCGCCCCAGATTGACCATTTCCTGGTGCGTGCGCTCGAAGAGTTCTTCGAGGAAGTCTTCGCCGCCTGGGTGCAGCCCGGTGGCTTTGAGCCGGAAACTCCGGGGCAGCAGTTCGGAAATTTTGTCGACGGCAATCTGGCTGGCGTACTCCCCGGCTTGCGCCCCGCCCATGCCATCGCTGACGGCAAAGACAAAGTCTCCCTGGCCGAAAGACCCCTGGCCCTGGCTGCCCAAACGAAACACCTCCAACCCATCCAGTTGCAGGCCCAAAAAGGCATCCTCATTTTTTTTGCGGAATCGGCCAGGGTCGGTGAGGCCCCACCAACGAATCGCGGCAGGTGGCATGTTGTTGCTGGTCATTCCGTCAGATCACTTCGCTGGGACTGCCGGCGGTACTGCTCCACCTGCGCCACCACGAGGCCTTCCCCGGTCTCCAGGTTGGTGGCGAACTCAAAGTCGATCAGGCAGAACCGGCCCAGCTGCGGACTGTAGGTCACGTTGCGAGGGTAGGGGTCCTCGTGCCGCACCCCGTATGATTCGAGTTCGGCAAACAAGGCCTTGAGCTTGTCCGGATTGATTTTGTCCACGATCTGACCGCAATTGCTCGTGACCAGCGCCGGGATGTCGGGATTGTCGTCCAGAACCCTCGGGACGAAGGGACAGTTCTTTTGCTCCAAAAAGCGCAAGATACGGCGCTCGTTGTCAAAACGTTCGAAGGCCATCGGTCCCACGAATTCCTTGGTCACGCGCCCATCGAAGGCAATCCGGACGCGGGCCTGTTTCGTGTCTTTGATATCCATAGCTTCCACTGGCGTTGCGGCGAAACCAAGGGCTGGTGGGTCAGGTGGTCAAATAAAGACACCCGCAGTTAGCTGGCATAATGCTTGCTTCTCAGGGCGTTTTCCGATTTCCAAACCAGCCATCTCCTCCATGGTAACTCAATATTGGTCAACCCTTTCGCCCTGTAAATGAGGAACTCCTATGCCTAAGTACAAACTCGAATACATCTGGCTCGACGGTTACACGCCCGTCCCCAACCTGCGTGGCAAAACACGCCTGGCGAGCGAAGCGCCCAAGAGCATCGACGATCTCCCGGAATGGGGCTTCGACGGAAGCTCAACGCGTCAGGCCGACGGCAGCGACTCCGACTGCATGCTCAAACCGGTTGCGCTGTACCCGGACGTTGGGCGTGACGATCACTCCTTCATCGTGATGTGTGAGGTGATGCTGCCGGACGGCGCGCCGCACCCCTCCAACATGCGGGCCACGATCATCGACGACGCCGACGCCTGGTTTGGCCTCGAGCAAGAATACTTTCTTTTCCACGACAAGCGCCCGCTCGGCTGGCCCATCGGCGGTTATCCCGACCCCCAGGGTGAGTACTACACCGGCGTCGGATACGCCAACGTGGGCGATGTTGCCCGCGAAATCGTCGACAAGCACCTGGACCTCTGTCTCGCGGCCGGGATCAACCACGAAGGCATCAACGCCGAGGTGGCCAAAGGTCAGTGGGAATTTCAGATCTTCGCCAAGGGTTCCAAGAAGTGCGCGGACGACGTCTGGGTTGCCCGTTTTCTGCTGATGCGCCTGTGCGAGAAGTACAAGGTCGATGTGGAATGGCACTGCAAACCCTTCCTGGGCGACTGGAACGGCTCGGGCATGCACTGCAACTTTTCGACGAAGCACCTGCGCGAAGTCGGCGGCAAAGACTACTTCCTCAAGCTCATGGACGCGTTCGAGAAGAACAAGGATGAGCACATCGCCGCCTACGGCCCGGACAACCACCTGCGCTTGACCGGCCTGCACGAAACGCAGTCCATCGACAAGTTCAGCTGGGGCGTGGCCGACCGCGGTGCCTCCATCCGCGTGCCGCACAGCTTCGTCAAGAACGACTACAAAGGATATCTGGAAGACCGCCGCCCCAATTCCCAGGGCGACCCCTACCAGATTTGTTCGCGTGTGCTCCGCACCATCGCAGAAGTGCCGCAGGGCTAACCAGCCTCTTCAACCGTTTTCAAACGGCGCTCTCCACCGCGGGGAGCGCCGTTTTGTTTTTAGGCTGAAAGAATCGGGCGAGCCTCTTGCATGGAGTCCGTAAGCGCGTGGTACGGAAGCGCCGCGACGATCTCGCGCTATCACTGGCATCTGCGGGGGAACGACAAAAGATTTATCAGGTCGTGCCGCTGCGTTCAATGGCCAGGGGTTTCAACCGCGTGCCCGAAAGATCCGGCCGGTGCTCTGCCGTGGCGTCCGCAGTGTTTTTCGCGTGGATTTCTTGGATACGGCCCTCGTCGATGCGGAGGATACGGTCGCCCAGTCGGCGGGCTTCGCTCAGGCTATGCGTCACGTGCAGCACAGTGAGCTGACGGGTCTGCTGCTGCCGCTGGAGCAACTGGTAGAGGCCTTCACGCGTGTCGTCGTCTAAGGCGCTGACCGGTTCGTCCAGCAGGAGAATTTTCGGCTCGAAGGCCAGGGCGCGACCCAGGGCGACGCGCTGTTTCTCGCCACCGCTGAGGTGCTTGGGGCCGCGTTCGAGCAAATGGGCAATGTTCAGGTCCGTTGCCAGTTGCTCAACGCGCTTGCGGATCCGGTCCTTGCGAAGACCACGAATGCGCAGCGCAAAACCGAGCTGCTCCCGCGTCGGCATGGTGCTGAAGAGCACGCCGTCTTGGGGGACATAGCCGACGCCCCGCTCCGAGGGCTTCATCGCGGAAACGTCGCGGTCCATCAGAAAAACGGAGCCCTTGGACGGTCGCTGCAGGCCGGCGATGATCTCCAGCAAGGTGGTTTTTCCACTGCCGCTTGGGCCCATCAAAATGCTGTAAGCGCCGGTCGGCACCGTCAGGGCGAGGTTGCTCAGACGAAACGAACCCAGTTGGATCGAGAGGTTTCTGAGTTCGATCATGGCTAGAGAAGAATGCGGCCACGGCCCCACACGCGTGCTGCGATCAAGACGCTCAGCGCCGCTACGATCATGATCAGCGAGACGGCGACGGCGGCTTCCAGATCGCCGATGCTCAGCTCGAGGAAAACCGTCGTCGCGAGCACTTCGGTTTTGTTGCGGGTAGCTCCGGCAAAAATCAGCAACGGACCGAACTCGCCCAGCGAGCGCGCCCAGGCAAGCGTGAGCGCCGTCAGCATGCCGTTGCGAACCTCCGGCACAACGACTTTCCAGAAGGCTTGCCAGCGGCTGCAACCCAAGGTCAGGGCAACATTCTCCGCGCGCGCATCGGTTTGGTCGAAGGTGGCGCGCATGGTGCGCACGGCAAAAGCAGCGGCGACCGTGTACTGCGCCAGGATCACGGCCGGTATCTGGTAAACGACCCAGCGACTGGCCAGGCTGAACGGAAGGAATTGAAACAGTATCAGCAGGCTCAAGCCGACCACAAGCGGCGGCAGCACAATCGGAATGTCGAAGATTGCCTCGACAAGATTCCGCCCGCGAAAGGGCACCCGTGCCAGCAGGTACGCGACCGGGACGGCCGTCAGCACCGAGAGAATCGCAGCCACCGTGCAGCTGATGAGCGTCAGTCCGATCGAGTAGCGAATCTCCGGTTTTTGCAGGGCCGCCACCATCGGGTGTGCCGCGGCCTCCTCGGCGTCGCCCACCACACGGGTGTCCAGCTGGAAGACATAGAGCACATCTGCCAGTACGAGCAGCACCAACAGCAGCGCGTAGGTGCCGCCGATCACCACGAACGCGGCGTAGAAAAACCGGTCAGCCACGCGGTGCGACCCGCCGATGTTCGCAGCCGCGAGGTCGTCTTTGGCCGGCGCGCTCATCGCACTGGTCCATCCGCTATAAAGGTGAAGCCCGCCTCCTGGAACGCCGCGCGCGCGACCAAGACCGCATCGAGCAGGCGCTGGCTGAGGTGCGGGTGTGCGGTGTGCCTGGAAACAGCAAAAGGTTGCGTGGCCAGTGCCGCGGAATGGTCGATCGGGATGACCGCCACCCGGTCTTCCCGCAGGGTGTCCGTCTCATAGGCGATGGTGGCGTCAGCCGAGCGTGTCGCCACCGTGGGGACGAGCATGGCGGAGGAAGCGGTCTGCATGACAACGTTTGCCATCACTGCATCTTTCAGCCCCACCTGCTCAAGGAGAATCCGCGTGAGCGCACCGACGGTGCACTGCTCAGGCTGTCCCACGGTCACGCGCACGCCCGGGCGAGCGAGGTCTTCAAGGTTGCGGATGCCGGCCGGGTTGCCCCTGGGCACTGCGATGACGATCGGCGCGATGGAAATGTTGCGCCCGGGCAGGAACCAGTCCTGAACAGTGTCGAGGTCGTAGTGGTCGCAGGCCATATAGACATCTGGAAAGCCCGCGGCGGCCCCAGTCTGATTGAAGCGAATCGACTTCATCTGCCCGGTCAAGATGCCGCACTCGTTGTAGACCGTATTGATGGTGACCCCCTCGCGTTCCTGAAAAGCGCGCAGAACCGGTTCGATGGCCCGGCGGTTGACCGCGCCGCAGAAAAATGTGAGTTCGGGCCGGTCCGACCAGCGATCGCCTTGAATGGGTTCAAAGCGGTGAGCCGCGAAAAACTCATTGCCGATTTCGCTGTTGAGGAAACGCGCCAAATGCAGGGCGGCAGTCGCCGCTTGCGTGCTTTGAAGGACGCCGATCGCGACTGTCTGCGTCTTCGCGGCCAGTACCGGGTCATGAATGATTTCGATCGCGGCGTGCTGACGCGCGGTGGCGTCCCAAACGATCGCTGCGTCGACGGCACGCAGCACGACGGCATTGGCCAACTCAGGAACCGTGGGCATGAAGACGCCGTTCTGCTCGGCCTGTTGCTTGATTGAACTCCAGTGTCCGGAAGCCCGAAGCCGTTCCCGCGTCTGCTTGCCAATGGAGGCGGCTTCCGGATTGCCCAGCGCCAGGCGCACGCCCGGACGCAGGAGATCGTCCAGACCCTGTATTCGCTGGGGATTGCCCGCTGGCACCGCGATGACGGGCGTGAGTTTGGCCAGCGGGAGGACTTCGGCGACCAAGCCTTCGCGCCTGGCAATGTCGGTGTATGAGCTGTCGGCGGCAAGATACAGATCGCCCGTTTTCGCAATCTTGAGGTTGCTCAGCAGCGTACCGGAACCTCCGTACTGGACCTGCACCCGCACCCCGTACTCTGTCTCGTAGCGCTCGAGCAGTTCTTCCACGGGCGGCTTGGCACTGGCGGCGCAGTACAGGGTGAGGGTTCGTGGCGACTCGGAATCCTGCGAGCCACCGCACCCGACCGCCAAGAGCGCCCATACGGCAAGGCATACCCTCAGTCCCGTGCGAATGGGAGCGAGGTTTCGCCGCTGGCGTGTCGCAAAAGCGAGCGGGGTTTTCATCGTTTCGTGAGCAGCGAGTCTCAGGGCGGGCGTTCATTCCCATGCGTGAAGCGTGGGTGAGGGCGCAATTTTGAGGAGCGCCATCACCGAACGTGTTTGACTCTATTGGGCTTAAGCCGGCTCGAGTTGGGACGTCTTGGTGAGCACGACACAGGCCATGATGCGTTACGTCAACGACGTGACGTCTTCAGGGATCAACCTGGGAACTGCTAAGTGCAACTGGGTGCAAAAGGCGCCCAGCCAAGAAGGAAGGGGAACCATCATGCAGGAAGCGTTCGCCCAGCCAGTCGCCGGGAATGTCGACGCAGCGTCATCGCGCTGGACCTCGGGCAGCTGGCATCAGCGGACGGGCCCCTTCAGCAGGCATTGCGTCAGCGTGGCGGTACTTTTGGTAGCGACGGGATACATCCGAACTCGACGAGCTGCGGGTAGGCGAGGAAGCTGCCCCAGAAGTTGAAGGGGTCAGCATTGGCCCGGTCTCCGGTCTGGCCGGTAAGGGCGTTGTAGTTTTCGCCGACGTGGCCTTTCTCGCGCCAGCCGCGAAGGAGCAACTCCGCGGACTTGCTGGCGAGCGCTTTGGCGGCAGCCTCGAAGCCGGTATTGGCCAGGCCCCAGTAGACGAAAAAGTTCATCGGAGCCCAGATGCGTCCGCGCCAGTAGCTTTGGTCGGCGAAAGCCGGGTCGTTGCGGGCGATGGAAGGGAGCACGTGGTCGCCCCAGAACGTTGCCGGGTTGAAGAGGTGTTCCTCGCGCATGCGCAGCGCTCGCTCTTTGGAGACACGGCCGGTGAAAAGAGGATAGAAGTTGGTGGGCGACATGCGCGGGGACAACGCCTGTTTGGTGAGGTCGTAATTCAGGTAAATGCCGTCTTCTTCGCTCCAGAGTTGCTCAAGGCCGGTCGCGTAGCTGTCCGCGCGGGCACGGAGTTCGGCGGCGTCCTCGGGCCGGTCGTTGGCTTGCATGAGCGCGGCGAGGTCCTGGCAGTCACGGATGTAGAAGGACTGGAGGCCGACGTCGGCGAGCAGGAGGAGGCCGCGCGTGTCGTCAAACACGGCGTCATCGTACATCGGAGAATTGTCGAGGCCGCTCTCGAACATCGCGCCAACTTTGCCGCCGCTGGCCTTTTCGTAGGTTGAGCCCCAGCCCGCGCTCGAAGGGCTGCTGCCCCAGCAGAGCAGATGGTCAACGCTGCGGTGCTCGGCCCACCAGCGATTCCAGGTGAGGAGAGCGTCGAGCAGGGGGGCGGCGCGACCGGGATCGTCGATTACCTCGCAGATGGCGCGCAGGCACATGCTGCCGTTGGGCGGTTGGCTGTGGGTGGTCTTGGACCCAACAGCGTTGCGCACATTGGGGACAAAGGCATCGGCATCCATGCAGTCGAGCATGTTGCGAACGATCTGCAGGCCGAGGTCGGGCTGACCGAGCCCGGCGGCCATGAGTCCGGCGAGGAACGTATCCCAGCAAAAAAGCAGGCCCTGGCCGTTGCGGCTTGCCCACACGCGGCTGCAGACGATGGAGAGAAAGTCTTCGCCGGGGTTGTAGACGGTGGTCCAGCCGAGGGCGCTGTGGCAAACCCCGGCCAGTTCGGCCCCGCCACCATAGCGGGCAAGTACGTCATCGCGGGCAGCCCGTGCTGCCTCCAGGCCAGCTTGAATCGCATCCATCGCAGGGTTCTCGCTGGTGGTGATGCCGATGGGCTGCGTGAAACGCCAACCCAGAGACGGGCCGCTGGCCGCATAGAAGGGTGGAGCATCGGGGGATTGCGTGGCCTGGATGAGGGCTTCAGTGCTTTGGTTGGTCAAGCGAATCGAATCCTGGAGACGCTCGGAGGTGCCTGGGCGACCCCAGAGAATGCCCGCTTCGAGCGTCAGGAGAACGGGCGCCTTGGGCAGTTCGAGCGGCTCGATGAGGAGGAAGAGGTCACCCCCATGGTTGCCGCTGCGGACACAGGCCTTCACGCCCTGCCACTCGACCGTCACCTCGGTGTAGACCGCGTCGATGAGGCGCAGCTGGCTATGGATCTCTTCCACGCCGACCAGATCGTTAGCCAGGTTGGCGACTGCATTCTCCGGCGGGCGTCCGATGAGCGGCTCGCGCAGGTACTTGCAGTTGCCGCACTCGAAGAAACCGAGGCTGAGGCCGAACGCCTCGGGCATACGCACGTGGGAGAGGACGGAACGAACGTTCCAGGTTTGCCAGTGGTTGGTGTTCATGGGTGTTGCTTGCTCCGGCGATCTTGGTCATCCCAGGTTTGGGTGGCTTTGACCTCCTGGTTGGGCGGGACGCAGTTCATAAGGAGGAGGTTCATGGGTTTCGCTTTTGGCTGATCTCAGCTTCCGCCGGTATACTTTCCGAATCTCAGACAGGCCTTAGCCCAGGTGCTGTGTTTCGGTTTCGTCGGTGGGGATTTGGGTGCCGGCTTTTTGGAACAGTGGCATACGCTCAAGCGGAGCGGGCACGGTGTGGTAGCGGCCTCCTGTATAGGTGTTTGCGGGTTGCTCGAAGTCCTGCCAGGTGCCCTTGGGGAAATAGACGTTGCGTTCGGTTGCCCCGGGCTCGAAGACCGGTGCGGCGAGCAGGTTGGGGCCAAGGAAAAACTGGTCGTCGATGTAGCGGGTGGCTGGCTCCAGCGGATACTCGAGGTGCAGGTGCCGCAAGAGGGGCGTGCCCTTGGCGTAGGCCTCATCCGCACACTGCTTGAGATAGGGGATGAGTCGGTAGCGGAGCCGGGCGTAATGCCTCACCACCTCGACGGCCAGTTCGCCGAAGTACCAGGGTTCGCGCGGGCAATTGGCGCCGTGGAAGCGAGCCAGGGGAGACAGAAGTCCCCACTGGGCCCAGCGGATGTAGAGTTCGGGCGAGGGCTCTGGCCCGGTGAAGCCGCCGATGTCGCCGCCCCAGAAAGCGTCGCCGTTGAAACCTGCTGAGAGACCCCCGCGCAGGCAGGCCGCCATTTCTTCCCAGGTTGAGCGTGTGTCGCCTGCCCAGGTGCCCGGGTAGCGCTGCGAGCCGATGTAGCCCGCCCGCCGCCAGACCATGCCGTAACCATGGACTTCCTGCGCGGCCTGATAGCATGTTTCAGTAAACCAGAAGAGGAAGAGGTTGTGCAGTTCTTTGCCGGTTTTGCCGTTGTGGAACAGGGCATCTTCAGGCACGCGGTCGCCGTAGTCGGGCTTAAGGACGGCGGCTCCTTCGGCGAGGACTTCCTTCAATTTGCCCTTCCACCAGGTTCGGGCGGCGGGGTTGGAAAAATCGACCATGCCCACCGGTTCGCCGTGAGAGAGGCGGGCCAAGCCCCCCTGGGTCGACTTCAGGAGGAAATCGCTGGTCCTGGCGTGCTCGTAAATGTCAGTACCTTCGGGGATGTACGGATTGATCCAGAGGCAGGTTTTGAAACCATTCGTCCGCCACTTTTTCCAGAGCCCCGGCAAATCGGGGAAGGCGGTTTCGTTCTTCACAAAATCGCAGGCATCCACCCCGATTTTGAAGTAGTAGTGGGTCCGCATCCAAAGGGGGTCGAGGTGGATGACGTCGGCGGGGATGCCGCGGGTGCGCAGGCCGTCCATCGCTTCTTCGGCCTCGGCTTTTTTCTCGTACTGGCAGCGGGACATCCAGATCCCCAGCGCCCAATCGGGCACCGGTTGCGGACGTCCGGTCAACTCGGTGTAACGCTCGATGAGGCCCTTGAAGTCCTCGGGCTCGGCGAAAAAGAGAAAGGCGTCGAGTGTGTCGTCCTCGGTGGCCAGTGAGCCCGAAACGTAGGAAAAGCTGCCGACCTCCCACAGTGAGCGAAAACTGCTGTGCAGGAACAAGCCCCAGCCGCGCGAAGACAGCAAGTAGGGGATGGACTTGTAGGACAGATCATTGGAATTGGAGCCGCAGGTGTCGGAGGCCCAGACGGTGCAGCGGGTGGAGCTTTTCTCGACCTTGTTCCATTTTTCGCCGAGCCCAAAGAAGCGCTCATCATTGCGGATTTTCCAGGAAAGGTAGGGCGTGGCCGGGCGCGCGTCATCGGGCTGGCGCAGATCGCGGCGAAACCCGAGGGTGCCCACAAGCGGGCTGCCGGCCAGTTGGTAGGATTCGCTGGCAAAGATGCTGCGACCGCTGGCCGAATCGATGACATCGAGCGTGAAGGGCTTCTTTTGCAGGATCAAGGAGCGCGATCCGAGCGCGGCGCGAAAGGCGGTCGCGTCTTCCTGGATCGTCCAGGTTTGCGGAGCGCGCGGAAACTCAACCAGCATGTCGGTTCGCTCCTCGAAGCGGCTCTGCGGGCCATCGAGCGCAAGTTGAAGGCGGAGGGTATCGGCTTGAACGGACTCGACGGTAAGGGTCGCAGTCGCGCCCGACTTCAGGGCGATCGAGAGCCGCAGGGTGTCACCATCAACGGTGGCTGACTGAAGGCTGTCGGCCTCGTCGTAGTCGAAGTAAGGCAAATGAAAGATGCGGTCGCTGTCCTGGTGTACGCTCTTCTTGTTGCTGAAGTTGGCGTAGCTGGCGGCATCGTAACGGCGAAGCAAGCTGGACTCAGAAGATGGCGGCATCGCTCTAGAATACCAAGGCAGGAGTTGGAAAAAACAGGCTCGAAATGAGGCCTAAAATACAGATTTAAGAACCTATGCCGCAGATGGCCTTACCCCGCCACACCTCGCAGACCACCCTCGAAATGGCCGGGGAAATCCGCACGCAGCTCAAACGCAAAGCGGTCAGCCAGGTATCCCTGTTCCGAAGTCGCCGTGCCCTGCTGCCGGACTTCGTCGATCGCCTGACGCGGGTGCCCTTTTTGATGTGGGTCGTCGACGGAACCTTTGTCGTGTTTGAGCAGGCTTTACAGAAAAGCGGCCCGGTGAAGATTCGACTTGGCCCGGGCGATGCAGCCCTTTTTGCCGCAGGCAGTTTCGTGAATGCTCGGTTTACGCGCCCGGTGCGTTTTGTGCGTGTCACCTTTGAGCCGGACGGCCTCTTTGTCGGGCTGGAGCGAGTGACTGGGCCGGTGGCCCAAAAAGGCAAGGCGCCGGACCATCCGGCCAGTCTGCTGGGGGCTTGCTGGGCGAAAGGGTCGCTGGCGCAACCGGCCGCCGGTTTGTTGCAGCGTCTGTTGAGTGGGGAGCCAGGCGCTTCACTGCCGGAAGGCCACAAGTGTGCGTTTTCCGCGCTGCTTTGGGAGTTGGTTTACCGCCTCGAAGCGGCGGATATGGCCCGAAGCGGCAAAGTGAATTTCACGCAAATGGTACTACGCTACATGCAGGACCAGTGCCATCGGCCCATTCGGCGTGGTGCCGTGGCCGAGGCGTTCGGTGTGTCGGCGGGCTACCTTGGGCGGGCGGTCAAGACCGAGACCGGCCAGGCCTTCCAGGATGTGCTGCTCGGCATGCGTCTGGACCGCGCCCGCTGGCTCCTTGGGCAAGGCGGTTTGACGATTGAGGAAGTCGGCCTGCGCAGCGGCTTCAACAGCGGCAACTATTTCGCCCAGGCTTTTCGCAGAGCAGAAGGCATGTCGCCGAGAGACTGGCGCGCGCACCGGGGGTAGCTGAAACAGAGCAGACGGCGCGGGCTGAGGTGCCCATGATGCTGCGACTCGAACCAATCTCCAACTGGCAAAGGGTGGGCAAGGCCTGCCACTTGTGAAACTCTAACCTTCGTAGCCGCAAATAGAGGTCACGTTTTCTGTTGGCTCGACGTGAGTGGCGGAACCGGTTTGGAACGCAAACGTGGACCCATTCGGTTGACCAAGGGTACAATGCCGTAGGCAATGAGGGGCACCATCAAGGCGGAGAGGATCAGCGTCTGGAGCGGCAGGGCGCAGATTTTGAACAATGGCTGAAGTGCCCAGGCCAGGAAGGTGATCAGCGGATAGACCGCCAGCCAGGTCAGAAACGTTCGTAGGTGCCTGCTCATGATTACGTATCTTTCTGCTTTATTCTGACTGGCGGTCTTCCCCTTACGCCGCGCGGTTCCCGTCCTGGCGGCGCTTGTTGCTGAACCTCTTCTCCACTTGCAAAGCTGGGGCGACCCGGTAGGCGATTACGTTGGGAGCCGCATTGGCTTCCCTGCGCACTGGCTTGCCGAAAATCTTGTCGGCGAGGCGGCGTTGGTTGCGATTGGCCGGATGCGGCATGTCGATGATTTCCCTGATTCCGATCATTGTGAGTTCCCCTGAAGTAAACGGTGTTGCCCGGTCTGGACGTTTGTTGATGACGCCCAGAGAGTAACCCAGGAGACCGATCTGGCCTAATTGAACGCTTTGGCGGTCTTATAGAGAAAATCTATAAGCGGTTCTGGGGAGTCCGAAATCGCCGAGGCTCGGGGCGTGCCTAGGCATGGGCGCCTGCGCACAGTTTCTCGATAGCGCCGCAGCTCTTAACGCTAGAGGCTGGGTGCTTCCTACTCCGCTGCTTGCTGAATCTCGCCGCGCAGAATCTCCAAAAAGCGCAGGAGCGACTCGGAGGGGTTATCCTCGCGCCACGCCGCACCGACCGCGATTTCGTTTTTGAAGCCCGCCAATGGAACTCGCCGCAATCCCTGGAGACGAGAGGGGATCAGGTAGGACGCGATGATGTAGATGGCGCTCAACTCTTCTGTCATCTGCAGACCAGTCTGGATTTGGCGGGTCTCGTAAACGATGCGTGGCTTGAAGCCAGCGTCCCTAAAGCGTTCCATCCAATATTCGTACATTTTAGGATTGAGTCCTTTATCGAAAAGGATGAGCGGTTGCGCTTCCAGCTGCTTCAAATCCAGTTGCTTCTTCTTGGCGAAGGGGTGCGTTGTCGACAAAACGGCAGACCAGTGACCGCTGACGACCTTGCGCGTGATCAGTGCTGGGTGGGTCACTGGCATCGGTCCGAAACCAATGTCCAGTTCTCTTTCTTTCACCGATGCAAAGATCTCGCTCGTTGGCAGGTGGCGTACGTCGATCGACCATTCCGGATGCGTGGCTCGGAGCTTGGCGATGCTTGAGTTGATGGCGCGGACGTTAAGGTAATCGCCCGTGCCAATGCGGATTTCACCCACGCGCCCGTTGGCAATCTCGCGAACTTCATCCACCGCGCGCTTCAAAGCTTTGAGGATCGGCTCAATACTGTTCTGAAACGCACCGCCCTCCGGGGTGAGGTCGACACCCTGACGATCGCGGGCGAACAAGGTGACGCCCAACTCCGTTTCCAGATTTTTGATCTGCAGCGAAAGGGTAGGCTGAGTGATGCCGAGTTGGCGGGCCGCACGTTGGAAGTGCAGCTCATCGGCCAGTTCCACAAAGGCTCTGAGCTGACGAAGCTCCATGCACAGAGCCTTATTGAATACGTCTATAAGGCAAGCCAGGCGTTCAATTAGATAGCCTGCGCCCAGGAGGGTAAACTGGCGGCGTTCACAACGAACGTCGGTCAACCAAAACACTCTTCGGACTTCATCACATGAAACAGTATCAGAAACTTCTGGGCCTTGGCCTGGGCCTCGGCCTCATTGCTACACTTGGACTTTGGGCTACTCGCGGCGCGGAAGCGCCTTCGACGATCGCCGTCGCCACCCCGGTGCCTCAAGTCAACGTCATCCAGCCGAGCCTACGTTCAACCACCGAATGGGACCACTACTCGGGCCGCTTTGAAGCCGTCGATCACGTCGAGGTGCGGGCGCGCGTGAGCGGCCACCTCGTCGGCATTCATTTCACTGACGGCGAGATGGTCGAGGCGGGCGAGGTGCTTTTCACCATCGATCCGCGGCCGTTTGAAGCGCAGGTCGCGATTGCCAAGGCCAACCTCGCCTCCGCTCAAGCGGAGCTGGCACGGGCCGAAAGCGAATTGGAGCGCGGCAAAAGGACCGTTGCCAGCAACGCTATCTCGCGCTCGCTCTTCGACACCATGGTCGCCGAGCAAGCCAGCGCCGTGGTCGCGGTGCAGGCCGCCCAGGCGCAACTGAAGTTGGCCGAGCTTGACCTGGAGTTCACGCAGATCCGAGCTCCTGTTTCGGGTCGTGTCGACCGCCACCACATCGACGTGGGCAATCTGGTGGAAGCCAACGATTCCCGCCTGACCAGCATCGTTTCGATGGACCCAATCTACGTTACCTTCGACGTCAACCAGAACGCCTATCTGCGCTACGCACGAGGGCACATGGATGGCACTCGCATAAGCTCGCGGGAAGCTGCAAACCCGGTGCGCATTGCGCTGGGCGATGAGGCCGAATTCTCCTTCGAGGGCCGCATGGAGTATGTCGCCAATCAGGTGCATCGCGGCACGGGAACGATTCGCGCACGTGCCGTTGTCGACAATCCGGATCACTTCCTGACGCCGGGCCTGTTCGCCCGCGTGCAGCTGCTGGCTCGCGAGGAAGCCCCCACCGTGCTGGTGCCGGATGAGGTGATCAGCACCCGGCAGTCAGAACGCATCGTCTTCGTGATGGACAGCAACAACACGGTGCAAACGCGTCGGGTTGAACTCGGCCCACTCGTCGACGGGCAACGTGTGGTTCGCTCCGGGCTGGTGCCCGAGGATCGCGTTATCGCGGGCAACGTCGGTCGTTTACGCGTCGGGCAGACGGTTGCGGCCCTGCCCACCGCGACACCTTCCAGCCTGCAACTGGCCGCCCGCTAGATTCACTCACCGCCTACCACTGGAGAAACTTGCCATGAACCTTTCCCGCTTCTTCATCGAACGCCCGATCTTCGCGACGTCACTGTCCATCGCGATCATCATCTTTGGATGGGTCGCCCTCAGCCGGCTCTCCATCTCGCAGTATCCGGAAGTTGTTCCGCCGACCGTCGTGGTTACTGCCAACTACCCGGGGGCCAACGCCGAAACCGTCGCCCGCACCGTGGCCACGCCGATTGAGCAGGAGATCAACGGCGTCGACAACATGCTCTATATGTACAGCAACTCGACCGGCGACGGCGAGATGCGCCTAACCGTCACTTTCGAGATCGGCACCGACCTCAACGACGCGCAGGTCCTCGTGCAAAATCGGGTGGCGCTGGCCGAAGCGCGTCTGCCCGAGGAGGTGCGCCGCCTCGGCGTCTCGGTGGAGAAGAATACACCCGACATCCTCCTGGTGGTGCAGATGTTCTCGCCAGACGACAGCCGTGACCAGCTCTTCGTCTCCAACTACGCCACCCAGCGCGTCGTCCCGGTGCTCCAGCGCATTTCCGGTGTCGGTAGCATCAATACGGTCGGCGCGCGTGACTACGCCATGCGGATCTGGCTGGACCCCGACAAGATCGCCAACCTCGAAATGACCGCCGGCGAAGTCGTCTCGGCGATTCGCGCACAGAACGTCCAAGTGGCCGGTGGGCAGCTCGCGCAGCCGCCGGTGATGGGCGAACGCGCCTTTCAGCCCAGCATCACCTTGCGCGGACGTATGGATGAAGTGCAGGAGTTCGAGAGCATCGTGATCAAGCGCGGGGAAGACGGGCAGATCGTCCGCCTCAGTGACGTTGCGCGCATCGAACTAGGCGCGGAAAACTACCGCACCAACGCCTACTTCTCCGGACGGCCTTACTTGCCGTTGCTCATTTCGCAGCAGCCGGGCGCCAACGCGCTGGAGACCGCCGACAGCATCCTGGAGGCGATGCGCGAACTGGAGTCGGAGTTCCCTACCGGAATCGGCTGGGACAGCACCTACAACCCGACCGACTTCTTCGTTCGCACCTCCATCGACCAGCTCAGCCTGACCATCTACGAAGCGGTGGCTCTAGTGATGCTGGTCATCCTTGTCTTCCTGCAAAGCGTGCGAGCGAGCCTGATCCCGCTCTTGGCGTTTCCGGTGGCGCTGGTCGGCACCTTCATCTTCATGGCCGCGCTGGGCTACAACATCAACATGCTCACGCTCTTCGGGTTGGTGCTGGCAGTAGGTATCGTGGTCGACGACGCCATCATCGTTGTCGAAAACGTGGAGCGAAATCTGCGCAAGGGGCTCTCGGCAATTGAAGCCACGCGTCAAAGTATGAACGAAATCTCAGTCGCCCTGATCTCCAACGGCCTGGTCCTTGCGGCGGTCTTCATTCCGACGATGTTGATCGACGGCATCTCCGGGCAATTCTTCCGCCAGTTTGGCGTCGCCATTTCCGTGGCAACCTTGCTCTCGGTCTTCAACTCTTTAACGCTGAGCCCGGCCCTCAGTGCGCTGCTCTTGCGTAAACGTGAAGCGCCGAAGCGCCGCACCTGGTTCCATCGTTTGCCGGAGGCGTTCAACGCCAGCTTCGACGCATTGAATCGAGTCTATGGCTGGTTGCTCCAGCGGGTGATTCGCTTTCGCTACGCGACCCTCGGTGCCTTTGCGGTGTTGGTCGGCATCGGTGCCTGGCTCGTGATGAGCACGCCGCGCGGCTTCATCCCGCAAGCAGACATGGGCTTTGTCATCGTGCCGGTGCAGCTCCCGCCCGGCAGCTCGCTCGGTCGCACCGACGAAGTGATGCAGGAGGCCTTTCAAAAAGCTCTGGAAGTGGAGGGTGTTTCCTACACGCACGCCTTCCCAGGATTTTACGGACTGACGCAAACCACCGACAGCTCCGCCGGAACTATCTTTGTGCAGTTCACTCCTTACGAGGAACGCGTCGAATCGGGGCGCACCGCGGAAGCCATTATGGCCGATCTGCGGGCGGTTTTCAGCGAGATCGAGGGTGCCACGATCAACATGGTCACGCCGCCGACGGTGCGTGGTCTTGGAACGGGCGGGGGCTTTACCCTGCGCGTTCAGGACTACGAGGCCCAAGGCTCGCAGGCCCTGCACGCGGCAACGATGCAACTGCTCTCAGCCCTTCGCGCGGACTCTGACATCCAGTTGGCCTTCACCCCCTTCAATGTCTCTGCGCCGGACTACTTCATCGACGTCGACACCGAGCGCGCCGAGATGCTCAATGTACCGGTCAACCGGATACACGAGACCCTCGAAGTCTACCTGGGCAGCGCCTACATCAACGACTTCAACTTGTCAGGTCGCACCTACCAGGTCCGCGCTCAGGCCGACGGCGACTACCGCCTCGACATCGAGCGCATCGCCGAGCTGCGCACACGTAGCGACACGGGTGAGATGGTGCCGCTGGGATCCGTCGCCAACATCGAACTCAGCGCCGCGCCGAGCCGGGCACCTCGCTACAATCTGTTTGGCACCGCCGAGATCATCGGCGCTGCGACCAGCGAGCTTAGCTCGCAACAGGCGCTCGACCGCGTCGAAGCCATCGCCGAACGGACGTTGCCGCCAGGCTTTGGCATCGAATGGACCGACATGTCGTATCAGGAACGCGCGACGAACGCCGGAATCGCCTTGTTCGTTCTCAGTATCGTCTTTGTTTTCCTCGTGCTGGCATCGCAATACGAGAGCCTCCGCCTTCCCTTCGCCATCTTGCTGATCGTGCCGATGGTGCTCTTTTCGGCCTTCGTAGGCGTGAATCTCGCCGGGATGGACAACAATATCCTCACGCAGATTTCGCTGGTCGTGCTGGTCGGCTTGGCCGCGAAAAACGCCATCCTCATCGTCGAGTTCGCCTCGCAGTTGGAACGAAGTGGGAAGTCCGCGGTGGAGGCGGCGATTGAAGCCGCCCGCTTGCGTCTGCGCCCGATCCTGATGACGTCGTTCGCTTTCATCCTGGGAGTTGTTCCGCTGATGCTCTCGACCGGCGCCGGAGCCGAGCTGCGCCAGGTGATCGGCACGACCGTCTTCTCGGGTATGCTCGGGGTTACCTTCTTCGGGCTCGTCTTCACACCGGTCTTCTACGTTGTCCTGCGCGAGTTCAGCTTTGCCAAGCTGTTTGCACGCAAGGAAACCGCAGCTGTGCCCACACCAAGCGCACCTGCCGCCAGCGTTTTATAGAAGCGCTTCGCGTCGGCCAAGCGGCGCCATGGCGACTAATAGATTCCGTCTATAAGGCCACCCAAACGTCCAATTAGCCGGCTTGGTCGAGATCTGCTAAACTACAGGCATCAAGGACATCAGTTCACTCTACACAATAGTATCTTCAGAAAGATTCATCAAATGAACATTAGAACAATCGCATTTACGCTCGCCTTGGGCGCAATTATGTCCGTCTTCACCATGTCCGACCTCGAGTCATCTACCAGCTCCAACCCAGACCCCTACGCGGGCTTGGCTTACGACCACATCGCCATCGTTACGCATGACTACGAACGTCTGATTGCGTGGTACGAAGAGATCCTGGACTTTCAGGTGAGCGAGGAGTGGACCGCGCCACAGGTGGTGCCCGGTTCGCGCCTAGCTTACCTCGTGCATGGCAGTGGCGTGCGCCTGGAGATTGTCTCCAGCCCCAGCGTGGAGGCACGTGTCACCAAGTCTAATAGCATCGTAGATGACTTCCAGTCAGCCGGAATGCGCCACGTCTGTTTCTACGTCGACAGTGTGGATGCGTCGTTCAAAGAAGCCGTATCGCGTGGGGCAGGGGTCCTCGCACCGCCCTTCGACTTCGCCCCGCTGCAGCGGCGCCTGGCACTCATCCAGGACCCCGACGGTAATACGATCGAATTCGTCCAGAGAATGCCTCGCTTGGAGAATGCACAGTCAGCGGCCAACGCCGTAATGGACGAGGATTAACTCCTTAAACGTACCTTGTGATAAACTTCATTAAATAATTGAAAGCACTTATAATGACCTCACGACTTGAAGGTAAGACGGCACTCATCACTGGGGCCACCACTGGACTTGGCTTTGAAACCGCTAAGCACTATATCGAACAGGGCGCCACCGTGGTCATCACCGGGCGCGATTCGGAACGTCTGGAAAAAGCAGCGCGAAGCCATTCGGGTGCGATCACAGTACTGGCCGACGTACAAAAGGTTGAGGATCTCGCAAAGCTGAAGACAGTTATCCGCGATGAATTGCACGGCCGACTCGACATTCTCTTCGCCAACGCTGGCATCGGTTACTTTGCCCCCATCGAGGAGGTCACACCGGATATGTTCGATAACCAGTTCGACGTCAATGTGAAGGGTGTGTTCTTTACCGTCCAGTCGGTCTTAGAGTTCATGCCGGAAGGGGCATCGATTATCCTCAATGCCTCAGCGGTGAACGCGAAAGGCTCGTCTGGAGGCAGCATCTACTTCGCTACGAAGGCAGCGGTTCGCTCATTTGCGAGAAGCCTCGCCGCCGAGTTAGGACCTCGCGGCATACGTGTGAATGCGCTCAGCCCAGGTATTGTCAGAACCAACTTTCAAGCATCTAGCAATCTGGATGACGAGACCGCGGATCAGTATGTCGATACGGTGGTGGCGCAAGCACCTTTAGGTCGAGCGGGCACTCCTGCGGACATCGCCCATGCAGCAGTCTTCCTGGGCTCCGACGAATCCGCCTACATGACCGCTTCGGATGTCGTCGTGGATGGCGGTTGGATGAACGTCTAGGTAGAGGCTATAGAATATGCAAGTAGAGCAAGACCTACAGGACATCCAAGCCGTGTCGCAGCGCTGGCTCAACGCCTGGAACATCGGCGAGAAGCCTTTCGATGGGGAGGCCTTCCGTCCGCTTTTCGCTCCGGGTCCGGATGCCATCCGTGTCTTCGACAACGTGAAGGGTGACGTGGTGGTCCTGACCAGCGTCGACGATTACATTGCTACTTGGACGCCGTTCATGAAACCGCTCACGCACTGGTCGGTAGAGATGCGCGACCTGGAGATTTTTGTCTCAGGCACGGTGGCAACGACCACCTTTCGCCTCGTCGGTACGGATACTCGAGGCCCGGAGGGCGAGCCCATTGCCTTTGGGCAGTACGGCACCCATATCTGGCACAAACTACCTGAACATGGCTGGCGCATCGTCCACGAGCACCTGACCGCTTACGCTTTGCCCTAGGAGCACAAAGACATCATCCGAGGGAGAAACCACGCGGGTCCCAATCCACCCGCAACTCAAACTGATCTCCATCCGGCTTGGGGTGGCCTGACCAGATGCCGTGCAGAAAAATGACCCAGGGAGAGAAAAAGGTGTCAAATCTCCGTAATGTTTGGCTCAATGAGTAGTATCGCAGAGTCTTTTGCCAACGTCTAACCCCATCCGCTTAGTCTTCGGTGCAGGAGCACACCGCCGCGGTCAGCGCCTCGCCCGCGGTCGAATACATCCGCGGCAGTGACTACGGCGGCGGCGTGGGCGGGATTCTGTACACCCTGCGCGCCAACGCGCCCACCTACAACCACTACAACTCACGGGGCGACGTTGTGGCGCAAACCAACGTGAGCGGCGCGGTTGGCTGGCAGGGGCAGTACGACGCCTTTGGCGAGGTGGTCGATGAGGACGGCACCAACCAGGAACGCCAGCGCAGCAACACCAAGGACAAGGACCCGACGGGACTGGTCAACGAAGGTTTTCGCTACCGCGACCTGGAAACCGGCGCCTTCATCACAAGAGATCCCCTAGGCTTCGTCGACGGCCCCAACGTCTACACCTACGTCCGCCAAAACCCCTGGACCGTCTTTGACCCGAAAGGCCTGCAGGCTAACATTAATTACTACGAGAGTGGTGATGCTTCGACATTGGCACTCCTAGTGGTACAATACCTGGATTAGGTTCCTTGAACACTTATAGCTCTGCAATGGTCTCAATGGATTCTAGCAATCCTGGTTCGGTTACGACTGAAAATTTGAGAGACAATCTAAAGCACGAATACAAAAGAGCTGCGAAAGAGGCGGCTGCTACTGCAGTCCAAGTAGGAGTTGGCGCGGGTGCAGTAACTCTTGGACCAGCGCTTGTCCCAGCAGCTACTGCATTTGCCACAAAGGTCTCAAGCGAAACCATAGTGCTTGCATCCGCCTTGGGAGCTACCGGCAGTCGATTGATGCAAAGAGCCGCCGTATCACTACAACAAGGGCTCAACACGACAACTAGGATAATACAACAAGGCTCCGGATCCTTGCAAAGTGGGCTGTACCAGGCAAATCAAGCGGCTCCTAAGTTGTCTGACTATTCATTTCGAGTCGGTGTAGCACATGGATTGATTTCTGAAGCTAGTGAGTCGATTATTGACACGACAGGGATTTCAGGCACTAACTTTGAATCTACTCCACTAGGCCCAATAGAAAGCTCGTTTTCTGCTGGTGAAGCAGCCGGCCAAACTGCAGCTTTTGTAGTCAAAGAAGCCACAGAGTACTTCGGCCATGTGCAAGATTCTATTGAAAATGGAAGTCTTTTTGAAGAAAACGACGAAGAATAACTTGCATCATATTTATTTTCGCTATGATTGATTTGATTGTAAATGCTGGATGCATTTTGCTCTCAATAATTCTTCCAGTCTATGCGAGGAGAAGGTATAGACTTGTAGATAGGAAGGTCGAATTCTGCTTAGGCATGTCAATTTTGTTCTTTTCCTTATGGCTTATTGGCGTTTATTTTAACATAGGTTTAGTTGATTTTGACAACAGCTTTACCCCACGCAAACCAGGTGCCGAACTGCATTATTTTAAAATATTTTCAGTTCTATTAATGATTATCTCTATATTTTTAATGCTCGTCAATCAAGCTGCCAGCAGTAAGAAACTCAACAGCGAAGAAACGGATGACATGACCAAATAGGTCTACTCACAATCCTTGAGCTTAACAAGGCATTCAATTGAGTGAGATTTAGTGCCATCGTGAGATTGTGATCGTTTCTCATCGTGAAAAACGATCTGTAGCAGTGCTCTTGGTGCTAAAGCTTGCAGAGAATGTGTTTCTGCAGGATCCTCAGAGCGTTCTCCTTGAAAGAAAGTCAGGAAAGGGAAGACCCATGATGGGCCTCGCTTTGGTCGGCCTCATTCCAAATGCGTCTGACGGCAAGACTAATTAAAGGGAGCAGGCCTCGGCGAGAAACTCTACGCTAACGCACAATAAGCCAAATACTGCGGAGGCCTGACCCCTTTCGCTTTCCCCGAGAAGCGTTCAGGACGTTTGGGGCAGCGTCTCGGAAGGCAAGAACTGAGAAGGCGCGGTTTTTGACTCTGATTCCGCAAGTGTTTGCTGTCAGCGACTTACGCAGCTCTTACGGACGGGCATGGGATTCATCGGACTGTTGCCGAATCGCAGAGAACTTTCCCAAGATGGAAAAAATGGGGTGGTAAACCTGACTTGAACCGGCGACCCCCGGAATCACAATCCGGTGCTCTAACCAACTGAGCTATTACCACCGTAGCAGACGAGTTCAGATACTCGTGCTAAAGTTGGAAAATGGGTCAGGGGTGGAGGGCTGTCAACGTCTTTGCAGCGCTGGGGCCTACGTCCGACACAGGCGCGCGGGTATCTCCAAAACGCTCTCGCCGACCACCGCAAAGAAGCGCTCCGCTTCGGACGCACGTGCGCGCGCCATCCCAGTAAAGCTGCCGAAGGCCGGCAGGATGAGCCCATTGCCCAAGAAGTAGTACGCCGGAGCGCTGATGGACTCGCGCCCGCCAAGGCGCACGCGCACCGATGGATGCAGGTGGCCGGCCAGCCAGGGTCTCTCGGCTGCAGCTTCCTTCACTGGAAAATGACGCAGGTCCAGCCCATGCCAGGCAAACGGCTCCGCCTCGATGCGCAGCTGCCACCGGGCGGGCCAGTTGTGCAGACGCCGGTCGTGGTTGCCGCGAATCAGGAGCACATTCAGCGAAGCCCATTGCGCGCGCCAGGCTCCAAAGCTTTCCGTGACATGGCCGTCCACACCCTGTCGTGCGTGGATCAGGTCGCCCAACACGATCAGCTGGCGGGGCCGATGCCGTTCGATCAAATCGGTCAATCGCCGCAGGTCATGGTCGGTTCCGCCTTCGGGTAAGGGGATGCCCTCGCGCCGGAATGTGGCGGTCTTGCCCAGATGCACGTCGGCGATGAAGAGCGTACCTGTCTCTGCGCACCAAACCGCTTTTTCGGCCAACAGCTGCAAAGTGTGGTCGCCCAGTTGTATCACCGCCATGCTCAGGTTGTAGCGACCGCCGCGGCGTTTTCAAGTTGTTCGACCATCTCCCGCACACGCGCTTCCCACGACTCGGAGGTCAGGCGCTGCGAAAGCTGATCGGCCCACAACGGGAAGCATAGCGGCGTGAGTTTTTTAGGGAAATTCAAGCGCAGCGGCAGAACTTCCAGTCTGTCGATGGTGGCTCGCAGCCGGGTCAACTCAAGTTGACGGTCGAGTATCTCGCGCCGGGCCTGATCGAGCAGCAGATTTTGAGGATCGTAGCGCTCGAAGACGTCGAAAATCAATCCGCTGGAGGCCTGCAGTTCGCGGTTGCCTTTGCGCTGGCCCGGAAAGCCCTGCAGCACCAGTCCGGCCACCCGGGCAACCTCGCGAAATTGCCGCCGGGCCAACTCGGCGGCGTTCATGCAGGCCAGCAGGTGGTCCAGCAAATCCTCGGCGGTCAGCAGCGAGCGTATCAGCACTTCGGATACATCGAACGCCTTGCGCGATTGCAGCGAAAAACCGTAGTCGTTGGCGGTGATGCGCAGGGTCAAAGGCAGTTGCTGGCTCAGCCGCCAGGCCGCCAGCGTGGCCAGCCCCTCGTTCACCAGGCGCCCAGCGAAGGTGTACGCGAACAGTAATGAGGCCCCTTTCACCCGGGCATACTCGCACAGAAAAAGCGTGCGCGTGGGCAGGGCAGACCATTGCTTTTGTAAACTCAGCAACTCGCGCGCATGCCCCATCTCGGGCCCGTCGAACTGGCCCGCATCGGCCTCTTCCATCTTACGGCAAACCGCTTCGGCCAGTTCCGTGGATAGCGGCGAGCGCCCCCCTTGCCAGGAGGGAACCGCGCCACGTGCGCTGGCGCGTGCCGGTTTGACTTGGGCAACCAGTCCGCGAAACCGAATCAGCTCCAGTTGCCGACCCGCAAAAGTGAAGCGATCGCCGGGGCTCAAACGCGAGATGAAGTATTCCTCCACCGTGCCCAGCGTGCGCCCGCCGGACATTTTGACAGCCACCGCACTGTCACTGGTGATCGTACCCACACTCATCCGATGCCGCCGCGCAATCCGCTCGTTGGAGACCTGAAAACGGCCATTCTCGCGGGTCAACCGATGGTAATCCGGATACGCTTTCAACGCGCCGCCCCCGGTGTGCGAAAAGTCGACCGCCCACTGCCATTCGGCCTGGCTCAAATCGGCGTATGCATGCGTCGAGCGCACTTCGGCAAGCAATGCGTCGGGCTCAAAACCGGTGCCGAGCGCACAGGTGACCAGGTGCTGCAGCAAGACGTCCAGGGGCCGCAACAGGGGTCGGCGCGCTTCGATTTCGCCGCGCTTCAGGGCGTCGCGCGCGGCGGCAAACTCAACCAGTTCAAAGGCATTGGTCGGCGCGCCAACCACCCGGCTGACCGCGCCTGGCTGGTGTCCGCTGCGCCCGGCGCGCTGGGTCAGGCGCGCAATGCCCTTCGGACTGCCCACCTGCAGCACCTGATCCACCGGCGTGAAATCCACGCCCAAGTCCAGGCTACTCGTGCAAACTACCGCGCGTAATTTCCCGGTCGCGAGATCGGCCTCCACCTGGTCTCGCTCGTCGCGCTCCAACGAACCATGGTGAATCGCCAAGACGTCCTTCCAGTCCGGGCGCGCGTTCAGTAGCGCGTGAAACCAGGCTTCGGTTTGCGAACGCGTGTTGGTAAAGACCAGGCTCGTTTGTGCCGTTTCCAGGCAGGCGATCACCTCGGGCAGCAGCTTCAGGCCCAGATGGCCCGACCACGGGAAGCTCTCCATTTCCGATGGCAGGACCGTATCGATGAGGATCTTTTTGTCGTAGCGGCCGCGGATTAATTGCCCACCTTTGGCTTGCGCCCCCAGCAGCACTGCCATCGCCTCCTCGAGGTTGCCCAACGTTGCCGACAAACCCCAGGTACGCAGTTCGGGAAACCACGCGCGCAGACGCGCCAGGGCCAATTCCGTTTGCACGCCACGCTTGGTGCCGAGCAGCTCGTGCCATTCATCAACCACAACACACTTTACTGTCGAGAGCGCGTCACGGGTTTCTGGATACGTCAGCAGGAGCGACAGGCTTTCCGGCGTCGTGACCAGCACGGCGGGGTAGCGTTGGCGCTGACGTTTTTTGACCGAGGCGGAAGTGTCGCCGGTACGCTTCTCCACCGTCACGGGCAGCTTCAGATCGGTGGCCGGTCGTTGCAGGGCCTGCACCGTATCGCCGGCGAGCGCGCGCAGCGGCGTGATCCACAGCACCGTCAACGGCGCCGTCTCCGCGGGTTTCGACCGAAGGATCTCCAGAAGCGGGCCGCCCCAGGCCGCCAGCGTTTTGCCCAAGCCGGTGGGCGCGTGAATCAGCCCAGAGGCTCCTTCACGATAGGCCTTCCATGTTTGCCGTTGAAAGCTGAAGGGTTTCCAGCCCTGGGCTTCGAACCATTGGGTGAATGCACGCGCTGACTGCATCTGCACTCAAAGAACACGCAACCCACCTACGCGCAAATTCCGCATAATTTTGTGAAAATTTCGTAATCCACTGGCGCACTTTTCCAAAGCACATGATACGCCCTCAAGTCGCTCTCACCTTTATCAATCCCCACGCTGCAATGAAGAACTGTGTCCTTATCTCGTTTCTTGTCGTATTCGCTCCTAGCGCGCTGTTGGCTGCTCCGACGGGGGCCACCGTGACCGCCAGCAGCGGACAGATCCAGTCCGTCTCCGCGGCAGGCACCACCATCCTGGCTGCCTCCTTAATCACCGGCAATTCGACCGGTGCCACGCTCGATGCGATGCCGATCACCCTGGCAGACGACTTCGATCTGTTCAGTTATTTTGCCCGCAACGCGACCGCTCCAAGTTGGACGGTTGACCTGGGCACTTGGACCGACGCCAACGGCAATCAACCCGATTTTTTCCTCTACGAATACGGGTCGAACGACGCTTTCACCGTTGCGGCGATCCTACCCGGAAACGTCGTCGGGCAGGCCATTTCCATTCCAGCATCTTTATGGCAGAGCACCGGAATCAATGCGCCTGGCGGCCCGAACAATGGTCAGCCACTTGGCGGAGTGGCCTGGGCCATCACGGACCTGCTCGATGCGTCGGGTGTCGCGCTCGATAACAGCAGCGAAATCACCGGCCTGCAGATTGAAAGCGCCACCATCGACGCCGCCAGCCTGGTCGCCGCCGTCGCCGAAGGGCAGGGAGGCGGCCCGCCCCCAGTCGACTTTGGTCCCTCCGCCGCCCAAAACACGCCGACCGCAGGCGTATTTGGCGAACTGCGACAGTGGCACCGGGTCACCGTCGCTTTTGAGGGCCCGGATACCAGCGAGGATGCGATCCCTAACCCCTTCACCGATTATCGCCTCAACGTCACCTTCCACCACCCGGCAACTGGCACCACGTATTTGGTTCCTGGATACTACGCCGCGGACGGCCACGCCGGTGAAACAAGTGCCACCAGCGGCAACATTTGGCGGGCCCATCTCTCGCCCGACTTCAGTGGCGAGTGGACCTGGCAGGCATCCTTGCGCATGGGTGATGAAATCGCCATCTCCACCGATCCCACCGCGGGCATCTCGGTGCCGCTCACCGATTCGACGGGCGACTTCACCATCCTTCCCACCGACAAAGTCGTGCCCGACTTTCGCGCGTGTGGCCGGCTTGAATACGTCGGCGAGCGCTACCTGCAATTCGCCGGCACGGGCGAGTACTTTGTTAAAGCCGGCGCGGATTCACCGGAAAACTTCCTGGCCAACCCCGAGATCGACGGCACCTTCAACCGCGCGGGCACCAACTTCCTGCGCACCTGGGGGCCGCACCTGCAGGACTGGGAGGAAGGCGACCCCAATTGGCAAAACGGACAGGGCCGCGGCTTGATCGGGGCTTTGAACTACCTGGCCAGCGAAAGCCAGAACGTCTTCTCGTTCCTCACTTACAACGCCGGCGGCGATGGCGACGATGTCTGGATGTACGTCGAGCCGACCGACCCGCTGCGCTTTGATACTTCCAAGCTCGATCAGTGGGAAATCATTTTCGCCCACGCGCAAGCACTGGGCATCTACCTGCATTTCAAAACGCAGGAGCAGGAAATGGACAACGACCCGCCCTTCGGCTTGGACGCAGGCGCGGTTGAACTCGAGCGTCGCCTGTACTACCGCGAGCTGATCGCGCGCTACGGCCATCACCTGGCCCTCAATTGGAACCTCGGCGAGGAGAACACCCAGACCACGGCGCAACGCCGGGAGATGGCGCAGTTTTTCCACGACAACGATCCCTACGGGCACAACATCGTGCTCCACACCTTCCCCGGTCAGACCGACAGCGTCTACAGCGCCCTCGTGGGCAACCAGTCCAAGCTCACCGGCATCTCCATCCAGAAGCGCTGGGACCAGGTGCACGAGGAAACGCTTCAGTGGGTTGAGGAGTCCGAGGCGCTCGCTCGCCCCTGGGTGGTGGCCAACGACGAGATCGGTCCGGCCAATCGCGGTGTGCCCCCCGACTCCTCGACCAGCGGCACGCCCTCTCAGGCGCAGGTGCGTCAGGTAGTCCTGTGGGGTAACCTGATGGCGGGCGGCGCCGGCGTGGAGTTTTACTTTGGCGGTTCCGCCGACCAGGCCTTGCAGGACTGGCGCACGCGCGACCGCATGTGGGACTTCAACCGCCATGCGCTCACCTTCTTCAACACCTACCTGCCGTTCTGGGAGATGAACAGCGACAACGCGCTGGTCGGCAATCCCAACGACAACAACACCGACTACGCCTTTGCCAAACGCGGCGAGATCTATGCTGTCTTTCTGACCGATGGCGGCACGGTGGACCTCGACCTGGAGGCCTTTACCGACACCTTCACCGTAAGCTGGTTTGACCCGCGTGACGGCGGGCCGCTGCAGACCGGCACGGTGGAAACCATCACCGGCCCCGGTCCGCAGTCCATCGGCCTGCCGCCCAGCGACACCTCCGAAGACTGGGCCGCGCTCATCAGGTTGCAGTCGCTGGCGGTCAATACTGCGCCCGACATCACGCCGGACTCCTTCCGCGTGATCGAAGGCTCCCCGGCCAGCACCAGCGTCGGCATGCTCCCCGCCAGCGATCCCGACCCGGGCCAGTCCCTCACCTACGCCATCACCGGCGGCAACGATGCGGGCGCTTTTCAGGTCGACCCAAACACAGGCCTCATCTCGGTGGCCGACCCCGCGCCACTGGTAAAGCTCAGCAACCCCTTCTTCAGGCTCGAAATCACCGTGACCGACAACGGCGTTCCCAGTGAAAGTGTGACCGCTGATGCGACCGTCCTCGTCGAACATGCCGTGGCTGGAAAACGCGTTCTTTTCATCCGCGGCGCTTCGGGTACCGGAGGTCTCGGCGGCGGCAACGACAACCAACTGGCCGACCTCTTCAACACCGCGGGCAACACCAACTTCGTCGAACTGCGCCAGCTGCTCGAAGGCGAGGGCTACATCGTGGAGCAGATGATCGAGGGCACTCCGATCCCCGGCGAAAACATCGGCCAACCCATCGACTTCGCCAGCATGGACCTCTCCGTGTATGACGTCATCGTCTTCAGCTCCAACAACGCCGACTACCTGCCTGGCGGCGATACCTCCCGCGTGGACGCCATCGAGGAGTGGGTTCGCAACGGCGGCGGCGCGCTCTTTTTCAGTGACGCCAATTTTGGCCGCAACTTCGCCACTGCGCCCACCTCCGACCAGCAGTTCCTCGACCGCTTCGGGTTGACCGTGTACCAGGACCGCGGCACCTACGGGCTCTTTGCACCGGATGATTTCCTGGTCCCCGAACATCCGATTCTAGCGGGATTCCCCGAAATCACCTCCGACGATATCAGCGGCTTCGACGGCGAGGGCGTTTCGCCCTTCACGCTCAATCCAGTCACGGTGCCCGGGGCCAACATCACCTTCCTCACCGTGGCCAAAGGCGGCATCCGCTTCAACGACGGCAGCCCGCAGGGCAGCACCGGACAGTCCGACAGCGGCGATTCGACCTTGGTTGTCGTCGACATCGGCGTGGGCCGCGTGGTCGGTCATTTCGACCGCAACACCTTCTTCAGTGACGGCGGCGCAGGCACCGACCTCACCCGCTTCGACAACACCCAATTCGCCCTGAACCTCTTCCGCTGGCTCACTGGTGGCGGGCAAGATGCCTTTGCGAATTACCTCGAAGCGGCCTTTGACGCAGACTTCGGCGTGCCTGCGCTGGAAGCCACTGTCTGGGGCCCCCTCGCCAATCCGGATGACGACCCGTTTAACAACCTGCTCGAGTTCTTCCTCGCGCTGGACCCGGATAACCCTGAACTCGACGCCATCACCTTCGCTTTCGAAGACGGTCAAGGCGTCCTGACCTTCCCGATGGCCAACGAGCTGCCCAGCAATGTTGCTGGCTTAGTCGAATACACCGAGGACTTCAGCGATTGGTTCACCGAGTCGGTAACCCTGATCTCTGGCGACGACCTCGGCGATGCCACCGTCATGCGCGCCTTCCTGCCCGTGCCCCTTTCTGGCAATCAGTTTGGACGCCTGCGCGTCACCCAGGAAACCGCCGACTAGTTTCCCGAAGCTACCCCGCCGACTCATCCCATCCCGCCCTTGCTTCGGAGGGCCGGGGTGGGACAGCGGTAGCCGTGCGATTACGTTGACAGACTGACTTGCTGATTATTTGTTCACCTTATGCCGCTTCGACGCATCGCCCACTTCGACGCCGATGCCTTCTTTGCCTCGGTTGAACAGGCGCGTCGGCCCGAACTCCGGGGCAAGGTCATGGCCGTGGGAGGAGGGGAGCGCGGCATCATTACCGCTGCCAGCTACGAGGCGCGCGCCCGCGGCGTCTACACGCCCATGCCGGCAGCCCAAGCCAAGCGCATCTGTCCCGAGCTCATCCTGGTGCGGTCCAGTTTCGACGTGTACCGCGAATGGTCGAAGCGTCTGTTCGCCATCATTCGCAGACACAGCCCGCTCGTGGAGGCTTCCTCGATCGACGAAGGCTATATGGACCTGTCGCACGAAAAAGCAGAAAGCGCTGCTGTAGAGGTGCTCCAAAAAATAAACCGTTTGGTTCAAAACGACCTGCACATCACCCTTTCCTGGGGACTGGCCAGCAACCGGCTGGTCGCCGCCATCGCCTCGAAGTTACAAAAGCCCTCCGGTTTCGTGGTTGTGCCCGCAAGCAACGAAGCCGCCTTTCTGGCACCCTTGCCGGTCGACCGCCTGCCGGGTCTCGGCTCGAAGACGGGTCTCAACCTGAAAGCGCTCGGGGTGCACACCCTCGGCGACCTGGTCGCCGCGCCCGACTCCCTGCTGCAACGCATCTTTGGCTCGCGGGTCGAAAACGTCCGGCTGGCGGCTCAAGGCATCGACGACCGCCCTGTCACCACCGAGCGTGCGCAAGCCAAGTCGCATTCGCATCAGCGCACCTTCAGCGAAGACACGCGCGACCTCGCTTTTTTGGAGCGCACGGTCAAAGCGATGTTGGATGATCTGTGCACAGGGCTTCGCCGCGATGGCTTGCAGGCCCGTACGCTCACGGTCCGCCTGCGCTTCAGCAATTTCCAGACGCGCTCCAGAGCCTGTTCGATTCCCGCTCCGAGCGACTGCGCCGAAGCTTTTTTCCCAAACGTGGGCCCAGCGTTGGAGGCTTTGTTTCGTGAGGGCGGTCATCGCGGGGTGCGCCTGGCGGGTGCCGGGCTGTCGCATTTCGATAATGGGCCCCACACCCCGGCGCTCTTTCCCGAGGAGGTCGGCAGTCTGCGACATCGCCGGTTACTCAATGCGGGGGATCGCGTCCGCGAAGCCTTTGGCGACGCCGCGCTGCAGCGTGCTTCCTTGCTTGAATCCGCGACACGGAAGCAACGCCGCTGACCGATTTCATTCGCCTGCGGTGGCTGGACACAGCGGGCAAACCGCTTCAGCGTTCGAGGATGGGACGTAAAGACATTGGACTTCTGATCATTCGCGTGGGCATCGGCGTGATGTTCGTGCTGCATGGTATTCCAAAAATCGCGGGAGGTCCGGACACGTGGCAGGGCCTGGCCGGCGCGGTCATCCCGGGCGTCGAAGGCGTCGTGGCCAACGCGCTGGGTCTGTCGGCCGCAATCGCCGAAATCGCCGGTGGCATCCTCCTGGCGCTGGGTATCCCCAAGCTATACCAGGTAGGCATGATCCTACTGATCGGTGTCATGGCCGGGGCCACTCTATCGAAGCTGACCGCCGGCGGCTTCACCTTCATGACCTTCGCCTACAACGTGGGCTGGCCGTTGGAAATGATGATTCTCTTCATCGGCCTGTTGCTGATCGGTCCGGGTCGCCTGGTTGTCGGAAGCCGCGGTAGCTGATGCCCGTTGCCAGCCGCTTCATCGCTTCAAGCATACACTGATGCCTGGTAAGAGCCCACGCTCCCGGCGCGGTAAGCCGCTGCGTCCGGGCTCGGACGCCTTTGCCACCGCCCTGCGCCACCGCCAGAATGCCGGTCGCCACGCCGTGCTTGAGCAGGTGCCCTTTTTCCGGCAGCAGTTCGCTAACGTGCCCAGCGAGTGGAAGGCCGACGACACCCGCGTGACCTTTGCCGATTTCGCCATCTCCGAGAAAATCTTCGACGAGCTGCGGCGCAGCTTCCCCGACGATGATTTCTGTAGCGAGGAATCCAGCCCGCTGGACGAATTGCGCGCGCTCAGCGCGGATTTCGCCTGGGTGCTCGACCCCATCGACGGCACCAACAACTACTTCCTGGGCATCCCTTACTGTGCGATTTCATTAGCCCTCCTATACGAAGGCGTGCCGATTTATGGCATCATCTACGATTTCTCGCGGGACACGCTGCTGCACGGCGGACCCGACCACGGACTCTTTGAAGGCAAACGCAAGCGCCGAGCCCTGGACGCGTCGCTCGGTCGCGACACCATCATCGGCCTGCACTTCAAGCTCGACGCAGACCTCTACGACAAACTGCGCCCGCTGCTGACGACCTACCGCGCCCGTTGCCTGGGAAGCGCCGCGCTCATGCTCGCTTACGCCGCTGCGGGCCTCATTGACGGCGTCATCGACCATCGGGTGAAGGTCTGGGACATCGCTGCGGGGCACGCCCTGATGGCCGGTGGTGGCGGCCAGTTCCATTTCATGCGCGAGCCCTGCTTCCCGCTGCACGATTTCCATGTCGACCAACCCCGCACCCCCTACTACGCAGGCTCACCCGCCTTCTGTTCGTATGTGGCTGACTTGTTGGCCGAGAAGAAGCAGTAGATTCATTGTCGAGGGCACCAGGCAGAACGCCGCTTGCCCAGCAGATCCTCGTCTGATGTAGCCATTCGATGATGGCCTCACCTGGGAGGCAGACATCCAAAAGCCTCAAGCACCAGCAGCGTCTCAAGGGTAACCCAGCCCTTCCAGTCCCGTTGGGCCTGCGCCAGTTCATCAGGCCAGCGCTTGCCCCAATCACAATTCAGCGTCCACCAGCCATCGGCTTGCTGCGCGTCGATTAAGAAGCGCAGGTTTGCCTCCACGGCCTCGCGAAAGTCCGGATAGAGCGGATGCTGCGGGCTGGTGATCGCTTTCAGCGGCTCCAGCGTGTAGCCCTTCCAGGCCTCCGGTTCGGTTTCGATTTGCTTTGCCAGTTTCGCGCTGCAACTGGCCTCCACTGAATCGCGCAATCTCCGGGGCAACCCAGGCGTCTCCCACAGTCGCTGGCAACAGAACAGCCCGTGCATCTCCTCCTCTTCCGGTTTGGCAAGCGCCTGCACAACGCGCTCCGACACGTTCGCCAACACCTTGTCCGGCACTCCCGCCCGGTGCTCGTAAAAATACCCGAGCACTTCCGCCGTTGGATTCAGATCAAAGCGGTCAAAAGTCTCCCGACGGCCTTCCTGACGCCACCAGGGCGCGTGCGGCGATTCGGCGGCCACCACAGGCAGACTCGGGAAGTGGCACTCGTCTGCGTTGTACGTCGAGAGCAGGTAGCCGATGGCTGACTGGATCGGTTCAGGCGGCGGGGGCGCTTTCATGGCACGCGCTACTTGCAGCGCAATGGTGGTGCAAAGCACGGAACTCTCCGGGGCGCGCACGTCCGGTTCAAGCGCATGCCCAAAGCCGCCGTCGTCATTCTGAAAGGCCCCCAGCGCATCCCACACGCCAGCCTCATCGGCGCCCTCGAAGTGAAACGCAAACCGTGCCCGTTCCAAGGGCCGCGCCTCGGCCTTCAGGAAGTCGCGCGCCGCTGCAAAGCCATCTTGTGACAGGCGATTCATGGACGCAAAGACATCGCCCGAGAGGCCCGGCTTCAACGCAATTGTGCAGCCCGCCTCACACCTGATACGGTGTGCCCACTTCCGGGTCGATGACCTGCATCTCCGGCGCCGCCGTGGCCAACTCTTCGTCAAACCACGTGCGCGATTCAGGATCGCCGTGGGTCAGCACGCAGGCGCGCGCGTTGGTTTTCAGCGCGAAGTCCAGCAGTTCCTCCCGGTCGGCGTGACCGCTCAAATCGAAGCGCTCCACCTGCGCCCGTAGCGGACCCGAATGCTTGATTTTCTCAAACACAATCACGTCGTCGTGGTGCGCGTGCAGGATTTTCCCGCCAACGGTTTCCGGGTCGCAGTAGCCAACAAAACAAATCGTGTTGTGCGCATGGTTGATCATCGCCGCGGCCGCTGCGTACGACGGTGTGTGATCGACGACCATGCCACTGCTGAGCACGTAAATGGCCTGTTCGCCCACGTCGCGCCCCGGTCGCAGCTCGGCCTTGAGCGGCCTCACACCCAGCTCGCGCAGCACGCTCTTGCGAAAATCGACCAGCCCGGTCTTGCGCGCAATCTGATCCAGGTGGTCCACCAGATCGAGCCCCAGACCCGAGCCATAGACCGGCACCTTCGGCAGTCGGCCTTGCTTGCGCGCGTCGTTTAGAATGGAAAAAATCTCCTGCATGCGTCCCAGCGCAAAGGCCGGAATCAGCACCGAGCCTCCCTGGCTCAACGTGCGGATGATCGTCTCCAACAGCCGCTCGCGTTCGTCCAGGCGGTCGGCCTGAGCCGCAGTCTCTGTGCGCCCGCGGGTCGTCTCCAGGACCAGCGTGTCGAAGTGTTTCTGCGGAAAACGCGCGCCCTCAAGAATGCGCTGGTCACGGAAGAGTACATCACCCGTAAAGAAGATCGAGCGGTGTTTGTAGACCAGTTCGATGCCCGCCGCGCCAGCCACGTGCCCGGCCGCGAAGTACGTGATTTCAATCTCGTCTTCCTTCTCAAAAAACGTGCGCGGTTGCCCGTAAAGCATCGGCAGTAGGCTGCCCTCCAGCCGCGCAATTTCGCCAAAAGTGTACAGCGGATAGGCGCTGATGCGGTGCTCCTCGCGCTGCCGGCTCATCACGTTGCAGGAGTTGCGCAGCATCCGTGGCACCAGCACCCGCGAGGGCGTGCTGACCAGAATTCGCGCGTTGGGATGACGCCGGCAGGCCACTGGCAGTGACCCGATGTGGTCCAGGTGCGCGTGCGTCACCAAAATGAAGTCGATCGAGTCGTCCGGCAGCGCGTCGTACTGTGGCAGCGCCTCCAGGCCCAACCGCTTGGGGTGCATCCCTGCATCAATCAACAGGCGAAACGGCCCAATCTCCACCAGCATCGAGTTCGCCCCAATGCCGCGCTCACAATTCAAATCCGTCAGACGCATGCGTTCCTAGCCCTCAACCGCCACGTCGCCGGCCCCATCCGGCACAACCATTTCAAAGGGCGGTATGGCCACGTGAACGGATTGCCCGTCGGAGTCAACCCCGTGAAAGGCCCCGCGCGCCGTCGCATTGCCCGTAATCAGGTGGTAGCTGTTGTAGGAAAAATGCCGGCCGGGCGCCAGGGTGGGGGTCTGCCCCACGATGCCACCGCCTTCGATCACCTGTGTGGTCCCATCGTCCAAACGCAACACCCACTTGCGTCCCTTCAACGTGACCTCTGTTTTGGACTCGTTGTGCACGGTCAGAAAGTAAATGAACGCATGGGCCGCAGGGCCATCGAAGGTGCCATTCGGCTTAGAATAGACCAAACGGTCTATTTCAACGCGCAGTCCTTCCAGCTCGCGGCTTTCTCCAGGTGCCGAATGCATCACCAGCGCTTCACCCCCCAGCCACCACGCGAACCACCTCAAGCCGGTCCCCGTCGGCCAGCACCACGACGCGCGATTGCTCCCGCGTCAAGGCGCGCCCATTGTACTCCACCACCACTCGCCCCAAGGGCGTGGAGCGGCTTTCCAAAAAGGCCGGCAAAGTCGTTCTTGCCGGCACCTCGCACTGTGTTCCGTTGGCAGTAATGGTAATGGACTGCATCGGTCAGACCGATTGCGCGTTAACGCCGCCGTGGGCCAGCGCCTGGTCGTGGTCTTTCCAGACCGCCTCGTAGCCATGCTCGCGAATCATCCGAACAATGGCCTGCGGCGGACGCTCGTCGGCGATGTGGAACTGCTCACCGGGCTGTTCTCGAGTTGGCGTCCACGCGCTCTCGTCAAAATGGTCATAACCACCTGGCTCGGTTGAAGAGCCCGCGCTCATCAGCGTAACGCCCAGGGGGGCCAACCCGTCCCGCAGCGCCGGCGACTCCCGTGTGGACAACGTGATTCCCAGGTGCGGCAAAAACAGGCGCAGCGCACAGATGATTTGCAGCAGTTGCGTGTCGCTGGCGGCGTGCTCAGGCGCAGGCTGAAACCCGCCGGCGGCCGGACGCAGACGTGGCAGACTGACCGCCACCTGAGCCTTCCAGCAGTGCCGCAGGAGATGGCGCGCGTGGGCCGCCAGCGCAATCACCTCGAATCGCCAGTCGTGCAGACCCAGCAACGCCCCGATGCCCAAACGCCGAAAGCCTGCCGCCGCCGCGCGTTCGGGTGTGTCCATCCGCCAGTGGTAATGCTTTTTGGGGCCGGCCGTGTGCATCTTGCGGTAAGTCGGCTCGTAATAGGTCTCCTGATACAGGATGAGGCTTTCCGCGCCGGCACGCACCAGCGGAATGTACTCCTGCGTCTCCATCGGCCCCAGCTCAATGGCAATGCTGGGCATGTGCGCGAGGCAACGCCGCACGCAGTCCTCCACGTAGCCGTTGGAGACGTACTTGGGATGTTCGCCAGCGACCAGGAGCAGGTGCCGGAACCCCTTGCGGGCCAGCTTCGTCGTTTGCGCTTCAACCTGCTCGACGGGGATGGTCAGGCGCGGAATCGGGTTGTTGCGCGAAAATCCGCAGTACTTGCAAATGTTGATGCATTCGTTGGACAGGTACAGCGGGGCAAACAGCCGGATGGCTTTGCCAAAATGCCGTTGCGTGACCTGCTGCGACAGCCCCGCGAGCGCCTCGATACGCGCTTCGGCCGCCGGCGACAACAGCGCGGCAAAGTCCTCCAAGGTACGCACCTGACCCTGCCGCACAATCGACTCGACGGAGGTGGAGGGCGTGTCCAGGGCGCGCCAGGCGAGCCCGGAGGTCGCTGCGGCATCAAAAACTCTTGAGAATGACTCCATCTTCAAGACGCAATCAACCCGCGCCAAGGAATGCCGTCAAGGGGCTGGTCGCTTCGGCCTGACGCGCGGGCTGCTCCAGACCAATGTGGTAGGCACTGCGCCCGGCCTCGACCGCCTTCGCAAACGCCTGACCCATCGCACAGGGGTCGCTCGCCACCGCAATTGCCGTGTTCACCAAAACGGCGTCCGCACCCAGTTCCATCGCTTCTGCGGCTTGTGAAGGCCGGCCCAGACCCGCATCGACCACCACCGGGACGCGTGCCTGTTCGATGATGATTTCGATCTGCGCGCGCGTCTCCAGCCCGCGATTGGAGCCGATGGGCGAACCCAACGGCATGACCGTCGCGCAGCCCACATCCTGCAGACGCAGCGCCAGCACGGGATCGGCGTTGATGTACGGCAGCACCGTGAAGCCCTCTTTGACCAACGTCTCGGCGGCCTGCAGGGTCTCCACCGGGTCCGGCAGCAGGTAATTCGGATCAGGGTGAATCTCCAGCTTGACCCACTGGGGCAGCCCCGCCGCCGCCGCCAGCCGCGACAGTCGCACAGCTTCCTCGGCGTTCATCGCCCCGGCGGTGTTGGGCAACAGCAGATAGCGCTCGGGTTCCAGAAACTCCAGGATGTCCGCGAATGGATCTTTCTCCGGCCCCAGGCTGGCGCGCTTCAAGGCGACGGTGACCAACTCGGTGCCGCAGGCAGCCAGCGCGTTCCGCATCGCTTCGTTGCTGGCAAACTTCCCGGTACCCACGAGCAGCCGCGACCCAAACGTGCGCCCGCCAATCCTCAAAGGGTCTTCTGAATTTTTCTGCATCTGCTTGATCTGAACAAATCCGATACCCCGGGTCGGACACGTTTGCAAAAGGCTTTTCACGCGAACTCGGCCCTTGGTCCGGTAAGCCCGAAAGACATTTCAGCCGCCAACGGTGCGCCAGTACCCGTTCAGTCACGACGCTGCCAAGGAGGCACGTCGACGGATTCATCGCCGGCCGAACCCAAACACGCCAAGCTTGCAGCGGGCGTTCTGCCTCGGCGGCAGACCCCGGGGTTAGAACGGGTCGCGCGTGATGGAGCCGCTCGAGTCAAATTCGCTGACACGCTCGCAGAGCGAATCGCGTTGCTGCCGTTCGATGTCCGCGATCGCCTGGCGATGGGTGCGCGTCTTGGAAACTCGGGATACCGGCGCTTCAGGCAAGATTGCGTCAGCTTCCTCCAGAGGTTCGGCCGCGATCACTTCGCGTTGAACCCAGTGCAACAGCTGCGCTTTTTCGGCCTCCGGCAAAGACACGATGGCCGTTTTGATCGCTTCGACTTGGGACATGCGCGAACGCTAGCGACGCATGCACACAGCGGCAAGGCCGTTTTACTAACGGATAAGCAAACCTTATGGCAGAGGCGCTATTGTGAATCAAATTGGCTTGCCTCGGCTTTGAACTGCGCCGTCCACTGGTGCGCTTATGGAAAAACGCGCGCTTCTGTCCGTAAGCGATAAATCCGGCCTGGTCGACTTTGCCCGGGCCCTCGTGGACGAGTTTGAGTACACCCTGCTGTCGACCGGCGGCACCGCCCGCGCCCTCACCGAAGCGGGTCTGACGGTCACCGAAGTCGGCGAGTACACCGGCTTTCCTGAGATGATGGACGGGCGCCTCAAAACGCTCCATCCCAAGGTGCATGGCGGTTTGCTCGCCCGGCGCGATGTGCCGGCGCACCTCGAGGCAGCCCAAACGCACGGCATTGGCCTGATCGACCTGGTGTGCGTGAACCTCTATCCGTTTGAACAAACCATTGCGCGCCGCGACTGCACGCTGCCCGAAGCCATTGAGCAGATCGACATCGGTGGTCCGTCCATGCTCCGCTCAGCGGCCAAGAACCATGCCGCCGTCACCGTGGTGATCGAGCCCGCCGACTACCCGCGCGTTCTGGAGGCCCTTCGCGGCGAGGAATCGGTGCTGCTAAACCTGCGGCGGCAACTGGCCCAGAAGGTGTTCGCGCGCACTTCGGCCTACGACCGCGCGATTGCCGATTTTTTGGCCACCCGCGAAGTTCCGGAGGAGCCAGGCGCCATTCTGGGCCTGCCCCCGCGCGTGGACCTGCGCCTGGAAAAAGCCCTCGACCTGCGCTACGGCGAGAATCCCCACCAGCAGGCCGCACTTTACGGCACCTTTTTGGAGCACTTTGAGCAGCTTCAAGGCAAGCAACTCTCCTTCAACAACATCGTCGACATCACCGCCGCCGCGTACCTTATCGGGGAGTTTGAAAAGCCCACCGTCGCCATCCTCAAGCACACCAATCCCTGCGGCGTCGCCTCCAGTATGGACGGCCTCAAAGCTGCCTGGGACCTCGCTTTCGAAACCGACAAGCAGGCTCCCTTTGGCGGTATCATCGTGGTCAACCGCACGCTCGACCTCGACCTGGCCGAAGCCATCGGCGACCTCTTCACCGAGGTCATCATCGCCCCGGGCTACACCGACGAAGCCGCAGCCTTTCTGGCACGAAAGAAAAACCTGCGTCTGATGCGGGCCAGCGCCACCATGCGCGCTGACAGTCTCCAGGAAATCAAATCCGTCATTGGCGGCGTCCTCCTGCAGGACCGCGACCAGTCGCCCATCAATCCGCGCAACTTTCAGGTCGTAACCGAACGTCAGCCATCCGCCGAAGAGATGCAGTCGCTGCTCTTTGGCTGGAAGGTCTGCCGCCACGTCAAGAGCAACGCCATCGTTTACGCCTCCGGTGAGCGCACCCTGGGCATTGGCGCGGGCCAGATGTCGCGGGTGGATAGCTCGCGCATCGCCGTGTGGAAAGCCGGCGAGGCGGGGCTCGATCTGAAGGGATCGGCCATTGCCTCGGAGGCACTTTTCCCCTTTCCCGATGCGCTGGAAGCCGCCGCTCAAGCTGGAGCGACTGCCGCCATTCAGCCCGGCGGAGCCAAACGTGATAAAGATGTCATCCAAGCCGCCAACGACGCCGGTATGGCCATGATCTTCACCGGACGTCGACATTTTAAACATTAGTTATCATCAGGCTTGAGGAGGGTCACGCCGTCGGGCGAGGCCCGAGCCAACGCACGCGGTCCGCAGCGCCTTTTGTGTCATTTGCGTAACGGATCGCGCGTGAATATCACAAACCAAGGATTGCCAAAGGGGGCCAAGTCGTGTGCAATCTCCAATGTTAAACGCTCGTTGTGCTTGGAGCCCGGAATCGTCCCCCTCCGTCTCAAGTCTACCACCTCCCAAGCCAGCATGACTTCGGTCCTATTGTTCTCCCTTCACGTCTTGGTCGCCGCCCAACCCGAGGCGATCCAGGCTCCCGTGCCCACAGCCTCGGTTGAAGCACCGGCGGAAACGTCGTCGGCAGCCAGCTTGCCCACGCAATTCCTTCGCGTGGAGCTTGAGCCCGTCACTTACGGCGCGGCTTCGGCTTTCCTCTTCGGGGGTTACGTGCTGCTGCGCCGTTTGCGCAATCGCCGCTCCTTTTAGGACGGATTTGCCACGTCGGCTTCGACTGCCTGCGGGTACTCAAAACGCCCGGGCTGCTGACGCAGCGGCTGTCGGGTCAGTTGCAGCGCATGTGTATCGCTGCGGTTCAGGCGCGCGTCCAGATAATCCGGAAACGCCTCTAAAGCGGATGCAAAGCAATCCTGCGCAGCGCGTTCTGCGCCCTGCGTGCGCAAGGTGATGCCCAGATTATTCGTGCCTTCGGCGGTCACGGCGAAGGTGTTTGCCGTGCGAAAGGCCTGGGCGGCTTCTGTGTCCATCCCCAGTTCCCAGGCCAGCACACCCTGTGCGAAGGCCACCCGCCAGCCTTCCGGGCGGGGCAAGGGTCCGTTGGGTTCAAGAACGGTGCTTCGCAGCTTCCCGTCCATCTGCGTGAGTCGGCCCAGGCAATCGCCCGCCTGCGCCCAGTCCTTGCGGAAGGTTGCCATCGCGTGCAGTGCCCACCAACCGAATCGCTCCGCATAACCCGCCTCGACGTAGAGTTTGAGCACCTCGCCGTAGGCAACCCGAGCCAGAGCGCGTGCGTTCATGGCCTGTTGGCGCTCCAGATTGCGGGACACGCTGCCCGGGTAGGCACACATGCGGTAACCAACGACCGGTACCAGCGCCACGGGTACCCGGGCCAGCGCCGAGCGCAGCAGGATATCGGTGTCCTCCGCAGCGGTCAGATCGGTCGCATACCCAAGTGAACGCAACCTCTCCACCCGAAAGGCAACCTGACCGGCACCCGGCAGGTAGTTGCGCTCAAACTGTCGCACCAGCCAGCGGTCGTGGTACAGAAACTCCGGAATGAGTGCCTGTCGCAAAAACGCATCGCTGGGCCCGTCGAACAATTCCACGCCGTCCGAAGCCAGATCCGCTCCCTGTACCTGCATCGCCTCCAGCAGCCGCTCCGTACGCCCGGGCAAAAATGCGTCGTCGGCGTCGAGCCAGATGCCGTACGTTGTCTGAACCTGTTCGAGGCCAAACTGCCGCGTCGCGCCCAACGTTGTGTGCACCGGTGGACGTACGACCCGCAGACGTCCATCGTCCAGCGCTTGGGCCCGTGCCACCGTGGCGTCCTCGCTAAAGTCGTCGATCAACAAGA
Organism: Opitutales bacterium; assembly: GCA_050331595.1. GTDB lineage: Bacteria > Verrucomicrobiota > Verrucomicrobiia > Opitutales > JBHJGM01 > JBHJGM01. The sequence continues at coordinate 238,072 of JBHJGQ010000004.1, forward strand.
CGCAGTCCGCAGGTTCGGCCAGGGCTGAGGCGACCGCGCGTTCGATCGTCTCAGCGGCGTTGCGCGCGGCGATCAGAATGGTGACGTCGGACATGGCACAAAGCATTCAAACGCGATCCAGGCCGACGATTCGCGGCAGTTCCTGGGCATGACTGCGATAAAGACGCTGAATCTGCGAACGCATGTCGGCGCAAAAACCCATCGAGCCCAGCAGGATGCACCGCGGCGTGTCCGTCAGCAGGCTTTCGGGGCCCTGCACCGGCAGCCCATCGATGGTGTTGCCCTGTTGCCGGGGGTCGGAGTCGACGAAGCCCTCTACGCGCACGCCGGTCTCGCGGCAGCGGTCCGCTAGCGAACGCCCAAAGACGCCCGCGCCGAAAATCACCGTGGGCGACTCCAGCCGGTTGCAGGACGGCCCCGACAGCAGCCGACGCAGCGCGGTTTCCTGGGGCGAGGGCAGCTCCGGCGCCAAACCGGTGGGCTGCGGCCAAGTGAAGCAGGCTTCGGCAAACGTCTCGAAGGCCTCGCGGTGTCTTTCGGGGCAACGCTCGGCCAGCGCAACCGACCGCGCCCGGTCCTTCACCCCTTCGAGCAATTCCCGGTCGCGGTGCAAGTGCTCCAACACACGGGCCATCGCCGCCACGTCGCCTTGCGGCGTCAGGAATCCGCTCTCGCCGTGCCGAATGAGTTCACCGACCCCGGAATCGATCGCCATCACCACCGGGCAAAGCCGTGCCGCCATCCCTTCCGCGAGCACCAGCGGATTGCCCTCGTAGGCGGAGGTGAGCAGCAGCACATCGGCGCGGGCCAGGTGTGCGGGGACAGCGTCGGGCGGACACGCCCCGAGAAAACGGACGGACGGATGGGTGCCTTGGGTCCATCGGCTGAGCTGGTTGCGTAGGGGCGTTTCGGCCGGGCCGGCGCCCAACAGGTCCAGCTGAAAGGGCATGCCCGCTTCGTCCAGAAACTCTAGCACATCGACCAGCCGGCTCAGGCGTTTTTGGGTCTCTTCCAGCCGCCCGGCATAGATCAAACGCAGCGGCTGGTCCGGTTCCCGATTCGTCTCCGAAGCCACTGCCAGGGGCGCCTGCGGGTAGGGCAGGCAGTGCAGCCGCACTCCAGCAGTCCCGTTCAACAGGCCTTTCAGGCGGCGTTGCAGGTGATCGCTGACCGCGACGACACCTGAGAAAATCTCCTGATAATGCTCCAGCAAAAGTCCGGTGTTGGCGTCGTCGCTGTGCGCGTAGCCGAGCACGCGCAGCTCGCGGTCTTTTGGCGGGTCCAACAGCAAAAGCCGACAGGCCTCATGCGCCGTCTGCCCGCAATTGGGCAACAGCAGCCAGTCCTGCTCGCAGTCATTACCGATCCAATCCCTCAAAAATGCGGCGATCCCCTCAGGCCGGTGCGTTTCGGTTGCAGGCAGGCGACGCCCCCTTTCAGCGAAATCCGGCCCCTCGGATCCCAGTTGCAGCACCTGGACTCCGGGCAGCGTCCGGTGCAGCCAGCGTCCGTAGGTCGTCACGCCGCTGACCGGTGAATCGGCTTGGTCGATGAAACAGATGCGCACCTTCTGCATTTCGGCCCCTTCGGCCTTTTCGTAAATGCCGGACCTCGCTGTATTAAGGTGGTGGCGGATCCATCCGAGGGGAATGCTGCGGAGCTTTGCTTGCGTCCGTGAGTTTTTTCCCGTGACGGCCCTTTGCGAACAGCATTCCCCGGCAGCGCCCGCCCGCTCGCTGTATGCGGGGCCGGACATGGATGAGGGTTCGCTGTTCGTGGGCGGATTGCGGGAAACCGCCTTGCTTGAGACCCTGGAGCGCGCGTGTACCGATGGAGTCCAGACCGTGCTGGGCGACCTTTTTCCAGAAGAATTGCCGCGCGCCTGGCCGACCGACCTCATCGAATGGTACGCCGAGGCGTCGCGAATCACCCTGCTCAACCCAATTGAAACGGTCACCGCCGAGACTGCGGCCAAAGCGCCGATTGCCTTCCTGACCACGGCGACGGACGCCGGCCAGACCCGAGCCGTCGCACTTGCGTTGCAGGCCTTTGCCGCGGTCAAGGATCGTGGGCTGAAAGAGGAAACGCTTTCGTTGGACTTGTCGATGTTGCAGACCGCCGCTCACACCATCGCCGGTGCCAGCGCCCTGGTGATTGCCTGCGAGGACCCGGCGCTGGAAGGGTGGGTGCTCGCCCAGGCTCATCGAGCTGGCGTTCCGACCGTTTTGGTCAACGAGCCGGTGGGCTCGCCGGCGCGGTACTGCCTGAGCGGTGCGAGGCCGGACTACCTGGCCGCTCGCGAGCGCTCCTTGCGCGTTCTGCTGGCCTGGCTCAATGAGGCCCTTTGCGCGGAACCCACCGCGGGCGTGGCCGCGCCGAATCCCAGCCAAGCAGTGCCTCTGTCATCGACCTGCTTTTCGCAGGATGATGTGTATGCCGAAGCCCTTCGCCGAGGTCTCGAGAGCAAGACGGCGGCGCGCCTGTTTACGCCCGGCGAACGCTGGTGGATCGGCGGTCACCCGCTCGCTCGCCGACGCTTAATGCAAATCATCGCCGGGCTGCAGGGCGCAGCGGCAGAGCCCTGGGTGCGCTGGTGGAAGGACTTCGAGCTGCGCCTGCTCGTTCTGCACGGCGGGCGCGACTTTGGCCGGAAACGTGTGCGCGAACGCGTAGCAACCGAGGGCAACGCATTCATCCGGCCTTTTCTGGAAGTGCTCCAAGATCGGCCCTCAGTCGACCGTACCGCGGCCGCGCGGGCTCTGGAATCCCTCGGGCTCGACCACTTGGAGGGGCGTCCCCTCTTGAGCGCCGATGCGGTCCGGGAGTGGAGCGAAGTCGTTTTTCAGGATGTTCGGAAAGCGGAATTGACCCCGGCACTCGTTGGTCTGCTCTGGCTCTGCGGGGCAATCCCGTCCGTCGACGACGCGCACCGGCAGGGCCTGCGCGCAATGCCCTGCCTGAGTTTTCTCAAGCGACGCCACGGCCCGGCGCTTTACCTGGATTCCAGCCGCCGGCAGATTTCGAGCGAAACCCAGGCGCTGCAAACGCTCTTGGAGCGGGAGCTAAGCCAGCTGGAATCAGGCTCGGAAGACTGGCTTAAACTGCAACGAGCCCGGATCGCCGTACAGCTCTGGTTGGGCGAGAGCCTCCGTGCCTTTCGCCTCTTTGGGCAGATGACGCAAGCTTACGGCTTCGCCTTTCGCGGGCTCTTTGGGCTGACGCAGGAACTAGTCCTGATGGGCAAGCTGCGCACGGCATCTCGTTTGATCGAGCGCGCCGATTACAGCTACGTGTACCGCGTCGAAAGCCGGCTGCTATTTTGCGTCGGGTTAACCCTGGCCGGTGCGACCGAACGTGCGTTGCACCTGGCTCGCTCTCGCAGAGATGCCCCGCCCGAACTGCAACAGGCTACGTTGGTGCAAGCACGCGCGAGTTTGCCGCAGGCCTGGCTCGCGGCGAAGGTGCTCGAACAGGACGATGCGGCGCAGACATTTCTGCAGGTTGCGGCCGAGTCTGGCTTCGCAAACGTCTTCAAGCAGCTGGAGGCCTCGCTCGCATCCCTCGGACCGGACGCTCTGGAAACGGCTTTTGCCGATGCATTACGCGAAACGATGGGGGCAGACGTGGAGCTCGTCCTGCAAGGCCTTCGCGAGGGCGCCTAACGAAGGCACACGACCAGCTATCAAATTAAATCGGGTAGCGCAGCGCTCGCAACACGTGGGCGAAGTCGTGGTTGATCTGCGCGATGACTTCGGGCGCATACGCCTCGCGAAATTGGCCGGTTCTGCCGGAACGTTTGTGCGCGCCCGGTTCTTCGACGGCATTGGGGCGCGTCTGTGCGCGAACGTGCGCCATGGACTTTGCGTCCAGCTCCAGCGCATCGGTCAGTTGCGTCTCAAACGCGGGCCAGTCATCGATCATGTCTTCGTAGCGCAGCAGCCGAAGCTGTGGCATCGTACGCATGAGTTCCAGTGCCTGCTCAAAGCTTTCGCGCCAGAAAGGGCTCTCCTGCAGCACCCATTCGTCCAGGTCCAGGCGTTGCGCCAGCTGCGAGCTGCGTTGCTGGTCTTCACGCGTAACCGCGGACGGGCTGAAGTCGGTTTTCGTTCGTATGTATTTGTAATACGAAAGGAGCACATCGCGTGGATCGCGCACGAATAGCAGTGCCCGCCTTGTCGCCAGCGTTTCAGACTGGAAGAGGGGTTTGAGCACACACTGGTATTCAGGCAAATGCCGGGGGGTGGACAGGCGCAGCGGGCCGTAGACCTTCCCGGTCCAGTCGAACTGAACCGGTCCTGCAAGTTCCCCAACATGGGCCTGGCGCGAGTAATCGCAGTGCTCCAGTCCTGGGATCCGGCGCAGGATGAATGTCGAGAAGAGCGCGCTAGCGCACTTGTGCAGCGTGAAAAACAGGAGCGACGGCGTCGTGGCGTCGCAATCCAAGGGCTGTACCGGAGCTGTTTGGGTCATGTCGGGGTGGCTGGAAATCAGGTTGCGCCTGTACTCTCAGACCGCGCAGGTCTCACCGTGCTGCAGAGCAGCCTCGACCCGTGCGACATCCTCGGGGCGATCGACCGCGATGGTGTTGCCGGGCAGCCGAATCATCCGCACCGTTACGCCCAAATCCAGAAAGCGCAGGATTTCGATATCTTCGTACTGCTCGCAGGGGGCTTTGCCCCCAAAGGTAGCAAAGACTTCCAGGTGGCTGCGGCGAAAAGCGTAGACGCACACCTGCTTGTCGTGGGTTTGTGGATACTGCGACGGGGATTTTCCTGCGGGCAGGGCCGCACGCGACAGATACAGCAGCCGACCATCGGAGGCCATGACACACTTTGGCAGGTTGGGGTCGTGGGGATCTTCCGGCGGCTCAATCGGCGCATAAGCGTTGATGACAGCCTCAGGATACTGCTGCGCGGCTTCAGCAACCGACTGAATCGACTCAGGCGCGAGCATCGGTTCGTCACCCTGCACGTTGATGAAGCAATCCGCGTCAATCGACTGGGCTGCTTCCGCCACCCGGTCGGTGCCTGTCAGCGCGTCGGGCGAGGTCTGCACGACCGCGTAGCCAGCAGCCTCGACCACCTCGGCAATCCGCGCGTCGTCCGTGGCCACGTAGGTGTGGTCGCGGCCCAGGGCCTGGGCGGCGATGGTTGCCACGCGCACGATCATCGGTTGACCCAGGATTGGAGCCAGCGGTTTCTCCGGAAATCGCGTGGAGCGCAGGCGCGCGGGGATAATGGCAACGGAGCGCATGTTCCGGGATCAATTTGCCGGCGCGGAATCGAGCGGGGCGGACATCTGAACGGGCAGGCTGCGCTGAGGCACGGCGGCATGCCGCGCAAAGCGCGTGCGCGTGATGATGGAGAAACTAAAGCCCAGCGCACGTCCAAGCACCTCGGCGGCGTCGAGTTCGCTTTCAATCACGGCGTTGCGTCGCGCCACTTCCTCGGGCGAGTCGATCGCGTCGCTTGAGGCATAGTACGCCGGTTGACCGGGGTCGTAGCCATCCAGACCGCAGAGGTAAATTGTCCGGTAACCGCACTGGACCAGCCCCAGGATTGCGTGAATGGCCGAGTTCGTCGGCAACGCGTTGGCAAATGGCGAAGGCGTTCCGTCCAGCAGCCGCAAGGCATTCACGCGGGAAACTGAGCGCAGGCCAAATTGACGCTCGGCCTTGGCGTGAATCTCAGGGCTGAGGATGACCTCCTGCTCCGGCTCCAGTGCGGCGCTATGCTCAAGAATGCGCCGCCTATTGCCAAAGAAGACCCCGTCGACCGGGAAGGGCGTTCGCGGTTGGTTTACGGAGAAAAGACTCAGGCTGCGACGTGCGATGAACTCCTGGATGTGATGCGCTTCGTGGACAACGCTGCGCCCGCCGCAGACAAGGAGGGTGGCGCCATTGTCCCGCTGGCAGAGATTCTGAAGACCCGGCGAAACGTGAACAGGGGCGCGGCTGGCCAAACTCGCGAAATGGCCCTGCTTAATGCTGTCCAGACTCTTCGCGAAAAAGCGCGGCTTGTGTGCTTCGTCCAGGCGCTTGAGCATTTGGTGGATGTCGTCGGCGGTGTAGGCTTTTTCCTTCAGCAGGTTGGTCGGGTAATTCGGGTGACACCGCAGCAGGCCCGAGAGCAGTTGCGGCAACGAGTAGCCCCAGCTGTGCCGGCGCTTGAGGTCTTCCATGTAGAGGTCGGCGAACTGCAGCACCGGCAGCAGGTTGAACCGGTCAGGCTCCAGCGTTTCCAAGTAGCCGAGCATCACCTCGGTGAAGAGGTTGCCCGCGCCGCGTCCCATTCCGAACACCGAGCCGTCCAAAATGTCCACGCCCGCCTCCATCGCCTCGAGACTGTTGGCCAGCGCCAGCTGCAGGTTGTTGTGGGTGTGCAAGCCCAGCGGGGCGTCGGTGCCAAAGCGCAGGGTGGAAAAGATTTCGCGCGTGCGACTGGGCAGGAGGCTTCCAAAACTGTCGGCCACGTAGAAGAAACGCACCGCATCTTTGTGCGCACGGATGGTGTCGACCAGCGCGAGGATGCCATCGTTGCTGTAGTTGCTGATGCCCATGTAATTCACGCTTGTAGCGTAGCCTTTGTCGGCGATCCGCGCGGCAAACTCCGTCGCCTCGGCCGCGTGCTGGGCGGGGGCAGCGACACGAATCAGGTCTGCCGGATACGCTGAAGCCGGTGGAATGTCCGCCAGCTCAAGCGAGCCGTAGTCGACCATCACCGAGATGCGCGCTCCTTGCGGATGTGTCTCTCGAATCGAATGGATCGCTCCCGCGCTCAGGTTGGTCCAGGGCAGCCCCTTTTGCGCACCCGGCTTGAGAAAGCCCAGTTCGACGTAGTCGCAGCCCGCCTCGCTCAGGGCGCTGTACAAGGCGCGGCCAAAGGCCTGGCTGAAGGCCCAATCGTTGACGTAGCCGCCGTCGCGCAGCGTGCAGTCGAGCAGGCAGGGCGCGGCCTTCATGCAACCTCCGGGCTGACGTTGATGAAGGGCACATCGAGCCGGGCGCAGAACAACCCGTCGGTGGACTCGCTGTCACCGATGAAAATCGCCCGGCTCCAGACCACTGCGTTCTCCTGCTCCAGCAGGGACGCGGCGCGGATGTCCGGTTTTGGGCTGCCCGTATCGTCGAGGCCAACAATGCGTTCGAAGCGCGAGGTCAGACCCAGCGCATCGAGCCCGTCCACCACGGTTTGGTGTAGATTGTTGCTGATCACAAATAGGCGGGGAGCTTCCGCAGGCAACGCGCGGACAAACGCAAGCGTGCCTTCAATCGGGCGGGGATTCGGTGCAGCTTCCTCCTCGATCGCGCGGCGAAACGACAGGATTCGCTCGGCTTGCTCCGGATATTGGTTCAAGGCCCAGGCTTCGGTTTCGTCCAACCGCAGGCCCTCGGGGCAGCCTGCGGCCAACCCGTGTGTATGGAGAAACTCCCGAAAGCGCGCGCGAGCCTGGTGCCAATCCACCGGTAAGTGCGCGAGCGTGCCGTCGTAGTCGAAAACCAGCGCCAGCGGTTGAGGCCGAAACGCACCGACCGCCTCGGCCAGACCTTGACCCACCGGGCAACGTATCCCGGCGCAGGCCTGCGATGCAGAAGCCAACGGACTCGGTGTTGTCGTCGGAGGCGAGAGGGTGATGCCAGATGCGCCACGCACCTTCCTTCATTCGGTTTTTACACTTGGGCGTTAAGCCGGTCGGCGCACTTAACCATGGCCGGTAGTGACCGATTCCAACCGGGGCTGCGGGCGCGCTACGTCGAAACCAACTGCTGATGAACCACGGGCGAGTCTGTGCCATTGTCTCGATCTACCGCGCCTCGCGCTGGCTCGACGGCTGTCTGGACGCCCTCGCACGGTCCACGCTCAACGCCAAAGGAGGCCTGGAGATTCTCTGCCTCGACGCCGCCTCTCCGGAAAACGAGGCGGTCATCCTCGCGCGCTGGCAAGAGCGTTTGCCCAAACTGCGGTACGTGCGCCTGAAGACGCGGCTGGGCCTCTATGCGACCTGGAACCACGCTGCACGGCTGACGGATTGCCCGTACCTGGCCATCGCCAGCGCGGACGATCGTTTCCTGCCAGGCGGCCTCGAGCGTTTGGTCGATGGCCTGGAGGCGAACCCCAACGCAGTCGGGACCTACGGCGATTGGATCGAGCGCGACGCAGCGTATTTAGACGACGAGGACTCGGGGCTCCCGCGTCGAGCCGGTCCTTTCAGTCGCACGCGGTTGCTCAATCACTTTTTCTGCGGTTCGCAATGGATGTGGCGACGTAGCGCGCAGGAGGCGATTGGCGGCTTCGATGAATCCTTTCGAATCGCCGGCGACCACGACTTCCTGCTGCGTCTGACTGCGTCCGGACCCATGGCTTACGCGGGCGAAACCGTTGGGGTCGTCGGGCGGCATGCGCAGGCATTGAGTGAGGGCACGGACCGGTTGCAGGCCGAGCGCGAGCGGCTGCTGAAACGTTGGCTCGGCCCAGACACGGTCGCGCAAGCGGTCGGTCGCGAAGTGGACCCAGCGCAACCGAACGCCCGGATCGCACACGCGGCAGCATCGGCTCTGTGTGCCACGCCACCGTGGCGCGGCGGCGCCCCCGAACCATTTTTGGATGCCGCGACGTGTTTGACGGAACTGCTGGCCGACGACGATCCGCTCCGAGCCCAGTTGGAAACCGCCCAACAGGCACTGCTTGATGGCGCAGATCGCGAGGTGCCTTTGCCCTTGCTGGAAGAACCTCAAGGCAGTGGCCCAACGCCGTTTGTGCGTTTGTCTGCTGACGGTGGCTGGTGGCTGAATCCCCGAAAATACTCCGAGGCCTACCTGGGCGAGATGGCCCGCGAGCAAGTCGACCGCTGTCTCAGCGCGTTGCCCAAGGACCGCTTGTGCTTCATCCGCGGGGCAGGCGTGAAGGGTCGCATCTTGGCGCACTACCTGCGGTTTTGCGGGCGGACGCCAGCCGGTTTTCTCGACCGAGGATCGGCGGGAGACGTGTCAGGCATTCCTCGCTGTTCCGTGTCCATGCTGGCCGACATCCAGCCGCGCCCGCTGGTCTTTGTCGCCATGGATGCCCGACATCATTCAGCCGTGCTCCAGGAGCACCTCGAAGGCGGTCTCGATGCCTCCGACGTGGTGCCGGTCGCCTTCGAGGGATTGCGTAGCGGGCTGCAATCGACTGCAACTGCATCAAGCTCGACCTCGAACCAACCGACGGAAAAAGCGTTTTGCGGACAGGCCTGAGCCTGGCTCACGCGGCAGCATCCACTTCGCGAAGCGGAAGATTTTTGCCTCGGGAATGTCCATCTCCAGGAGCTGCGCGGCGATCGTTGGCCAGGCACTGCTGCAGATCACGACGCTGTCGAAGGCCACGTCGGCCAGCTGACTGGGGTGGGTGACGGGCAAGCCCTGCACCGGGTCGCGTCCGTCCGGAAAATTGTCCGCCACTGCCACGATTTCGCATCGCTTGTGCAAGAGCCGACACACATGGATGCCGGTGATGCCTGCGCCCACCACGGCGATGCGCTGGCCTTCAAGCTCACAACGGCTGGGCTGACGAATCTCAAGCAGTTCCAACGCGCGAATGCGGTCGAGGCTGACGCCACCTTTCAAGAGGCGGTCCGCGATGGGGCGAGGGTCGACCGTGCCAATCAGAAAGTGAGCTCTCGAAGCCACCAGCGCCTGGGCTTCCAACAGGGCCGGCACACGGGCGTCGTTGGACTTATCCGACTCCGCATCGACGCAAACAACGCCGGTTAGCTCAACCTCCTGCTGCGCACGGTTCAAGTCGCGCGTGCGAAAGGCCGCTGTGGTGAATAGGATCTGCTGCGCTGCCATAGACCTGCTCGAAGGTTGAAGTGAGTTGGGCGAAGGTGTCGGGTGCGACTGGCACTTGCCAGCGATCCTGCTCAAGCCAGCCCAAGGCCCTGGCGATCGCGTTCTCGAGGCCGCTTGCCTCCATGCTTCGGGCGACGACGCCAAGACCCCCGCGCTTGACTCGGCTGGCCAGAACTCCGCCGGGCGCAACGATGGCTGGTTTGCCCAGAGCGCGCGCCCGTGCCACCATGTTGCTGCTGTAGGGCCATTGGTGATACGCGCAGAAGTGCACGTCGCAGGCACGGGCACAGGCGTTGAATGCCGCGTCGCTGAGGTATTGAGTCATCCAGGCACTGTGTCCCCAGATTTCGTGAATTGCCTGCAGCATCCCGCGAAACTCGTGTTCGGCGAAGGACTCCGGATTCATCGGTCCGGCGAACAGGAAGAACCACTCGTCGGACCGGCGACGAGCGATCTCGATGCACTCCGCCAGCCCCTTGCGTTTACTCAGACTGCCAAGCACGCCGACGATTGGGCGTCCCGCGGCGCGCTCGCGAATTTCAGCAACAAGATTCGCGTCCTCCGGCATCGGCCCCACCAGTTCGGGAACGTGAAAGACCGGTCGGCCGGACCAGCGGCTCAAGCGACGCTGAATGCGCTCGTCGAGCACGGCCAGACGCCGGCAGTAGGGCAGGCGAAACAAGGCGCGGTCGGGCGGCTGCGTGTGCGTGCGAACACCCCGGTACAGGTGCCTTGGGAAAAAGTACAGGCCGCTCCAAGGCGTCTGTATGCGTGCGGCCTCGCGCAGCGTTTGCGGGTCAGGGTCGAGGAAATAGCCATCCAGATTATTGATGAAGATTTCGTCGATCGGACCGGCAGTCGCGGTGGCTTCGGCCAAAGTGTGTTGCAAACTGCGCCAGAAGGCAGGGGCGTCGATTGCGGACGGAGTATCAAATTTCAGGGCGCACGTGGACGGGCCATCGCCGTCGACTTCCAATGCGCTAAGGATGACTTCGGGGTCGGGAAAGGCGAAAACAACCTCGTGCCGCAGCGTCCGCAGCGCCTCCACGAAAGCCTTCATGAAGCCCGCGTGGTGTCCGCAGTTGAAGGGTTCGACCAGGAGAATGCGCATGGCGAAACAGCGTGCGGTCAATAGCCGCCGAAGACGGTGCGTTGAAAGCCCTTTTGCTGCAGCGAGAGGGTCGCGGCCGATCCGGTCGATGCGTGCAGCAGACGCACCCCTTGGGCGCAATGCTGGGCGTAGTCCATCCCCACGATGACCTCGGCCAGGCCGTCACCCCGGCCAAAAAGCGCGGGTGCTTCCGGGTTGACCAGGGTGTCCTCCACCGGCGCTTGGCGGTAGGTCTCCAGCAGCTGCAGACCCTGGCGCCAGTGTGCCTCGGCAGCCTGCGGATCGCCGCGCAACCAGGCCAGACGCCCCGCGCTGGCGGCGGCTTCGGCAGTGCGGCTGAGGTGGTGCGGCGAGAACTTCAAAAAGGGCATGCGGTAACAGAGCTCAAACCAGGCTTCGGCCTGCTCCGGTTCGCCCGCCGCCCGCAGAATCCGCGCACAGATAAAGGCCAGCGAGATTTGCCAGCGCACGATGTGGGCGGACTCGCTTTCGATCGCGAGGTACGCCTCGACCTCAGCAAAGTACTCCCCATCGACTCGGTTGGACGGCAGTTCCCGCTTGTATCCGAGCACGCAGAGCGACGCGCCGCGGTCGGCGCTGTCGGGTCGAGAGACAACTTGCAGCTCCTCCAGCCATCCGATGAGCCGCACCGGGTCGGCCATCCGGAAGCAGGCGAAGACCAGCGCATGGAGAATCCACGGATTGTCGTAGCTGCCGGCAAAGTCGATGATGTTGGGTACCTTCGCGCAGTTGCTGGGGGGTGGAAAGACGTGCTCCTCAAACGGCTCGGGACGGCGCAGGTCGGGCTTGCGCATGGCCGTGAGCAACAGGAAGTCCATCGATGCGAGCGGTTCGATTTTCGCGTCGGTGCCCAAGCCGAGTTGTGACAGGCGGCGGCGCGTGCTGTCATCGCTGATACCCGTCTGCCCCCAGGCGGTTTCGGCATAAAGCGGCTCGGGCAGCGCTTTCCATTGCTCGAATACAGCGGCGGTGTCATCTTCGTTGTGCGGACACACCCACAGCAGCCGGCCTCCGGGATTGAGTCGGCGGGCAAGCACTTCCGGCTCGATGGCGGAAGGCAAAGTCGGCTCATCACTCACCACGACAATACAGTCGAAGCGCTCGGCATCGTCCGGTGAGAAGGCGCTTTGGAAGGTCAGCCGCACGTTGGCGTAAGCCTGTTGCTCCCACTGAAGGGCGACGGGATCGGGTTGCACGCAGAGCGCGCGCACTCCGGGCCGGATACTTTGGATGATCCAGCCACCCGCACCGCTGTGTTTACCGACAACCAGAACGCGGTCATTGAAGCGCACGTAGCGGCTGGCCCATTCAAAGTGGAAAAGCTGCGCGTCGGCCAGGCGACCCACTCGGTAGAGCGGATCGTCGACGCCCGCGGGCGGCATCGTTGCGGTGCGCTCCAGGATCAGGTATGCCAGGCGGCGTGAGACATCCAGCCGGTGGTGAGGCACCGCCAGCACCTCGCGCGGATGACGCCGGAAACCGTGCGCAAAGAGTCGAGCGTAGACCGTATCACGCGCACTTGCCTCGCAGCGCACCAACAAGGCGTCGGTGCACAGACGCTTCGCGCGGGCAACGGCGTCGTCGATGGATACAGTGCTAACCAAATCCAGCAGCACGTTGGCCACCGGCTCGAGCGACACCATCTCCGCATCCGTCGACGTCTGTTCCACCACAAAACCTTCCACGCGCAGCATCAGCGTGAGGTCGCCAGCAGGGTCGCTATCCGAAAGCACCCGCACCGGACCCGGTACAAACGCCTGCCGAAAGGCCTCGGTGAACTCCGCCCGTTCCGCCGTTTCCAATCCCGCAGACGAGCACACAGGCCGTTCTGGAGTGTTTGAAGCAGGGGCCCGAAGCGTGGATGGGCCCTCTACGATGCGGGGTGGGGTGCAGGTTCGACTCATCGCCCGAGACTTCTTTTCAAAGTTTCTTTACGTGCTTGGGTCGCTTATCGAACGGATGCCCCAGCGCCTAAGGCTGGAATACCAACCTCCAATCTCGGTGCCCGGGAATTCAGGCGCGACCGTACGCGCCGCTGCTCATGCCGTGCACACACTGCGCGCAACCCTCTACCTCGGTGCGGAAGGTTTCGCGCTCGCGCATCCGGCGTTTGGCCGGCGTGTTGTAGATTTCCAGCAGCGTGTGCTCGTCCACGTGCTGGGGCGTGCCGCTGCCAAAGCCATCGATACAACAAAACGCGCAGCTCCCGTCCGCGAGCACGTGCAGCGAAAACCACTGGGTGCATCCGGCCCGCGGAGCCTGAACGATTTCCCCGGTCTCCGTGCCGACCCAGGTCATACGGGCCAGGGACTGCGCGGGGACTCCGGGCCATCGCTGCCGACACCAGTCGAGGAAAGCATCGTCCTGGGCATCGGAAGTGCCCACTCGCGAAATGGATAGGCCGAAGTTGAGTTCCCCGGCTTCGCGCTGGCTGAAGAGCGCGTCCAAGCGCGGCAGCGTCTTCGAATAGTCGAGCCCCATCACTTTATGGTAAATCTCTGGATCGTGCTCGTTGAAGGAAACGTTCAGGTTCTTGAATTGCTTGATGTGGTTGAGCCGTTCGATCACTTCGGGCGTGAGCGCCTGTCCGTTGCTGAACAGGCACAGCGTCGTCGTTGGCAGAACGCTTTGCGCGTACTCCAGATAGTCGAAGATGCGCCGGTCCAGCAAAGGCTCGTTCACGCGACACAGGGTAAGCCGTTCGGGGTGCACCTCAAAAGCCGCCACCTGGTCCAGGAGGGATTTGACCTTTTCGGGCGCCAGGCGCGCGCCGTGCCGCTCCAGTTCGGTGTAAGGGCAGAAGGAACACGCTGCGTTGCACTTCGAGTAGGTCTCGATGGAGACAATCATCGGGAAGTCCAACCAATGATTCGCTTCCAGCCCGCTTTGGTAAGCGCGGTGGACGCGCTTCTCGTCTGCGTCAAACTCGGGTTGGCGTAGTTTCATCTCCAGAATCATGCCGCACAGGCAACGCGCGGCAGGGTACGAATATCGGCTCCGCGCGCTGGGGCCTAAGCCATCTGAGTTTCCACCAATAGCCAGCGCTATAGACGCCGCAGCAGCGTCTGCCGGCCCTCATACAGAACCTGAAAACCGTCCTGGCGGGCCAGGGGAACGATATAGGTGTGCTTCCAGGGATGGATGTGGTCGGTGTCATCGATCAGGATCAGTGACTGGGGCGCGAAGGCCTCGCGAGCGGCTTCGTAGGCGGCTTGATAGGCTTCGGCGCGGGCGGTGCCGGGCAGTGCGTCCGGTGCATCCGGCACCCAGAAGTCCAAATACAGCAGGTCTAGCGAGCCTTCGAAGTCCTTGAGGTAGGCCACGCCGTCGGCTTCGATCAACGTGACACGCGGTTCCACGCCAAGGGCAGCAGACACTTCCTGCAGGCGCGCCGGATCCAGGTCCAGGGCAACAATTCGCTCGGCCTTCGTCCGCCGAACCCACTCCAGCATGCTGTTACCGGACAACTTCCCGTGGATTCCCGTGCCGACCTCTACGATGAATTTCCCGCCAATGGCCTCAAACTCGCGGCAGGCTTGCCTCAACGACGCTCCAGGTGCCTGCCGGTGTTTCCAAAAGCCATTGGGGCCAATCGGCGTCCGACAGGGCGTGAACAGCCGTCGCAAGATGGCGGGTGGATGGTGAGGGTGGCAAAAGCTCATGATCCAGCGCGTTAATCGTCGCCGCACGCGCGCCGATAAGGCCCGCATCCAGTCCGACCTGACAGATTGGGCCGAAACCACGCGGGTTTTGGCTTGCCCGGGCCCCTCGTTCGCGCCATCGGCCCGGCGCTGGCAGGGTATTGCCTCAATTGCGTGCACGCCCAACGGGCGGCTCTGGGTTACGGCGTACAGCGGCGGGGACGGCGAGGGCAACGACAACTACGCCTACCTCGCAACCAGTGACGACGGTGGCCAGACGTGGATTGATCCGGTCGCCGTCATTGACCCTCCGGGTACTGTTCGCGCCTGGGACCCTTGCCTGTGGCTCGACCCGCATGGGCACCTGTGGTGGACCTGGACGCAGAGCCAACCTGAGCCCGGCGAAGTCTGGGACGGGCGCGGGGGCGTCTGGGCGATGCACACACCATCACCGGAAGCCGGTTCGCCGGATTGGAGCCCGCCGCGTCGCTTGGGAGACGGCGTGGCCCTCAACAAGCCCATCTTCGCCAGCAACGGGGAATGGCTGCTTCCGGTGACGGTTTGGCCGGACGCCCCTGGACACACCGATTTGGATGCGTTGCGTTGGCCAGGTTTGTTGGTTTCTCAAGATCACGGCCGGTCCTGGCAGCGGCGTGGCACCGTCGAAGTGGACCACCGCTTGTTCGATGAGCCGGTGCTGGCAGAGTCGCAAGACGGCCAGCTTTGCATGTGGATGCGCATCCGCGGCGGTGTGTCCGAGGCGACCTCGAGGGATTTTGGAAACAGCTGGTCCACGGCGAGGCCCAGCAGCCTTGGTGGACCCGGCTCACGCATCCATGTCAGCCGCCTGGCCAGCAGACGCTTGCTCTTGATCAACCACCACGGTAATCCGCCGGGTCATCGTTCGCACCTGACCGCGCTGCTCAGCGAGGACGACGGGAGCACCTGGCCGCATCGGCTGCTCTTGGATGCGCGCTGCAAGGTCAGTTACCCCGACGCCGCCCAGAGCTCGGACGGACGTCTCTGGATCGTCTACGACCACAACCGCTACGCCGAACGCGAGATTCTACTTCAGACGATCGACGAAGCGCAAATCCTCGCCGGCGACGCTGCCCATCTGCCGACTCCACGTGTCGTCAGCAAAGCTACGGGGCCGCTCGTTCCCAGTAGAAATGAGGCAACAATGGTGCCAGGGGGGGGATTTGAACCCCCGACCAAAGGCTTATGAGTCCTCTGCTCTACCCCTGAGCTACCCTGGCAAGTTGGTGTTGCTGGCGGCGAACACAGAGACCATCCGTGCCCAAACCAAACCCTTCGAACGACAAGTCTGCGTTTTCGGAACCACTTCTTGGCTCAAGCCACGTCGCGGTTTATCGGCGCAATGTATATTTATCTACAGTGCTTCGGCCCGGTATCAAGTTGGAAAATCGGGATACAATGTGCCTCGAATGCAAGGGTGCGGTGACGACGTTGCTTGAGTTGCCAGCAACGAAGCCTAGGGCGAGCTGTACTCCACGATGAGCTTGGCGGCCTGCGCGGGATTTCGCTCGAAAGTACGCGCCGAACGTTTGCCCGATGTACCTTCGATTAGTATCGCCAAATCGTTGCCGCTGTTCCAACCCCCACGGTCGACAATCTCCTGAAGGATAGCCGACAGATCCTGGCAGGCGGCTGCTGTGGCCGAACGACGCATCGCACAACCGGGAAACCGTAAAGTGGCGGGATGGACGGGACTCGAACCCGCGGCCTCCGGCGTGACAGGCCGGCGTTCTAACCAACTGAACTACCACCCCTACGGTTGGGCGAAACGTTGAGATTACTGCGGGCCCTGTGCTTGTCAAGCGCGCCGCCGGGCGAATGCACCCGGGCGTTCAGGCGCCCAGCGCACGCCGCCAAACAGCTACTTCACCGGCCCAGCCATGCGTCTTTAGCCCGTCGGCAATCGCCTCCAGGGTTGGTTCGGGGACGGCGTGGCGCGGATCGCCGGGAAACTCGGGTCGAGCCTGGCGCGTCAGTGCCCAACACGCCCAGGCGCGCCATTGCTTGACCTCGCGAAACGGGCCGCGCACGCGATCGGCCAGGTGCTGGAAATGGACCCGCGGATTGCCCGCCGACGAATCGCTGGGAAAGCGTTCGAGCACCCAGCGCATCGCCTGATAGGCCTGCGCCTCTTGTTTCGCCGGAGGCTCACTCTTAGAAGTCGCCGCAAAGAGCGCCCGGTCAATCAACAGGATGGCCCGCGCGGGATGCCCTTCCAACCACAGACTTTGGGCGTATTCGAGCGCGGCTTTCGGGAATTCCGCGGAAGGAGCGCGGCGAAAGCGATGCACGTGACGCCAGTCCAGCTGCTGGGCCACCGAAGGCAGATACGGGCAGAGCGGCAGGGCGGTTGATCCGAAGGCAGTCATGTTCAACCAGCACCCAAAAGGCATTTTGGCGCAGACGCCAGCGAAAGCCCATGCTTGCCTGCCGTCGCGAGCCCGGGTTGAACGACCCTTTCATGCCCGCCACTTCGGAAACGGATCCTTCGCCGCCGTCGCCTCCCAAGGCCAAGGCGGCCGGCAACACGCGCGTGCGCGCCATCCCTTGGTGGGGCAGGATGGTGATCGACACGGCTGGGCTCCTGCTGCGCTTGTGGGGCCGCACTTGGCGCATCACCGCCGACGAAACCTCGCTGGCCGCCATCCGTAACCTCGAGCACCCGATGATTTTTGTAGCCTGGCACAACCGGCTGTTCACCAGCGTGGAACTGCACCGGCGTTTCCGCACCGCGCGGCCCATCAAGGCGCTGGTCAGCGCCAGCAAGGACGGGGCCTGGCTGGCGGCGTTTTTCGACAGCGTGGGTGTGGGCAACGTACGCGGCTCCAGCAGTTTTCGCGGGCGCGAGGCCGTTCTGGCGCTGCGGGAAGCGCTCAGCACGGACAGCGACGTGTTCATCACTCCGGACGGCCCGCGCGGCCCCTGTTATCGTATGACCAAGAGCCCGGCCCTTCTGGCGCAAGCCTCCGGTGCGCCGGTCATCCTGCTCTCGGCGACCTTCACCAAAGCCTGGCGCTTGAAGAGCTGGGACCGCTTCTACCTGCCCAAGCCCTTCTCGCGCTGGGAACTTGTTTGCCGCCGCTTTGAAAACCTCGACGCCCTGCGTGAAGCCTTCCCCGCAGAAACGCCCGAAGCTAGCTTCCAGGCCTGTCTCGACGCGCTGACCGTTGATCTACCCAAGCCGAACGACTAGGGGAACGCCGGCGAACAAACCGAGGTGCCGCCCACGAGCACGGTCAGGTTTTCGCCATCGGCCCAGGCCTCGTCGTTGCGCAGGCATTTATAGGTGATCGGCGCGGTCGCGCTTTGGGTCGACCACAGCCAGCCTTCGTCGGTGTGCTCCATCGGAACGCCCTTTTCCCAGCTAAGCCCGCCGCCTTCGCCCCGCAGATAGACCGCGTTGCCCCAGCCCACGTCGCACTGAGCGATCACCGTGGTGACCGCACCACCCGAAGCTTTCTCCGCCTCCACCTTAACCGTGCCGGTCTTGCGGATGGTCTTTTTGACCGCGGTTTTCTTACTCGCGGGCTTTTTTTCAGCGGTTTTCTTAGTGGCGGTCTTTTTCGATGAGCTGGTTGCTTTCTTGGCCATGTTCAAAGGGTGTTGACGGATTCGCCCACGGGGGGCTTGCAGCGCGCAACCGTGCTAGCAAATCAAAAGCCATTTTCAAATCCTTTTCGGGGCTGCACGCCAAAGATAAGCGCAGGTTAAGCGGCGTATGCTGGAGCCTGTCTGGACTTAACGCTTGCGCGTCTTTGGCCGACTTCGCATCTTTTCTGGTGGCGAAAACACCGCTCAGGCGGACGTTTTCACGCCGAACAAGGGGCCGTAGCTCAGTTGGAAGAGCGCGTCGTTCGCAATGACGAGGTCGTCGGTTCGATCCCGATCGGCTCCACCAATCCTCGCTGTCCTTGTGCGAGGCAAGGCGGACATACCGCCCGACAATCTGGGAGTTGTTTGCAATTGGGCTCGCTACGTGGCCGAAAAAGCCGGGTCCCCGCCTAGCCCGTTGTCCGCTCAGGTCGAGCTTGAGACTGCGCGTCTAATTCTCTGACAGATTGACCCACTGGCCCTTGACGAGAGTGGCGTCAGGATTGGACGGCAGGCCCAGGCGGTTGTACTGCAGCTCGGTGATGAGGCGTTTCATGGCCAGGCGGCCAATCTCCGGCAGGTCAATCGCGTAGCCGCTGAAGCGACCCTCCGGCACCCCGATAGCGTAGCGTTGCAGGCCCGCTTCGATCGGAAACGGTGCCATGCTGAAGCCCTTCAATCGAAACGGTGTGTCGGCCAGAATGGCGTCCGGACGCCACGCCGTCACCGTGCGAAAGTAGTCCTCGGTCGCATCGGGGCGTTCCTCCTCGAAGATTTGGATCGTCACGCCCCAGCGGTTGGCTGCCAGGAGACTGGCCGCATGGTAGCGCGCCGAGGCGCACCAGAACGGAATCCCCGACAGGACCAGCGCCACGCGGCGATGGCCACGGTTGGCCAACTCGCGCAGGCATTCGTCCATACACAGAAACGAATCGAAGCAGACGCGATGTAGCGGCAGCGTTTGCAACGTGTCCAAACCGACTGCCACCGTCGCAAAGTGATCGAAGTTCAATTCCGGGAAGTAAGCGGGGTCATCCGGTGGCAGCACAATGAGCCCGCGCACCCCGCGATGATACAGCATCTTGCTGATGCCCCGAGCCGACATGCCGTCGGCGGACTCCTGGATGATCTCCAGCTGATAGCCGTTACGGGAAGCCTCTTCTTGCATGCCGCGACGCACATGGTCGATCAACGCCGCGCGCAGGGGCGTCACCTCCAGTGAAGCGGGCAGGAAGACGGCGACCGTTTCCTGGGCTCGGTCGGTGGTCTGGCCCTGACGAACCTGGTGCATCAGCTCCCGCAGGCGTGCGTCGGGTTGGTAACCGATTTCTTCGGCCCCCGCCAAAACGCGTTTGCGGGTTTCTTCGCTGATGGATGGGTCGTTGCGCAGGGCACGACTGACCGAGGAGTGATGCAGGCCCAGATGCTTGGCCAACGAGGTAATGGTGGCGCGTTTGCGAGCGTCTTTCATTGCCGGGAGCAGAGTGAAGCAGGTTGTGCCTGAGGTGATGCAAAAAGCTTGCGATGGCGGTGTGAGTCAAACCGCGCGGGCCCGATCAGGGCTTCCCTTAGCCGCAAAAGCGCGGACTTGAGAGCCCTTTATCGCTCTTGCCATGCAGTGTGCACCGTGTGCGCGATGCCGCATTTGAGGACATGGATTCCCGAGGACAAGGTGGATGCGTCGTCACACGCTGCGGCGACAACCTATCAACCACCCGTACTCAACATGAAAAGCAAAACCAGCCTCCTCATCGCGGCAGCTTCGCTGTCGGCCAGCCTGCTGGGCACCGTGTCGGCTTCGGCGCAGTCGCTCTCTCTGTTCACCCTGCCCGAGGGCAATACCATCATCCAGGTCACCGGAGCCGTTCCGAACAACAATCCCGGCGGTCAGGCGAGCGCGGACACCCGCACCGCTTACTTTTTCGAGCCGGACTTCGGCGACCCCGTGCCCAACGAACCCGACTTCCCTGGCACCGGTCCCGGTGGGACCTGGCCCTGGATCTATGCACCCGCCGATGCAGTCCTGGGCGACCTGAACATCGACTCCGGCATTACCGCCACGGTCTCCCTGCTGGAGAACCCCAATTCGGCAGCAAATCTCCAGTGGATCCTCGTCGACGGAAACCCGATCTACCAGTTCATCAACGACAACAGCGCCACCGACGCGAACGGCAACTTCGGTCCCTGGAACTTCATTCAGGCCGACGGCACGCCATCGCAGGCGCTGGTTCCCGAACCTTCGACTTACGCGGCCATTGGCGGCGCCCTGGCGTTGGCGGTGGCAATGGCTACCCGCCGTCTGCGCCGCAAGCGCGCTGCAGTGGCCTAACCCGAGCCCAGACATCCACATCACCCCAACAGGGAGCCAGCCCGTGCAGACAGCGGGTTGGCTCTTTTCTTTGGGTAGCGTCGGCATCGCGGAATATCCTTGCGCCGCAGGGGCTCCGGCGTGCGTATGCGATGGATGGCAAAAAGGCCGGAAATCTGCGCGCCAATCCTCGTCGGCGTGCTGCTCGTAGCCGGTTGCGGGACGACTCTGCGGCCGGTCGATTCGACACGGGTTGCCGCCATCGACGCCCAGAAACCCCGCGATCAGGCAGAGACCTTTCTCGCCGAGTGGAACGCCTTTTTGGCCGCGAACGTCGATGCCAACGGTCGCCTTGACTACGCCGCCCTTCACGCCAATGCGGACGCCATCGACCGCCTCTACGCGCAGGTGGCTGCCCTCAGTCCGGACAGCCATCCCGAGGCGTTCGCGACCGAATCCGAGCGGCTGGCCTGGTGGATCAACGCCTACAATGCGGCCACCATCTATGCGGTCGTGCAGGCCTATCCCATCGGTTCCGTGCTCGAAGTGAAGCCACCTTCGGTGTTCTCCTGGGTCGATGAACGTGGCGGATTCTTCGTGGGGCAGCGTCTGGTTTTCGGCGGCGAGGCGCGCTCGCTTTACTTTGTGGAGAAAGAGATCCTGGGCGAGCGTTTTGACGACGCCCGTTATCACTTTGCGCTCAACTGCGCTTCCTTAGGCTGCCCGGTGCTGCCGCCAGAGGCCTTCAACCCGGCCGAACTCGACGCTCAGCTCGACCGCGAGACCCGCGCCTTCCTCCGGCGCGAAGACGCCTTCCGCATCGACCACGCAACGCAGACCATCTGGCTGTCCTCGCTCTTTGACTGGTATGCCAAGGAATATGTGCGTTGGATGGAGTTGGAGGAGGGTCAACCCGAAGCCGAGGTGCTGGATTTCGTCGCGTTGCACCTGGAAGCGGACACCGCTCAGGACTTGGCAACGGTTCGCGGACAATACCGCGTACGCTTCATCGACTACGACTGGAGCCTTAACGATCGCTGAGCGCGGGCTCGCAGGTCGCTCCGACACCGCGCAGGCGCTCGCCAATACGTTCGCGCACGCCCTCGGCGTTCATCGTGCACATGGGGATCATCTCGCCGTCCACGGGCACCTTGAAGATGCAAGCCTGCAGACGCTCCTGACCGGTTTCGGTTTCCAAGTCGCCCGGGCTCATGAAACGGTGTGCCGACAGGACGAACGGGCGCAGACGCGGCCGATGCCCCCGAAGCAGGCTCTTTGCGAGTAGGTGCAGCACAACCGGCAGTTCCTGCAGTCCGCGCCAAATCCCGTAACCCGCTAACGCAGCCAGCAGCCGCGGCCGCTGGAGCAAGCGTCCGAGCATGGGCCGCAGATTCGCGCGCCAGCCCCCGCTCCAGTCAATCGAGGCCCCCAGCGCATCCAGGCAGCGCGCGAGCATCTGAGCGTCCCAGGGGTGATCGGCGCGGATCGCCTCGATGACGACGGGTTCCGACCCCGGGCCTGCCTGCAAAATCACCAGCGGTAGAATCGCGTTGCACCCGGGGTGACCGAAATGCAGCGGGCTGGCGTTCAAGCGCATGCCCAAGGCCTGCTCGAAGGCCCAGTGCAAGCCTTCCGGCGAGAGCGCGCCCGCCGCCCCCGAGCGCGTTCGACCAACCGCCGCCACCGGCAGAAAATTCACCAGCCGAAAGGCATCTGCGTTGCGCACGAACCAGCGCAGCACCGGCCCGAGCTGGCCCACGTTGTCCAGCGTGACCGTGACCGTCGACGCCGCGGTCAGCACCTGGCCGGTCTCTTTCCGCACGCGGCGAATCAAGTCCGCGAACTGGTCGCGCAGGGGGTTGAGGGTGGCTTCATCGGCGGGACGGTCGAAGGGTGCCGCCCGCCCGCGTTGCGTCGTATCGATGTGGATCGAGACGCGCTGCAAGCCATAGTCGCGCACCAGGCGAATCAGATAATCAGGCTCCTTGAGCAAGCGCTGGCCATGCGTCATGACCATAGGGTCGAGGCCGATTTGCCGCGCGTAAGCCACGATGCGCCCCAGATCCTCGACCGGCAGCAGTGTGACCTCGCCGGCGGTAATCTGCGTCTTGCCGCCGGGTCCCAGATGCCCGCGAATCGTGTCTAGCTGCGCTTGCACTTCGGCGAAGGGCAGGGCAGGGATACGGTTGGCGCCCTGGCTCAGGTAGCAGCACGTGCAGGCAAAGTCGCAGCGCTCCATCACGTGATGGGTCGCCGCGCAACCGACACCGGTGCGTCCGGAGATTTGGTTGGGCGTACGCAGATGCGCGGGCAGGCGTTGCCACTGAGCGCGCAGACGTTCGGCGGAGTCGGTTGGCTGGGAAGGGTCGGGCATGCGGGTCTGGGTGCACTAAAGTGGGTGCCCAGCGCCCAATCAGAAAGTGTGCCCAAACTGCCGCCAACCCACCCACGGACGCAAGCCCGGAAGCGTGAGTGCCCATTCTTCAAGCTGAGGCAACTGTGCGCGTCTGTCAGGCTGCCACCAAATCCTGCTCAGTCCAAATCCAGCTCGCCGGTGACGCTGCGCGAGCGCAGGAAATTGCGCGGCACGTGGTGGGACTCCGTTCCGGAAACTTCGCGGTGGCGTTGGACGCGTTCGTCCAAGGCCCGATGGCGTTCGTAGGGGTTGTCGTGAATGTCGATGGTGCGCTCCTGTTCCAACGGGACCGAGGCGGTGCCGTCCGAATAGCCCGTGGATTGGCAGCCCGAAGTGGCCAGCACCAGCGAGCTGCCCAGCCCGAGACAACGAAAGAAATTCACGACGCGAGACGCTCCGGTGGACTCGCGCCTGTCAACCGGCATCGGGGTCCGCACATTTTGGCCCGCGAAGAGGTTCTTTGGTCCCGTCCAGAACAGGGAACTTCTCGGCTTCCTTGGCGTTGAGCTCGATCCACGATTGCTGCGCGTCGGGCACATCGTCTTCGGCAAAAATGGCGTCCACCGGGCACTCCTCCACGCAGGCGTTGCAGTCGATGCAGGTCTCCGGATTGATGTAGAGGCGGTCGGGGGCATCGTGAAACGCCTCCACCGGGCAGACCGCGGCGCAGTAGGTGAACTTGCAGTCCACGCAGGGTTCAGTGACAACATAAGCCATAGCTACTTGCAGCGAACCCCATGCCGAACCCAAGCGCAAGCCACCCTCGCTGAATCACGAAGTGCATTTCGTACGATTTGCCCGCCAGCTAGAGGCCAGCTTTCGCCATCAGCTGCTGCATGACCTGGCCGACTTCGGCGATGGCGGCGGCGGGCTCCATTGCGCCGAGACGCTTGGCCGCCGGCTGAAACGGTTCGGTGGTGACGGGGCCGTCGTAACCGAGCGCCGCAAGGGCCTTGAGCATCCCCACCGCATCGATCACTCCGGTTTCCAGGGGGAGGGCACGCTCGCCGTCCATCTGCTCGGCAGGGGCGCGATCGGGGCGGGCATCGTTCACGTGCACGTAGGTGATGTGGATGCCCTGCAGATCGCTTGCGAGCGTTTCCAGCGTACCGCCTGAGCAGTACCAGTGAAAGGTGTCTAGCAAGATGCCGACCTTGCCCCCGGCCGCCTCGATGAGCGTGCGCGCCCCCGCCAGGTCGTCGATAAAGGGGTGCGCAAACTTCGCCTGCAAGGTCTTCGGGCCGATGAACTCGAAGCCGTAGTCGACGCCTGACTTCGCCGCCGCCGCGCTGAGTTGCCGGAGCCGGTCGGCCATCCATTCCAGTTGCGCGTCGAAAGCGCGATCGTTGGAGCCGTTGAGCACCCAGTTGTAGGTGCGCGCCCAGCCTGCCTCGACCAGCGCCGGGCCCAATACTTCCAGGTAGCCAATCGCCTCCTCAAAGTCGGTGTCGTTGGCGTCCACATTGTGGGGCAGGGCGAAAGCTCCGCCGCGCAAACCATGATTGGCCGCGAGTTTGCCCGCCTCGCGAATGGCCGCTACCGAGCCCGCCTCACGGTGTGGCAGGTCGATACCCTTAAATCCGTTGGCGGCGGCCAGTTGGCATTGCTCGGCAAACGGAACTTTTCCAAGGCCAATAACTGCCGCGTTGAAATTCAGATACACGTGTTTGGTTCCTCGTTGCTGGTTCTTAGTTGGAGCGGGAGGGTGCTCATACTTTGTGGGTATTTGAAGAGTACTTCAGCTTGCACGCAGCTTTGGCTCATCGGGTGCGATGCGCGGCCTCCCACCGTCTTCATTCTAGCGACTGCTTAATGCTTCAGCTCACACCTTCTCTAGAGCTTGATCGAGGTCGGCCAAGATATCGTCGATGTCTTCGATGCCCACGGAGAGGCGCACGAAGTCGTCGGTCACTCCGGTGGAGGTCAGGTCTTCGCCCGCAAGCTGGGAATGCGTGGTCGTGGCCGGGTGAATCGCCAGGCTCTTGGCGTCGCCGATGTTGGCCAGGTGGCTGAACAGTTCCAGCGCCTCGATGAAACGGCTGCCGGCGGCCTTGCCGCCGTCGCCCCCAAAGCCCACCAGCGCGCCGTACTGCCCCGCGGCCAGGTATTTTTGCGCGCGCGCATGCTCGCTGTTGTCGGGCAGGCCCGGGTAGTTGACCCAGCTCACCTTTGCGTGGCCTTTCAGAAACTCGGCCACCTTGAGGGCGTTGGCGCAGTGCCGCTCCATGCGCAGGTGCAGCGTCTCCAGCCCCAGCAGGTGCACCCACGAATTGAAGGGCGACGGGCAATTGCCGGTGTCGCGCATGAATTGCAGGCGCATCTTCATCACGTAGGCGATGTTAGCGCCGCCGAAGGGCGGAAACGCGCGGAAGGCGTCCCAGTGCACCAGGCCGTGGTACGACGGGTCCGGCTCGGTGAACATCGGGAACTTGCCGCTGCCCCAGTCAAAATTGCCTCCGTCGACCACAATCCCGCCAATGGCCGCCCCATGCCCGCCAATGAACTTCGTCAGGCTGTTGATGACGATGTTGGCACCCAGCTCAATCGGGCGGCAGACCGCCGGGGACAGCGCGGTGTTGTCCACGATGAGCGGGATGTGCGCTTCCCGGGCCGCCGCGGCGGCTTCCTCGAAGGCAAAAATGTTCAGGCGCGGATTGCCCTGTGCGTCTCCGTAGACGGCGCGCGTGCGATCGTCGATGGCTACGGCAAACTGATCCGGCTGCTCCCCGTCGACGAATTTCACGCAAATGCCCATCTTCGGCAGGGTGTACTTGAAGAGCGTGTACGTCCCGCCGTAGAGTTGCGACTGGGAGACGATGTTGTCACCGGGCTGGCAAAGGTTGAGGATGGCACTGGTGATGGCGGCCTGACCGCTGGCGTGTGCGAGGGCCCAAGTGCCGCCTTCCAGCGAGGCCACCCGCTGTTCCACCACGTCGGTCGTAGGGTTGTGGATGCGCGTGTAGATATTGCCCAGTTCCTCGAGGGCAAAAAGATTGGCCGCGTGCTGCGTGTCGTTGAAGACGTAGGACGTCGTCTGGTAGATGGGTACCGCGCGTGAATTCGTCGCGGGGTCCGGTGTTTGGCCTGCGTGCACCGAGCGGGTGCCGAAGCCAGTGGATTTTTGAGCCATCCGCAAGAGGGTGCAGACTCCGCCGCCAACGGCAAGGAAACGCAGCGCTTTGCACTCGCTCCACCGCCTTGGTGTGCCTAAGGTGTTGTTCGCGATGCTTCGTTATGCCGAGGAAATCCTCCTGCTGGCGCTCGACGACAACTCCGGGCGATTGCACAGCCTGCCGCCACGCGCGCTCGACTTCGCCATCGCCGGGTCCCTGCTGGGTGAGTTGGCCCTGATGAACCGCGTGCGTGCTCAGGACGCAACGCTCTGCCTGCTCGACGCGTCCGACACCGGTCGTCCAAAGCTCGACGAAACCCTGGCCCTGTTGCGCGAGCTGCCCCAGACCGGCCAACCGCCTGAGTTGCCCCTGGAAAAAGCGCTCGCTGCACTGACGCTCAAAGCGCCCGCACTGCGCGAGCGTCTGCTGGCGGACCTGGTGGACAAAGGAATTCTGCGCCAGGAAGAGCACCGATTTTTCTTTTTCTTTGGCCAGCGGCGCTATCCGGTTATCGACGACCGCGAGGAAAAAGAGGTGAGGGCCCGCATTCGAGAAATTGTTCTCGATAAAAAACCCGCCGACCCACGCGATTGCCTCCTGATTTCCCTGATGCTTGCCTGTGAACTTTCGAGCAAGGTTTTTACGCCCGAGGAGGTCGAACGATATCGCATTGAAATTCGGCAAGTCGCTGAACGTGATGTAATTGGGCGCGTCCTGACCGCAACCGTCAGGCGCATTCAGGAAGCCGAGTTGGAACTCCTGGCATACTCAGGTATGTGACGTCCGTGTAAGGTAAGTCCCGATAAATGTGACAGACATGTGAGAAACGCACCGTGTGCACAGGAACGGGATTGCCAAGTGCATCTCAGTTCTACAAATCTATTACCAACATCATCCTCATCCTATGCACTCTATTCAATCATCGCTCATTCTTGCCTCTGCCGGTGTGACCCTCAGTGGAGCGGTCGCCTTCAGCCAACTGCCTTCCCTCGGCTCTGACATAGAAGTTGATCCCGCCATGGCCGGAGTCATGGGCTCGGCCGACGTGAATCCGGTGGGCTACACGCTTGCTTCATCCTCTGGGGTCGAAACAAGCTTCGCCAACACCGTTGCCGATGGCTGGCTTGCCCAAAGCTGGAGCTCAGGTGACGTTATCACCGTCGGCGACAAACGCTTTTCCAACATCACCGTCTTCGGTGCTCCCATCGGCTTTTCCAGCGCAGATATCCTCGCCAACCTGTCGTATGCAGGCGTGACCGATCTCGACAATAATTTTGGCTTGGTCTTCGGCCTCGGCGGATTCTTCGACAGTGACGAAGCAGCGCCCGATCCATCGTTCACACTTGTTTTTGATGTCGAGGTGCTCGACCCGTCACAGACCGCCGTCGGCGCCAACATGATTTTGACGGGCTCCGGCACGAACACCGTTGGCGGAGTTGCTTCCATCGGGGAGACGATTTTTGACGGACCCACGGGTCACCTCAACCCGAGCGCGGTCGGTTTGGCCAACCTCAACGTGGTAAACCTTGGGCAAAACCCGACTGGCAGCGTCTTCAGCGACAGCGAGTCATTCTCTCAGCCTTCAGTCTCGTTTTCCGTCAGTAAAGCTGTCAACGTAGACGCCCAAGCGGATGGTGGTTTCGCTGAAATCAGCTCTTTTGTCCAGACCTTCACCCAGGTTCCCGAGCCCTCGACCTACGCCGCCATCTTCGGTGTGCTCGCTCTCGGTCTCGCTGTAATCCGTCGTCGCCTGCGCCGCGCCTAACCAGGCTCGCGCTCGGCTGAGTGCATTTTCAAAAACCCCCGTCCTTTCCAGGGCGGGGGTTTTTCTTTGGCTTCATCGCTCAACCTGGCCAGGCGATGGACATGTCAGCGAATACCTGACTTACGGCCCAGCTCGTTTGGCAGGGCTTGGCTCGCTGAGCTCGTTACCGCGGATTCAAGTCACCAGTAGTCTCATCCGTGAGCATTCAGGCAAAAGCCCGCCGCACGCGGACATTGGCTAGAGCCGGCAATCCTGCGTCCCAGGGCTCCCTTACGATTCATGCGGTGCTTTCTGAACCCACCCGCTTCTATGAACCGTGGCCCATGCTGGCACACCTCTCCCGCTTCGACTGCGAGTACACGACTTGGCAACGAGCGCGGCTTTTGGCTTGCCTGCGATTGCCAAGCAGGTATTTTCCTCGGTTTCGACGGATGCCTGCGCACTCGCCGACCACACTTTTTCAGCCATGAAACAGCTTCGTCTCTCCGTCAAAAACCGCAGCGAAACCGGTCGCGGACCCATGCGCCGTCTGCGCGCTTCAGGTCGTATTCCCGCCGTTATCTATGGCGAAGGCGGCAGCCGCGCGCTCTCGCTTGACGGGCCCGAGTTTCGTACGCTGATGCGCCAGGCGGCGGGTTCGGCGGCACTGGTCGAGGTCAGTGACGACGCGGGTAAGCAAACCCTCTCGGTCATCCAAACCGTCGAGCGCGACCCGGTTACCGACCATTTCGTGCACGTGGATTTCCACGAAGTGAGCGCCTCCAAGCCGATGCACGCCCGCGTGCCCGTTCATACCGAAGGAACTCCCTACGGCGTGAAGAATGAGAACGCTATTTTGGATGTGCAGCTGCACGAACTCGACGTGGAGTGCCTGCCCAAGGACCTGCCCGAGCATGTCACGGTCGACGTGACCGAGCTCCACGCCGGCGACAGCGTGCACATTCGCGACCTGAAGGCCATCGAGGGCGTCAGCTTCCTGGGCGATGACGAGACGGTCGTCCTGGCCTGCGCCGGCAAGTCCAAGAAAGAGGAGGCCGAGGGAGCCGAAGCCGCGGCCGAAGCGGAACCGGCGGCCACCTGAAATCTTTACGGCGGGTGCGGTCTTTGGCCACGCCCGCCTTGTTCTTTGAATCATGTCCATTGCCGTGCTGGCCGGCCTCGGAAATCCGGGGCGGGAATACATCGGCACGCGCCACAACATCGGCTTCGTGCTGGTCGACGCCTTGGGGCGCCGCCACGGTGCGAGCTGGAAGCTCCAGACCGCGTTCAAGGCCGAGATTGCTCGCATCGAACTCGCCGGGCAACGCGCCTGGCTGGTCAAGCCTCAGACCTTCATGAACGACTCGGGCCAAGCTCTTGGTCCGTTCCTGAAATACCACCGGCTGACGGCTCAGGCCTTATGCGCCGTGTACGACGACATCACGCTAGAGCCCGGTCGTTTGAAAATCAGCCTTACTGGCAGCGACGGCGGTCACAACGGCGTGCACAGCCTCCTTCGGCACGTCGGCGAAGGCTTCGCTCGCTTCCGCATCGGCATCGGCCCCAAAGCCATCAAAACAATGGACCTGAAAGATCACGTGCTGGGGCGTTTCACTCCACCGCAGCAAGCGGCCATCGATGCCGTCGAGAACCGTCTGGTCGACGCGCTGGAAGTTCTTCACGAGCACGGACCCGAGCACGCCATGAACACTTTGAATCCACAGTTTAAGCCCAACAAACCATCCCCTTCCACATGAGCGAAATTGCCACCGAACGGCGCCACCTGTACCGCGCCAATTTCATCCTCGATACCCGCAACCATCAGGACTCGGTCGAGAGTCTGATCGCGCGCCTGAGCGACGTCATCGCCGGGCTCGGCGGCGAGGTCAAAAAAGTTGATGACCTCGGCCAGAAGGACTTCTTGCGCGTGACCAACCGCCATTTTCCGGCAGGCATCTACGTGCAGTACACCTTCGAGGGACCCGCCACGGCTCCGTCGGCGCTCCAGGAAAAGCTGCGGCTCGATCGCACGGTCAACCGTGTGATGGTACAGCGCATGGACGGCTGAATGGGTCCTTTTGTGAATAAAATTTAACAACCGCAACAAGTTCAATAAGACAGCATTGCGCGCCGCACCCGCCTCCGGCAGACTCCATTAATGCCTTCATACAACAAAGTAATCCTGATGGGTAACCTGACCCGCGACCCCGAAATGGTCATGGCGGGCAGCGGCAACCCCATCTGCAAGCTGGGGCTGGCGGTCAGTCGCCGGTTTTCGACCAAGGACGGCGAGCAGCGCGAGGAAACCACCTTCATCGACGTCGACGCCTTCGGGCGTCAGGCCGAGACACTCAATCGTTACATGTCCAAGGGGCGGCCCATCCTCATTGAGGGGCGGCTCAAGCTCGACGAATGGGAAGACCGCAACAGCGGCCAGAAGCGGACCAAATTGAAAGTGGTCTGCGAGACTTTCCAGTTTGTCGGCAGTCGCGACGACGCGGGCGGCGGCGGCAATGGCAACGGCAACTACGAGCGCTCCTCGCCGCCTCGCCGCGCCACCACCGGAAATGCGGCTGCCAAACCCGCCGGCAACATCGAGGACGACGACGTGCCCTTTTGAGGCACCGGCTTCGTACTCAAACGCTTTCAATCGATTCCAGTCATGGCTACCACCGAAATTTTGCTCCTCCAACCCGTCGACGGGCTCGGCGCCGAAGGCGACCAGGTCAAGGTCCGCGCCGGCTTCGCGCGCAACTACCTTTTGCCGCAGAAGATCGCGCTGCCGATCAACCGCGCCAACCGCAAACAGATTGAGGCCCTGCGCAAGGCTCGCTCCGAACGCGAGATTCGCGAAAAGTCCGACGCCGAAGCCGTAGCCGCACGCCTGAACGCGCTCTCGGTCGCCTTTGCGGTGAAGACCGGAGAAGGTGGCAAGCTCTTCGGCTCGGTCACCCAGCTGGACTTGCACAAGCGCCTGGAAGAGGAAGGGCTCAAGATCGAGCGCAAGAAGATTCATCTCGACGCGATCAAGGAGCTGGGCCGGCACGCCGCCGAGATCAAGCTGCATCCCGAAGTCGTGGTGAAACTCGAGTTCGACGTGGTCAGCGAGAATCCGATTGAAACGATCGCCGAAGAGGGCGAGGACGAAGCCGCCGAGGAAACCGTTGAGGCCAAGGCCTGAGCGAGCATTTTGCATCGAGGCAAGCGTGTCGCTGGCGGGCGTTGAGGGACGCCCCAAAGCGGACCCGCGTCGAGACAGTCAGGGGAATTCAAGGAGGAAGGAACGGCCATGGCTGCCGCCACCGGCACAGCCACCGCATTCGCACCGCCGCAGCGCTCCACCGAGCGCGTGGCACCGTACAGTCTGGACGCCGAACAGGCGCTCCTGGGCTGTTGCATCCTGGAAGGCGGGCAGGAAAGCGTCACCGCCTGCATCGAAGAAAAGCTCCGCGTGGAGCATTTTTACAAGCCAGGGCACCAGGTCCTCTTCCAGGCCATCCTCGATCTCTACAATGAGGGCTCGGCGGTCGACGAGGTCCTGTTGATTGAGAAGCTGCGCACTCACGGGCGGCTGGATGAAATCGGTGGGCAGGCGTATCTGCTGGAGGTGACCAACCGCATCGAGACCACTGTCAACCTGCTGCATTACCTGCGCATCGTCCGCGATACGGCGATTTTACGGCAGCTCATCCGCACCTGCGGCGACACCGTGGAGCAAGCCTACACCGACCCCGAGGACGTCGGCCATTTTCTCGAAAACGTTGAGCAGTCCATCTTTGCGCTCAGCGGCGACCGCATCACCGAGTCCGCCCGTCTGGTCAAGGAAAGCGTCGACCCGGCGATCAACCTGATTCACCGCATGTTGCAGAATAAGGGCGAGCTGACCGGCATCACCACCGGTTTTCGCGACCTGGACAAGCTGCTCTTTGGCATGCACCCGGCCGATATGATCGTTTGCGCGGCTCGTCCCTCGATGGGGAAAACCTCCATCGCGCTGAACATGGCCGAGGCCGCGGTGATCCCACGCGGCAGCAAGGGTGTACCCACGCTCCTCTTCAGCCTGGAAATGCCCGCCCAGCAGCTGGCCATGCGCCTGCTTTGCAGCCACGCCCGCGTCGACATGCAATTGCTCAAGGACGGCCTGCTCCAGGGCAAGGACAAAGACCTGATCGAGTCGGCTAAAGCGCTCAAGAGCGCGCCCTTGTGGATCGACGACGCTTCAAGCCTGACCATCATGGAGTTACGCGCCAAAGCCCGACGGGTGCACGCGCGTCACCAGCTGGGACTGGTGATCGTCGACTACCTGCAGCTGATCGCCGGGACGGACCCCCGGGTACCGCGCGAGCAGCAGATCGCCGAGATTTCCCGCGGGTTGAAAGGCATGGCCAAGGAGCTGAACGTGCCGGTGCTGGTGCTCGCGCAGCTCAATCGCGAGTCCGAGCGCGAAAAACGTCAGCCGCGTATGAGCGACCTGCGCGAGTCCGGCTCGATCGAGCAGGACGCCGATGTGGTCTTGCTGCTGGCCAAGTGCAGCCGCGCCAACGAGGAAGAGGAAGAGGCCAAGCCGGCACCCCGGCGTGATTTGATTATTGCCAAGCAGCGCAACGG